>NZ_JBKEUE010000002.1:0-258148 GCF_056356435.1 Bifidobacterium sp. LH_512
GGCGAGCTTGTCGCCCGGGGCCAGCTTCACGACACGGTCGGCAGGCTGGTTGGCGGTGCCGTCCTGGTCGGTGTCGGCGAATTTCGCGTAGGAGTTGTCCGTGAACGTGATGGTCTTGACCTCGGACGTCTTCGCCCAGTGCGCATACAGGGTCATGTCGCCGTAGTGCGGCGCGGTGAAGTCGACCTTCTCGCCCTCGCCCAGGCCCGGCTCGGTGTACCAGCCCGTGAACTCCCAGTCGGAACCGCTGTAGGTAGCGTCATTCTCGGTGAGCTTGTACGACTGAGCGGCGACACTGTTGTACTTCAGCTCCTCGGTTGCCTTCGTGACCGTGCCGCGGCCGTTCGTGTCGAACGTGGCCTTGAACGTCGGTTCGCCGGCCGCGTTCGCGGTGGCGGCGGCCATGCCCATGGTCGCGATCATCGCGACGGAGGCCAGACCGGCGAGCGGGGCGCGCCAAATCTTCGTGTTTCCTGTCATCTTCAGAAAACCTTTCTTTCTAGGACATCGGGTTTATGTGGGGACTCTCCCCACCCGACTGTGATACTTTTTACCCCGACCCCTCGATAATGTCAAACTCATTGTCATGTATGTAAGACATACATCCTGCAGTTGCTGCCAACCCCACTCATATACGCATCTGACCTATATGTCGATTACGCATATGGTGGGCAGGCAGCTATTTCAGGAAAACAGCAGTCCGACACGCCGAGGAATTCGGTTTTCTCACAATTCTTGGATTTTACCTTGTATATCGCTAATAGGCGGGATTTAACGCAAACCGCGTTTTGCGCACCGTGCTTTACGCGGCTCACCATTGCGACGCGCATGTACCATAATCGCCGCACATGGCTTATACTGTGTGCAGGCGCTTACTTTGTACGAAATACGAATAATGCACCTGAAGACATGTTTTACATATGTCGCGCTTTCGGGACATCGCGGTGTTTGTGGCCCTCGACGGATTCGTCGAGGGCCACAAACATATATGTTTCTTCACGGTCATACTGCGATAATCTTTTATTCCCTAGCCGACATTAATTCATCATCTCGTAATCTAACTTCGTCATTGCCTTGCCTTTCCTCGTCGTGGTATACCCAAAATGGGTATTTCCTACCCTCAACGCTCATCGAGGGAGAGCAATATGATCAGCGACGATTTTTATGCTGCGG
Organism: Bifidobacterium sp. LH_512; assembly: GCF_056356435.1. Lineage (NCBI taxonomy): Bacteria > Bacillati > Actinomycetota > Actinomycetes > Bifidobacteriales > Bifidobacteriaceae > Bifidobacterium > Bifidobacterium sp. LH_512. The sequence goes on from NZ_JBKEUE010000002.1 coordinate 1,174, forward strand.
TACAAACACAAACCATGGGTGCCGACGGTATCGATTATGGGCTGAAGCCACTTTGTCAAGACATCATGGTTCGTGCTCTTCAGTATGGAGATAGCCTCACAGGAGTCACATTCCATGGCGGCGGAGAGGGGTGCAACGGTTTTCTCACTGACACGAGCGTACTCGGGCACCTGAGCGAAACGGATGCGGACACCGTAGGCGCCATGTGTCTTACCTACACCTGCCTTCTCATCAATCAGGACGCTCAAACAACTGACGGTGGAGACAAAATCCGGAACGCTTTAAGATTGGACTCGAAAAATCCGACTTTGGACAATTTCAAGACTCAACTCGACTCCCAATGGGCAGACATTTCAATCAAGCTACTAGCGCTCAGGATCGGCGAATGCATCAAGGATTTCAATATTACCGAAGACAAGATCCACACAATGGTCACCGATGAAATGGCAAATTCCACGTCATTATGGAGAAAAATTCATAAAAACGATATACCGGTTCGAACCGAGTTGAAAGCACTACTGATTTTTCTCAAAATCGTATTCCCCGATGAATACAAGAAATTCAAAAATTCATGGACTGACGAGGGCAAACAATCTGATATAGAATCAATGACCGCCGTATACATGTCGGACTGGGTCGGCAACGAGCTTATGAGCGGCCAAAGCCTATACAACAAAATCAACGCATGCATCCCCGGCATAATCAGAAGGGCCGAAGTCACATATGACGGCTGGTATACCACGGGCCCAGAAGGTGCTTTCGGCACGCCAACCACCACGCAAAAAGAATATACTTCAGCATTCCGCAACTGGACGGCATCCGTATCAGCCAAAGGGTATTGGAACAAAAAAGAGACGCTGAGCCCCAGCGCAGGCTGCGTCACCGTCGGCACAATGATCGAATTGGAAGACGGTACACTCAAGCCGATAGAAAAATTGTCCTTCCCCGACATACTACGTAATGCGCAAAATACTGCATCTCCCTGCTCACGCGACGTCATCGTCAATACGGAAGTGTCCGAACTTTACGCCATCAATAACGACAAGCCTTTCATGTCTTTAGACCATCCAATTCTCACACAACGCGGATGGTGTGCACCGCAGCCAGATATTGCGCGCGAAAATTGTCCGGATATCCCAATTCATCAACTTCAAATCGGAGACATGGTATTGCGCCGCTTCAATGGTATCAACACATATGAGCGAGTCAACCGCATCGTTATCACCGAGAACACCGAGCATACGGAATGCCGAGACCTGAACGTATACGATGGTTATCGCTCCTATTTCGCCAACGGCTACGCATGCCTGATCACTTATCCGGTACTCACAGCAGCATCACTGCGTCGTACGCTTGAAGACCTTCCAAGTGAAGAACAACAACGTGTACTGGCTCTTTTCACCGACAACGCCAATCTATGGGAAAAAATCCTGCCAAGCGGCGCATACGCACAGCTCATCGGAGGATTGACGCGATGACAGAACTCGTGAACGTAGTCCCGAATGAACTGACCATCTACTGGGACATCGACAACGACGTCACTTCCCCAAACCCCATACCTAACAGCATGCTGACCGACTCACGCGCTGCGCGGACGCTGCACATAGCCCGTGGACACATACTGTGGAACAACGTTCCCATGCTCACATACCATAACGGCAACGATATCTACTGGACAAACATCGGCGCCGGCAGCGACAATGGCGACGCGCCACAATGTTTTGGACGACTGCAAGCCACACGGTTCCCTCGCCTGTTTTCCGGCGTGGTTGTGGAAAACGGCGAGCGCCGTACGTTTCAGGCCTCTTACGATTTGATGTACAATCTGACGTTCGCTCCTTGCACGAACGCTTCAAGCATGGGCGCAAAAGCCGAAACGCAGCATTTGTGGCTCAGCCTGGGTAGCACATCGGAAGCTGGCGGCGTTGTTCAGTTCACTCGTGTGGAATATCCGGACGCCGACCATGTGGCGTATGCACGATGCAGCAATTACGAATATGTGGACCCGTCCACGCACAGCGTGTCATACAGTTACCGTGGCTTCTTATCCGACGGTTTGGACGCATATACCGGATTCGCTTACGTCGATATGCATCTGTCCTCGGATTACACGACGCTATCCGGGAGTGCTTGGCTTCATCCGGACAAATTCACCAGCGAAGCACCGAACTATATGCTAACTGGTACGTATCAGCCAGATTCATTAGGGACACCAATCGACTCCGCTGCATTGGATTCTTCAAATATCGCAGTGCGTCAGGGCGTTCCCCCTTGCCTGCATGCCGATCAGCTTGCCTCATTGGAAGATATACAGCCCAGAATTGAATCATTGTTCGCACTGCCGGCGCCCATTCCGGAAAACGTCGATTCAGACTACAGCACCGCATTGCATAACCTGATGTTGTACTACATCAGCGACGAGCAATTGAAATACATCGGATATGAACGACCGAGCGCGTCGGCAATTCCTGCGCAGCTTATCGATTTTGTCAACTCGCGGCAGGATGTGAAGGACCTGCTCACAGGCGACTATTTCTACGCGTTCTTCAGCTATATGCTGGCAAACAGTGATGCAGGCGCATATTCCGAATGCATTACCAGCATCGACCATTATCAGGAACGCTTGGACGCTTACTATAACGGCTCACTGGTTACGTCACTGAGCCAGAACCCGACTTTTCGTGCTTTGTCTGACAGGGTTTACGAGGTCTTGTATTTCCAAACCATTCCAGAAATCAACCCTTATCGGGAAAATGCGGCATTGTGGGCCAAGAAACTACATGATTTCATGCTGCAGGACGATAACGCCGAATATCTGTTGGGAGATTTGCAACGCTCTACTGGTCCGAAACTACATCATCTCGTAGTGGTGTTGAATTCGCTGGATAATTCACGGCAAATCCCATTGGATTGTCCGCAGACACCACCGCTAGCCGATACGAGCAGCAATGGCACTGCTCTAACAGGCGAAACAACAACGGTGGATTATCGGCTTACACTAGGAACGGACGTATACTATCGGCTGTTGAACCGGAAAACCTCTCGATATGCAATGTCGGTATCCGCACGCGATCTGACGATCACAGCCGACGAGCGCATGCAAGTCTATGAGCTGTCTTGCCGCCAGCGCATCGACTGGCTGTATCAGCAGGATGTTGACACGCTGCCGGATTCTTGGAAATCTTTACGAATTGAAATCGACGAACTTATCGCCAATCACTCCATTGATTCACCAGGTAGTTACTGGCAATACATTGTGTCCAATGTTCTTGCGGGATTCGAAACGGTGCTCGCCAACAATGAGGCGCTCCCCTGCTTGGACACTTTGAACAAATGGCTCCATACCAACTGTCCGAAACTGTACAGCATCGGTTTGGGTACATTGGCATTTACCGTGGGACAGACCATGATGCTCGTCAACGCCATCTCAACGCTCACCGACTGGTCATCACTAACCGATGCACAGCGAGCTTCCGCGATTTCCAGCCTCAGTTATACGGCCATCGACGCGGTATCCTATGGCTTGCAAGTCACGCAAACGTTTATCCCAGCGAAAGTAACCGCTACCGCCAGCAACAGCGCGGCATCGTCAATCAAATCAACCGTGCTGCTCCGAGACGGTCAAATCAGCATGCTATCTGGAAAAGGCAAGAATTTCTTCCGGCGTCTAGCGGAATCCACAACCGGCATGAAACCCGGAATGGCGCTAGGACTCAAAACATGCGGCGCGCTTATGAGCATGTTCGCATTCGCGACATCCGTCTGCGACGTTGTATCCGATAAAGCCACATACGGATTCAGCAATGCCGTTTTCGCATTCGATGTGATTACCGCAGTAGTCAATGGAGTTGCTGTCGCCTTTGCTCTACTTGATGCAGGCTGCTTCCTGTCCGTCGGATTTGCCACTTCGCTTGGCGCATTCGCGGCTATGGTTCCAGGAATCGGATGGGCTTTAGTCATTGCCGGCATTGTATTGGCTTTTATCACATCCATTCTGCGTAAATACACAAAAACTGCGGAACAGCGGTATATCGAAGAACATTGCGTACCGTTCGTCACCAGCCTTGGCATACCTAGTACGAACGCAGTCAGAGTTATCATCTTCATTCAGATGCAGCTGCAAGGCAGTGTCCGCAATATGAGGGAAGCAGCGCAACAACTTCTCTCCGGAGCATCACAAGCGATTACGCAGACCGTCCATGAACTAACCCCTGCGCCCATTGCACCAAGTTCCAGGCTACAGACGACGATGTAAAACGCGCTGATGCGTCAATGGCGTTCTGACGGGCCTGCGCATATGCAGTCTTATCGCTCAACAGCCATTCGATCGCATCGGCCAGTGCATGCGCATCGCCAGGTTTCACCAGTACCGCGCCGCCGTCCAGCATGCGGCGTTGCGGCGCGGTATCGCTTGTAATCACCGCGCAGCCGGCGGCCATTGACTGGTATACCTTGTTCGGCACCACATGCAGGCCCTTCGGCGTGGTGGAAAAAATGCCGAGAGCAATGCTATGCCTCGCCACCAATGCAGGCAACTGTTCCGGTTCCACCCATTCGAGGAATTCCACGTTGTCCAAATCGTCGGCGATGGAGCGTACCTGCGCGTAATCCTGGCCTTTGCCGATCATCGTCACGTGTGGCGTGATGCCGCGGTCAGCCAGCAGGCGTAGTGCCCGCGCAATCACCGGTACACCCTGCAGCGGCGTATACAGGCCATAGAACACAATGCCGTCACGCTGTTGCGGAGCGTTCTTACCGGCGGCGTACCATTCGTCCGGCGCACCGACTGGCACGACCATGCCCTGTACGTCCGACTCCAGCATGCGGCGGTGTTCTTCCGTGTCCACCAGCACCAGAGATGCCGCATGCGTGGACATATGATCCAAATGGTTCAACAGGCGAACCTTCAAGCCTTTTGCGCCGCGATCCTTCGCCGTGTCGCCGGCGAAAATCAGATGGTCCAGAATAATCGGCGTTTTCTTGAACACGTGACGGGCCAGCAATACATCGAAATGACCCATGTAGCCGACCAGGATCGCATCGGGACGGCCGTTGCGCTTCATCCACGCCTTGGCGTCGCGGCGTAGCGCGCACCACAGCGAAAGCAGATTCCAAGCGAAGCCGAACAGTTTCCATGGTTTCTTCAGCACTTCCACGCGTTGCGCGGTGGACAGTTCCAACGGATGGTTGATCTCCTCCACTGTGCAGCCGTTGCGGCGCAGCCCGTCGATCAGTATGCCGACGCGCGGGTGTTTACGGACGTTATAGGTGCCGAAGGCAAGCACACGCGGCGGACGGTTCGTCTGCTTCTGCGATGACGATGGAATCGTGTTCATATGCGTACCTTGCTCCGTGGAATCGGTCATTTCGTATCGGAATTAACGGTATCGGCACCGGTGGCCGACGTGGCGGCATCGGGGAAAGCGCCGAACTCGTCCTGCAATGCCCAGATCTTCTGATACGGCGTGCTGTACAGGATCTCCTTCGTCCGCTCCAGCTCGTCCTCCACCAATTTGCGCTGAATGCGCAACAGTTCGGAAATGATCAGCAGCATCAACGAAATCAGAGCGCAGGTCAGCAGCACAGTGCCTGCAATCAAGGACTGCACATGCTGGCCGCCAAGACCGCCGAAGAAATACACCAGATAACGCACGAACGGAATCAGGCCGACGACGCCGAACAGGATCGTCGCCCATTTGAAAATCGAATGCGCGCGGAACATCAGATAGCTGCGCACGATCGCACCGCCGCTCTTCGCCATATGTTCGAAGATGTTCGAAAACAGGCGGGATTCGCGTGTCTTCGGATTCGTTGTGATCGCATAGCTCGTAATGGCGATACGCTTGTTGCCGGCCTGGATGATCGTTTCCATGCAATAGCTGAATTCCGTAACGATATTCAGCTTCAGCAAGGAATTGCGCGAATAGGCACGGAAGCCGCTGGCCGCGTCCGGAATGTTCGTGCCGGCGGCCTTGTTCACCACCCACGAGCCAAAGCGCTGCATCAGCTTCTTGAAGGCGGAAAACTCGGCGATCTTCGACGTCTGGCGGTCTCCGACAACGATATCGGCTTCATGACGGACGATCGGCTGCACCAGCTCGCCGATTGCCTCCGACGGATACTGATTGTCGCCATCCGTATTCACCACGATGTCGGCGCCATGCTTCAACGCATAGTCCACGCCGTCACGGAAAGCACGGGCCAATCCCATCGGACGCGCATGATGCACCACATGCTTCACACCAAGACTTTTCGCCACCTCAACCGTGCGGTCGGAGCAGCCGTCATCGATGATCAGCAGCTCGATGCTGTCGATGCCCGGAATGGACTTCGGCATATTCGCCAGCACCAAAGGCAGGGTCTTTTCCTCGTTCAGGCATGGAATCTGAATGAACAGCTTCATAATCTATATCCTCACCTACATCTTCACCATTCAACGTGCATAACATACTTCACGGTACGCGCAGCACTGGGCCACGCGTACCGTGAAGGCGGCAACCGGCAATGATTGAAGCATCCGCGTTTTCATGCCGGCCTTTTACAACGGACTCTCACGACGGAGTCTTGTGATGTTCGCCGAAAATTCACGCGGTATTCAGCGACGAACGGCGAACGTGTCCTTACCGTCACCATCCCAATCACCGACAAGGACGCTGTCGCTCACAAGACCGTAATTCATCTCGATATCGGCCACGCCGCTCGCAATGGAGTTCTTGATGTAATACGTGCGACCGCGACGGACCGCGAACGTGTCCTTACCATCACCGTCCCAATCACCAACCAGCACCTCGTCATCGGTCTTGCCATAATAAATCACGGTATCAGCGTTGCCGCTCTCGATGGAATTCTTCACATAGTAGGCGTTGCCACGGCGGACAGCCAGCGTATCCTTACCGTCACCGTCCCAATCACCAACCAGCACGATGTCATCGGCACGACCGTACGAAATCGTCACGTCGGCGGAGCCGGCGGCAATGGAATTCTTGATGTAATAGACGTTGCCACGGCGAACGGCCAGCGTGTCCTTACCATCGCCATCCCAATCGCCAACCAGCACGTCGTCGCTTTCGAGGCCGTAGTTCACCTCGATATCGGCCGCGCCGCTCTCGATGGAGTTCTTGATGTAATACGTGCGGCCGCGGCGGACAGCAAGGGTATCCTTACCGTCACCGTTCCAATCGCCGGAGAACACGATGTCATCCGAACGGCCATAGGCGACGGTTTTGTCTGCGGTGCCACCGTTCAGCGTGTTGGAGAAGTAGTACATGTTGCCGGGGTATTCGGTGGAGGTGCCGCCGGAGCTGCTGCCGCCGCTGGAGGAATCGCTGTTGCTATTACCGTTACTGCTGCCGCCATTGCTGTTGGAGTTTCCATTGCTGGCGCCGATCTTCTGGCCGAACGCGTTCAAATCGACACGGCCGGAAATGCCGTTCACCGAGCCACCCGACGTATACTGCCAGGCGCGGTCGGTCGTCGAAAAAGCGGTGAACTGCATGTAAGCGCCGTACTGCGCCACCCAACGAGTGCGTGCGTGAATCCTCGTGCTGTTCAGCGGTCCGTTCAGATAGCTGGTGTACGAATAGACGCCAAGATTGGTGTAGCCGGCAGACTGCAGCGCCGTATACCATGCGTCGACGATCTTCTCATACACGGCAGGATCGGTCGGCGGCGTGTGACCCGTCCACGTCCAACGCTCCAAGTCGTAGAACACCGGATAGCTCAAATCGTTCGGGCTGACTCCGGCCTGATTCAGCAGGTCGACGACGCCTTCGCCTTCCAACGTGCCGAGTGCCGCCGTGTCCGCATACGAATACAGGTACACGCCGAAGGGAATGCCCAGACGCTTGCATTCGCTGATGTTGTATGCGGCCATCGTGTCCAGGCCGTTGCCGGCGCCATAGCCGATGCGGATGATCGCGCCTTCGACGCCGTCGGCCTTCGCGGCAGCCCAATCGATCTTGCCCTGCCAAGAAGAGACGTCAATCACGCCCTTCGCGCTCTGCGCGAATGGGGTGCCATCGGCCTCAAAGAAAGCGCTCGTATTGTTGTAGGTGCCCCAGTAGGCGCCGTATTCGTTGTTCTGAAGGGATGCAAGGGAGACCGTGGCGTTTTCTGAAGTGTTTGCGGTCTGTGCGCCGCCTTCCTGTGCATCGTCGGACTGCGCATCGTCAATGGCATCTTTCACGTCCGACACGGCGACCGGAATGAACGACTCGCCGTCCGTCTTCGCCAACGGATCCGCCGGCGTGTCCTGCGTGCCGACCAGCTCCGGATCGGTCACCGTCTCACCGGTGGCGACGTCCTTCACTTCGCCATCATCCGTCACTGCCAAATCCTGTGACACCACCGTCGCATCGTCCGGAATCGACTCGTCAACCGAGTCCGGCAGATCCTGCTCCGGATTCTCCGGCATGGAATCATCCGACGCCACCGGCTGATCGATGAAGGTCGTCTCGCCGGAGACCATGGAACGTCCCAATGCGTCCACGACCGTGTCCGACAACGCATTCGCGGGAACGGCCAGCGCGCCCATCAACACGACCGATGAAACCGACGTGATTATTTTTACGGCCTTCGACGATAACATCCGAACTCCTTATTCTCCATTCGCATCCACATGTATCTAGGTGTATCCAGATTTTTTAATTTTCTTGAATTTTCAAGTCGGCAAGTCACCGAAACGCTTTAAGTCGGCCACGCCGCCCGGCTTGACCGGAAGAAGGTCGAACGCGAGCCGAGGCTGCAGACCGGGCTCAAGCCGACAGCACCGGAATGCCGTGCGCGCACAGACATGGCTGAACGTCAGCCGGTCGGCACGGCTCCCCGCCGGCCGAGGCAGCGCACGCACGGGCATGGCACAAGGCCGAACCCGCGCAGCACAGCAACGCGCAGCCGTGTCGCCAACGCACAATGTATCGCGACATGCTGAGAATCAGCAGAAATGTTCACACATTTATGCAGGTTGTTGACAAATGTCCGCGCATTCCGCTCCTTTCGGGAATCTTTTTCCGGGAAAATCAACGACGACGGCATGACACGGCACGGCATGACACCGCAGGCGCGACACGCGGAATTTTTATTTATCGCAAGAGTGCGGTATCTTAAACGAGTTGTCTTCAAGTGGTTTAACCACGAGAAGCGGCGCAATGGAGGATTCGCCTAGTGGTCTATGGCGCACGCTTGGAAAGCGTGTTGGTGTAACAGCCTCACGAGTTCGAATCTCGTATCCTCCGCCAGCAGGGTTTTCAGAGGTTTCTGAAAACCCTTTTTTGTTGCAAAATGGCGGAATTCTAGTATTTCAAGTCGTTACAGACATCGAGTCCTCTTCCACTCCCGCATCGAGAATGGAAGAGGACTCGATGCGCTGCGGCAGCTGCTTGAGCTGAACACCATTCGTTATGCACGAAAAGATGGAATCTACGACAATCCCAATCTGTGTAACCGTTGACAGGCAGCAGCGCTTGCGGCGACGAGGATCAGCGACGCCAACGAAGGATACCGTTGTTGTCACGTTTGCAGGTGTAGGTCACACTGTTCGACTTGCCGATGCCCTTGGCTCCCTCCGGGGAACAGAAAGCCCCGGGAGTAATGCCCTGCTGGGTGTTGTGGGACGGTTTACTCGGAGTAGATGGCTTACTCGGAGTAGATGGTTTGCTCGGAGTGGAAGGAGTGACATCCGACACCGTCGGGGCCCCCACGCCAGTCGGGATTACCTCCGTCGGGCAAGATGCAAGCACATTGGCCATGGCCTGATACTCAGAGTTGGTCACACTCAGCTTGTACTTAGCTTTGATACCGATCTGACGGGCGACATAATCGCAATGATATGCGGCATTCGACGGCAACCATTCATCGGCGGCGCCATCGCCCTTATCCAGATTTTCTTGATCGTCTACCGCCAACAGCACATACGGATCATTCGCATATTCCAGACGTTGCCGATCGGTCCACGTATTCGCGCCCGACTTCCACGCATTCGAAAGCGCGACAACGTGATCGATCTGCACACCGCCATCGTTGCCGCCATCCGTACCGCGGCGGAAATTAATCGTCGTGCCGGTGTAGGAGTCGTTCAGAACACCGGTACTGACACGGCAATCATCCAGTTTCGTTACATTGGTCAAATCACGAGCAAGAATATCATCGCGAGTGCGGCAACCATTGCCGTCCACATCAGCCCAAGATTCGCCAAATTCATCACGATTGTAGCCAGAGGCCTGGTAATCGCTGACTGTCAGACGCTTCAACGCCTCCGCTGCAGTTGGAGAAGCGGCCTCGCCGCTGAGCTTCTCATATTCCTGCACGTTTGTAGTCCACAGATGCTCGCCCGACGTCGACTTATACGCACGGTACACCGGTACGGACGAGGAAGCGCTAACATGCCAGGCAACACCTTCATATCTCCACCCCTGATTGACCAGCGAGTTCTTCTCCGACAGGCTCAAGGTGTAATGATGCTGCTGCCTGCTTGCGTTATACACACGATATACATTGGCGCCGGATACATCCGCATGGAAAGCGACACCTTCATCGCGCCAACCAGCGTTAACGAGTGAACGACGCTCAGTCGCGCTGCTTGTGTAATGATGCAAACCGCTATTTGCATTGTAAAGACGATACACTTCAACTCCGCCCGAAGCGGGAGCCATCCACGCAACGCCTTCCTGACGCCATCCCTCGCCTGCCGCATTAGCCGGAACTACAGCACTTATTGCGGTGACGCCCAGGCCAACGACCAGCATAGCCGAGGCGACAAGCGCACCAAATACCTTCTTGATATTCATGGGTCTTCCTTCGCTCTCACTGATTTGACTCAGTTTTCTCACAAGAAATTTTAGGAATCTTTCCGATGGATTCCTTCTACGAAACGCAAGCGTGTACGCGAAAAGCTGAGGAACTCGTACAGCATCATGCACGGTGAAAACAACATCGAATACGTCGCGTATTTATTTTGATTGGCCGTTTGAAAGACTCGGCAAGACCGGCCTCTGAACCGCACGCCACGATGTTTTTACGAGTGGGTGATGCAGGTCAAGGAAAGTAGCAAATTAGACATGTCTTCGAGTCTCTCTGCTCGAATCCGGCACTGGCTCATAAAAAGAGAAACTCGTTCAAACCCTTCAAAACGATTCGTCCGATCCGAAGGAGACGCCCACGAAAAAGCCGCCACACGTCGATATGCGGCGGCGTACAGCGGTTTTCAACAAGGATTAGTTACAAAATCGAATCGCCGACAGCGACTTGCGGAAGAGACTACGGAATCGGGTTGCCGGCGGCGGCGTACAGGCTCCACCAGTCTTCTCTCTCCAGCGTCACGTCGGCTCCGGTGAGGATGTCTTCCAGTCGGGACGGATTCATCGATCCGATAAGGGTCTGCATGTTGGCCGGATGCCGTGAGATCCATGCCAAGGCTATGCCGTTGGGGGTGACGCCGTACTTGTCCGCAAGCCGATCCAGTTCCGCATTGAGTTCGGGGAATTGCGCGTCGCCGACATATGTTCCGCCCTGTTCGCTGCGGAACGGGCTCCACGCCTGGATGGTCATGCGGCGCAGGCGGGAGTATGACAGTATTCCGTCGGAATGATTATCCGCTGCGACTCCCTGCTGCATGGAGTTGACGAGCAGCTCGTCGGACACCATCCGTGCATGGCCGAGGCCGAATTGCAGTTGGTTGGCTTCCAAATGCTGGCGCAATGCGGATTGCAGCAGCTCGACCTGCCACGGCCCCATATTGCTCACGCCGAAATGCAGTACCTTGCCCGCCTTCTGCAGCTCGTCGAAGGCTTCGGCGACTTCCTCCGGTTCGAACAGGCTATCGGGTCGGTGCAGCAGCGCAAAATCGACATGGTCGGTGCCGAGCGCCCGCAATTCCTCGTCGAGCATCGTGATCAGACGGTTCTTGGAAAAGTCGTAGCCGCGTCCGCGCACGCTTCCATCGGAACGATATTCGATGTCGATGCCGAATTTCGTTTGGATGATGACGTCTTCACGGCGCACGCCGGCAGCCTTCAATGCCCTGCCGAACGCCATCGAACTGCCGTGCATGCAATGCTTGGAGAAGCCGTAGATATCCGCCGTGTCAAAGAAGTTCACGCCATGGTCGACGGCGGTACGCACCACTTGCGCGGCCGTATCAGCGGCAACCCCATCCATGCGCATGACGCCCAACGCCGCCTGTGACGCCTGGACTCCCGACATACCGACTTCAATCGTTTTCATCACGGCTCCTTCCAGATGTTTCCATCCGAATCCGCAGCCACGCCGCATGGACCGGCAGTGCAGCCGTCTACAGGGTTTCCAAGCCGGCCGCGCAACACTCCGTCTCATCCTCACGATGCTCGCATTCACCGGACAGCAGCGGTTCTATCGCTGTCGCATACCGGTCGGCATCGCAATTCACCAAGGCGACGGCGCAACGACGGGCCACGTCCTCGTAAGGCATACGATACAGCATCACCGCAGCCATGTCCTCCCCGACCCTGCAGTAAGCGCGATGCTCATTCTCCCACTCATCCAAGCGTAAACGCTCCGACTGCAGCGGTGCCGGCTCGCATTCCTCCAACAGCAGCCCCGGCAACATCACCAGCCCGTGATCGCGTACCGTTTCAGCCATGCGTTCCAGCCGCCGTACGCCTTCTTCGAACCGCCGCTCGTCATGATTCTCAAATCCTTCCACCAGATCCGCCGACAGCGTCGCGCCCATCAGCGAATATGCAAGGTCTCGCAGATGAACGACGTTCACCCACAGCGGCACACGTGGCAGCGCGCGGTCGCGTTCGATATCGGCCATCACGTCATCCGCGCGAGCGACGTGCACGTTCCACAGGTCACGGTAAGCGCGTGCCAGGCGGGCGGCATCGCTGATATATCGTGCGTCGATATCGGAGAATCCCGGAATGCTGTTGGGCATCGTCTCCACAATGCCATCGCTGCCGACGGTCCGTGCATAATCCAGATCGGCCTGCGCGCGCAGCTCCTTCACATAGTCGACGATGCGCCTGTACCGCATGTCCGGAATGGCGCCCATGTCCATTACCGTGGAATCCTCGCGCAGCATGCACATGCCCACACCCGGATCTGTCAACAGCGCAAGCGCTATCGGCAGGCTTTGCCGCTCCCCTACGCCCCATCGCAGCAAACTGTAGGCACCGAGACGATGCATTTGGCGCGAATGCTCCCAAATGTCGGCTTCGCGCTGTTCGCGTGTGCCGTAGCGTTTGATGCCGTGCATATGGAAACGGCGCATCATGTCGACGTGGTGGCGCATACGAATGCAGATCGGCATGCGAGCGCTGGGCTCGCCGGTGAATACCGCCATGGAGGAGTCGTTGATCAGGTCGTATAGCCATACGCTGAGGCCGTATTTTCGGACGACGGCCGCACATCCGTGCATGAAGTCGCGGCAGGCTCCGATGAGTTGCGTGTCGTAGGAGATGCTGGCGAGGCCGATGGTGAATGCCCAGGCGGTGTTGCCGAAGACGCCGCAGGCGAGTTCGTAGAGGTGTGGATCGAGAGGGTCGCGGGCGTCGGAGGAGAGGGCGTCGTTGGCCTCAATTTCAACGGCATCGGTGGAGGCCGCGGCGGAATCCGGCGACACGACTTCGTCGAAGCGGCGCTCCAACTGATTGATGGCTTGCAGGAATCCGATATTGTCCATTGCAAATGACGTTCCCATATTGTGGTCCTTTCTCTGGAATGTGGCGCCGCGCGGTGCGGCGTTGCGCAGCGTGGCGCCCGCGATACGGCACAGGCCGAGCCGGTATAAAACCGGAGCCCGCACAAACCATGAGCTCATGCACAGCCCGAGCCCGCCTTCCACAATGCGAGATGCCGCACAGTTCGGGACATACCGTACGGGATGCTCGCGTCGCGAAAGGCATCGCGTATCCGCAACTGTGTCACGGCCGAGCAAGACTCCACCATGGAATACGGAAAATCTGTGGATTTGTGGATGAATACCGGCTTATTCACAATCAAAAGGATTCTGTGAATTACTGCAGCAGATGGGCACAATATCCGACGATGCATGAACCAACAATGCATGAACAAGTTTGGAAGATCACAAAGCCAGCAATCTAGAGGCAAACATCAATCAATCAATCAATCGATCAACCAACCAACCAGCTAACCAACAAATCAACCAACCAACCAATCTCTCTCCCCCCCCCAAAAAAAAATAATCGCCCCGAAATCATCACGCGAAAAGCTGCAGATCATGTTGCATTTCGACTATTGGACGACCACGCTTTCAGGCTATATTCAGATTTCACGCAGGGGTATAACAGTAATGCGCAAGAAAACATACACATACAGCGATAATGATGGAGGCTACGGGACGCAGCTGCCCGCCGAGGGTGCCTTGCTGTGCTGCGTCTCGGCCACCGCATTCCGCCGGCCGCGACGCCGGCGACACAGGAAGAGAACTGGAGAAGTAGCATGTTCGTTCTCAAGAACGCCGGAGCTGCGCTGAAACGCCACACATGGTACGGCGTTTCCACCGCCCTCATCGCCCTATTCGTCTCATTCGGCTCGACCGTGGGACTGGCCGTCATCCATGAGGACGACGTCGCCAACAACGACGACTATCAGTCGCAGACCGCAACCGCGCAGATTCGCCCCACCGCGGCAACACAAGCGAAGCGCGACGGCGGAGACGACAGCTACACCGACAATTACCTGGGCTGGGATGAATACAGCACGTATGCGACCGCCGTGCAAAGCGCGGGACTGACCTTCCAGTACACGCTGACCGAATCCATTCCGGTACGTCAAAGCGACTCCGTCACCGCTATTGCAACGTCCGATGGCGATTCTTCTGGCGAAGATGCCGATAAAACCGGCGGCGAACTGACGCTGCAAAGCTTCTACACGCTGGAAGGCGCGCAAAACAACAATCCGTACGGCAGCTACAAAGTGGTCGACGGCAAGCATCTGAAGTATTCCGGCGGTCAGAATAATGGCGTGTTGATTTCCAATGCACTGGCCAAGGCGAATGATTTGAAGGTCGGCGACAAGATCACGATCGGACACCCGACTGACACGTCGAAAACATACGACATGACCATTCGCGGCATTTACGAATATGTCGGCAGCGCGCCGGAAGGTTACGGCGATGACGCCAAGTACGCCAAGGATAATCGCAATAACGTGATTTACACGACGTATTACACGTTCGCTTCCAATTCGCTCGATGATTCCGAAGCGACCGGCTGGGCCAAGCCTGATTTGAATATCGTGTTCTCGCTGTCGAGCCCCGCCGATTACGACACGTTCGCGTCCACAGTGAAGAAGGCAAAGCTGGACTCCGCTTACGAGATCACGTCCCCGTCGTTGACGGCCTACAAGAAGTCGATCGCTCCGCTGGACCAGGCGGCTTCCATAACGCGCATCGCGCTGATTGTACTGTGCGTCATCGGCGGAATCGGCGTTATTGTGCTGACGCTGCTGCATACGATCAAGGGCCGTGCCAATGAGATCGCCACCGCACTGGTGTGCGGCGTGACCAAGGGTCGTTTGGGTGGACAGTTCTTCCTGGAAACGCTGATGTGCACGCTGCCGGCCGCCGCGATTGGTTTGCTGGTGGGCGCGCTTACGGCCAGGCCGATTGGTGTTGCCGTGATTGGACACGAAACCGCTGCCGTGTCAGCTTCGATTTGGCCGATGGTATGGGGCGGATTGGCTGCCTGCATTGTCGTTGGCATCATTGCCGCGCTTCGTGCCGCGCTCTACCCGACGCAGAACCTGCTTATGCCGTACGCGGGCGGCGCGAGGGGTGCGACGAAGACCGGCGCAAAAGCTGACGCGACAAAGAATGAGGCGTGAGCACAATGAGCGACCTAAACGAAAAAACGCAAAATTCCACCTATAACGCCGAGGATACGATGAACAAGGAAACGCTCGACAATACTGAGAATGTTGAAAGTGCTGAGACTGCCAAGTTTGGAACCGCCAATGCTGACGCCGTCGAATCCGACACGGAAGATATCAACAATCTTCCTTTTAATTTCGTATTTGACGATGCCGCCGATGACGAAATCAGTATGGCCGACGATACCGTCAATGCTACCGATGGCGAGGATGCCGGCGTGAATGCGGCCGCTGAAGGCATCACTAATAATGCTGCTGCTGACGAAGCGGACGAATCGGATGAAGGCGGCGAAAATGGCGACGCATCCTCTTCCGTGGCGGCCGACAATGCGATGAAAGTCAACGAAACGTTGGCCTTACAACGCGAAGACGATGCTTTTGGACACGCAGCCAAGGGCGAAAAGGAGCCGGCCTCCAACGCGGTCACCGACGCTGCGGCGACAAGCGTTTCAACTCGACTGGATCGCGAAATTCGCAGCAGCCGCGACTACGCGCTAAAAGCCAATCCGACGCTGGCATTGGAGCATGTAACCGTTAAAAACGCAAAAACCGGCCGCACTGTTCTTGACGATGTGTCACTTGCCTTCCATAAGGGCGGAACATATGCCATGCTGGCCGCCGAAGATGATTTGGAAACGCGACAGGCGATGCTCGGCGTGCTGACCGGAATGATTCTGCCGAACAGCGGCAATGTAATCAGCAAAAGCGTGAATCTGCGCGAATTGGAACCGCTGGAAGTGCTCGCGCATCGCATCGGCTTCATTCCGCAGCAGTATGCCGTGCGCGCGGATCTGGATGCGGAAAGCAACATTCTGTACGCGATGGACGCGTCCAACCGCAACTTCCTCAAGCCGAAACCGGTAATCGCACGCGAACTGTTGAAAAAGGTCGGTTTTGAGGGTGCAACATCCGGCGTATCTATTGGCGAACTGAGCGCCATCGAACAGTATCGCGTCGCCGTCGCGCGCGCACTGGCCTGCGAGGCGGAAGTGATCATCGCCGACGAACCAACCGCCGCCTTCGAAGACGACGAGGCCGGCGCTTCTGATGCTGCTACCGTGCTGGATTTGCTGACCGGGCTGAAGCGCGATGATGACGGCAAACGCTGCATCATCATCGTCACCGACCGCGAATCCGTAGCGAACGCTATGGAAACCGTTTACGAACTGTAAACCACCAACCCGTACCGTTGAAAACCGTTACAACCCTGTGGTTTTTACGAAAGCAGGCCCCCAATGTCCCGAATTTCGTAAAAACCACAGGGTTGTAACGAAACCGGGGGAAGCAAACCAGCAAAACCGTGAAAACCACAGGGTTGTAACGGTTTTCAACAGCTCAGATGAGGCGCATGTTGTATTTGGCTGCCAACGCCTCTACGTCCGGGACGCCGTATTTTTCCACCAATTCCAGCCAACGGCGACGATTGTCTTCGCCGAAACGGGCGGCGCGCTCCATATAGGCATCGACCGTCAGGAATTTCGCCGGCACCGACTTGCTGTGATACTTATCGGCCACCATCACCGTTTCCTGTTCCAGATTCATTGGCACATAATCGTCCAACGGCAGCGGCAATTCCTGCGCCGCAACCTGCTCGCGCGTCAGTCCGACGCCCGTATGGTTGCGGGCAAATTGCGCAATCGACTCGTCCACGCCTTCACCAATCAAGTATTCATATCCGCGGATGCCGTGCTGAATGTACTTCTTCTTGCTGAATTTCAGCGGTTCTCCATCCGTGCCGTCATGTTTCAGAACAAAATACGTGCCGATATCATGCAGCAGGCCGCCGATCAGCACTTCATGCTCATCCAGCAGACGCGGCGGCACCGTGCCGCCCGAAACGCCGCCGGTCGGCGGTACGGTAGGCTTATCGCAGGCGACGAAGCAGCCGGTTTTTTCAGGAGCATCGGCGGGCAGCGTGCAGCGACGCATGAACAACGCATTCTGGCGGCGCACCAACTGACAGGCAATCGTCGCGACAATCACACAATGCGTGTGCACCAGCTCGTATGCAGCCTCGGAGGGCGCGATCTTCTTGTGCAGTTCGTCGACCTGGTCAACGGTGGGAATGTATCCGCTCATAATGTACGCCTTTCGTGACTTTTCACGATTTTCAGTTCCGCGCACTCTGCGCAGCGGCTCACGGCCTGTGTTTCACAGCACATTGTAAAACTTCGCAGGATGCATATCGGCGTAAAGCCTTTTGAACAATCCGGCACAAGTCATCGGGGAGACATGGCGTCAATGCTGATTCACGGGGTCGATCAGGAGTAAAACCATATTCGCGTATTTTGAAGGCTATTTTGCGATTGTGTGTACCTTGCTTCCGAAATTAGGGTCTTACGCCGATATTTTCCTTGAATTTCCAACAAGCACAAACGGCATCCACCCATACGTGGTACACACAATCGTAAGATAGCCTCAAAAAATAAGCGTTTTGGGGTTGTACTCAATGTGGCACAACCCCAAAACGCTTATTTTTCCGGATTTACGAATGAGCCGAACACCCAAGGAGTCTCCCAAGGCACCCACAAAGTCCCTAAAGCACTCCAAGCCCCGCGGTCATGGCTCACACGCGTATCACACGCGCTTCAGACGCGGTGGACGGTGGGTCGCGATGAACAGCGGCTGCACCTCGACCAGCGGATTGTACGCGGCCAAGCCAAACCATTTGGTCGGGGAACCGGCCACATGGCGAATCGCATACTTCATGCTCAACGACAGCGCGCCACGCGCCGACACCTTCGAATCCGGCATCAACGTCTTGTGAATCAGCACATAGCGGATTGTGCCGATGTTCGGATCGGCGTCGACCTTCGGGTAAATCGACTTCTGCTGCGGCAGCTCGCCGGACTTCGACAGATCGTTCATGATCTGGTGCAGGTAGGCCGGAATCGACTGGGACACCTTGAAGCCCAAGCGGATGCGCACGCGGAAGAAGAAATCGGTACCATAACTTTCGACGCTGTATTCGCGGGTGAACGGCTCATCCGTCGTCTCCACCGACACGGCCCACCATGCGCGGGCGCGCTTCGGATGGTCGGCGAAAATCGAGAAGAAGATGTCCGTATCGAATCGCTTCATTTCCTGATCGGATGTCAGATACACGATATTGTCGGCGAAACGCGGAATCGAGGAATCGTCGTGCAGCTTTTCCAACACCGGCAGGCAATCAGTGGGCTGCATGTGGCGGCGCTGCGCGCGTTCCAGCTTCGTGCCTTCCTTCCACGTGTACATCACGGCGAGAATGGCGAGCGTCAGCAGCACAGTGAACCAGCCGCCATGCAGGAACTTCGCCATGGAAGCGATGAAGAACAAAATCTGGATGGCCAGGAAGATGATGGTGAACGCCACCGCGAAGATCTTGCTGCGACGATGCCACAGGTGCACAGCCAACAGAATCGTGGTCGTGATCATCGTGACCGTCAACGCCAAGCCGTATGCGGATGAAATATGCTCGGAATCGCGGAAGATCGCCAGCACGGCGAGCGTGGAGACGCACAGCACCAGGTTGATGGTCGGAATGTACAGCTGACCGCGTGTACGGGACGGATAGCGGACCTGCAGATGCGGCATCCAGTTGAGGCGCGTCGCTTCGGACACCATGGTGAACGCGCCGGTGATCAACGCCTGCGATGCGATGACGCCTGCCGCGACAGACAGGATGACGGCCACATAGCGCAGGGTCGGCGGCATCATCTGGAAGAACGGGTTGAGACTGTCGACGTCGGCGTATTCCGGATTGTTCTGGTTGGCCATGATCCACGCGCCCTGTCCGAAGTAGTTCAGCACTAGCGCGATCTTGATGAACGGCCATGTGAAGTAGATGTTGCCACGGCCGACATGGCCCATGTCGGAATACAAAGCTTCCGCACCGGTGGTCGACAGAAACACGGTGCCCATCAACGCGATGCCGGCGGCGTTATGCGGGCTGAACAGGAATTTGATGCCGTACACCGGGTTCAGCGCGGCGAACACGCTCCACTCCTGGCTGAGGTTCATGACGCCGACCACGGCGAGGAACGCGAACCAGACCATGACCACGGAGCCGAACACCTTGCCGATGCTTTCCGTTCCGCGCGATTGCACAGAGAACAGAATCAGGATGATGGCGATGGTGATGAACAGCGTGAGTTCCTTGTTTTCCATGAACACATGCTCGAACATCGGCAGCGTGCGCAGACCTTCGACTGCGGAGCTGATGGACACCGCCGGCGTCAGCACGGAGTCGGCCAGGAACGCCGCGCCGCCGATCATGGCCGGGATGGCCAGCCACGGGCCGTAGCGACGGATCAGCGAATACAATGCGAAGATGCCGCCTTCACCCTTGTTGTCGATGCGCATGGCGATCAACACGTATTTGATGGTGGTGATCAGCGTAATCGACCAGAACACCAGTGACAGCATGCCGAGAACGGCTTCACGGTCGGCGTTGCCGATACCGCCCTGTCCGGATATGAACGCCTGTGCGGTGTACAGGGGCGAAGTGCCGATGTCGCCGTACACGACGCCGAGGGCCACGATGCACATGGCAAAGCTGACTTTGTCCGGGCTGGCCTGCAGGCGGCTCCACCAACGGCCGATCGGGCCGTGACTTGCCGCCTTGTCGAGTTTCTTGCTCTCCTGCTGACGCTGCTCATGCTGCTTCAGAAGCTCTTTGCGCTCTTCTTTGGTCATCACCTGATGTGAGACCTTCGGCGCATTCGTATATTCCGCAGCCCGCAACAGGGGCTCATTATCCTTAGGCTCGTCCGCCATAACGTTTTCCTCCAATGGGACACATTGATCCGTCGTCGGTTGTCGACTGCGCGACGCTATGAAAAGCCTGACTGTCAAAACAATCTTAACGAAATCTTGACATTTTAACCACTTTTCACGGCATTCCCGACGAAGGGAATATCGTCCATCGGGGCAGTGTACAACGACTACACGCCAATACATATACGGCGGTATATGCAAACGAGTGCATATACCGCCTGATTTTGGGGTTTCTCACACGAACGCTGCGGGACGTGATCGTACGTGGATCATGCCGTAATCACACTGCAGCCACACTGCAATCATGCGAAAATCACACACCGTACACGGTCTGCGTGGTGCGACGCGTCGCGCGCGCGACCTCACCAATCGACAAATCCAAATAACTCGCCAATGCCTGCAACGTGTACGGAATCATATACGGCGCGTTTGTACGGCCACGGTACGGCATCGGCGTCAGATACGGAGCATCCGTCTCCACCATGATGTGGTCGAGTCCGACAATGCGAGCCGACTCGCGAATGCCGTCATTGCCCTTGTAACTTGACGTGCCCGACAGGCTCAAATACCAACCATGCTCACGCGCAATCTCGCCCATTTCCGCATCGCCCGAATAGCTGTGGAACACCGTGCGCTCGGGCGCGCCGTCGGCCAGCAGCGTTTCGATGACATCCTTGTGTGCATCGCGATCATGAATCTGCAGCGGCAGATTCAGCTCTTTCGCGAGCGCGATATGCGCGCGGAACGCCTCACGCTGCAGCTCTTTCGCCTCTTCGCCGGTACGGAACAGGTCCATGCCGGTTTCGCCAATGGCAACGACCTGCTTGGAATAGGTGACGGCGAGACGATGCACTTCCGCCATGGCATCGTCGAAAGAAACATCGTGCCACGGCTTGTAACGCACGGGCAGTCCGTCGGGACCGGGAGCAGCGCGATGGCCATGGTGTACGGATTCATTGGGATGAATGGCGATTGCCGCGTGCACCGTGTCGGGATGCTCGCGCGCCATGTCGATTGCGGTCATGAGATTCGGCAATTCGCAGCCGCAGTCGATAACACCGTCGATGCCTACTGCGGCGGCCTGTGCGAGCAGCTCGTCGACGCTGTAGACGGGGACGGGATCCTGGCCTTTTTCGACGGCCTCATGGCTCATGGCTTCCGAGAACGGCACGACGGAGGCGACATGCGTGTGATTATCGATGGTGTGAGCGTCGACGGGAAGTGGCTCCGGCGATGGCGCCCAATTGCGGTCACGATGATGTTTGCTCATGTTTTCAGTGTACGAGCGGGGCACCTGATGGCGACACGTGGGCAACGACGGGGCAGCAGCCTCGCATTTCCTGTCACAAACAAAAGGCCGCGGGTTTTCCGCGGCCTCAATCTCAACGTTTCTGTCGTAATCAGATTCAACGCCAACCTTTTGGCGTATGCCGCAACGACCAGACGCCAAGCTTATGCGAGAAACTGTTCTCCCACTTGGCGTCCAGCTCTTCCCGCGACAGGCGATTATCGGCACGCTTCAAACGATTCAGCGCATTCGTGCGCGTATTATCAAGCAGCCATTTACGAATTACAAAATTCCACACCATTACAATCGCCGTGGCAACCAGCTTTCCGGCATTCGTACGAATCAAATATTCAAGATGCTGCGTGTTATAGGCGTCACGATTCATGCCATATGTCGAAATCCAAATAATGGCATCATTCATGAACAGACCGATAACGGAGGCGCCAACAAAAATAAGGATCTCCATCCAACGCGCCATGTCGTCACGATGCGTGAAAACGAATTTCATGCTGGCCAGATAGTTGAAAACCAGCGAAATCAGGAAGGAAGCGGTTGCTGCAAGCACATTGTGCCAGTGAAACACACCGACGAAAATATTCAGCAGACCAAAGTCGATGATGAAAGCGACGACACCGACGATGCCGAATTTCACAAGTTGTTCAATCAGTTTCCTCACGGCATACCATTGAACACAGGCGCTTTGACACAAGTCCGAAGCGTCGGCCGCAGCCCGGCACAAGGGCGCACGCATATCACGCATACGGCTCATGTCCATAAGGAGGAATCATGCCAGTTATTCACACTCACGTCTCCGTTTCCACCACGCCCGAACAGCGCGAAGCGCTGAAGGCCGCCTATGGCAAGGCGATCACCGCTGTTCCGGGCAAGTCCGAGGGGTGGCTGATGTGCCCGTTCGAGGACAATATGCCGATTTATTTCGGCGGTGACGACAGCCAGCCGGCCGCCTATGTTGAAGTCAACGTGTTCGGCCGCTCCGTGCCGGGCTCCGCGTGGGAGAAGTTGACGCAGCAGATTATGGCCGCGTTGGAATCCGAGCTGGGCATTCCACAGGATCGTACCTACATCCGATACACCGCCACCACCGACTGGGGTTGGAACGGCGGCAATTTCTAAGCCTTACGCTGATTGCAGGGCTCGCCGCTGCTATGCGTCGCCTGTTACGCTGCGACTACGCGTCGCCCCGCCGCCCCATCGCCCTGCCATCCCGCCGCCCTGCGACTCTGCAACGACTCTGCACCGTTCCATTCCATTTCGGTCACATTTGCTGATATGAACGTACGCCATCAGCAAATGTGACCGAAAAACAGGGGCAAAACGGTCACTTCTGCTGAAGCAGGGCGTCCTCACCAGCAAGTGTGACCGTTTTCAAGCCCAAAAACGGTCACATCTGCTGGCGGGACACGTCCTTTTCAGCACATGTGACCGCAGCCGCATATCAGGTCGCCAAAATCACTGGTGCTCACGTAAATGCTCACCCAAATGCGGCACGGTAAATTGCAATAGGCCATGCCCTGCCGAGCGAATCGCACCGTCCATTTTGCGCACAGTATGCGATGGAGAAAAGTGGTGACGTTTGCGCCACATGGAAGTCGCAAAAAAGGAAGAAAAGGACGGAAAAAGGCGATACAAGACCGGATGCATGAACAAAGTCAAAGATCGGACACACCCCGGAGGAGATGTGATGAGTCGCATGCAAAAGGGCTGGAATACGCGGTTGAAAGCGTATTCCAGCCCTTGTTGGTTAGCGATTGAATGCCACCGATGCGCCGATATAGACGATACGACCGATCAGACGGCGCAGCAGACCAGATAATACGGCCAATCAGGCGATGCGGCCGATCGGACGATACGGCAGATGTGGAAGAATCAGACGATCTTCGGCATCGGGGTGGTCAGCGACGTGGTCAGGTTCACGTGCACCAGGCCTGCGCCGGCGTGCACTTCGACCTTCTTCAGCGTCACGGTGCGCTCTGTTTGAGGCGCGGAATCGTTGTCGGTCATCGTTGCCGGAGATTTCACGGCCACCAACGCCATATCGCTCAGACTCATGCCGGCGCTTGCGCACAACGCAGTGGCCTCATTCAGAGAATCGGCGAAGCCGTCCTTCAGCACAACGCGGTCGGCCGGCACACCGTACGCGTGTTCGGCCACCCAGCGCACGTTTTCGACAAGCGCCATGCCGCGATGCGTGTGCGGCTGAGCCGGCATGGCACCGTTCATCACCACATCTGCGAAAGCGTCCAGCTGCGGGGCCAGCGCGTCGCCGCCATCGCGGTACAGGTTGCCGATAATCGGGTCGCGGAAGTTCAGTTCCTTCGCGGTTTCACGCAAGGCCGGCACCTGATCGTCTTCGCCTTCCCACAGGTTGACCAGCGGGAAGGTCGGAATATCAAGGCCTTCCAAGCGCTGCACGTGGAACGGGTAGCGCCAGGAGAGGGCCGGGTCGTCACGCCAGGTGGAGGCGCGGGTCACGACGATCGCGGCGGACGGCCACTGTGCGCCGTATTCACGGCAAGCGATGTCGAGCCACTTCTGCGCGCCCGCGTCGGCGCCATAACCGGCTTCGACGATGACGACGTCGTGCAGCGAGCAGGCCATTTCCACGCTGACAAGCGTCGGGATGCCGATGGAAACGTTGGCGAACGGACCGCCGTGCACGTACACCGGGGAGCCGTTGACGGTTTCGGTTTTGGCCGGCTTCACGGCATCGGTCAGAATACCGGTGATGCGCCACAAATCAACGAATTCGCCGAAGGTGACGGCCTTGCCGTTCTTGGTGCCGGCGATCATCTTGGACACGCGTTCCGCGATTTCGTCCATGGAACGAGAAAGCACGACGATCTGCATCAGTTCGCAGGTCGGCGTGAGCACGACGCGTTCGGCGACGTTGCCTTTGCCGCGGTCCACTGCGATCTGACGCAGCGAACGCGACGGCACTTCGGAGACGCGCGGTACAAGGATGTCGTCGAGGAGGCCTTCGTCGACGGCCTTTTCAGCGAAGGAGACGAGCAGATTCTGGGCGGATTCGATGGCCGCCATTTCGCCGCACAGGCCCCAGTCGATCAGTTCGGGGTGGGTCAGGGATGCTTTGCCGCCGCCGGAGGCGCCGCCCTTGGAGCCGGCTGCGGTGATGCCCATGCTCGGCTGGCGCAGCACGGCTGCTGCGTCGATGCCGCGGGCGCGCAACGCGTCGATCATGGCGATCGTCGTGGTGGTTTTGCCTTCACCACGGGAGGCCTTGAGCGGGGTGTCCGCCGTGACCAGCACGATCTTGCCGTGCTTGCGCGGAGCGTCGGGATTGCTGTTCAGATAGTCGAGATATCCGAAGGCGTCGATCTTTTGGACCAGGCCATACTGGCTGGTGAAATCCGCAATGGTGGTCATTGGGGTTCCTTTCTGCTCATCTCAGGACGGATAGCATTGTATGCGGCATGTCGGATGTCGCTATCGCGTTTGCGGCCTTGAGAAAGGCCGATATTGCGTTTGTGTCCTGCTGATATTCGAGTGATGTTCAGATGTTGTTCGATGATGTTCGGATGCAGTGTGCATACCGTATGCCGATGTTTGATGATGTTTGATTTAACGGGGAGTTCGCTTATTGAGAACGCCCGCCACGACTTGGATGGCCGTGGCGGGCGTTGTCATATTAGAAGTCGGATCGGTTGAAGCCGTTCTTCATCTTCATGCTGGTGGTGTACAGCACGGAGTCGAGCAGATTGTCGGTTTCTTCCTTCAGGAAGTCCGCCATCTTGTCGTTGGCTTCGCCAAGAATCTGTCGGACTTCGTCGTTGCGCACGGCGTCGATGATGTCGTCCGGTTCCATCGGCTGCACGTCGATGATGCCGTTTTCGTCATCGTCATATTCGTCGTCGGCGACCTGTTTGGCGCTGACGTCCATGATGGAGGCCAGCTCGGCGATGCGAGCATCAGTATCGGCGATGATGCGGTGTCCAAAAGCGCCGGTCTTCTGCTGGTAGCGTTCGACGGCGTTGGCGGTGTCGGAGAAGGCGGCGTCGCACAGGGCTGCGATGATGCGATTCTCCCAGTAGAAGTTTTCGGAAGTGACGCGCGTGGTGGTGTCTTCCAAATACTTCGGCGTGCTGCCGACGTTCGGATAGAACGGGATGAGTGTGTTGAACGGGTTGGAACCGTAAGCCATCCACTGGATGGCACGGCTGGCCTGCGGACGGTAGGGGCGGATCTGCATGACGGCCAGCTGGCTTTGGCGGTTGATGCCGATGGTGCGGAACATGCGACGGGTGTGCTCATCGCCGAGTTTTCCGTACGGATCGTACGGCGTGCCCTGATAGTGGGAGCTCAGCACGTATTTCACGTCTTCGATGGTGATTTTGCGTTCCGGTTGGCGAGCCCACGGAATGTCATCGCTGGTCGGCTTGTGGTCTGCGTCCGGACCATCCCACACTTCATCATACGGGTTGAGGAAGCGTTGCATGTACCAGGCGCGCGGCGTGTTGTACACGTGGTCGGAGTCGGAGTGGGAGCCGAAGGCGTCACGCGGGTTGAACGGGCTGGTCGCTTCAACGGCCAGGTCGAGATGGTTGTCGTCGATGAATTCAGCCAGATCCGCGGAACACATGTGGTTTTCCTGCTCACCCAATGCGTCTTCGAGGTCGAACTCGTCGATGCCCAGCTGGTTCGGCATGGTCACGTACGCTTCGTCCGGCACACGCTTGGCGATCCAATGGTGTCCGCCTACGGTTTCCATCCACCAGATTTCGTCCACGTCGGAGAATGCGACGCCGTTCATTTCATATGTGCCGTATTCTTCGAGCAGCGCGCCGAGTCGTTCCACGCCTTCGCGCGCGGTTTTGATATACGGCAGCACCAAGGTGAGGAAGTCTTCTTCGCCGATGCCGCCGTGGATTTCCGGCTGGTCGCCCTTGGCCGGGACGAATTCGACGAACGGGTCGGCACCGAGCACGCGCTCGTTGGTGGTCAGCGTTTCGGTGGCGCTCATGGCCACGTTGGCTTCGTTCACGCCGGCTTCTCCCCAAATGCCTTCTTTCAGATCGGCATTGGGTACTGCGGTGTATTGCAGCGGGTTTTCCGGCAGGTCGATTTCGGCATGGGAGATGACGGCACGGTATTTACGCGGCTGGTCTTCCGGCTTGACAACGATGAAGCGCTTCGGATTGAATTCGCCGTTGGCGCTGTCTTCGTTGCGGGCAATGATGGTCGACCCGTCGTAGCTCGCGTCTTTACCGACCAGAATCGTGGTGCAGGCCATGGTGTTCCTCTTTCTTATTTGTGCGGCCATTGCGAGGCCGATGTGATACAAGCTTGGATACTCGTATGTTCGGACTTGAACAGTGTGATGTGATCAGGCTTCGCCGACTATGAACATGCCGCCTTGATCGGGACTTCCTTCGAGGTCACGAATCGCATGCTGCAATTCGTTGAGCCAGAATCCCTGATTCAATCCGGGCAGAGGCTTCGCCGTACCCCACACATGCAAGTAATATTCATGATTCTTATCCGGCGGTTGCGGGCCGTTATACCGCATCGTCACCGCGGGATCGGTGGCTCCGACAAAACGGGAGGCCGCCGATGTGCGCCCCTGCACTGCTTCAGGAATCATCGCAGGCATCATCCGCGAAAAATCGGCCGGGATCGCCAATGCGTGCGCATCGTTGAAGTCGTACATCAGCGCATCAACCGGCAAATTCGCAACCGACCAATGAATCCACTCGAATCCGCATACCGGAATGGAATCCGGATCTGTGAACTGCCAATGCAAATAGCGCACAGATGAATCAAGATCGTCAATATAAAACGGGAATGACACAACCGGTGTTCCCTCCGCGCGATTCTCAGGCGGCGCCGCCTTTGCGAATATGTCTGGAACAACGGTGAAATCAGCTGAAATTCTCATGTTTCCAGTATCCACCATTCCTGTGCCTCACACACCAGCCCGTCCACCTCGCGGCCATCCCAACGCAGCCCGTCTTCCCCAACCGATTTCCCGCCCCAACCAACTTCCCATTTCCCCCAATCAAGCCTTTTCCAGTCGTCCCCGCTCCCTAAACCGTTAAAACCACGGGGTTTTAACGAAATGGAGATGTTGGAGAACCCCAAAACGTAAAACCACGGGGTTTTAACGAAACAGGCGCCCGACAGGCCATAAAACCGTTAAAACCTTGTGGTTTTGACGGTTTGGGAGCTTGGGTGTTTTCCATTTCGTTAAAACCATGTGGGTTTAACGAAACTGACCCCCAGCAGGCCTCTAAACCGTTAAAACCACGGGGTTTTAACGAAATGGAGATGTTGGAGAACCCCAAAACGTAAAAACCACGTGGTTTTGACACAAAGTTGGGCCGGATTGTCCAGAAGCGCGGCCACAGAGTTGCGCAGCGGGCTACGCGAGCCGACGCGCGGCTGACTCTGCGGTCATGCGCGGACTATTCGGCCGGCGTGTAGAAGTCGCCGTTAAGGGCGGCGGCGGCGCGTTCGCGAGCCTCGTCCATGGTGACGGAGGCCAGTTCGGCGCGCACATCGTCGAGGGCGACTGGGGTCATCGATAGGGAGTTGACGCCCAGGCCCGCCAGCACGACGGCCAAAGCCGGATCGGCGGCGGCCTCGCCGCACACGCCTACCGGCATGCCCTTGGCGTTGCCGGCGTCGCAGATCAGCTTGATGGCGCGCAGCACCGCCGGATGCCATGCGGTCTGATAGTTGGCGACGGAGCCGAGCGTACGGTCGGCGGCCATCGTGTACTGGGTCAGATCGTTGGTGCCGATGGACACGAAGTCGGCCACTTCAGCGACCTTGTCGGCCATCAGGGCGATGGACGGGACTTCGGCCATGGCGCCGACCTTCTTCAGGCCGAAGCTCTTGCCGAGCTTGACGAAATAGTCGGCCTCATACTGGTCGGCGACCATCGGGGCCATGACCCACAGGTCGGCTTCGGTGGCGGCGTTGGCGGCGGCCAACGCCTTGAGCTGGCCTTCAAGCACGTCCATATGCGCCTTCAACGTGCGCAGGCCGCGCAGGCCGAGAGCCGGATTCGGTTCGTCTTCCGGAGTCAGGAACGGCAGCGGCTTATCGGCGCCTGCGTCAAGCATACGAATAACGACCTTCTTGCCCGGGAACTGGGCCAGCAGCTCGGTGTAGGCCTTGGTCTGCTCTTCGACGCTCGGCGGTTCGGAGTTGCCGATGAACAGGAATTCAGTGCGGAACAGGCCGACGCCTTCTGCACCGTATTCCAACGCTTTGGCAGCATCGGCAGGTTTGCCGACGTTGGCGAGCAGCGGGATGCGAGCGCCGTCCTTGGTGGCGCCCGGCTGGCCTCGCAGTTCCTTGGCTTTGGCTGCCTGCGCCTTGGCGGCTTCGGCGGCTGCGATCTGCTCGTCGCTCGGATCGGAGATGACGACACCGTGGGCGGCGTCGACGATCACGGTTTCGCCGTTGGCCAAGCCTTCAGCTTCGGCGGCGGAAACGACCGCGACGATGCCGCGGGCACGGGCGAGGATTGCGGTGTGGGAGGTCGGGCCGCCCTGGGAGGTGACGATGGCAAGGGTCTTGCTCATATCGAGCGCGGCAGTGTCGGCCGGGGATAGGTCTTCGGCGACGAGCACGAACGGGGTGTCGCTGACAGGCAGACCAGGAGCCGGCACACCCATGAGGTCGGCGATGACGCGCTGGCCGACGTCATGCAGATCGGCGGCACGTTCCGCCTGATAGCCGCCGATGGCGCGGAACATGTCTTCGACCGCGGCGAAGCCTTCGAGCACTGCACGCTCTGCGGTCTTGCCCTGGCTGATGAGAGTCTTGATGGATTCAGCCAATGCCGGATCGGAGGCGAACATGGCGATGGCCTGCAGGATCGGAGTGGCCTGCTTGGCGCCTTCGTCGCCATTGGCAGCCGCTTCGGCGCGAACGTTCAGGTCGGCGTTGACGGCGTCGAGGGCTGCGGTGACGCGGGCGATTTCGGTTTCCGCGGCGATGCTTTCGGCACGCGGCGTATCCGCTGGTTCGGCCAGCGGAGCAGCCATGCGAATAACTGGTCCGACCGCGATTGAACGGCCGATGCCAACACCTTTGATGTCCATGTGTGATCTCCTATTCCTGTTCGGATTTTCGCCGCGTCTTTGCCAAGGCCATGCCGGCGCAACTTCAGGCCGTGGTTCGTCTTACTTGTCTTATCGGCAGTCGCATGATTCGCGACTTCATCGCCGGTAAATCATTTTCAGCCTTTTGGATATTATACATAAGAAAATTGTTGATGCAACTTGGGTAAACGATTGCTGAAAATGTCCGATGAAGTGTTATAATGTCCCTTATAGTCGGCTTGGACGCCGTCTAACCGAAAGCACAACTACCATGACCCCAAAGGAGCGTTTCCATGGAAACCCGTAGCACAGTCATCAACGATCCCGTCGGCATCCACGCGCGTCCGGCCGCCACTTTTGCTCAGGCCGTCACCGCATCCGGCTGCACCGTGACCATCGCCAAGGGCGAAAACGCCCCGGTTCCGGCCAACTCCATCCTGTCCATCATGGGCTTGGGCGTGAAGCAGGGCGATACTGTCACCATCACCGTTGATGGCGCCAATGCCGCCGAAGTGGCCGACAACCTGATCTCCACTCTCGTCGCCGAATAATCGAGCGGTCAGATTTTTCACGTAAAAACGGCCGTGGCCGCCTTCGGGCGCCCGGCCGTTTCGCATACCGCAATCGTCATCGGCAAACATCATCTACAATGCTTAAGGCGTTTCTCCAACGCCATCCCATCATTCACGGCACCGCGCCGGCATTCATACTGCTTGTACCGCGCGCGGCAGCATCATTGCGGAGGAACCATGGCAGGCAAAGTAAGCGGCAACAGCTCGATCACCAATGTCGCCGCCCTCGCCAACGTCTCCACCGCCACAGTGTCCCGCGTGCTGTCGGGCCGCCGCACCAAAGACGACGACATCGCCCGTCGCGTGCGCAAAGCCGCGAAAACACTCAATTATTCCGTCAATTATGCAGCCAGCTCGCTACGCAGCGACATCACCAACACCATAGGATTGGTGATTCCCAGCGCCACCGAAAACTTCAGCGCCCGCTTGCTTGACCAGTTTGAGCCAGCTATTGACACCGATTCACAGCAACTACTGCTTGGCATCGGCAATACGCAAGATGCACAGGCCGAACGTATCGAATCATTGGCGGCCCGTCACGCGGATGGCATTATTGTCGTCACCGCAGCCGGCGCCGATTTGGCCGGCGTTCTCGAAGAATACGCGCCAACGTTGCCGATTGTGCAGGTCGGCGGCAGACAACGATCCTTCCGCACATCGATGGTCAGCATCGACGAAAACGCCGCGATGGAACAGGCCATCGGGCATTTGCGCGCGCAGGGCGCGCACTCCATCGCATATCTCGCCGGTAAGGAGATCTCGTTCGAATCGGCGGAATTGTTCGCAATGTTCCACACGCAGATTCGCGCCTTCCGCCTGCGCACATACGCCGACTGGAATCGTTTCGGCGAACGCACGGTGCAGCGCGGCTTTGATTGCGCGATGCGCCTGTTCACCGCTCCGGATGGCAGCGTGGAGAGCGCGGAAACACGCCCGGATGCGCTGGTGTGCGCGGATGATGCGATCGCGTTTGGCGCAATGGTCGCGTTGCACGCGTTGCATTTGCACGTGCCGCAGGATGTGCGCATCATCGGCTACAACGATTCCCCCATTGCGACAACCACAATGCCGACGTTGACATCCGTACGCCCGCCGTTCGAGCAGATCGTGTCAGAAGCCTTGCGATTGATTGCTGCCGGCCCGGACAATCCTGCGCATATTGCGTTGCCGCCGCAGCTGATCGTGCGAGAATCGACCGTCGCACAGTGATTGCGCGCAACAATCGTATACGACGTTTTCAGACGACGCTCGCACGCGGCATCTCAGCGCGAAGGCGGAATCAGAGCACAGAATAGCGCTTCGAAAACCAATGTCGGATTACCGTTGCCGGCAAGACGACGGCGCGCGGCGGCGATGTCTTCCAATCGTCGCACCGCATCAGCGCGCGTCAATCGCACCGACAATTCGCAAATGGCGGTACGGTTTTCCAAATTGATCAATCCGACCGAATCCTCGGCATTATTCTGCACGACGGCAACATCGCGATAAATGCTGGCCACCGAATTCAATGCACGATCCAACACGTCACGGCTGCGACGCGTCGCCTGTCGCTTCAATTCATCCTTTTTGGCAATCGCGTTGAAGGCGCCACGAAGCTTCGGCGGAATCCTATCCTTCTCGCCCAGGCCGTTGATGCGGCGAAAATCAGCTTCCGCAGCAGCCGCCTGCACTTCGACATCCGCCTCGGCCTGGCCTTTCGCATCGTCAATGAGATTGCCGGCAAGCAACACAGCGTCCGATGCGCGCTGCAGGCCAAGCACGCCGACGACGAGCTCGTCACGGTCGGACAGGACGCGCTCGTTCGTCGCATACAATTTCGCGATGCCGATATGCCCTTCGGCCAAGCGCGCCGCACGAACCGCTATCTTCTGTTCGACGCCCGTCGACTGTTGCAGGAATTGCGCGACGGCCTGATTCGAGGGAACAGCCAGATTCACAATACGCGTACGCGAACGAATCGTCGGCAGCACGTCCTGCGCGCTCGGCGCGCACAGCAGCCAGATGGCATGTTCGCTTGGTTCTTCGATTTCCTTGAGCAGCACGTTCGTCGTGCGCTCCAGCATGCGGTCGACGTCTTCGATAATGATGATGCGCCACGGTGCCACGCTTGGCATTTGTTCGGAAGTGCTGATCAGGTCGCGCACTTCGTCAATGCCAATGGTGACCTTGTTGGTTGACAGCACGGTGACGTCGGGATGAGTGCCGGCCATGATTTGCCGTGTCGTACGAGTGGGCTCGTCGCTCATGCCGTGATCAGGGCTTTGCAGCGCCGCCGCGAATGCGCGCGCCATATTGGAGCGGCCTGATCCCGGAGGCCCGCAGATAAGCCATGATTGGGCGATTGCTTTGGGATCGCCGCTGGCGATTGCGGATAGTTGGCTGACCGCTTGCTGCTGACCGACGATGGAATCCCAGACGCTCATGATACGCGCTCCGATGATTCGGGGGCGGCATTGGCCGGCTCTGAGGACGTTGCCGATTCCGGAACGGGCGCTTGTGGCATTTGGTCCAGCAGCGCGTCCAGATCGGCGCGAATGCTTTCCCACACCACTTTCACCGGGCGGGCCGCGTCGATGACGCGGAAACGGTTGGGCTCGCGCTGCGCCAAGTCAAGGAAGGCCTGACGTGTGCGCTGCTGAAAATTGTCGCCTACGGATTCCATACGATCGGCGGCGCGGTGCAGACGCCGATGGGATGCGGCGGGATCCATATCCAACAGATAGGTGCGCGCCGGCAATAATTCCGCCGTGGCCCACATGCTCAAATCGCGAATCTCATCAAGCGTCAGCTCGCGGCCGCCCGCCTGATAGGCCAGCGACGAATCAAAATAACGGTCCGTAATCACCACTGCGCCGCGTTCCAACGCGGGGCGGATCACTTCGCTGACGTGCTGGGCGCGATCGGCGGCGAACAGCAGGGCTTCCGCGCGCGGCGCGATATCAGCGCTTTGCTCGTCTCGTGCCTCAACGCCATACAGCAGCAGCTTGCGAATCGCCTTGCCCAATGCGGTGCCGCCAGGTTCGCGCGTCACCACGACTTCGCGTCCCCGAGCTAGGCAATACTGCTTTAGTCGGCGCACCTGCGTGGTTTTGCCCACGCCGTCAACGCCTTCGAACGAAATGAACAGACCCGTCATCGTGTTCCCCCCTTCCGGACGCCTAGACGGTCAATGGTTCGCGGTTTTCCGGTTTCGTAGCCCGCTGGCTTCGTATTGCGTATTACGCGTGTTTCTGTTTCACGTGAAACACGCAGCAACCATCAGCGGGCGGGCACCACAGCAGGACGCACGTAGCCTTCGTTTGCGGCCAGCCAGTCAACATCGCTTTTCACCGTGGATGCGGTGGAACCGATCTCTTTGGCGATACGCGTATTCGCCCAGCCCTGATCAGCCAGTTCCTTCACCTTCGCACGACGTTCGGCGCGTACCCGGTCCTGTGCGCTGACCTTCGAAGGCTTAGTGGCCTTGCCCGACTTCGTCGATTTGGCGGCAGTCTTCTTGGCGCCGCCGCGGCCGCGGCGCTTGGACGGACCGGCCGCACGCTTTTCAGCGAGCAGACGGAATGCTTCGGCAGGTTCAATCGTTTCCGGAGCATACTGCTTCGGCAGCGTACGATTCGTTTCGCCGTCGGTGATGTAGGCGCCGTAGAAACCTTCCTTGATCGTCACCGGCTTATTCGTCTCCGGATCCAGGCCCAGCTCACGCAGCGGCGGCTTGGCTGCGCCACGACGACGGCCATACTTCGGTTGTGCGAACAGTTCCTTCGCCTGGTCGAGCGTAACGGTGAAGATCTCCTCTTCCGAACCGAGCGAGCGCGTATCGGACTTGCCGTCAGCGCCGGTCTTCGTCAGATACGGGCCGTAGCGGCCATTGTTGGCCTGCACGGTTACCGTGCTCAATTCGCCGGTTTGCGCATCAGTCTCTTCGTAGGAGCCCAATTCACGCGGCAGGCTCAGCAGCTTCAACGCGTCTTCCAAAGTCAAGGATTCGGCGTTCATGGTTTTGAACAGCGAAGCCATCTTCGGCCGGTCCGCGACATTCTTCTTCGCACCACGCTTCGGCTTGGCGATCTCCTGTTCACCGGATTCCGCAGTAGCGTCCGCGAGTGGAACCAGCGCCACATACGGGCCGAAACGACCACTGCGCACTTCAACGGTGCCGCCGGTTACCGGATCCTTGCCCAGTTCACGCGGTCCGCCGGAATGGTTTTCAATCAAATCGTGGCCGACTTCAACGGTCAGTTCATCCGGCGCAAGCGTATCCGGCAAGGAAGCGCGTTTCGGATTGCCTTCACCATCCAAATCATTCGCATCTTCCAAATATGGTCCGAAGCGACCAACACGAACACGCAATCCATCGCCGATTTCAATCGTATTGATCATGCGCGCGTCAATCTCACCAAGCTGCGCGACATGCTGCTGCAAACCAGCCTGTGCATCCTCAGCTGACTGTGCGGCATCACTGCCTGCGCCGAAATAGAAACGCGTCAGCCAGTCGCGACCGGATTCCTCGCCGTGCGCGATGCGATCCAATCCGTTTTCCATATCAGCGGTGAATTCGTAGTCGACGTATTTCGTGAACTTCGTTTCAAGCAGCTTCGTCACAGCAAAGGCCAACCATGAAGGAATCAGCGCGCGGCCGCGCTCATACACGTATCCACGGTCGATAATCGTCGAGATAATGCTGGCGTACGTCGATGGGCGGCCGATCTCCTTGGCTTCCAAGGTTTTGACCAGCGAAGCTTCCGTATAGCGCGCCGGAGGCTGTGTCTCGTGGCCATCGGCTTTGACGTTGCTTGCAGGTAGCACGTCGCCCTCGCTCATCGGCGGCAGGGACACGTTGTCTTCCGCGGATTTCGCGGATTTCTTGGCAGCATCCTGAGATGCGTCAGCGGTCGAGCTTTCAGACTTCGCCGCGCGGCGCCCCTCCCCCGTGGCCTTCATGAAGCCGGGGAATTCAATCACCGTACCGGACGCCTGGAATTGCGCCTCACCATGGCCTTCAGCCGGAGCGGACAGCTTCACCGTCGCCGTCGAACCGGTCGCATCAGCCATCTGCGAGGCCAACGTACGCTGCCAAATCAGCGTATACAACTTCAATTGATCGGCCGGCACGCGCGTCGCCAACTCCGCCGGATCACGGAAATGCGCGCCAGCCGGACGAATACACTCATGCGCCTCCTGCGCACCAGCCGTCTTCGTCGCGTACTGCTTCGGCGCATCAGACAAATACCGCTTACCAAAATGCGCGGCGACCGCATCTCGGGCGGCGACAATCGCCTCCTGGCTCAACGTCACCGAATCGGTACGCATATACGTGATATAGCCGTTTTCATACAAGCCTTGCGCAGCGCGCATCGTCTGACGGGAGCTCATCGACAGGCGGTTGCCGGCAGCCTGCTGCAACGTCGACGTCGTAAACGGCGGCAACGGGCGGCGACGATACGGCTTCGACTCCATCGAAATCACCGTGAACGGCGCATGCTGCAACGCCTGTACAATCGCCTCGGCCCGCGCCTGATCAAGGCGGCATACATTCTCACGAGAGGCCGCCTCGGTCAAAGCGCCCTTCGTGTCAAAATCCTTCGAAGCAGCAAGACGACGTCCATCAAGCGCAATCATGCGCGCATCAAAATCAACGTTTTCGCCATCGGCACCGGACGCCGTCAACGTGGCGGCGATATCCCAATAGGACGCGCGCACAAACGCCATACGATCACGCTCACGCTCTACGATCAGGCGCGTCGCCACCGACTGCACGCGGCCAGCGGAAAGACCCGGCCCCACCTTGCGCCACAACACCGGCGAAAGTTCATAGCCGTACAGGCGGTCAAGAATACGGCGGGTCTCCTGCGCGTCAACCATTGCGCCGTCAACGTCACGAGTATGATCCAGCGAAGCGCGAATGGCTTCCGGCGTGATTTCGTGAAACACCATGCGCTTGACCGGCACCTTCGGCTTCAACGTTTGCACCAAGTGCCACGCGATGGCCTCACCCTCGCGGTCCTCATCAGTTGCCAGATACAGTTCGTCGGCGTTTTTCAGCGCGTTCTTCAGCTCGGACACCGTCTTGCGCTTATCGGCGTCGACGATGTAGTACGGCTTGAAGCCGTCGTTGACGTCCACACCGAATCTGCCGAAGCTCGCTTTGTTTTCGGCAGGCACCTGACTAGGCTGCGCTAGGTCACGAATATGGCCAACCGAAGCCATGACGGTATAGCCATCACCAAGGTATCCCCCAATTTTCTTGGCCTTCGTGGGAGACTCCACAATGACGAGCTTACTGCCGGACTTGCTGCTGAACTTACTGCCATTAGCCATGTTCGTTCCTCATTCTCCTTGCACTTGGAACGCAATCATACTCACGCGACGACGCCAAATATAAACGTCGCGTGTGGCGTCAACGCTTCGGCGGCGCCGGCGGGGCGCCCACCAATCCCAATTTCGTCAGCGGCGAGGCCGTCAATTGACGCATCGATAACACCAATCCGCACATCAGCGACGCCAATGCCGCGACTGCAGCCATCGCCGAAACCACAGCACCACGCTGCGTCCATTCCGCGCCTAATTGCAGGCCCGGCTGAATCTGCCACAATATATAACCTGCATACAACAATCCCAGCACACCGGCCGTCAGCATCACACTGCCAACG
Organism: Bifidobacterium sp. LH_512; assembly: GCF_056356435.1. Lineage (NCBI taxonomy): Bacteria > Bacillati > Actinomycetota > Actinomycetes > Bifidobacteriales > Bifidobacteriaceae > Bifidobacterium > Bifidobacterium sp. LH_512. Next base: position 38,396 of record NZ_JBKEUE010000002.1, read on the forward strand.
ATCTGAATGGACGGCGACGACGCTCGGTCGCCAATCTGGTCCATGCCGGACGTGCGAGAGGCCGCCAACATGAGCAGTGCAACGCCGCCACACAGCAGCAGCGACATCACCACATCCGTCGGGCGATGCCAGCCGCCGGCGATCACCGACATGCCGACCAGTATGGCGTAAACCCATGCGACAACCGCCGTAAGCGCACGCCAGGCTCGCGGCACCGCGCACAGCAGGGCGATGCCGGCAGCGGCGGCCATGATGGTGTGACCGGAAGGAGCGGAATTCATTGTGCTCGACTCCGTGTTGATCAGGAAAGGACGCGGAAGAGCGTCTTTAAGCAGCAGCGCGATTAGCACATTGACCAGCGCATATGCAACGAGTTGACCAAGCAGCCACCAACGGCGACGCACGGCCACAACGATGGCAGCGATTATGCCGAGAATGACGCTGATTGCTTGGACCAGCCACGAATGTGTGAATATGTTGACGATTGGGGCGAATGCGGCCGGCAGCACATCGTTGAATGATGTGAACACGATGTCGTCGTAGCTTTGGCCGTCCATAGTGCACACGCCCAGACGCCATGCTCCGAATGCGGAGGCTACGGCGAGGAGGCCGAAAATCACACACAGCACGCGGCTTGACGCGCGTGGGCGGAGGGCGAGCGGATCGAGACGGGCAAGGCCGGCGGTGAAGTCGGATGAGGATTGCGCGGCGGAGGTGGCGTCGGGGGTGCCGGTGATATCGGTGATGCCCGCGATACCAGCGATGTCCGCGTTGGTAAGGCCTGCGTTGGCGACGCCCGAATTGGCAGCGTTCTCGGCATTATTGGCGTTTGCACTGGCGATACCATTCAATTTTGCGGATGATGCGCCCATGCCGGCATCACGCATTACGGCGGCTTTCTTCTTCGCAGCGGCCTTCTTCTGCGAGCGGCTACTATACGACGCCGTCTGCGGAATAGTCACACCATGATTGGCGTCAGACGTTTCCACTGGCTTGAATACCGGCGTAAAAACCAACGGCAGATTTTGCTCTTCGGCATTCCGCTGCTTTGCTTGCGAAGCATCCCGCGAATCGTTCTGCGTGTCATTTGGATCACGCGAATCCTGCTGCGACGAACGCGGCTGACGAGGGGGCGGCGGTACCGTTGGAAGCTGTATTGCGTCAGATGCCGCCAAACGCTCAGACGCAGTCGACTGTTCGCATACAGCCGGCTGTTCGGACGTCACCTGCGAAGAAGCATTCTCGGCAGAAGGCGCGTCGTTCATCAAAGACTTGGATTCGTCGCTCATACTTATCGACTTTACGGCCTGCCCACGCCTGAAGACCCCAGGCGGGCAAGAAAAGGAAAAACCTCCACGTACCCGGCAGAGGCCACTTACCCTTGCTGCATTCCTGCCCTGGGGGAGTTGGGTGACATACCGCCACGCGGAGGCTCTGACCAGTGTACACCATCCCACGAATTAGGCGTGTTCCGACTAATTCCAACAACACAAGCAGTCTGAAGCATCATTCAAATGCAATAGTTCAATCCATCGAAAATCATCAAGCAATCATATGAACATACGCGCAAACTATTGGGCGCATCAATCACACTGCGCACATTTGCAATCATCATGTACCCATCACTGCCGTATGCATGCATTTTTCAATCGCACAATCATTTTGAAATAACGAACAACCTGCTGGCATGCCCCTTCCCTCGCATATTTTGCGCCTTTTCACGCATTCCTCCATACTTTTCCCGCAGGCGCGCATATGCCTGCGGGTACGATAGTCAAGGAAACGCACACACTTGGTGTGCTTCGGCTTTGGAGGTTTACATGACTGAATCCGTGGAATACCCGGATCTTGTTGTCGTCGGCGCCGGTCTGTTCGGCCTGACCGTCGCACAGCAGGCGGTTGAACATCTCGGCGTCAACGTGCGCATCATCGACGTGCGTGATCATATCGGCGGCAACGCGTACAGCTACTTCGACGAAGAGACCGGCGCCGAGATCCACAAGTACGGCGCGCATCTGTTCCACACGTCCAACAAGCGCGTGTGGGACTACGTAAATCGCTTCACCTCATTCACCAACTATGTGCACCGCGTCTACACCACGCATGACGGCGAAGTGTACCCGCTGCCGGTCAATCTTGGCACCATCAACCAGTTCTTCCGCGCGCACTATACGCCCGCCGAAGCGAAGGCGCTTATCGACGAGCAGGCCGGCGAATTGGCGGGCACCGATCCGCAGAATCTCAACGATAAGGGCATCTCCCTGATTGGGCGCCCATTGTATGAGGCGTTTATCAAGAACTACACCGGCAAGCAGTGGCAGACCGATCCGAGCGAACTGCCGGCCGGTATCATCAATCGTCTGCCCGTACGATTCAATTACGACAACCGCTACTTCAAGGACACATGGGAAGGCCTGCCGACCGACGGCTACACCGCCTGGATGCAGCGCATGATCGACGACCCGCGTATTGAAGTGTCGCTTGGCGTGGACTTCTTCGACGAATCCCAGCCATATAACAGGACCGCTCTGGCCGCAGCCGGCGTGCCGGTCGTATATACGGGCCCGGTCGACCGCTACTTCGACTATTCACTGGGTGAACTCAAGTGGCGTACCGTCGACTTCAAGGAGGTCCGCTACGACGAGGGCGATCATTTCGGCTGCCCGGTTATGAACTTCGCGGACGCGGACGTGCCGTACACGCGCGCCATCGAATTCAAGAACTTCAATCCGGAGCGCCGCGACTCTCAGAATCCGGACCGCACTGTGGTGTGGGAGGAATACAGCCGATTCGCCACACGTGACGACGAACCGTATTATCCGGTCAACACCGACGCAGACAAGGCCTTGTACGAACGCTACGCGGCGCTGGCCGAGGCCGAGCCGAACACCGTTTTCGGCGGGCGTCTGGGCACGTACAAGTATTACGACATGCATAACGTGATCGACGCAGCCCTGACCGCATACGAGCAGCAGGTCGAGCCACTGCTGAAAAAGTAGGCTCCGCGTCCGGCAGCAAGCTGGCGAACGGCCAGCAGATAATTGGCGGATAACTGGCAAATACCTAGCGAATAACTGGCAGCCGGCAACGCATCTAGCGTCAGCCGGCTGCCTCTTTCTTTTTCCCCCTCCTCCCTTCTCAGCATTCCTTCTCATTCCTTCTCAGCCCCTCTCATCCTCCCCTTCTCATCCCCATTTCGCCCCCATTTCGGTCACACTTGCTGACATCAACGAAGCTCATCAGCAAAAGTGACCGGAACAGAGGTCTGAAACGGTCACAAATGCTGAAAAAGAACACAACCACCAGCAGATGTGACCGAAACAAAGGCCCAAAACGGTCACACTTGCTGAAGCAATACGTCAACATCAGCAAAAGTGACCGAAAATAATGCACAATCAGCTATGGATAAGCACCGTCATTCAATCGCCACGCGACACTCATTGCACACCAAAGAATCGCACACCAATAATCACGCAACACTCATCGCACACCGATAATCATCGGTAATTGACGCGCTCGTACATCGGCAAATGCTGCAAATCCGGCACCCCGGCGCGGTCAAGCCATCCGGCAAGCGACCTGCCGTCAATCACATCGTCATAGGTCACATGAATAATCTCGTTCACGCCGGCGCGCTGCAACATCGCATCACGCCGCCTCTGGTCATCCAATACCTGCGCGTAATCACGACGCCTCGCCATGGCAGGATCGACGTATTTACGCGCCCCGTCATATTCCAGCACCACGATGCGGCCATCCGGCAAATGCCACACGAGATCGACGCGGGCATTGTCATACAGATTATCCGGATCAATGAAAGTATGCTGCAACTGCGGCACCGCGAATCCTAATTCAATGATCGTGGCTCTACACAAGGATTCGCCACCGTTCTCACTCGCCGGATCCGCATAATGCAGCAGACGGAAGACGCCACCACAATCAAACTGCAGCCCGTCGCACACCGCGACGACCTCGTCCTTCGTCACCGCCCTCGCGCGCAAGGCCGAGTCAAACATCGGCAGCGCCTCCTTGAAGGAATACAGCAAGGCGCAATCCACCAACGTGCGCGCCGGCGACGTCACTAGAACATCATGCGGTAGACCATCAACAGAATATTTCATCGTATAAGCGTCCAGCGAAGGCACGTACACCCATTTCACCCATCCATGAGAGCGCCTATCGCCGTAATGAAACGGCGTCGCCATATACACATTCCCTGCATGATGCAACGTCCACGACTGCTCCCAGCCAAATACCATTGCCGCGCTGCCACCAGCAAATACAGACGCGGGACGCTGGATCGCAATGCAGCGTATAACATGCATCGTTCGCTCTGCCGGATTCAAGCTATTCCAATATTCAGTGCGCGCATATAAATTTCGGTAAGGATGCGGAGCGACTAAATCGCCACGGCATAGTCGACGATATACCGCGCGGCGCTCCACATTTTCAGACACAAAAAAGCAACGCCGCTCTTTTTCTGCGGTTTCAATCAGTGGCGTCAGTCGTTGGTGCTCTTTCATGTACTTATAGTGATGGATTTGAGACTGACTTGTAAAGCAGTGCAGGAAATGTGGACGAAGAGACGCGATAACGGCATGTCGCGAATGCTGAATTTACTATTTTTCGCAGTTTTCCAACGTTTATCCTGTGAATACACGATTGTGGATAACTGATTTGAATATCGACGATTTCTATTTGTTGCGGTCACTTTTGCTGATTTCGACGGAGACCATCAGCAAATGTGACCGAAACAGAAGCCAAAAACGGTCACACTTGCTGATATCAACGAAGCACATCCGCAAAAGTGACCGAAACAGGGGTCCAAAACGGTCACACTTGCTGAAGTAGTGTGCAACCATCAGCAAATGTGACCGTTTTATGCTGAAAACAGGAACGCCACGGCAGATCTCAGGCGCGCCAGACGTCCTTGCCTGCGGCCTTGGCTGCTGCGACATCAGCATCAAGCTGCGCCTCGGTGGCTTCCACTTCGCCGGCGATGAACCGCTCGACCAATTCACGCGCCTCATGATCCTCATGCTGCACGGCCGGAGACTTCATAAAGTAGGAGCTCGGCGCCAGCACCGGACCGGCCAAGCCGCGATCGAGCGCGATCTTGGCGGCGCGCACAGCGTCAATCACGATGCCTGCGGAGTTCGGAGAGTCCCACACTTCCAGCTTGTATTCCAGATTCAACGGCACATCGCCGAACGTCGTGCCCTCCAAACGGACAAACGCGAACTTGCGGTCGTCCAGCCATGCCACATAATCCGACGGACCGATGTGCACGTTGTGCGGGTCCATCTCATGGGGCACCACCGAAGTGACGGCGCGCGTCTTGGAAATCTTCTTGGATTCCAAACGCGAGCGCTGCAACATGTTCATAAAATCCATATTGCCGCCAACGTTGAGCTGGTAGGTGCGGTCAAGGCGCACACCACGGTCTTCGAACAGGCGGGCCATCGTACGATGTGTGATGGTGGCGCCCACCTGGGACTTGATGTCGTCGCCGACAATCGGCACGCCGGCATCGCGGAATTTCTGCGCCCATTCCGGATCGGACGCGATGAATACCGGCAGACAATTGACGAATGCGCAGCCTGCGTCCATGGCGGCCTGCGCATAGTACTTGTCCGCTTCTTCGGAACCGACCGGCAGGTAGGAGACCAGCACGTCCACCTTGCGGTCACGCAGCACCTGCGCCACGTCGACCGGCTCCGCGTCGGATTCCTCGATCATCTCGCGATAATAGGTGCCGAGACCGTCATGTGTCGGCCCGCGCTGCACTTCAACACCCAGATCCGGCACGTCAGCAAACTTAATCGTATTGTTCTGCGAAGCTTCAATCGCTTCCGACAAATCCTTGCCGACTTTCAAGGCGTCAACGTCGAACGCCGCGACGAATTCGATGTCGCGCACGCGGTATCCACCGAAATTGTTGTGCATCAGGCCAGGGATTTTGTCATCATCCTTGGTGTCCTTGTAATATTCCACTCCCTGCACCAGCGACGAAGCGCAATTGCCCACACCGGCGATGGCTACGCGAATACTCATTGGTAATCGCCTCCTTGAGATCAAGCTTTTTTTACCTCTGCCAAGCTTACTTGCTTTGCTGTGAATCCTCTGTATGTCAGCCAAACGCGCATATTCAACATTCCGTCAATGTGCAGGCACCGACAGCCATCGCGAACGCCATGATTTGTGTGGATTCAGCATAAATCGTCGTCGCGAATACGGTTTCCCGATATTTTTCATCGTCATTTTCAAGAGGCACGGTTACGGTAGACTTCATGGCTTCACATATTCGCACCACTTCTTCGAGCGTCCGCAGCGCCGTTTCCCGCAGCGCGCAACATTCCGGCGCAGCCGCTGCCGCCCGTACCACACGTGGCGCGCATCGTCAGAACGGCCCTCGTCGTAGGCGCCAGCAGAAGAAGCAGCGCAAAAATCTTGTGCTCAAATGGATTCTCGGCGTTTTCGCCACGTTGATGGTGGCCGGCATCGGCGTATTCGCATATTTCTATATCACCACTGAAATTCCGCAACCGGAGAAATTCGCGTTGGCGGAAGCCACGACCGTCTATTATGCGGACGGCACAACGAAAATCGGTACGTATGCCGAGCAAAATCGCGACATCATCGAATGTTCTGCGCTGCCTGACTATGTCGGCAAGGCGATTGTCGCGTCGGAAGACCGTTCGTTCTATACGAATAAGGGCATCGATCCGATCGGTATTGCACGTGCATTGTACAACAATCTGACCACGGGCAGCCGTCAAGGCGGTTCGACCATTACGCAGCAGTATGCAGAGCGCTATTATTTGGGCGAAACGACGACGTATCTTGGCAAGCTTCGCGAAGCGTTCCTTGCTTTGAAGATTGCACAGGTGCAGGATAAGGATCAGGTGCTGTGCAATTATATGAACACGATTTATCTGGGCCGCGGCGCGTACGGCATTCAGGCTGCGGCGCAGGCGTATTTCAATAAGGACGCCAAAGATTTGACGTTGTCGGAATCGGCGATGTTGGCCGGCATTATTCCGGCGCCAAGTTCATGGGATCCCGCGGTCGACCCCGAACAGGCGCAGACGCGTTTCACGCGCGTGCTGAACATTATGGAAGAGGACGGTTATATTTCCGCCTCCGACAAGGCTTCTGCCGAATTCCCCGCGACGGCTGATATTTCGCAGCAGAATCAGCTGGCTGGAGCAAACGGATACCTGCTGACCACTGTGGAGAACGAACTGGTCGATTCGGGCGCGTTCACCAAGGATGAGCTGGAAACGGGCGGCTACAAAATCATCACCACGCTGGACAAAACCATGCAGGATGAGATCCAGACCGTTGGCGACACGCGTCCGTCTGACATGCCGGAAAGCATTCAGGTTGGCGGCATTGCCGCGGATCCGCGCGACGGCACGGTTAAGGCCATGTATGCCGGTTCAGATTATTTGACGCAGCAGCTGAACAATGCCACACAGTCGACGTTCCAGGCAGGATCTACGATGAAGCCTTTCGGTCTGCTGGGCGCCGCGCAGGAGGACGTCAGTTTCAGCACGATTTTCAATGGCAACTCGGGGCAGACTTTTGTTGGCGCGCCACAGCCTGTGAATAATGCATTGGGCAATAATTGGGGTTATATCAACCTGTATGCGGCTACAGCGAATTCCGTGAATACGGTATTCATGAATGTCAATGAGCATTTGACGTCGCAGCGTCTGGCTGAAATCGCGCACCAGGCCGGTATTGAAGGCGATATTGATGCTGATTCGATTTACAACATCCTCGGCATTAATGCGATTACCGTGTGGGATTTGGCGCAGGGCCACGCCACGATTGCAGCGAATGGTGTGAAGAATACGCTGCATATTGTCGACAGGGTGTTGCAAAGCGATGATACGGAGGCGTATAAGATCGTCACCGAAAACAAGAAGGTCTTTGACGCCAATGATTGCGCGCTTGTGCAGAAGGCGATGCAGGGCACGACGACGACTGGCACGGCCGCTGGTACGGCCGCCGCGTTGGGGCGCCCCGTCGCAGGCAAGTCGGGTACTGCGAATGATGAGACGGCCGCTTCGTTTGTCGGATATACGCCGCAGCTGCTTAATGTGTGGGCGATCTGGAATCCGGGTGAGGATGGCAGTGCGCAGGTTGTGCCGCAGTTCGCGGGATATGGTGTTACGTCTACCGGCTATCCGTCGCATTTGTTTACCGAATTTATGCAGCAGGCGTTGGAAGGCCAAGAGATTATTGATTTCCCGACCGCTGTTGATAACGGTAAATTGGGCGGACCCGACGGCACGTGGGGCATCGGGGGATCCGGTAAGACCGCCACGCAGGAATGGCAGGATTCGCAGGCACAAGCCGAGACCGGACATCAGGCGCAGGATAAAACGGCTCAGCAGGATGGCGATGCGCAAGATTCCAACGCCAATGGACAAGATGCGTGCGCAACGAATCCTGAGGACCCATCTTGTGCGGGCGGTGGAGACAGCGGTACTGGTGACGGCACGTCGAATAGTGGCGGCACCGGCGGCGACGGCAATGACGGTACTACTGATGACGCCGGCGGCGGCACTGGCACTGACGGCAACGGTGGCAACACCGGTAATGGTGCCACGAATGAGTCCGGCGGGCAGATCAATAGCGGACAATAGTTTGCCGGGGTGATTGTGGGTCGGCTGATTATCAGACGATTATGTGGGGTGTGTTCTGCTGATTACCGCAGAACACACCCCACATTCGTCATATCAGTACTGATACGACGTTTCTGGATATAATTCGAGGCCGTGCTGGCGGGCACGGCCTCGAATTGGTTTAAGCTGACAAGCTGCGGAAGCTGCTCAGCGCTCAGAGCGGTTGATGGCGGAGATGATGGCTTTCAGAGAGCTGGTGATGATCGACGAATCGATGCCGACGCCCCACACGATCTGGGTTTCGGCGTCCTCGCCCACCTGGCATTCCACATAGGATGCCGCCATGGCGTCCGTACCGGAGGCCATCGTATGTTCGGCGTAATCCAGCACGGATGCGGTAATGCCGAAGTTCGACACGGCGTTGAGGAATGCGGCGATTGGACCGTTGCCGATGCCGGAGACTTCGCGAATCACCGGTTCGTCCTTGCCCGGGTTCAGGCCGCGGTCGAGTAGCTTGGCCTTGAGCACGGTGTCGGAGCCGTCTTCGCCGGAGGAGACCGCGACCTTGAGCAGTTTGAGACGTCCCCACTGTTCCAGGGTCTCGTCCTTGCTGTCGCCGACGATCGCACCCGCAGCGGTCGCGCCGGATTCTTCGACGGGCAGGTACTCGTCCTTGAACAGACGCCAGATGACTTCGTCCTTGACTTCCTTCTTAGTTTCGTCGGCATAGGCCTGAACGATCTTGTCGAATTCGATCTGCAGACGCTTCGGCAGGTCAAGATTGTGGTTGGTCTTGAGCAGGTAGGCCATGCCGCCCTTGCCGGACTGCGAGTTCACGCGGATGATGGCCTCGTATGTGCTGCCGATGTCCTTCGGATCGAGCGGCAGATACGGCACGAGCCACAGGAAGTTGTCCAATTCCGCGCCTGCACGTTCGGCCGCCATCTGGCGGGCTTCGAGCCCCTTCTTGATGGCGTCCTGATGGGAGCCGGAGAATGCGGTGAACACGAAGCTGCCCGCATACGGGTGGCGTTCGGAAATCTTGATCTGATTGCAGTATTCGACGGTCTTACGGATGTCGGGCACGTTCGAATAGTCGAGTTGCGGGTCGATGCCCTGCGTGAGCATGTTGAGGCCCAGCGTGACCAGGTCGACGTTGCCGGTACGTTCGCCGTTGCCCAGCAGGCAGCCTTCGATACGGTCGGCGCCGGCGAGGATGCCGAGTTCGGCGGCGGCCACGCCCATACCTTCATCGTTGTGCGGGTGCAGCGAAAGCACGATGGCGTCGCGGTCCTGCAGATGGTTGGACACGTATTCCACTTCGTCCGCGAACACATTCGGCGTGGTCATCTCCACCGTTGCAGGCAGGTTGATGATCATCGGGTGTTCCGGGGTCGGTTTGATGACGTCGATGACGGCGTTGCACACTTCGACGGCATAATCCGGTTCGGTGCCGGTGAAGGATTCCGGAGAGTACTCGTAATACAGGTCGATGCCCTTGGCTTCGCCTTCAAGTTCCTTGCACAGTTCGGCCGCATCGGTGGCGAGTTTCTTGATGCCGGCCTTGTCTTTGCGGAACACGACTTCGCGCTGCAGCACGGATACGGAATTGTAGAAGTGCACGACCGCACGCTTGGCGCCCTGCAGACATTCGTAGGTCTTGCGAATCAGATGTTCGCGGGCCTGGGTCAGCACGACGATGGTCACGTCGTCCGGGATCAGCTCGCGCTCAATCAGCATGCGAATGAAGTCATAATCGGTTTCGGATGCGCTCGGGAAGCCGACTTCGATTTCCTTGAATCCCAGTGATACGAGCAGATTCCAGAAGCGCAGCTTGCGTTCGGAATCCATCGGGTTGACCAACGCCTGGTTGCCGTCGCGCAGATCGACGGAGCACCAGCGCGGCGCGCGCTGCAGACGTTTGCCGGGCCACGTGCGATCGGGCAAGTCGAACGGGACCTGCCTGTCGTAGGCCACGTACTTGTTGTATGGCATTTTGCTTGGGCGCTGTGGCTCACCAATGAATCGTGCCGGAGGCAGCAGCGGGTCGTTGTTCCCCCCGTTGGACGCTGCGGCCACCGCCGCAAGATCAAACACTGACGATTGATCCTGACCCATTCCGTTCCTCCTTTTCCTCTGATTACGGTTGATATTTCAACCTCTCATTCTATCGCTCCCCGGCAGGGCATCTCGTTGGACATTTCAGGATACGGCCACGTATTTCGATATGACGGTACGCGGATGCAAAGCCCGCCCCCCACTGGCCGTTTTCCGATTACAGTAGGGATTCATGGCTTTGCGTTTCCACGAGGACGGCACCTTCCGCGTGCTGCAGATGGCCGACATTCAGGACGGCCCGAATGTGAATCTCGACACGATTCGACTGATCGACGCCGCAATCCATGCGTCGAACCCCGATCTCATCGTGCTCACCGGCGATCAGATTCGCGGCTACGACCCCGCCTACATGAACACTTTTCTGCGCCGCCGCGGCGAGCGTCACGGCATGCGCGTGCGCGCGGTGACGATTCTCGAAGCACGGCTGCACGGCAAGAAGCCAGCGGTCGCCCCCGGCGCAACCGCGGAGGAGATGCTTGAAGACGCCCGTCAAAAAGTGCGCGTCACATTCGCGAAATTCCTAGCCCCCGCGATGCGCCATAAGATTCCTTTCGCGGCGACGTACGGCAATCATGATTTTCAATGCGGCATCCTCGCCGACGAGCAGGATGACATCTACCGCGAATTCGAAGGATGCTTGAATCCTCCGGCGCCGCACAATGATGATGCCGATGCCGCGCTTGCCTGCGAGCCCGGCACGTTCGCACTGCCGATTGAAGCCTCAGACCGCTCCGGCCGCATCGCAATGAGCGTGATGCTGGTCAATTCCGGCGATTATGCCGACGCCCCGGATGCCGCCGGTAGCGTCGGCACCGCAAGCACTAAGACCGCCGCCCCCATCGAAGACGCCGAAAACGCCGACGATAAGCAGTCCCCTGCTGAAGCTGCGGCGGAAACGTTGGAAACACTACGATACGCCACTAATTCTCGCGGTCTCGACTTGGCCGATTCCGACGGCTACGGCACGCCGTCGCCGCAGGCGTTGGCCTGGTTGAGGGATGTGCAGCATACGTTGGGCGCGATGAACGGCGACGGGCATCCGGTGCCCTCAATCGCCTTCCAGCACATCGCACCGCAGGAATTCTATGACTGCCTGCGCGAAGTGCCGGCTTGGACGCCGAATGCGGTGGAGGGCGCGCGCACATTCGCAGGCCACTGCTATATTATCGATGAGCGTGTTTGCCGCCCGGGTTCGCGTTTGGGCGAGGCCATCGGCTGCGCCGACGAAAATGTTGGCGAGGTCGAGGCTTTACGGGATGCCGGCGGATATTTCGCACTGTATTGCGGCCACGATCATAAGAACTCGTTCGTCGGGCATGTACACGGCTTGGATTTGGGCTACGCGCCGACCTGCGGATTCGAAGCGTACGGGCCGAAGTCGCGGCTGCGCGGCATCCGCCTTTTCGAATTCCATGAAAGCAATCCGGCCGCATACGATACGCGCATGCTGACGTGGGGCGACCTGGTCGGGCGATATTCCAGTAATGAATTGCGCATATTCTTCGCCGATCATTGCGTGACCGACGCGATCGGACTTCGCAATGAACTGCGCCGTCCGCAGGTGTTTGCCACCGTTACCAGTCTGATTTCAGCCGGATTGATCGGCGCAGTGCGTACAATCGCCAGGATGCTGAGAAAAAGGCGCCGGTAAAGCGCGAAATTGTGTAGCGATAATCATTGACGATCATGCATGATTGCGAGCACCGCATTCGATTAATGCAGTAATCGCAAAGTATTGCGCATGATTGCAATCAATGCTGTCTATTGCAATCAGCAAACATGTTTACTAATTGCATATCAATCGCAATGATTATTCGAAAATCATTCGAACAGGCTGATGCCGCGACGGGCCATGCAATATGCGTTGCCCAACCAGGTGTGACGCGAATTCGGCCAGACCGCGCCCAGATGCGGCGCGTTCTGGCTCAGCCAAATGCTGGGCACGCGGCCGTCCGCACTGCGCGACCCCAGCAGGTTGAAGCCATTCTTTTCCAGCAACCATTCCGGATGCTGCGTGGCGATGGCCAGTCCCTCCTCCAAGGTCAGCGGCGTGCGCTCGTCGGAATCGATGAGCTTGCGCGCCACATCCGGTTCGCGATTGATGTAGCAGGTTCCGGTATGCGGCTCAATCACCAGATAGAACGGCCCTTCCGGCGGTTCGAAGCCGTCCTGCGGCAGGAAACTGGCGATATCACGCGGAGGCATCGTCGTGAAACCGGCCATGCGATTGATTGAGGTTCGCGCGATCAATGATTCCGGCGAAACCAGCTCGCGCGTAGGAATCAGCAGAATATCCATACCCAAATCGGAATCCTCCAGCGCGCGAATCAGCGGTCGGGCAAGTGCACGGAACGCGGCCGCACTCATATCGGCCACATCCGGGTAGCCCAGCGCCACAATGCGGTCAAGCTGTTTCTGCGCTTCTACTGATGCCTTTGACATGACATCCAGTGTACGCGTCGGGCTGTGAATAATGGAAGATTTGGCTGCGGCGACGCGATGGCCCGCAATATGAAAGCCGCGGCCGGCGATGTTGCGCACGTTCGTAAGATGGAAGAAAAACCGCGGCACGGCCACGCACTGTCCGCATGTAAGCAAAAGAGCATTCAACACAGCAAGAGGTTGTTATGTCCGAAAAATTAAAGGTCGGCATTCTCGGCGCCACCGGCATGGTCGGCCAGCGTTTCATCACGCTGCTCGAAAATCATCCGTGGTATGAAGTGGTCACGCTAGCCGCATCCGCGCGCAGCGCGGGCAAAACGTACGAAGAGGCCGTCGGCAGCCGTTGGAAGCTGGAGACTCCGATGCCTCAATTCGTTAAGAACATGACCGTTCTTGACATGGCTGACATTGAAAACGTAGTCAAGAACGTTGATTTCGTGTTCTGCGCGGTGAATATGCCGAAGGATCAGATTCGCGCGATCGAAGAGGCGTATGCGAAGACGGAAACGCCGGTCGTTTCCAATAACAGCGCGCATCGCTGGACGCCGGACGTGCCGATGGTGGTTCCGGAAATCAACTCCTCTCACTACGAGGTGATCGAATATCAGCGCAAGCGTCTGGGCACGAAGCGCGGCTTCATCGCCGTCAAGCCGAACTGCTCGATTCAGGCGTACACGCCGGCGCTGGCCGCATGGATGGAATTCGAGCCGCGCGAAGTGGTGGTGAGCACGTATCAGGCGATTTCCGGTGCAGGCAAGACCTTCCGCGAATGGCCCGAGATGGAAGGCAACATCATCCCGTTCATCTCCGGCGAAGAGGAGAAGAGCGAAAAGGAGCCGTTGAAGGTGTTCGGCCATGTGGACGCTTCCAAGGGCGAAATCGTGCCGTTCGAAGGCCCGCTGCGCATTACGTCGCAGTGCATTCGCGTGCCTGTGCTCAATGGCCATACCGCAACCGTTTTTGTGAATTTCGGTAAGACCGTCACGAAGGAGGAGCTGATCGACCGACTGGTGAATTACACCAGCGATGCCGTGAAGCTGCAACTGCCGCACGCGCCGCAGCAGTTCATCCAGTATTTGACGGAAGATGACCGCCCGCAGGTGCGTCTGGATGTTGATTACGCCGGCGGCATGGGCGTTTCGATCGGCCGACTGCGCCCGGATTCCATCTTTGATTGGAAGTTCGTCGGATTGGCGCATAACACACTGCGCGGCGCTGCCGGCGGCGCCTTGGAAAGCGCCGAAATGCTGACCGCCTTGGGTTACATCGCCAAGAAGTAAGCATCAGCAGCCTGGGTGGGGCTGCCGACAGTTTGGCTGCCTCACCCAGCTCAGCTTCTCAACCGTAATTTCCCTAGGGGGTTTAACGAAATATGAGCCTCAGAATGCCCTAAAACGTAAAACCCTTAGGGAGGTTACGTTTTAGGACTTCGCAGCCGACCAATTTCGTTAAAACCCTGGGGTTTTAACGAAAATCGAGATTCTGAAGCCTTCAAACCGTTAAAACCACAGGGGTTTAACGAAATGAAAAGCCGCCCGACTCCTGGGTGCAGGAGATGGGAGGCTTTTTTAGGTATTGGGACTGCCTAGCTGCGTGGCTCAGCGGCCGGTGCCGCCGTAGACCACGGCTTCGACCTGATCTGCATCCAAGCCATAGGCGGTATGCAGAGCCTTGACGGCCTCGTCCAGCTGCGCAAGCGGCACCAACGCGGCGATACGGATCTCCGAGGTGGAGATCATCAACACGTTGATGCCTTTCTCGCTCAGCGCGTTGAAGAACTTCGCGGCCAAGCCGGAATGCGTTTTCATGCCGACACCCACGACAGCGACCTTACCGACATTCGCATTGATATCGAAGGACTGGTAGCCCAATTCCTCCTGCTTGTCGAGAAGAACATCCTGAACGATCGGGGCGGTGACTCCCGGCACGGTGAAGGAAATATCGGCAGTGCCGACGGAGGCACCCGCCTGCACAATCATGTCGACGTTCACGCCGGCTTCAGCCAGCTTGGTGAACACCTTGGCGGCCATGCCCGGCTCGTTCGGCACGCCGCGCAGCGTCGCCAGAGATTCGCTGCGGTCGTGAGCCACGCCGGAGATGACCGGGGCTTCCGGGCCAAGGTCAGGGAACAGATCGCCCATGGACTTGTTTTCGTTTTCGTTCATTTGCTTTCGCCTTTACGTGTAGTCAAAACCTGTAATCAAAACCTATGGCCGGAGCCTGCAATCAATGCATCGCCGCATGCGACCATATGCGCGCACAAATCAGAACGCGGGCCAGCACTCGTATATCATACGTGCGTGGCCGGCGCCCGGCTATCGCAGATTCGGCAGCGTTCGCGGATCGATGCCTTCCGGCACAACCAGCGTGCCCGGACGATGCGAGAAAGAGCTGCGCACATGCAGTGGCATGTTGAAGCGCTGTGCATATTCCACGCATCGCAGTGCCAGCACCTTGGAACCGCAGGACGCCATTTCCAGAATCGCGTCATAGTCAATCACCGGAATGCGTCGCGCCGTCGGCACGATGCGCGGATCGGCGGTGAAGATGCCGTCCACATCCGTGTAGATCTCGCAAATATCAGCGCCCAGCGCAACGGCCAGCGCGACAGCGGACGTATCGGAGCCGCCTCGGCCCAACGTCGTCGCATCGCCGCCTTCGTTGATGCCTTGGAAGCCTGCCACGATGGCGACGCTGCCCTTGCTCAGAGCGCGTTGTACGCGATCGGGTTTCACCGCCTTGATATGCGCGGCGCCGAACTGTGCGTCGGTCATAAAACCAGCCTGGGAACCGGTGAACGAATAAGCATGGGAGCCGGCCGCATGAATTGCCATGGCGAGCAAACTCATCGAAATACGCTCGCCTGCGGTCATCAGCATGTCCATCTCGCGCGCCGGCGGATTGGAATCGATGCTGAGCGCCTGATCAATCAGGTCGTCGGTGGTGTCGCCCATGGCGGAAACCACGACGGCCACGTCGTTGCCGGCGTTCTTGGTTTCGATGATGCGTCGG
This sequence comes from Bifidobacterium sp. LH_512, assembly GCF_056356435.1. Taxonomy (NCBI): domain Bacteria; kingdom Bacillati; phylum Actinomycetota; class Actinomycetes; order Bifidobacteriales; family Bifidobacteriaceae; genus Bifidobacterium; species Bifidobacterium sp. LH_512. Next base: position 54,604 of record NZ_JBKEUE010000002.1, read on the forward strand.
GCCACGCGCTTGATGGAATCTGTGTCGGCAACGGATGAGCCGCCGAACTTCTGCACGATAAGAGCCACAGCTGTCCAATCTTCTTCAGGGAATTACCTGCCGTACATTTTACGCAGGTAGGTCGATTATAAAAACGCAGAGACGTCGTCCATTAGTTGCGCCCACGATACGGAATCGCGCCACCAAATCACATGTCAGCCGCGCCCAAATGTCACGCCTCGCGACGCCCGCGCAATGCACGCCCCAATGTGATTTCGTCTGCGTATTCCAAGTCGCCGCCGACAGGCAAACCGCTGGCCAGGCGGGTGACGCGCAGTCCGAGCGGTGATAGCAGTCGACTCAGGTATGTCGTCGTCGCCTCACCTTCGATATTCGGATTCAACGCAAGAATGATTTCCTTGACTTCGTCGGTTTTAAGCCGATCCAACAACGACGCGATATTCAGGTCGGATGGGCCGACGTTGGCCATCGGATTGATGGTGCCGCCGAGCACGTGATACAGACCACGATATTCGCGCGTGCGCTCGATGCTCATCACATCTTTCGGCTCTTCGACAACGCAGATCAGCGTATGGTCGCGACGCGGGTCGACGCAAATCGGGCAAGGACTGGTTTCGCACACGTTGCCGCAGGTTTCACAGAATCGCACCTTAGTTTTGACCTCGGTGATGGCGTCGGCCAACGATTGTGCTTCCTCATCGGATGCGCTCAGCAGGTGGAAGGCGATGCGCTGCGCACCTTTCGGCCCGATGCCGGGCAAGCGCGAAAACGCGTCGATAAGCCGTTGAATGGCGCCGTCATACGCCAAAGCCATATGCGTGTCCTCTCTATATGCCGCGCGAAATATGCGGTTTTGCGCGGCGCAGTGTGCTGCTGCGCCGATTTGCATTGCGCAAAACACATCACACAATCATTCTGCGATATTTTGCAACGCACAATATTTGCAATCGTTCAATCTGAAATTATTCAGGATTACGCGCGATTTCAGGTTTCCAAATTTTTCTTTATCCTGATATTGCGCGGGTTCTTAGGATCGTCAGCCGCAAACTCTTCAATCGCTTTTGCTTCGAACATTTTGGCGACGTCTTCGACGCTCATCATCGACGCGCTTTCCAAGGACGCGTCATTCATCGAATACTCGTCCTCTTCCGGCGCGACCTGCGGTACGGGAGCGGATGCCTGCTGATTCCACGGATCCGCAGCGGTCGTGCCACCGGAATTGGCATCATTACCAGCATTGGCGCCATTAAAGGAAGCGTTCTCCACCACCGGAACGGCGTGGAAATGGTGCTCGCCATGCTGCGTGCCGCCGTATTCGCCGGCATTGTTCGCAGCATTATTCGCGTTCATCGACGCATCATTCCGCACGGCACCATTCGACGCAGCATTCGCGGAGGCGCCGCCAAAATCGGCACCAGCATTTGCTGACGGTAGCGGTTGAGCCCAGGGATCAATGTCATCACTGGTATCCGGCACAGCCACATGCTTGCTATGCGACGATTCCTGCGCGGCGGGCGTCATGTTTGCAGACGATGTGTTCGTAGAGGCCGTATTCGAAGAGGCCGCGAATGACGACGGAGAAACGGTCGATGTGGCCGCGAGCGGCGTGGCCCAAGGATCGTCATCGTCCGTCGCCAAATCCGACATGGCGGAATGCATTGCAGCGAATCCGCGCGGCTCGGGCTGCTTCGAAGAAACCGCCCACTGGTCCTCGTCATCCGACGACGCCGCAGATGCCGTAGATGCGGCACCGGAGGCCGCGCCAACCGACGATGCGCCAGACAGCGCCGCGCCCAACGCCATGCCCGAGGACGCAGCATTCAGATCCTGCTGCAACACCTGCAATTTGATACGCTGCATGTCCTGCGGCGACAGCTTGCTCAGCGGCGGCGCCACCTGCCCGTCAGCCATTTTCTGCGTCGGGGCCAACGCCACATCCTGTCCGAATTCGGCGCGCACGGCAGCGCGCACGATGTCTTGCACCTTGTTGCTACCGTTAATCGCTTCATCGGTGGCCGCCATGGCGAACGCATACTTGCTCAGCGGCACGTCGAACTTGATCCACAGACGCTTCTGGCCGCTCTTGGGATCGGGCGACAGATTAATGCGCGGCACCTTAGTGCGATTGATATAGCGCTGCACTTCCGGCGGCATTGCGGCGACCAGCGCGTCCCACCGTTCGTCGGGCGTGCGATTATCCGGCCGGGGGACCGCTTCGGCGGTGCTGCTCGCCGTATTGTCTGCGATATTGGCTGCAGTATGTTCGGACGCGGTGACAGACGACGTCGTCGCAGGCGAAGACGCAATCGACGAATTCGCCGATGCAGACGCATCAATTTGCGCATTCGCCGATTCGGGTGCAAGCGCAGTCGATGCAGTCACAGTCGGCGCAGTCATGGCAGGATTGGATTGCTGCGTTTGCGCAAACGTTGCCGACGCCGCACGGCTTCCGATAAAACCGCCACGCTTTACCGCAGGATTCTGCTGTGCAGATGCATCACCAGACTGCGCCGCAGTCGTGGCGGGCATTCCTGCGGAGGCTTCACGTTGTGCCACTGCAAAATCATTTTCCCTGCCGGCAAGCAATCGAGCGGCCAGCAACTCCAATCGCATACGCGGCGAAATCGCCCCCGTCATACTACCTAACGTGTCATTGATAATGTCTGCGATTGCGGTCAATGCAGGCAATCCCAACGCAGAGGCCTGCCGGCGCAAATCATTCACGTCTTCCGCGGCGGCATCATCACTCAGCACGCTTTCCGCACGTTCGCCGCCCAACGTCAACACCAGCAGGTCGCGGACGCGGGCCAGCAGATCCTCAACAAAACGACGCGGATCAAAACCGCCGACGACAACCTTCTGGATCACGCCATACAGCGCTTCGCCATTGCGGTCGATCACCGCATCAATGGCTTCGCCAATCAACGTATCCGGCGTAAAACCAAGCAACGCGACGGCCGAGTCCAACGTCATCGCACCATCGACTGCGCCCACCATCAGCTGGTCGAGCACAGACAAGGTGTCACGCATCGAACCGCCGCCGGCACGCATCGCCAAACGAAGAACGCCGGGCTCAGGGCGAATGCCTTCCTTTTCGCACACGCCTTCCAAATATGGGCCCATGATTTCCTGCGGAATCAGACGGAACGGGTAATGGTGGGTGCGCGAACGAATCGTACCGATCACCTTGTCGGGCTCGGTGGTCGCGAAAATGAACATCACATGTTCCGGCGGCTCTTCAACGATTTTAAGCAGCGCATTGAAACCCTGCTGGGTAACCATGTGGGCTTCGTCGAGAATAAAGATCTTGTAGTAATCGCGGGCCGGCGCAAAGCCTGCACGTTCGCGCAATTCACGGGCGTCATCCACACCGTTATGGCTTGCGGCATCGATTTCAACCACGTCGATGGAGCCGGGGCCGCCGACCGCGAGATCCTTGCAGCTTTCACATTCGCCACACGGATGCGAGGTGGGGCCTTTCACACAATTGATGCAGCGTGCGAGAATACGGGCCGAACTGGTTTTGCCGCAACCGCGCGGGCCGGAAAAGAGGTAGGCATGCGTAAGTTTGCCCTCGTCAAGGGCTCGCATCAGCGGAACCGTGACCTGGTCCTGGCCGATAACCCCGTCGAAGGTGTCGGGTCGATAGCGTCGATAGAGTGCAAGTGCCATACCCTCCAAAGTACCGCAAGGCGGCTACGCGCTCGGCCTGCCGGCGCGCACGATACGGCACGCCCGAAGAATGCCGAAGTGAAATCAAAAATGTTACAGAATTTGACATTTTGTCAATTATCGGCTACACTTAAGCTGCTTAAAAAGAACGAGACTCATCCTCATGACCTCGCATATTCCCAAACACGACATAACAATCGAACAACAGAGCAAGACAGACGACACACGATACGAGGAGGCCATGATGGACACCCACGACAAAGAGAACACGCCTCGACGCCGTCGCAGCGACGCTCGACGCGAACAGATTCTTCAGGCGACCCGAGAAGCATGCCTCGACACAGGCTTCTCAAACCTCACGATCAGCGACATCACCAAACGAGCCAATATGACCAGGTCGCTGTTCTACCACTATTTCAAGAGCAAGGACGACGTGGCCGATGCGCTGCTCGAGTCCGCAGTCAATTCCATTCTGGCCCGCCTGCAGCGCTGGAACGACGAACGGGAAGAGGGCGACATCAATCAGGCGCTCGAGGACCTGGTACAGGTGTTCCGCGACATCCTCGCAGACGAGGGCCCACTCAGCGCCCAGCTCATGCGAACAGGCAATGCCGAGCTATACCTTCGCTTCATCGATTCCACCGTCAGCCGCATCGCCGACTACATCTGCGAAACCGCGGTCAAGGACTTCGACCGCCTGCACGGAATGCCCATCAGCAATGTGCATGAATCGTTCTATATCCTGGTCGTCGGCATGATCTCGCTACTGCGCAAGCATCCTGAGACCAGCGACGAAGTCATCAAACAGGTGGCCGCGCAAACGCTGCACCTCAATGAATATGTGCAGTGACCAGTGACCGGAAAAACGCCGTAAGGCAATGCGGGGAAGATGCAAGTCCTCCCCGTTTTTGTTATTGGCTGTGCCGACTGCGACTGTTCGGCGACCATGCACGACCGGTCTTCTGATTGAGCAAAGCGACCGATCAGGCAATCAAGCACGCAATTCGTAATCTACGGTAGCCAATCATTTTCCACACTAAAAAATGAGGAATATGATCCACAATCCACTCTTAAAAAGCAAAGTTGTGGATTATATTCCGCAACTTTGAACCGCCAAGTGCCCTGCCGCACAGATGCAGCACTGGGTCAGCGCACGAATTCGCCGGTGAGGGGATCACGGCCATCGCGGCGGATGCGCATGGCGATGTGGTCGGATTCGCCGGCGCCATGGTCTAGAGCGACTGCTGGCGGCACCAGCACGCGCAGCGCACGGTCTTGGGCGGTGACCTTTACCGGCGGATGACCCACATATTCGCCATCGGCCATGAGAATCGGCAATTCCTCGCCGTCGGCGGCATGACTGATCTCAACTTCACGCACACGTTTCCAGCCGAACACTTTGCTGCCCAGCAGACCTCCCGTATATGCGCGGGATACCGCATCAACGATTTCGCCGATATTCGGCATGTGGTCGATCCAAATCAGATCCAGCAGGCCGTCATTGAATCGCGAATACGGAGAGACTTCCAAGCCGCCACCGATATGACGTGAATTCGCTACGGTCAGCATTGGTGAAATGATGTCTCTTTCTTCCACCGTACCGTCGGCCAGCGTGGCCTTGATGTGATACCCATACTTCTTCAGATGCAGCAGTTCGGCTACCACTCCGGCAAAATAGCGCAAGGAGCCTCCCGGCAGACGAGAATGGTTGGCGCGACGATTGACGCCGGCATCCAAACCACATGACAGCATGCCACCGTAGAAGCAGTCGATTTCGGTCGGTTCGGCGAGCTCATCACCTGTGGAATTGTCCACTGCCTGACCGCCAGGCAACGATACGATGCGTCCCATATCCACATCGATATGCGCATCTCGCACGATTGCGCCAACGATGCCGTCAACCGCAGTCTGCACACGATTAATCGGCAGTTTCACACCTCGGGCGAAATCATTACCGGACCCAACGGCGACAATGCCCAGCGGGGTTTTGCTGCAGCCGACCGCATTCGCGCCAAGCGCCACCATGGCATCGCCGCCGACCACAACAAGATAGTCGTACAAGCCACGCTGCGAGCGCGCATTGTGCAGGGAATCTTGAAAACTGTCACCGGTCAGGTCGATGACGCCGAAACCGTGCTTAACGCCCTCGCTGGAGAGCAGGTCGAATACCTGTTCCATGATTTTGGCGCCCTTGCCATTGTCAGAGGCCGGATTACCAATCATCGCCACGGTAGTATCTGCGTACAGTTCTCTCATATAGTTACGATAACCGCCTCCGTCCTCGGCACGCTAGCATCACACGTCCGTGTCGTACAAACCGCCGATGATTGTCAACTTATTCACATGGCACTGGTCCGGCGCGGGCGCTTCTCCGTATATTCGGAGCCAGCATGATTCCCGTTTCCGCAGTGACGGCGACCTGCACGTCTTCGCCATCCACGGTGCAGGATTCCAGGCTTATGCCGCTTGTGCCACCGGATTGCACTGAGCGACGAGCAACGTTGCATGATTCATCCGCTCCGGAACCGTCCATTAATGCGGTTGCCGCCGATATGGCCGCAAGGTCCGCCATCGACGACACCGCGCGATATCGAATCAGCAGACCGCCGGCAGTCGCCACGGTAATAATCAGAATGGCCGTCATGGCAATAAGCATTACGCCGACCACAGTGCCCGAACCGGAATCCGAGCCGCGCATGGCACGGCACACGACGTGTTTCACGTCGCATCTACGGCGCGAATTGCAAATATCACATGTATTGCGCTCATTATTCGCTTGTGACATCAGCGCACTCCTGTCGCTTTCCCGGTAACCATTTCCGGCAGGATGCCCAACGGATCAGGAATGACCGGGCAATGCACAATGACGTTCACCTGATCGCTTTGCTCGGCAACGGACACACAGGCTCCGTTCCCCGCAATCCGCTGAGCCAAAGCACCCGCATCGACGTCACCATTCACCACCAATTCTCGGGCGATTGTTGCCGCCGCATCCTGACAGCTCATTGATACGATGACGGCTCGGGCAAGATATAGCAAAAGTATGGCCATTACCATTACGGCGGGGAGCACCACCGCAAATTCCGCAGTGGCAGCTCCCTCATCCGTCATATTGGCCATGGCTCGTATCCGACGCATGACCATCATGAATCACCCTACGCTCAAGGCCTTTTCAACGATGTCCGTCAAAAGGGTTTTGATCGCATTGGATTTCAAAATACCAACGAGCAACGCGGCGAAACCGGTCGCCGCAACGAGCACGACTGCATATTCGGCTGTGGCTGCGCCTTCTTCCGGTTCCGACGTAAGCGTGCGCAACTTTGCGTCAAGCAGGATCGATTGACGTTTAGCTCGTTCGCACAGACTGCCCACGCCGATTTTGGCAGTACGCAGCATTCCGCTATGCCTGTCGACGATGACAGGTTCTCCGAAATTCATGGCATTCCTTTCATTGGTGGTTCCCGGCCGGGCGACCGGGTCGTTCCACTATGACAGGTTTTGCATTTTTAAGGTGGTGTTTTCGGTATATGTGGTCGAAGAGAAACGGTTATTCACACCCTCGGAGTGTCATCCACAACACTATGGATAACTTTCCCGGCGTTATCCCATAAACGATGCGATGGACGGAATCACACCAATACAGACGAATGCGGGCAGAAAACACAATCCCATCGGCATCAGCAATTTCACCGACAGCGCCGCGGCATTACGTTCGATTGTCGCACGCGAACGCTTATCCAACTGTTCAATCGTCGTGCGCAAACGCAACACTGGAGAGGTTCCATGATTCCACGAAGTTTCCAAAGCCGAACGGATCATCAGCAACGCTTCCATCGCGCTTTCCTCTTCCGGATAGGATGCCTCATCACTCTGCGCCATACACGATTGGTCACCGCAGCCAGCCGACGAATCATATGCAGTCATCGCGCACGCCCAGGCCTCATGCCATCCGCTACCGTGATGCAGCGACTCGCCAACAGCTGCCATGCCGCGTCCCAATACCGCACCGACGATATTGCCGACGGAAATCAGCGCATGAGGAATCGACGCCCCCTGCGAAATCGACACTGCAAGCATTTCCAAAATCAACGTCAATGATGCGATACCAGAGCCCAATTCATCACGGCCGGCAAACAGCCAACCGGAAAAACGCTTCTCCCCATCGCATCGCAACGACAACACGACAATAACGCCGATTGCCGCGCATAATGATCCGAATATGCTCCAAAAATCAGCCATCGCCGCCCCTTTCGTCGCGTATGGGATCCCCCTCATACACAGCATGCGACGTACGCCGTCTTGCATGCTTTTCACCGCGAGAGCTGTCGCCTGGCAGCATTTCCGAATCCATATTTCGTATCAATACGCGGACCCACAGCAGTCCCAGCCCATACCAAGCTCCGCCAATAATCAGACACAGCCATCCGCGTACGCCGGACAGCAGGAAGGCCACTGGCCGCGCGCCCAGAATCTCACCTAACACTAAGGTGATCAACGGCAGCACCGTCAGCATATTCACCGTCGCCTTGGGCATGGCGAACGCCGTTTTGCGCAGGTCTTCCAATAATTCCGCGCGCCTGAGCGACGCTGAAACCGCTTCCAAACAGCGCGCCGCCTCGCAGCCCAAGGACGCACTCAATTGACAGGCCGCTTCAAGCTCCATGGCCACATGCCTGATTTTGGCTTCGCTATCCGAGCGTTCGGCCTGGCTTGCCAATACTTCATACAATCGTTCCGCGGTCAATCTCGCAACGGCGAATCGCATGCCATGCTGCCGACCGAATGCGTCCAGCAATGTGCCACCGCTACGAACATATGCAATGGCCGACGCAATGGCCATGGCCAAGCCGATGCGCGATGCGGATGAACGTCGTTTTGCCACTGCGAGCGCTTCCAACCGACTCAACGCCGTATCGCCGGATTCCCAAACGGCCCATAATCCATAGCCGCAACAAACAGAGGCGAACAGTGCGATTATCGTACAATCATTCATGCGCGCCCCTTGCTTTTGCCGCCGACCTGCGACCATCGTTGCGCGAAAGCGCTCCAATGAGGCCCCGCAACCGCACAACGCCCATCCCAGGCGAGCAACGTATCGCCGCGCAATCCTTCCGGGCTCGCAACCAGCCGCCCAATCTGCGTTATGCGTCGAACACCTCGCAAACGTTCCACGTGAAACACTACGTCGAATGATCCTTCCGCCAGCATGGATAACGCCTGCGGGGCAAGCCCCGCCAGCAATCCAAGGGAAATCAATCGCGACGGCACACGTGGAACATCATCAGCATGCAATGTAGTCATACCGCCATGATGGCCGGAATTGAATGCACGCAACAAGTCAGCGATCTCTTCGCCTCGGCATTCACCCAGCACGACTCGATCAGGCCTCATGCGCAACGTCGCCTTCACGAGTTCGGGCAAGCCGATTGCGCCCGCACCTTCCACGTTGGCTTCACGCGTCACCAATGACACATGATTGGGATTGCTTAAACCACCAAGTTCGCGCACTTCCTCCACTGTGATAATGCGCTCCGCATCATTGCACTGCCCAAGCAACGCTTTCAGCAATGTGGTTTTACCGGCGCCCGTTCCACCTGTGATCAGGATCGTCGCGCGATTATGAATCAAACCGCGGAACAACGGCAGCCATACGGCGGGGAACAATCCGCCCATAGCCAACGTATCAAGCCTGGGCGCGACGCGGTCGGGGAAACGTATGGTAATCGCCGCCCCCTGCGGCACCAATGGTTCAATCACGGCATGCACACGCACACCTTGCGCATTGGATGCATCGCAAATCGGACAAGCATCATCCAGACGCCGTCCCAATTGCGAACACAATCGCACGGCGTATTCGCGCACAACGCGAGGACTGGAGAAAGGAGTATCCAACGGGTATTCACTCATGCCATCGCCTTGATCGACCCACACGCGGCCGTCACAGGTAACAGCCACATCGGTAACAGAAGGATCCTCACTCAATGCAGTGAGAGGGCCCAGCTCCATTGCTCTCCTTTCGCGATATTCGATATCTGCCGGCAGGAACACGCCGACCGGCACGCGCATGACAGTCGGCTATGACGGCCATCGCGCATATGTGCCAACCGGCACAAGGAAATCAGTGACGCACGTTATTTGCGCGGCTACCTCATCGCCGGCAAATCATTAACATCGCATACGCTGAAGCCAGCGCATTTTCACGTGTCTCTTTAATCGTCTATTCATGGTCCAATCCCAACGCTTGCTCAATCTGATCAGCCAATGCGAACACCGCCTTTCGATTGCGCCTGCCGATGTTCTGGATACCCAAACCATCAAGCAAATTGGCACATAATTTCGCGTCTTCACGAAAAACAGGAGACACATTGGTTCCGATATAACTCGATGCTTCATCCACGCTGACTCCACCGCTGCTTTTTGCGCCACCCCTCGGCTTCATCGCCGCATATTTTACGTTCGGGCATTGTGCATCCTTCAACATGGCCGCATGCGTTTTCGCCCGTGCCAAACCGAGTACGGACAGCTCTATCACGCTGATTTGCAACGCTTCGCTCAATGCTTGAACATGTTCTATTTCACGCCCCCTGCCAGCATCAACCACGACAACGTCGCCTATCAGGGACAATGCGCGCACCGCAGCCTGCAACTCCCAGCGATCCGGAATACGCCCGTTCCACGGATCGCACGATAACACTGCAATCTCTTCCCAATGCGGCAGCTCCTCATATAGGGCGCTGCCTTCGATGTGCCCCAGCGGCGCATCGATATCACTGAATCTCAGGCCAGGATTACCTTCAAGACCAAGCAGCACGTCCAAACCACCGGCAGCGAAATCGGCGTCGACCAGTGCCACTTTATAGTCGTGGCGCCGCAAAGCAAACGCCAGCATTGCGGATAATGTACTCAATCCGATGCCTCCGCTGGGCGCACTCAGCACCACAACGTTATGGCAGGTTGTTGCGGTTCCCATGTCAACGCTCACGCTTGTGGAAACCGGACCAAACCGACCGCCGCTACGCCGCATGGCCGACTGCGTCGCCGGGCGACGATGCTCGCCAACGGATTGGTTGCGCCGCCCATAATCCACCACCGCTTTCGGATAACTGCGCGGCGGTGAAGATTCCGCTGAATATGATTGCGTGTTCATAAACAGATTGAAACGTGAATCCGGCGTGCTGCGCAATCTCAATCAAGGTCTGTGGACGAAGAGACGAAGTTATTCACATCGCCGGAGTGTCGTCCACAAGCCTGTGGATAACCGAAAGGCATCAGAACAAACGAAAAGGCCCGCCGAAGCGGGCCTTTTCAACAAGAACACCAAGAGCAGAATCTCTGCACAACATCATCGTCGTAACGGTAAGTCTTTCCAATGCCCGTTCAACGTAACAGTCCTCATGACCATACACTCTTTGTGGGCTCTGCTCTGTTAAGTTGTCCTTGTACTTGTAAATATATTCGCAGCTCCCCCGATATGCAAGCCAAATCGACATTTTTCTATAAGCATTTTTAGACATTCCCATCATTGTTCATTTACAGCGCCATATCGTCAACAAAACGAACATCCTCGAAAAATCAGCGTCACTTTTCTGTTTGCATCTGCTCAATCGCACAGCCTGCACACATCCTTCTGCGGCGTGTCGTAGCGAAACATGAACAGCACTTGAATTTTTGAAACGACTACTGTGCTTTCCCCGCCCTTTGCACGTAAAGTATTGGAGTATGGCACAGATTTTTGACGCATCCTCAAAGGCTATTCTGCGCAGCCAGATAGCCGAGCATATCGCCGAAACCGACAAGTCGGATAAACGCGAGCAGATCGCCGGCGAAGAACCGCTGCCCAACGACCGCTTCTTCGACCGCGAACTGAGCTGGCTCAAGTTCAACAAGCGCGTTTTCGAGCTTGCGCAGGACGAAGATCTTCCGATCATCGAACGCGCCAGCTTCGAAGCGATTTTCGCGAACAACCTCGACGAGTTCTTCATGGTCCGCGTGGCAGGCCTGAAACGTCGCATCGACACCGGCATCGCCGTCACCGCAGCCTCCGGCCTGAGCCCGCGCCAGCAGCTGCGCGCAATCAGCGAACAGGCCCATCGTCTGCAGGACGAACACGCCCACTATCTGATCGAGCACATCCTCCCCGACCTGGCGAAGGAAAACATCGTGCTGCTCGGCTGGGACCGGCTGACCACCGCGGAGCAGGAGCGTCTGTCACGCTACTACCGCCAGCAGGTCTTCCCCGTCCTGACGCCGCTCGCCGTGGATCCCGCTCACCCGTTCCCATACATTTCCGGCGGTTCCATCAACCTCGCCGTGCTGGTGGAAAACCCGAACTCGGGCAAATCGCACTTCGCCCGTGTGAAGATCCCCGACAACCTCAACCGACTGGTGCCGGTCAGCGATTTGACCGAGGACGATGCCGAGAACGTACGATATGGCTTCATCACCATGGAGAACCTGATCATCGCGCATCTGGAATCCCTGTTCCCGGGCATGATCATCAAGGAAGCCCGGTCCTTCCGCGTCACTCGCAACGAGGACATCGACGTCGAAGAGGATGATGCAGAGAATCTGCTCAACGCCATGGAACGAGAGCTGTTGCGCCGTCGCTTCGGACCGCCGATTCGTTTGGAGATCTCCGACGAAACCAGCCCGTTCCTCTCCCAGCTGCTCGCTGACCAGCTGCGCGTCACCCCGGACGAGGTGTACCGTCTGCCAGCCCCGCTGGATGCCACCGTATTGTTCGAACTCGGCGCCATTGACCGCCCGGACCTGAAATACCGTCCGTTCGTGCCAACGACGAATCGTCAGATCGCCGAAGTCGAATCGAGCCGTGCGCAGGACATTTTCGCCGCCATTCGCGAGCGCGATATTCTGCTGCATCACCCGTATGATTCCTTCTCGACCTCCGTGCAGGCTTTCCTGGCTCAGGCTGCAGCCGATCCGAAGGTGTTGGCAATCAAGCAGACGCTGTATCGTACCAGCTCGAATTCCCCGATCATCGACGCGCTGATCGACGCCGCACATGCCGGTAAGCAGGTGCTGGCTCTGGTCGAGATCAAGGCGCGTTTCGACGAGGATGCCAATATCGCTTGGGCTCGTAAGCTCGAACGCGCCGGCGTGCACGTGGTGTATGGCATCGTCGGTCTGAAGACGCACTGCAAGCTGTCGCTGGTGGTCCGTCAGGAAGCCGACGGCCTGCGCCGTTACTGCCATGTGGGCACAGGCAACTACAATCCGAAGACCGCACGCAGCTACACCGATCTTGGTCTGCTGACCTGTGATCCGGTGGTCGGCCAGGATCTGACCCGTCTGTTCAACCAGTTGAGCGGCTACGCTCCGAAGTCGAGCTTCCACCGTCTGTTGGTTGCCCCGCGTACTGTGCGCACCGGCATCATTCAGCGCATCCGCCGTGAAGAGGATGCCGCCCGTGCCGGCAAGGAAGCGTGGATTAAAATCAAGGTCAATTCCATTGTTGATGAGAAAACGATTGACGCGCTGTACCGTGCAAGCCAGGCCGGCGTGAAGATCGACATCGTCGAACGTGGCATCTGCGCGCTGAAGCCGGGCATTCCAGGATTGAGCGAGAACATTCGCGTGCGCAGCATTCTTGGCCGTTTCCTCGAGCACAGCCGTATCTACGCGTTCGCGAATTCCGCGGGCCCGCAGATCGGCGAGGGCCCGGCAAGCGGGCCGGAAGTGTGGATCGGTTCGGCCGATCTGATGCACCGCAACCTTGACCGTCGAGTCGAAGCATTGGTGCGCGTCACCGCTCCGGAGCAGGTGGATGAGCTGATTCGCTATGTCGACCTGCAGATGGCCGATTCCACTGCTTCATGGCATATGGAGCCGGACGGCACGTACATTCGTCATTCGAAGGATGAAGAGGGACGCCCGTTGGTTGACAGCCAGGAGTATCTGATCAAGAAGCACACTCGCCGTCCGCGAGGCAATAATTAATACGGCGCATAACGCCGTATTACGGTAATGGTGATGGCCGGTTTTCCCTTGAGGAAAGCCGGCCATCACCATTGTTAGCCACAAACTACGTTGCGAAGCGACCGGCGCTACGCTGCGGGCATACAATGAAAGGCATGGCAAACGAAGTGAGAAAAATCGTAGAAACTGCCGGCGGCATCCTCTATCGCAAGCGCGACGCTTCGCTTCCAGGCAACGCCATCACCGCCAACAATGACGCCGCCGACCCCGATCCCGCTTCCCTGCCGATCACGCCGACCGATCCCAGCGAAAAGCAGCGTCGCAAACTACTCGACTCCATCGAAGTATGTATCGTCCATCGTCCGAAATATGACGACTGGAGCTGGCCAAAAGGAAAACTCGATCTCAACGAAACGCATCGCCACGCAGCAGTGCGTGAAATCAGCGAAGAAACCGGCCTTCCCGTCGCGCTCGGCCCGTATTTGGGCGACGCCGAATATCTGCTGGCCGACGAAGACAAAGCACATCGCCGACGCGCTTCCGCAGATACCACCGCCCCGGTCAAACATGTGCGTTTCTGGATGGCGCATCAAATCAGCGCCACCGACACCGAACATCTGCTTGACGCATTCGGCCCCGTACAGCGCGCCGACATCGGCGAAATCGACGATATCATTTGGGTTTCCATAGCGCAGGCGCGTAAAAAACTTACGCATTCCACCGATAAAGACATACTCGCCCTATTCGTCGACCGCATCGAAGAAGGCGCCGCCGACGTGCAAACCGTACTGCTGGTGCGCCACGCGAAAGCCGAGGCGCGCAAAACATGGAAAGGCTCCGACGCGGCACGCCCCATCACACCGCGCGGCGCTGCGGCGGCATACGCGCTGAATCGCGAATTGGCCTGTTTCAATCCGACGCGACTATCCACTTCGCCGTGGATGCGCTGCCAGCAGACGTTGCAGGTACTGTCATGGCAGACGAATCGTCCGATGATCCACATTGACGAGCTCACCGAAGACGCGTTCGCTGACGATCCCGACGCCGCATGGAACGCGTTCTACGGCGAGATCACACGCTCTCTTGCGGCCCGCCGTACTACGGCAATCTGTATGCATCGGCCTGTCATCGGCGGCATGTTCGAACATTTGCGTAACATGTGCGCATCTCACGCACTGGCAAAGCATCTGATTGCGAAATCGCCGTACATGCCGACGGGAACGGCCGTGGCCATGTTTATTATTAATACGCCAAAAGGCCCTCGCATTATTGACATTCAAAGGATTGGTTCACTTGTCTACTAGCGCCATGCATTACGGCACCGGATCCATCGTCGCCTCGCGTTCCGCCGGATTCACGCATACCGGCACGCCCCGCCCGTCGCGCCCGGGGCAGCTTGATGCAGGCTTGATGGACGGCCTTATGGGCGGCGCCGATCCGCAGGAAATCAATGAAATCAGCCATGCGACGGCTGCGGCGTTACTGTCGCGAGTGCATCATAGCGACGACCTCGAGCTGGTGGAGCGAGTCCTGACGCTGGTCGAACGTGAAGGCGTGGATGTGATTGCGGAATTGTGGAGTCACGCCGAACCTGATTCGCTGCCGGGCATTCTGTGGCGCCTGTATATGCTGCGCTCTTGGATGCGTCAGCGCCGTGATTCGATCGCCCGCCTGTGGCGCATCGGCGAGCCTGTTGCGACGTCGGCTTCCGCGATTGCAGGCATCGATCACATGCCGGCGGAAGATGACATCGCCGCTACCGCCGATTCGATTCTTGCAGGCGCTTTTACTGGCGATTTTGCGGTTGCGCTGGATCGCGCCGCCGCTTTTACCGATGTCGTCGCGCTGGGATTGCGTATTGAAACGCGCCGTATGACACAGCACGCGGAAGCGTTGGAAAGCAACGCCGATACGGATGATAATGCCGCTTTACAGGCCGCTTCGATTCGCGGCAAGGCCGCACGATTGCTGCACACTGCAGGCAATCTGATTGGCACGGCGAAGGATTTCCGCCACGGCGCCCACTTGTGGCGACGCGGCAAGTTGGATTAATTTTTACGGCGTGTACAGCACAGGAAATTTCGTACAATAATTACTCGCGTCGGGCCATGCATAGCCCCGGGCTCCATTTTTTGCCGCTGCGAGCGGCCTTTGCGCCGACAGGCGCTTTCATGGTTCGGCGCTTCCCTTTCAACCTTGCTCTGCACTATCGTGTTCTTCCATATTTTGAGATACGCTTGATAGCTATGGAAGTACATGTTTTGAACCACCCGCTGGTGGAACACAAGCTCACCGTTCTTCGCGACAAGAACACTCCCTCCTCCACGTTCCGTGAACTGGTCTCCGAACTGGTCATGCTGGAAGCCTATGAGGCGACCCGCGAACTCGAAGTCGTTGACAAGCCGATTGAAACCCCGGTCGCCCCGATGGTCGGCAAGTCCATCGCCAAGCCGCGTCCGCTGATCGTGCCGGTACTGCGCGCAGGCCTGGGCATGCTTGATGGCATGACCAAGATGATCCCCTCCGCCGAAGTCGGTTTCCTTGGCATGAAGCGCGACGAAGAGCATCCGACTCAGCAGATCACATACGCGAACCGCCTGCCCGACGACCTGACCGGCCGCCAGTGCTTCCTGATCGATCCGATGCTGGCCACCGGCGGCACACTGGTCGCAGCCACCCATTATCTGGCCGAACGCGGCGCCAAGGACGTCACCGCAGTCTGCATTCTCGCCGCTCCGGAAGGCATCGAATTCGTCGAGAAGAACATCGACCCGTCCATCGAATTCAAGGTCGTGGTGTGCGCCGTCGACGAAAAGCTCAACGACAAGTGCTACATCGTGCCAGGCTTGGGCGATGCAGGCGACCGTCTGTACGGCGTAATCGACTGATTTTTTCAGCACAAAAAATCGTCTCTGCAAGCGAAAACGGTGTTGCAACAGGAAAATCACCTATTGCAACACCGTTTTCGCAATATCGGCGCATACTACGTCGACGCACGCAATCAGCACGTCATCATGCTGTCATCCGGAACAATCATCACCTCAAATCAGCGCAATATCAACGCATATCAGGTACGAACGCCTCAAAAATATGATGGTCAAACCAAGTGCTGCAACGCGCCAACTCATCGCGACTGCGCACCGTCCATGACACCGGCACAGCACCCATGAAACGAGTCAAGCGGACCTGCGGACTGTTGCCGCCATGCCAATCATAAGCGACGAAATCCGGACGCGACATCCAATTGAACACCAGTACATCAGCCAAACGTTCCGGAATGCGCGCTTCCTCGCTCGTCCAACCTCCGGCGAGCTGGCCACGGCACACCTCCGGTCGATGGTCCTTATACCAACGCATCGCCATCGGACAGAACGACTCGACCACATACGAGCCGTCATACGCCTGCAACAGCGCATCGCCCTTTTCCATCAGCTCTTCGCAACGCTCATCCCACACCGCATTATCGTCGAACTTGTATTCAACAATCAACGGAACACGGCCCGCCACAACCTTCAGCACGTCGGCGAACAACGGAACATGCTGATAGTAGCCGGTCGGCGCCTTATCCGGCGTCACCACCAACGCCGGCTTCTCCAACGCGCCCGGCAGCGGCTCGGCGGCGGCGACACCCGGCACACAACCAGGAAACAGCGGAATGCGCGTCAACTCGTCATACGTCAGATCAGCGACGTGACGCTGATCCCCAGCGACGCGCATCAGATCGCTGTCATGCACGACGACGACTTCGCCGTCCATCGTCATCTGCAGGTCCAATTCAATGCCATATCCAGCCTCGCACGCGGCGGCGAACGCAGCCAACGAGTTCTCCGGCGCAATCGGGCCGGCGATATTCGGATTGCCATAGCCCGCCTTCATCGCCATACGACGCGCATAAGCCACGTATTCGCCGCTTTCAGCCGCGTATTCATGCGTCAGGCCGGAACCGGCATCGTGCAGGCCGCGATGCGCATACCACACGTCGGGAATGGCGGGAACGAAATTGCGGCGCTTATCACTGAACGTACGCGGAGCGATGGCCCAAGCCGCAGCGCCAGCGGCAAGAACTGCGCCGGCAACGAATTTCTTCAGGAACGAATTGGATGACATGGCATTCCTCCTTGGGGTCCCTTACGAGATTAGACCATGCACATGGCAACCGGCCGGATTTGTAGCGCGGGTGGCGTTTCCGGAGCTGACAGCGGTCACACATGCTGAACTTCACGTATGCCATCAGCACATGTGACCGAAAACACGCCTTAAAAACGGTCACATGTGCAGAAGGGAAGCGTCCACATCAGCAGATGTGACCGGAACCAGACCGATTTTCGGTCACATTTGCTGGGATGCGGCGACGGGGCCGGCACGGCCGGCAGGAAGGGTGGTCCGCAAGCGGGAACGGGCAGACTACCGCTTCTTCTTGCGGCCTTTGAAGTAGATGTCGAACACAATCCAGACCGATAGGATGAACGCGACAAGATACCCCAGGAATCCGACGATCGGAATGCCGAACACCACCGGCTTCATGCCTGCGTAATACACAATCGACGAGCCGACAAACAGACCGACCACAATCAACGCCATCGTCAGACGGTTGACCATGTCGCTCAGCAGCCTCATCGGCTCTTCTCCCCCGACCAGCTCCATGTTGACACGCAGTTGCCCACGCGTAAGCATGCGCGTGGCGACTTTCAGCTCATTTGCGGTGGCCAGCAGACTGTGCACGGCCTCGCGGCTTTCCAACGTCAACGTTTTTGCTTCATCCTTCGCGATCTGCGATGGCGTCTTCGACGTGGCGACGTGGTTGGAAATAATCTGAATCATATTCACATTGGGAATGAATTCATCCAGCAATCCTTCCAAGGTAACCAGTGCGCGACCAACAGTCGTCACCGTGCTTGGCACTTCAATGCCGTGACGCTGCGCCATTTGCGTCAACGCCGTCAAAAATGCGGCGATATCAAGCTCCGCAATATCGACTGTGCCAAATTCCTTGACGATAACATCCAGATCGGCAAGCAACGACGGGTAATCTTCCGGATTGGCCTCCGCACCGGCGAATCGCAGCAGGCCATCCGCCAGCCCCGGCGAATCCTGTTTGGCGACGGCAAACAGCATTTCGCGCAGCACAGTGCGGGTTTTCGCGTTCAATCGGCCGGTCATGCCAAGATCGAGCAATACAATGCGACCGTCGACGATCATAATGTTGCCCGGATGCGGATCGGCGTGGAAAAAGCCCTCGTCCAACACCTGCGTCGCATAATTGTCGACCAGTTTCGTGCCGATTTCCTGCAAATCGTAGCCCGCCGCAACCAGCTTGCCCGGATTGGACACGGAAATGCCGTCCACATAATCCATAACGACCACATGCTGCGTGCACAGATCCATGTACGGCGTCGGGCAATCCATATAACGGAAACGCTTGCAGTATCGTTTGAATTCGCTCAAATTGCGCGCTTCGATAAGAAAATCCGTTTCCGATTCGAAGGTTTCCCACAGTTCTTCGACGACGCCTTGCAAATCGACGACCTGCATGCTGCTCATCACTTGGGAGGCGGCTTTTGCAATCGATCTCATAATGGACACATCTTGCGCCATGGTTTCGCGCACGCCCGGACGCTGCACTTTAACGGCGACATCCTCGCCTGTTTTCAACGTTGCGCGATGCACTTGCGCCAGCGACGCCGAGCCGAGTGGAGTGGCGTCGATATGGTCGAAAATTTCGTCGAGCGGTCGGCTATATTCGTGTTCCAACGTTTCCAGCACGATGTCGTATGGCATGGGGTCGGCATCAGCGCGCAGTTTTGATAGCTCGTCGCAGAATGGTTGGGGCAGAATTTCGGAGCGCATGGACAGAATTTGACCGACTTTGACGAAGGTCGGGCCGAGCGCTTCCAGCATCAGTCGCATTTTGACAGGCGTCAGGCCGTGGACGATATCAAATTTATTGACGATGCGCGTAATTTGTGCGAGACGCTTTATTTTGCCGATTCGCGTCAGATGATAGCGCTGCGAAAACGAGTGTCGATGCGTGCCGAAAAGGCCGATAATTTCCTCATCGTCGCCGATATTCAGGCGTGCAGAATCATCGTCTGCTGTGTGCGACGCAGACGATTGCGATGCCGGGGTTGGCGTGGACGCTTCGAGCGCCATTTCAGGCGCGTCCTTTTCGGGCGTATCTTTTTCAGGCGTATCCGCTGCTGGCGGTTTGGTTGAAGCGCGATCCGGCTGGTCGGAATTAGTCATATGACGTCGAAATCATTTCTTGTGATTGCTGCGCCGCCATGTATGAGCGCAGCATACGATAACGTGTGGGCCGGCGCATATTCGGCCGGCCCCACACACGAATAACAGTCAACACATGATTGTGCGATTGATGGTTATTCCTCCGTCTGTTCGGCTGCGGCCTTCGCCTCGGATTCCTCCTTGACTTCCTGCGCCTTACGCTTGAGCTCGGTATTCAACGCCTTACCCTGTTCAACGGTCAGCTCGCCCTTCTTGACGAGATCGTCGACGATCTCCTGCCCCTTTTCAACGGTGGTCGCGAGCGCGCCCACTCCGGCGAGGAACACCTTGCGCAAGCCCTCTCCAAAATCGAAATCAGCCATGATACGCCTCCTTAGCGTCGGTGGACGTTTCCAGATTACCCCACCACGCCAGGCTTTACGCGTATTTGCTCTGACGGTATTGCCTGAAGGAAAAACGTTGCGCGCGCTTTTAGCGCGGACGGGCTGCGGCTACACGACGGGCGTGGGCTGCGATGTCGTCGATGCGGGCGAGTTCGGTGCGCTGCTCGTCGGTTTGCTGCGGCGTGAAAGTGCCATAGCGGCGTTCAATGGCAGTGCGGATGAGGAAGTCGGATATGGCGGGGTTTTTCGGCAAGAGGGACCCGTGCATGTAGGTGCCGATGACATTGCCGACGCGGGCGCCTTCGGTATGGTCGCTACCGTTGTTGCCGGTGCCGTCGTTTTCGACGTGGCCGAGCGGCTGGACGCCTTCGCGTAGGAATGTTTGGCCGGAATGGTTTTCATAGCCGATGATGTCGCCGAAATCGGCGGAATGCTCGACGAGATTGCCGATCATGCGCCTGTCGCGTCCGACGGTGTAGGCGCCGATGACGCCGATGCCGTCGAGACGATCGCCGTCAACGGTTTCGAAGTATTCGCCGAACAATTGGTAGAGTCCGCAGATCATCAGCATGGGTACGCCGTCGGCGGCGAGTTCATGCAGCAGATCGGCGCGTTGGAAGAAGTCGCTGATGATTTTCTTCTGACCGGTGTCCTGCCCGCCGCCGCCCAGGATCATGTCGACGTGGTCGGGCCATGCGTCGCCTTGATTGTAGGCGTGGATTCGAGGTTCGTAGCCGTACAATGCCAAGCGTCGGGCGACGGTGAGCACGTTGCCGGAGTCGCCGTAGATGTTCATGTCCTTCGGGTAGAGGGACATGATGTCGATGATGTTGCCCATATTCGCGCTCCTTGCTGCTTGTCCGCTCATTCACTTGCCTACGCCGGCGTCGGCGACGTCGGTGATGCCGCCCAGAATCGAGCGGACTTTCAGCATGGCCGTATACGTGCAGTAGATGTGTTTCGGCGTACCGGGGTTCGCGTTGACGAACGTGGTGACGGCCTGTTCCAGATCCGTGTTCGTTTCGCCGATCGCGACCTGATCGTATCCCAAACGCAATGCCATATCCCAAGCGCGTACGCCGGATACCATGTCGACACCGGTTCCGCGCAGGCTGGAGAAGTCCACATCCCACAGCCAGCTCATATCGCGACCGTCCGCATATTCGTCGTTAATGCAGATCATCGTGTCGTGGCCTTGCGGCGGGAATGATGCCAATGACAGACGGAATCCCATCGGATTTTTGACCAGCAGCAGTTCCACCGGGGAGCCGTGCACGTCGATGACTTCGCCGCGGCCGAAGGCGGGCGTCGCCTGTGCGACGGCGTCAATCAAAGCGGCTGCACCAGCGTCGGCAAAACGTTGCAGACGCCGCCTCGTATCAGCCGCGACGCCGGCAGCGCCGATTTCGCGATCATCGTCGGCCGCAATCATATTGCGTACGTCATCGCGTACAGCGTGCACAATCGCAAGCGCGGCAGCGGCATTGAACAGATTGTAGATGCCTTCCAATTGGACGGTCGTATTGTAGGCAGCGCCATCCATCTGGAACTGCGCGGCATGGTCGGCGACGCTGAGCAGCGTCACGTCGGCGACAGGCATCGCGTCAGGCTGCGCAGTATTGGCGGGATCGACAGCGGCAACGACGGCATCAATATCATCATCATCCGCATCTGCACTATCATCTACGGCATGGCCGGCAGCTGCATCCAAATCAACCGTCGTCTGCATCTCATCGTCTGACGGGAAGAACGATTTCAAAGACGCGTCAAGCCCGAAATATGCGACGCGCTGCGCCGACTGCGCAAGCGCGGCAAGGCTGGCAATACGCGGATCCTCACGATTCAGCATCACCGTGCCTGTCGTCGCTTCGGCCACGTGACCCAGCAGGCGGGCCGTATTGTCGATTTCTCCGAAACGGTCCAGCTGGTCGCGCATCACATTCAGCAGCAAGCAGTATCGCGGCTTCACCTGCCGCACGAAATGCACGGCGTACGCCTCATCCAATTCCAATACGGCGATATCCGCGTTCAAGTGTCCGCGCAAATCCACTTCCGTCAGCAGCGCGGACACCACGCCGCGTGTGAAATTCGAGCCGGTCGGATTCGTGAACACCTTCAAACCAAGCCGTTCCAACATGGTCGCCACCATGCGTGTCGTCGTGGTTTTGCCATTTGTGCCGGACACCAGAATCACGCCCAACGGCAGGCGGCCTAATGTGCGGGCGAGGAATCCGGGATCGATGCTTTCCACGATTTTGCCAGGGAACGCGCTGCCGCCATGACGCGTGACACGGGCAGCGATGCGCACCATTTTGCCGATCGCGGGCGTGGCGAAAGCGTTCCATGGCGTGACTGCGACTGCAGGCTGAACGACGCCTGCTCGCGCCGTGTTTCCGACGCCCGACGTATTCGGCTGCTGCGACGACGCGCCCATCGGCGTATTCGTGGACGAATTGCGCTGCATCATCACACTCCCTGCTGATAATCCTGCTGCATATCCTTGAATTTCGACGTGCCGCCAAGGAATGCCAAATGGAAGGTCTCGGTCGGACCGTTACGATGCTTCGCCATAATGATGTCAGCCTCGCCCGGACGGTCTTCCTTATCGTAAAAATCAGGCCTGTGCACCAGGAACACCACGTCGGCGTCCTGTTCGATGGAACCGGATTCACGCAAGTCGGAAAGCTGCGGCTTCTTGTCGTTACGCATTTCCGGGCCACGATTCAGCTGCGACAATGCCACAACCGGCACTTCCAATTCCTTGGCCAGCAGCTTCAGCGCACGCGAAAACTCGGAAACCTCCTGCTGGCGGCTTTCAATTTGCTTGCCGGACGACATCAGCTGCAGGTAGTCGATAACGACCAGCTTCAAATCATTGGTCTGCTTCAGGCGACGGCATTTCGCGCGGATTTCCATCAGGCTCATATTCGGACTGTCGTCGATGAACAACGGAGCTTCACGCATTTTCGTCCAGAACGTGTTGAGGATATTCCACCGTTCCGGCGTAATATCGTCAGCACGGCGCAATGCGACCAACGGAATGTTTGTTTCGGCGGAAATAATACGCTGAGCCAATTCCACCTTGCTCATTTCCAAGCTGAAAATAATCGTGGTCAAACCGTGATGCAGAGCCGCCGCACGCGCGAAATCGACACCCAACGTGGATTTGCCCATTGCTGGGCGGCCTGCGACGACGATCATCTGGCCGGGCTGCAGACCTTGCGTAACGTCGTCGATATCACGGAAACCGGTCGGCACGCCACGTTCCATTTCGCCGCTTTGCAGCTTGTCGAGCTGTTCGAGCGTATCCTGCACGACAGGGCCGATCGCGGCGTAATCCTGCCGTACTTTGCCCACCGACATTTCATAGACTTCGGACTGCGCCAGGTTGACGACGTCTTCAGCCTGTGAGCCTTCCGCTGTGTAGCCAAGCTGGGCGATTTTCGTGCCGGTTGCGATCACATTGCGCAGGATTGCACGCTGATGCACGATTTCGGCGTAATAGGTGGCGTTTGCGGCGGTCGGCACGGACGCGACGAGGCTGTGCAGATAGTCGCTGCCGCCCGCTTTTTCCAGGTCGCCGGCTTTGAGCAATTCGTTGGCGAGGATGACGGCGTCAACCGGCAGGGATGCGGAAAACAGTCGGATGATGGCTTCGTAGACGATTTGATGCTTCGGCTGGTAGAAGTCGGTGGCGTCAATCATTTGGCTGACTTCGCCGATGGCGTCCTTGCTCATGATCATGCCGCCGAGCACTGCCATTTCGGCGTCGTCATCATGCGGCGGAACACGGTCGAACAGCGCATCCTTCACCGGCGTGCCGGTATTGCCGGAAACATACGACGTACCGCCGGTAAAGCCTGATTCATCCCAAGTATTGTCCTCTGCCATAGCAACGAGTATATCGAGGATGACGATTCAAGCGAAGATGATGTTGCGCACGGGAGCCGACGCCTTATTCAAAAAAGGATTCTTATTTATGGGATGTAGCTAGAGCGTACGCACAAAAGTTATACACAAAGTTATACACACACCGAAAATGCTTTACTTGACGCTCATTCAATCGTCGCCAAATGTTATTTACTCGATGCACATTGTGGATAACTCTATCCCCAAATCCCCGACTTATGCACAGTGTGGGGATATCTATGTGGAAAACTCTCTCAGTAATCCACAATCTGGGGATAGCGATGTGGATAGCATGGGGATAATCCCCCAAGTAATCCACCGTCAACCCTTTCTGCCACGCCTCACAAAACCAGTGCCGTTCATGTTTGCCGACCGCCGCGAGTTTCCTTTGCTATTTCGCAAGACAGGGAGTAAATCTGCTCACGAAGTTCCTCAAGAGCAGATTCGTGTGGCTGAATCTTCTTATCGGAAAACAAAGCCACTTGATATCCCCTCAGTTGCGGAAGCGGCCATCTCTGCCACCCCCAATTCCGCAATACCTTTTAGCACATTGCCGACGCTTTCGCTCGGATTCAATTTATCAGCGCAACATCAGCAAGTCTGACCGTTTTCAGACTCCAAAACGGTCACATTTGCTGATGTGAATGCATACCTTCAACAAACTTGACCGTTTCAGGCTTACTTTTCGGTCACATCTGCTGACGAATTTCGTTCTCATCAGCAAGTCTGACCGTTTCAGGCCGACATTTCGGTCACATCTGCTGATGGGATGCGTTCTGGTCAGCAGATGTGACCGTACAAATCCAGTCGCATATAGTGGTGAAGCATGGGACGGCGTTCAGCAGCGACAGCAACAGATACCTCGAAGATATTCACACTGGCATTGCCGACATTCGGGCAGCTTATCGCCGAACC
The DNA here is from genome assembly GCF_056356435.1 of Bifidobacterium sp. LH_512. Taxonomy (NCBI): domain Bacteria; kingdom Bacillati; phylum Actinomycetota; class Actinomycetes; order Bifidobacteriales; family Bifidobacteriaceae; genus Bifidobacterium; species Bifidobacterium sp. LH_512. The sequence goes on from NZ_JBKEUE010000002.1 coordinate 79,662, forward strand.
GACATTCATACTGATCGATACGGCCATCGTCGGACATGTCGGAGATGACGCGCTGGCCGGCCTCTCCATCGGCTCGACCATCATCCTGACCACCGTCGGCCTATGCGTATTCCTCGCCTACAACACCACCTCACAAGTGGCGAAGCTGCTCGGCGCAGGACGCCGATGCGAAGGCCTTGAAGCGGGAATCGACGGACTGTGGCTGGCCGCAATCATTGGCAGCGTCATATCAGTCGCAATGTTCCTCTGCTCGACCCCGCTGTGTATGGCCATGGGCGCACGTGGCGACGTACTCGACGCCGCAACGCAATACGTGCGCGCCGTCATCTTCGGACTTCCCGGCATGCTGCTGGTCTATGCGGCGAACGGCATTTTCCGTGGGCTACAAAAAGCGCGCATCACCCTAATCGCAGCCGTTACAGGAGCAATCGCTAACATCATCCTCGATCTGCTCTTCGTCGTCGGCTTCAAGTGGGGCATCGCCGGCTCCGGCATCGCAACGCTCATCGCTCAGTGGCTGATGGCGGCAATGCTGATCACGCCCGCAATGCTGTGGTGCCGTGCAGACGGCGCCGACTGGCGACCGCGGTTCAAAGGCATCCTCGACAGCGCGGGCGGCGGCTCGATCCTGTTCATCCGAACGTTGGCGTTGCGCGCCTGCATGGTCGGCACCGTCATTCTGGCCACGCATATGGGCACGCATGTGCTGGCAGCATATCAGGCGGTGAATTCAAGCTGGAATTTCGTGATCAATATATTGGACGCGATCGGCATTGCAGGCCAAACGCTGGTTGCCGCCGAAATCGGAGCAGGCAAGCGCGATGAAGCCATGAGGATGACACGCACCGCCGGGCGGGCGGGTCTGATGGGCGGCATCATTATTGGCGTTGCGCTGATTGTCGTCGGATTTGCTGCGGCGCCGCTATTTTCACCGAACCCTGAAGTGCAGCAGCTAATCGGCATCGGCATGATGATTTTGGGTGTTTTTCTGCCGCTGGGCGGTTGGATGTGGGCTTTGGACGGCATTCTGATCGGCGCCGGCGATTACCGCTATCTTGCCGTCGGATGCGTGACGACGGCGGCATTGTATCTGCCGATTCTATCCGGCATCGGCTGGATTGATGAGACGATGACGATGCCGGATACGCTGCGCACGGCGGCGTTGTGGGCGGTGTTGAATCTGCTGTTCATCGGCGTACGCGCGATATTCAACGGATTACGTGTGCGTACGGATAAGTGGATTCGCATGTGACGTCCGCCTGTGGCGGAGGCGTAATTATGCGCTGCCTCCACACGACCGAATCACACGCCGTAATCACACATCCTGCACAACCGTCATATTGCGGCGGGCCGCGTCAGCCATCATGCCAACCAATCGTTCACGCCATGCGCTCCAGCCGTATCGTTTGGTAATGGTCTCCCCCGCGGTCGCGCCAAGCGACGAGCCATCAGCGCGCGTCAGGTCATACAGCATGTCCAGCAGAATCGGATCGTTCTCCAAACGCATCGCTACTTCCAAGCCAACTGCGGGATCGTCCGGATCGCAGCTTGTCGCATAATCCGACAATGTCAAATGCTCGCGCACCAACAGTGCCACCCACTGCACGACATCCGCATCAAATCCCATACGCGCCACCACAGCCTTCGCATGGCGCGCGCCTTCCGCCGCATGGTCGGCGACGGCCGGACGCTTACCGATGTCATGCAGCAGGCCGGCCAGCAGCAATGCCGTACAACGATGCGCATCGTAATGGCGGGCGCGCTCCCCCAATCGCGACGTCACTTCGACGCTATGCCGGTCGACCGTGTAACGATGCGCGGCGGAGGCGCTGGGGCGGTTGCGGATCGCAGCCCATTCCGGCATCCATTTTTCCGGGATTCCTACGGAATCCAATGCCTCCCACACGTGAATCAGCTCGGGGCCACAGGCCAGCAGGCGTATGAATTGTTCGCGCATGGTTTCATTCCAAACGTAGGCACTGGTCGCGTAATGCGACAGATTGCGCAGCGTGCCGGTATTGATAGGCAGTTTCAATTCCGTCGCGGCGACTGCGGCGCGCAAGGCCAGCGAACAGTCTTCCTGCGGATTCGCATTCGGCGCGAGCACGATTTCACCGTCATGGCGGGCGATTCCGGGTGCGACGACGTCGAATGATGGCGCTTCTCGGCGCAGCGGCCGACCCGAGGCCGCCGACGGCGCGGCAGCCGGCGAAATAATGCGCGTCGCCAACTGGAAGAAGGCGAAACGTGGGCGCACATGTATCAACGAACGACTGGCGCGCGAGGCGGTGTCGTCCAACGCGAAGGCGACGCATCGTCCGAGCTTGGCGATTCGTGTTTGCAGGTCGTCAATGGCGCGGGCTTCCCGTTCGTCTTGGGGCAGCGTCGGATCGGCAAGGCCGAGCATTGCGGCGACGCGCGGCTGATATACGGACAGCAGCAGATTCGTGTCTTTGCCAGCGACCACATGCAGGCAGTCGCGTACGTCGAGCATGGCTTCGACGGCGTCATCGTAAAGGCCATGCGGGCGATCAGCCAACCAGGATGCAGCGATGGCGGCCACCAGCGTCGCGTCACGCAAGCCTCCGCGCGCTTCCTTGATGTCGGGCTGATTCAGGTAGGGCAGTCGACCGAAGCGGTCCAGCCGCGTTTCAGCGGATTGCGTCAGTTCCGACAGGCGCCGCCTCGCGGCTTTGCGCCAACGTTCCAGAATGGAGGTGGAAGTGGATTCGATGAGATCGGCATCACCGGCAATCGGACACACGTCAAGCCAACCCACCGCCGCAGGCAGGTCGCCGTCGGTGACGGATTCGCATTGGGCACGCGTACGCACCGAATGGTCGAGACCGATGCCGCTGTCCCAAATCGGATACCACAAGCGGTTCGCCAATTCGTTCAAACACTGCTCGTTCAAGGTGCGGCCGTCGTGAATCAACACCAAATCCAGATCGGAGGAAGGGCCGAATTGGCCGCGCGCCAGCGACCCGACGGCGGCCAGGCCGACGCCCTGTTCAGGCACATCGAATGATACCTGTTCGCAGGCCTGCCTCCACAAATCACGCAACGTCTGCATGGCCAGTTCGACGCGCGCCGCGCGCTTTTCCGCGCCATTGCGGTAGATACCGTCGCTATCGGGCGCGCTGACTGCGAGGAGCCGTTGTTTCAACTCGCCTATGGTGCAATCCGTCATTGCCGTTCTTTCAGAATGTGATTGACGCGATTGCGACGATCGCCGCAATCGCAGTGATCGCTGCGTGCGATACGCGTGCCTCATATGACCCGCAGCGCACGATGCGCATGTTTCACGTGAAACGGGCGGTTCCCGCGTCTTCAATTGTTCAGACGCGGGAACCGCCATTGCTCCGCCTATGCATTCAAGACGGCCCTATATCGGATAGGCCTATCAGATGGCGGCGGAACCGGTTTCGCCTGTACGGACGCGGGTGACGGAATCCAGCGGGGTGACCCACACCTTGCCGTCACCGATGGTGCCGGAGGCGGCGGCCTTGACGATGACGCCGACCAACGTTTCGGCATCGGCGTCGTCGGACAGCACTTCCACGCGGATCTTCGGAATCAGGTCGACGGTATATTCGGCGCCGCGATAGACCTCAGTGTGGCCACGCTGACGGCCATAGCCGTTCGCCTCCGATACGGTCAGGCCGTGCACGCCCGCAGCGGCAAGGGCTTCCTTGACTGCGTCAAGCTTATGGGGCTGAATGATTGCGGTGATCAGCTTCATTTCACTTCATCTCCTTAAGCACAGAGCTGGCGGTACCAGCGAAATCGTATGCGCGTTCGCCCTGATCGGCCAAGTCGATGCCGCCAATCTCCTGGGCTTCGGTGACACGCCAGCCGATCGTCTTCTCAAGAACGAAGGCGATGACGCCGGTGACGACGGCGGACCAGATGATCGCGACCAGCGCGACGATGACCTGCACGGCCAGCTGACGCCAGTCGCCGCCAGCCAGCAGGCCTGTGCCGGCGCCGAAGAAGCCGATCAGGATGGTGCCAATCACACCGCCGACGCCGTGCACGCCGACCACGTCAAGCGAGTCGTCATAGCCGAACTTGAACTTCAAGCCGCAGGCCAGGCAGGTGACGACACCAGCAATGGCGCCGATGACGATGGCCCACAGCGGGGACACCACATCAGCGGAAGGAGTGATGGCGACCAAGCCGGCGACCATACCGGAGGCTGCGCCGATTGCGGTGTAGTGACCGGAGCGGATCTTTTCAGTGAAACCCCAGGACAGCATTGCGGCCGCAGCGGAAAGCGAGGTGGACACCCAGGCGTAGCCGGCAGTACCGTTGGCGGCGAATGCGGAACCGGCGTTGAAGCCGAACCAGCCGAACCACAGCAGGAAGGCGCCAAGCATGACGAACGGGACGTTGTGCGGACGGATCGGCTGGGTGCCGAAACCCTTACGCCTGCCGATAATCAGCACGATAACCAGCGCGGCGACCGCGGCGTTGATGTGCACGACGGTACCGCCCGCGAAATCGTGAACGGATGCGCCAAGAGCCTGAGAGATCGCGCCGTCAGGAGACAGCAGGCCGCCGTTCCACACCATGTGGGCGAGCGGGGCGTAGCACAGCGTAATCCACAGAGCCACGAAAATCATCCACGTGCTGTACTTCACGCGTTCGGCGATAGCGCCGCAAATCAGACCTACTGTGATCATGGCGAATGCGGCCTGGAATGCAACGTCAAGGCTGACCGGATAGTTATTGGCATTCAGTTCGGTTGCGGTGAAGGTGCCACCGTCGGAAACCATCGTGTCCTTCAGCAGGAATCCGGTAATCGGATCGCCGAAAATACCTCCGATGGATTCCCCGCCATAAGCAATGGACCAACCCCACAGCGCCCAAACAATCATCGTGACCGCAAGTGCGCCGGCTTCAAGCATCAACATATTCAATACGGCCTTGGCGCGAACCATACCGCCATAGAAGAACGCCACACCAGGCGTCATCAAGAACACCAAAGCAGCGGATGTCAGGATCCATGCGGCGTTTCCGGAATCAAGCGCTCCCATGTCCACCTTCCTCTCATTGTCGTACATCAATACCCGACCGTGTTGCAGCGGAAATATTCACGCGGCAACTGTGCGGGATGGCTGCTATACAACGCCTCAATAATTTTCTTCACGTTACAAGCGGTTACGTCAATGTAAAACCGGATGAACATGTAATCCGCAGGCAACATAACGGACATGAATCCTGCGAAAATCATCTGCACTACTGCAACGGTAAAGGCCTGCACACAATCGCATGGATCCTATGCAGGCCCGAACATTAATACAACGATTCACCAATCAGGCGAAACGTGCATCAGGCGAGGATACCGTCAACAAAACCTTCCGGATCGAACGGCGCCAAATCATCCGGGCCCTCACCCAAGCCAACCAGCTTGACAGGAACGCCCAGCTCCTTCTGCACCGAAATCACAATGCCGCCCTTGGCGGAACCGTCCAGCTTCGTCAGTACAACACCGGTGATGCCAATCGCCTCAGCGAAGACCTTCGCCTGCGTCATACCGTTCTGGCCGGTTGTGGCGTCCAACACCAACAGCACTTCGCCGACCGGCAGATTCTTCTCGGCCACACGACGGATCTTGCCCAGCTCATCCATCAGATTGGACTTGTTCTGCAAACGGCCGGCCGTATCGATAATCAGCACGTCAACATCGTCATCCTTGGCCTTGGCGGTCGCCTCGAATGCGACGGACGCCGGATCTGCGCCATCCTTGTCAGAGCGTACAACGTCGACACCGACCTTGGCACCCCACGTCTGCAGCTGATCGGCAGCCGCGGCACGGAAAGTGTCGGCGGCACCCAGCAGCACGCTCTTATGATCGGCGACGAACAGGCGGGCCAACTTGCCGGCCGTCGTGGTCTTGCCAGTGCCGTTGACGCCAACCATAATAATGACACTCGGCTTGGCAGCGCCTTCCTTGGAGGCGTTCAAACGGCGGTCCATATCAGTACCGACAAGGTCAAGCAGCTTCGCACGCAGAGCTTCGCGGACTTCGTTGGCGTCGGCCTTGCCAGTGATACGGGCGTCCTTACGCAGCCCGTCGACCAGCTGTTCAGCGGCTTCCGCACCGACATCGGCGAGCAGCAGCGTATCTTCAACATCCTCCCAGTCAGCCTCGGACAGATTGTCTTTGGTCAAAATACTGAACAGAGCCTTGCCGAACGGGTTAGAAGAATTCGCCAGCTTGGCCTTCAGACGCTGGATGCGGGAAAGGGCGGGTTCCGGAGCTTCGACCGTCGGAGCGGCTGGAGCTGCAGGTATTGCCGGGGCGGGAACCGGCTCGGGTTCCGGCTCGGTCTCAGGTTCAGAAACTGAAGCCGGTTCAGGAGCGGGCTCGGACTCGGATTCGACTGCGAGCTCCGGTTCAGATTCAGGTGCTGGTTCAGACTCGTTTTCCAGTACTGTCACAATCTCATCGGCCGGGGCCTGCCCCGACACAGATTCAGACTCGACCCCGGATTCCTGAGCAGGTTCTTCTGCCGCCTCCACAGCAGGAACCTGCTCAGGCCCAGTTTCGGACTCTTCTTCAGATTCCTCTTCAGACTTTGAGGCAGCAGACGCGTTAACACTTTCAATCGACGTCTCGGCAACAGCAGACGTCATTGGCGTCGACTTAGCCTGTGTCAACTCAGCCCGCGCTGAGTTCGCAGCCAGCGCCGACTCAGCAATCGCAGCATCATTCTTCTTATTTTTTGAAGCACGGACAGCCAACGCGATCGCCACAATCGCCACAATCACGACAACGGCCACAATGCCAATAATCAAATTCGGATCCATAATTTTAAAGACTATGGTTTTCAAAGGACAGACGGTGCGATCAATCCTGCAATTCCGCCACAACTCCCCCACTATAAAACGACGGCGCCGCTCATCCGGAGGGCATGAAACACTGAATATATGGCCAACACCTCCAGAATGACTTCATATCAACGCCGCGAACAACTCATCCACGTCGGCCGATCCCTGTTCGCCACCAAAGGCTTTGAAGCCGTCAGCGTCGAAGAAATCGCCGCAACCGCCAAAGTCTCCAAGCCAATCGTCTACGAACATTTCGGCGGCAAAGAAGGCCTGTATGCAGTCATCGTCGATCGCGAAATGCAGGCGCTTACCGGCGTGCTCACCGAAGCATTGTCCGATCCGCAAGCGCATCCGCGTCAAATCGTGGAACGCACCGCACTCGCACTGCTCACTTATATTGAAGAGAACGCCGAAGGATTCCAAGTCCTCGTACGCGACTCCCCCAGCACCGACCCGTCCGGATCATTCAGTTCACTGCTCGGCGACGTCAGCATTCGCGTTGAGGAAATCCTCGCCGAATCCTTCAAACGCCAGCACCTGCCATCAAAAGGCGTACCGTATTACGCGCAAATGCTGGTCGGCATGACCGTATTCACCGGCCAATATTGGGCCGATCAACGCAAAATCAGCAAAGAACAGCTCGCCGCGCATATCGTCAATCTCGCGTGGCACGGGCTTTCAAGGCTTGAATCCAAACCGGCATTGCGTTTCGAAAGCGCGAAAGCAAAACGTGAAGCCGCTCGCAATGACGCCGCCGACAACAGTGACAACAATCACATCGACAACGACGGCAATGGCAATGCCTCAGACGAACACCTCGCCAACGGCAGCGAAAACAGCGCCAAAGTAAACGAGCAGAAAGGCGGTCTCTCAGCACCCCTAAGGGATAAGTCAGGGCGCAAATCATGATTTCAGGCGAACGAATCATGTCACCGCTCTCGATTGCGTGCCGCCAAAGTGCTACGTTTGGTATCAGAAAGAACGAGACAGCAAGGGCCAAAGGCCGCTAACCAAGGAAGATTATGGCGCAAAACAAAACGCTCACCTTCGTGGTGCCCGCATACAACATGGAAACATACCTAGAGCGCTGCGTCACATCGCTGGTTTCCGCGCGCAGAATCGACGATATTGAAGTGCTGATCGTCGACGACGGCTCCTCTGACAGCACACTCGCTTTGGCTCAGTCTTTCGAACGGCGATGGCCGGGCGTCGTCAAGGCCATTCATCAAGAAAACAAGGGCCACGGCGGCGCGGTAAACACCGGTGTCGCAACGGCTTCCGGCATGTACGTCAAAGTCGTTGACGCCGACGACTGGGTCGGACCGGCCGCATTGGAGCAGGTGCTTGCCACGCTGCGTCCGCAAATGAATGAGGACGAGCCGCTGGATCTACTTGTCACCGATTACGTATACGACAAAGTCGGCAAGCGCCGCAAGCATATCGTCAATTTCAAGAATGTAATCAAGCCGGATTGCGTGCTCGGCTGGGATGATTTGGGACATTTCAGCGTGGCACAATACATGATCATGCATGCGCTGACCTTCCGCACTGAAGTGGTGCGCGTTTCCGGCATGCAACTGCCCGAGCACACATTCTATGTTGATTTCATTTACTCGTATCACCCGTTCCCATGGGTGAAGACTATTAAATATTTGAACGTGCCGTTCTACCACTATTTCATCGGTCGCGATGGGCAAAGCGTGCAGACCGACGTGATGATTCGCCGCGTAGATCAGCTGCGACTCGTGAACCGCCGCATGGTGGAAGCCACGCCGGAACACGGCACCGTGCCAGACGGACTCTACCGTTATATGATCCACTTCCTGGCCATTGAAAGCTCCGTGACATCAGTGTTCCTGATTCTTTCGGGCAAGCCCGAAAATTACAAGATCAAGGATCAGCTGTGGCGCGACATTGCCGCTTATTCGCCGGCCATCGGGCGCGATGTACGCCGCAAGCTGATTTCGCGCGCGCTGAATCTGCGCGGTTCGGCTGGGCGCGCCATCATCCGCTGGGGCTACCGCGTCGCCGAACACGTAGTGGGATTCAACTAAAGCCTGACGTCTTAAGCATTTCAGGCGTGTTCGGAGTATTCCGGAAGCGTTCCACAAGTTCGACGACGCCGCATCGTACGGACATGGGTGCATTCCGAAGTGCTGCGTAAGCATTCCGGAATGCGCCGTTCCCGCAAGCGCCGTTTCCGGGCTCATTTGGAATCATATTCCCGACGTGGTTTGAATTCGGTGGGTGCTTTTTCTCTTCAGTGGGTGCTCAAAAACGCTATTTTGGCCGAATAAACCCTCAAATACGTCAGTTTGGGCACCCACTGAAGAGAAAAAGCACCCACCGAAAATAAAGTCGGCACGGTTAGAACCACATGCTTGACACATTCGGCAATTGGCGCCAACCATGCACCCTTTGTTCATCCGCTGTCCAATAGCCCGACCAGAGACCTGCGCCATTCGGTTTGCGACTTCGGCCCATGCCCCGATGCCGCACTTCGACACAGCACTGCGGCACAACCTTCAGCTCACACCCAACGATCGGACATGGCAAAGGAGTTGTGCATGAGATTACTGGTGGTGTACAGCACATCCCCGAGCAGCTTCGTAGTGCGCTTGCGCAGAAATTCGCCCATTTCCTGATTAGCGGTTTCGAGGACCGCGCAGACCGCAGCGGCATCTGCGGCGACGAGCTCAGCGACGGACTCTTCGGCAGAAACCTCAGGGGCCTCCGCCTCTCCATCCGTGTGCGCGGCCGAACGATCACGATGATCCGCATCATTTACCGCGCCATGATCCAGTTCTTCGTCCGTACGCGCAACCAAACGGTGGCCGTACACGCGCACTTCCTCCGCATACTGTTCGATGATGTTCGTCGTCTCATACCAGTGCGAGTCAGCGAGTGCGGCAATCAAACGGTTCGTCCAATACAGCGAATCCGTGGAGACTTCCGGCGTAGTGTCGCGCAGATAGGGCGGCGTATCGGTAACGTTCGCGTAGAACGGAGCGACCGAGGTGAACGGGCCGGAACCGAATGATACCCACATGATGGCGCTATGGCTGGCCGGCATGTACGGGCGAATCTGCATGGCGATCATGTGGCCGGTGCGGTTGATGCCGATCGGACGGTAACGGTGGCGGCTTTCCGGCGTTCCGAGCGTGCCGTACGGGTCGTACGGGGTGCCTTCGAAATGCGAGGCCATTAGGAAGTCGACGTCTTCGATGGTGATTTTGTTTTCCGGGCGGCGACACCACGGAATATCGTCGGAGGTCGGCGTGTAACGAGCGTCCGGCGAATCCCAGTCTTCGCTGGGGTTCAGATAGCGCTGCATATACCATGCGCGAGGCGTGTTGTAGATATGGTCTTTGGTCGTGCTGGTGCCGAAGATGATACGCGGATTGATGATGGACGTATCGAAGTCGCCGCCTTCGGCTGCCGGCATGGTACGGTCCAGATGATGTTTGTCGATAAATTCGCGTAGATCGGCGCTGCACATGTATTCGTGCTGTTCACCGAACGCGTCGGCAAAATCGAAACGGTCGATGCCGAGCTGATTCGGAATGGTTGCATAGCAGTCGTCCGGCACACGGCGGGCCATCCAATGGTGGCCGCCAAGCGTTTCGACATACCAGATTTCGTCGGAGTCGGAGAAGATGACGCCGTTCGCCTCATACGTGCCGTATTCTTCCAGCAGTTCGCCGAATCGGACAACGCCTTCGCGTGCGGTGACGACGTACGGCAGCACGAGGGTGATGATGTCTTCCTCACCGATGCCGCCAGCCTGTCCTTCTGTGTACTCTGCGCTTCCCGGCTCGCCTTGCGCCGGCTTGTATTCAACGAAGGGGTCCGCGGCAAGCACGCGCTCGTTGACTGCGATGGTTTCGGTGGCGCTCATGGCGACGTTGTGCTCGTTGACGCCCGCTTCGGCGAGAACGCCGCGGTTGTCGAGCACATTCGGCGCGATGGTGTAGCGGTAGGGATCGTCGGGGAGTTCGATTTCGACGTGGCTCAAAACGCTGCGATAGTGACGCGGCTGGTCTTCCGGCTTGACGGTGATAAATCGCTTCGGATCATAACGGCCGGAACCGGAATCATCGTCACGGGCGATGATGGTGGAGCCGTCATAACTGGCTGATTTTCCTACAAGAATTGTGGTGCATGACATGATGCCCCACTGTAGAACAAGGATTGTTCGGGTTCAATACGACGAGGCGATTCGGCGGGCAAACGATACGATACTGGCACTCCACGGAGTCGATTCAGCTTGTCTTCGGCGACACGCCGTTCATCACTTGGTCTTTCGGCTTGCCAATCATTTGCTTTCGGTTGTATAGTATGCATTTGTTGCCCCTCTAGCTCAACGGTTAGAGCAGCGTCCTTTTAAGTCGTGGGTTGTGGGTTCGAATCCCACGGGGGGCACCAATAATAAAGGGTCGAGGCCTCTGGGATTCCGCAATTCCAGAGGCCTCTATTCTTTTCCAAAGCAGGATCGAAACATATGGACAGACACAATCAGACGCAGCGGCCACGCAACAACGATGTTTGGCACGCAACGATCTGCTACGGTTCTTCTGCACATAACACGCCAAAATGTGATCTACATCACAAAATACACATACAACAAGATGATACAATAGTCGAACATGCGTTCGAATCACCTGTATTTTCAGGCGTGTTGAACACTATATCTAGTGAATTCGCCCACAACACACCACTATAGGCAGTGGGTACACTAGAGGAAGCGTCCGGCTTCGCCGGCGCACGCCACTGGCGGTTTGACAACGGCATATTGACTACGCGCTTTAAGGAGGATGCCCGATGACGGTCACGGTCTTCACAAATCCCAACAACCCGCAGTGCGAAGCCACCGAACAGGAGCTCACCCGCCTAGGCGTGCGATACGTCGCCATCGATCTGACCCAGAACCCGTCCACGTTCGAGCAGATCAGGGACGCTGGCTTCACACAGATTCCGGTCGTCATCTCCCCGAACTCGTCGTGGAGCGGACACCGACCGGACAAGATCCGCCAGCTGGCGCAGAATCTCGCGGCCTGAACGGCCTTGCCTATTTGCCGGCCGACGGCAAATCCAAACGGCATCCCATCCCCTGCTCGGTCTTCAGGTACTTTGGACGCGACGGATCGTCCTCTATCTTCTTGCGCAGCTGCGATATGTACAGGCGAAGATAACCGGAATCGTTCACATGCTCAGATTCCCAGATGCCGGTCAACAGATCCTTCCTGGTCACCAACCTGCCGGCATTACACACCAGTATTTCCAGGATCTTCCATTCCGTCGACGTCGGACGCACACGCGCCTTGCGCGGAGATGGACTCCACGCGGTCCTGCAGGGCGTCGTGCACCTCAACGCTCATTGTGCTGCCCTCATGCTCAATCCAGGCCTCCACCGCTGCGGAGGCCCCTGCGAATACGGTCACCGTTGGGCAAATCCAAGCCGGACATGCGCGTTTCTGCGGTGAATTTCGCTGTTTCGACCAGTGCGGTCCGATGCGAATACGCCCTGCCAGTTCGTGTTGGTGACGAAGGAGGCCGCCGTGTTGAACGCCAATGAAGCAGGCACATCGTCGAATCCCAACGAGTACGGCAGCCGGGACTGCACGCGCTGCAACAGGTACAGCACCAGCAGGCTCATCAGGGAGAACCCGAGCACGCCTCGGAAATACGCCTTCCACGACTGTCCCTTTGCGGAGTCCACGCCGATGATGCGGTACATCCACCGTTCGGCCTTCGTGTCCTTGTCGGATGCGCACACATCGTACATGTAGTCTCCCAGCGGCCTGTAGATGGCGGCCAGGATCAGGGCGATCAGCACGAACGCCAAAATCGCATAGCAAAATACCATTTCGAATCCTTACGATTCCAGTCTCAGAACCGCTCCGGCCGACAGAGCGCAAATCCCATGTATACGGCCCCGGCGATGCCCAATAAAACGCCGATCACATAAAAAACGGTCATCATAGCCGATCCACCGCTTTGGCGATCAGATCGAAGACGACGAACAGCACCACGACACCTACGACGTAGGCGACATCAGCCCACCAAGGCATGTTGCTCTTCTCCAAACATCAGATGCATGGCCCCGCTCCGGCTGCGGTTGCGCCGTCACGCATGCAACGCGTGCAAGTCACGCAAGGCTTGCCTCTTAACAGGCGGCGGCTTTGCGTAGTCTACGCAGGACCGATTCCAATAAGCATCTTGATGATATGGCGCGGAGCCGTGGCGGGTCGGCGGTTTAACGAAACACATACGTCCGCAGACGAATTCCTAACGGTTTCCTAACATTCGCCTCCACTGCCAGCCTCTCAAACCGTTAAAACCATGGGGGTTTTTAACGGTTTTGGGCGGGGAGAAAGGTGGAATGCGGCAAAACGAAAGCTATATACGTCCGGCTTTGCCTGGGTCCAGAGACATCGTCTGGAAACGGTTCGCCATGTAGTCGTCGCCGAAATGCGCACTGAAGAATTGCACGGCCGGCGAATCCGTATCAATGCCGGCCATACGCGCATACCAAGCGTCCAACGCCATCAGCGTCATCGCGACATCGATCACCATCAGAACCAAGCACACCGCGGTCAACGAATAGCGAATCTTCCAAGGAATGCACTGAATCAGACGCAGCAGCCACGGCAGCAGCACTTTAATCCACACCAAGCCGAGCAGCCCCCAGAAGAACATGTATTTTCCGGAAGTACGCCCGTCGATGGACAGCCATTGGCCGGTGTAATCCCATGCGGTGATGCCAAACGCGACCTCCATGAACCAGCTGGTGAAATATTCGAAAGAACCGCCGATCACCGCGCTGGCGCAGAAAATCAGCAGCCAATGCGAGCGCCACAGACGGTTCAGGCATGCGGTCAGAATAACCGCGCCGCAACCGTAGATCGGCGAGAACGGCCCCCACAGCAGGCCTGCGCGATCCTGATATTCTCCGTACACAATGAAGTGATAGATGGTTTCGATAACGAGGCCGAATACGCAGCCGACCACGAACAGCCAGAACACGTTGAAAAAGTCCAGTTGAATATAGCCTTTGCCGCTCATATCACGACCGGCCATGCCTTTGGACAGCGCGGCTTCGTAATCGTCGCGGGCATCCATGCGTTGCAGCGAGCGATGTAACGCGCGCTCCTGCGCCAACGCCGGATCCGCAGTGATGGACAGTGCGATGACGATTGCCAGCTGAATCAGCGGTTCGAGCAGATTCACACCCAACCCGCTCAATGCGAGCGACAGCATACCGGCCGCAACGGTGAGCGGAATCAGACGATACGCCCATCGTGCGGCGTCACGGCGCTGGCTACGAATCAGCGCCACACCGAACACGATCAGATATGCCGCGTTCAGGAAATACACGACGGCCTGCAACGCGACGAGCACGGCGGTCAGCCCGAACGTGCCGCCACCCAAACGTCCTTCCGTGAATGCCAGGAATCCCTGTATGCCACTCCATGCCGACGTCGCCAACGTCACGACGCCGTCGATCAGAATCAAAGCGCCATAGATTCGCGCAATCAGAGGGAATCTGCGCTGATTCGGAATGCTGTCGACTGATTCGGCCATAGCGGCCCCCCTTCGTCCCGGTCATGAATGCGCGCATCGCATCATGCTGGTTCCACAGTATCAGTAACGTGCAGGGCACATGCGCGGCGTCTGCGCCCTCCGCGCAATATTGACAACGTGACAAAAACTTGTCCGCGCGGCGGTATTACGCTGGAGGATACACGACGCCGACGGGGCAAACGGATATCGACGCCGTGCCGGCATCTCGCCGCCGCACGCCCCGTCGAACACCGTCCCGCCCCCCATAACCGAGACAAAACACACCGACACTGCCGAACGCAATCGAGGAACCAATGGGCAATGTGCGAAAAGTTCTACGCCGAGACATTCTGCGACTACTGAAAGTCCCCGTTTCCTGGGTCATCATCATCGCATTGATGATCCTGCCCTCGTTCTACGCGTGGGTGAACATCCTCGGCTTTTGGAACCCGTACGGCAACACTGCAAACGTACGCGTATCAGTCGCCAACGCCGACCAAGGCGTTGAAGACGGGCCGATGGGCGCCATGAACCTCGGCGACCAAATCGAAGACCAGCTGCACGACAATCACGACATCGGCTGGACGTTCTCCACCGAAGACCAGGCCATGGAGGACGTACGCTCCGGCAAGAGCTATGCGGCGATCATCATCCCGGAACACTTCAGCGCCGACCTGTGCGCCATGCTTGCCGGCGACGGCGAACGGCCGACGCTGGAATACTACGTGAATGAGAAGATCAGCCCGATCGCGCCAAAGGTCACCGATACCGCGGCATCCACCGTCGACCGCGAGGTGAACTCCACCTTCGTCTCCACCGTCAGCGAAGCGGTATCGGAAGCGCTCAACCAAGCTGACGCCGACATCGACGCGAGTGCGTCCAAAAAGCAGCACCAAACGTTGTCCGCCGTCAGGCAGGCCACCGATGACATCGATGACGTCATCGCCCTTATCGACGACCTAGACGATGATTTGGATGGCGTGCCCTCAGCCACGCAAAAGGTCCGGCAAACGCTGCAGAACGTTCGCGGGCTCGGCACGGATGCGTCAAATGGGCTGTCCGGAGCGGCCGGCCTTATCGATTCAGCCCAAACCGGATTGAACGCCTTCGTCCTGTCCGCATCGGCATCGCTGGATGCAGGCTCGTCATTGGCATCGCAGTCGATCGCAAAAGCGTCCTCCGGCATCGGCACCGCAAGCGGCGCTATAATCACCGCCAACGGACATGTCTCCGGCGCATTGGCCGATCTGCAGAGTATCAACGACACCGCCGGCGACATCATCGGCCAGCTGCACGACCTGGCCGCAAGATACCCCGGCGTCACCGATGCCATCGACGGCGCCATCGACGACATGCAGACGGCGAACGACGTCATGGGAAACGTCATCGACGACCTGACGCAGCTCAACGGCGGGCTCACGCAAACCGCCGAAGACACCGCCGCGCTGGCCGACGAGATCGCCGCCGCAACGCAACAATCATTGGCATCCATCGATTCCGCCCGCCACGGCATCAACGAACAGGCATCGCCGCAGTTCGACACCGCATTGAACGGGCTTTCATCGACCACGAGCACGATGTCCGCCATGATCGCATCGCAGGGCACCTTGGCGGATCAGGCCGACACCGTGCTCGACCAGCTTGACGGCGCCGCAAAAACCGCAAAAACAGCATTGTCAGGCACCGCGACGTCATTATCCGGCACACGAGACCGGCTCGACACAGTCGCCACCGATCTGAGCGCGCTGTCCGTATCGAACCAGCTATCGACGTTGTTCGGAGTCGACGGCACGCTCGATGCCAACCGAATCGCCGATTTCATGCTTTCCCCCACCGTCATCGACACGCAAACCATGTATCCGGTCAATTCGTACGGTTCCGGCATGGCGCCGCTGTTCACCAATCTTTCATTGTGGGTGGGAGCATTCATGCTTATGGTGCTCATCAAATTGGAGACCGACGACGAAGGCGTCGAAGGCCTGACCATCACGCAGGGATATCTCGGCCGTTGGGCGCTGCTGGCGATCATCGCCGCCGCACAGGGCGCCGTCGCGACCATCGGCGATCTGGCCATCGGCGTACAGACCGTCAGCGCCCCCATGCTCGTTCTGACCGGAATCCTGACATCCCTGTCATACCTGAGCATCGCATACGCGCTGTCGACCACGTTCCTGCATATCGGCAAGGCGCTCTGCCTGGTGTTGATCATGGTGCAGATTCCAGGCGCGACCGGCATGTACCCGATCGAGATGATGCCGTCGTTCTTCCGCGACATGTCTCCGTTCTTCCCGTTCACCTACGGCATCAATGCGATGCGAGAGACCATCGGCGGCTTTTACGGCAACACGTGGCTGCATGAGATGACGTATCTGGCCGGCTTCACCATATCGTCATTCGCACTGGGACTGTTGATTCGCCCATTGATGGCGAACACGCATCGTCTGTTCGCACGAGAGATCGAGCAAGGCGATCTGCTGACGGGTGAACCGTCACGACTGCCTTCGCGCGAATATTCGATCGCACAGGCGCTGCAGGCGCTGGCGGACCGCGATGAATACCGTTCGCTGATCGAGGAACGCGCAGCCGGATTCACACGACTGTACCCGAGCATGCGCCGTGGAGCGTTGATTGTGGGATTCCTGATACCCGCCGTTATGGCGATTGTTTTCTCACTGACCAACAGCGAAAAAATATTCGTACTGGGAGCCTGGACCGTGTGGGTGCTGCTGATCATCGCGTTCCTGATGGCGCTTGAGCTGATCCGGGACCGCATTGCGCGGCAGATCCGCCTCGGCAATCTGGATGATGAAACCGTACGTGCGTTCCTGGCGCTCAACGAAGTGGACAAACTGCGAGCAAAGGCCGCGAAAAGACGGCACGCCAAACGTCACAGGCGCGGCGTGCCTTGGGAACGCACAGCGGACAAGGAAAACGCCGCACACAGCGCACATGCTCCGCACACGGCCCAGGATCTGGCCGACATCGTAGCCAATGCAACCGCCACGCCCACCGTGCACGACGAAAGGAATGCGGCATGACAGCGATTCGTCGCATATTCATCGATGATCTGCATCGCATCACCGGCAACATCGTCTCCATCATCATCCTGATCGGCCTCGTCGCCATCCCAAGCCTGTTCGCATGGTTCAATATCGCGGCCAACTGGGATCCGTTTGGCAATATGGGAAATCTCAAATTCGCCGTGGCCAATGTGGACGAAGGCTACGAATCCGACCTGATTCCATTAAGAGTGACCATCGGCGACCAGGTCGTCAACGAACTGCGAGCCAATAGCGAACTCGATTGGACGATCACCACCGAAGAGGACGCCATTGAAGGCACAAAATCCGGCGAATATTACGCCGCGATCGTCATCCCCAAAAGTTTCAGCGCCGATATGATGACCTTCTTTTCCGCCGACGCCCAGCATGCAAGCGTCACCTATTACCGCAATGAAAAGAAAAACGCCATATCGCCGAATCTGACCAACGAAGGCGCGGACGAAGTGGCGGCGCAGGTCAACGAGGAATTCGCCTCCACCATGATGAACGTGGCTCTCAGCATCGTCTCGTCGCTCTCGGAACGAATCTCCGACCCGCAGTCGCAACAGATGCTTGCATCATTCAATGCGAACATCGCCGATTTCGCCGGACGGCTGACCGATGCCGCGGATTCGCTCGACACATACGGCACGCTGACCGATTCGACGGCGGCCCTATTGGACGGATCGACGGCGCTGTTGACGCAGACGGCGCAGGCGTCGAAGGACGCCGCCACGCAGCTCGACGATGCGCATGGCGATGCCACGGATGCGGCCGACGCGCTCGACGACGCGATGTCGACGCTGAAAACGGCGTTGGAGGACAGTCGACGTAGTTTCGAATCCCTCGATACAACCATCGACGACATGTTCAAGGACGCGCAGACCAACGTCGACGATGCCGCACAATCGTTGCGGTCGCAGGCGGATGCCGTCGGCATGCAGGCCGACGCTTACGCGAAAATCCGTGACGCGCTGCTGGCGCTTCCCGGCATCGACCAGGATTCCCTTGCCATCACGTCGCTGCAACGTGCCATCGATCGTCTGAACACCTTGGAGAACACGCTGGACCAAGCCGCCGATACCGTACAGGATGCCGGCGCCGACGCCGCGGAACAACGGGTCCAGGCGCAGCAGCTTGCGCAACAGGCGTCGCAGAGCATCGCCGCCGTTCGCACCGACTTCAACGAGACGATACGACCGCAAGCCTCACAGCTGGAAGATTCCATACGCGATATCGCGTCAACGTTGAGCTCCGGCATCAACACGCTTGACGATGCGGTCGACGATGTGAATGCAACATCGACCGATATGAAAACACGGCTCGAGCAGATTCAAAGGACGCTTGGCGACACGGCCTCGCAACTGGCCGCCGCCGGGCAAAACCTGGATGATTTCAATACGAAGCTGGCCTCGGCGCTGAATGACGGCGACCTTGGCGCGCTGCATGATCTGCTGGATGGCGACATCACCTCGCTAGCGGCATCATTGGCCGCACCCATCGCATTGGAACGCAAGGCCGTATTCCCCGTGGAGAATTTCGGCTCGTCGATGGCGCCATATTACACGTTCATCCCGTTATGGACGGCATCGCTGCTGATCGGCATGACGATTCGGACGTCCATGTCCCGCCGACGTCTTGCCGCGTTGAACAAGCCGAAGCCTCATCAGGTTTTTCTCGGGCACTTCGGCATCTTCGCCGTGGTTTCGCTGCTGCAGACTACAGTGAGCTGCGGCGGCAGCCTGTTGTTCCTAGGCGTGCAGGCCGTGCATCCGCTCCTGTTCATGCTTTCAGGGTGGATCAGCGGCTTGGTGTATGTGCTGTTCGCCTACACGCTGGTAGTGAGCTTCGGTAACGTGGGCAAGGCCATAGGCATGCTGCTGCTGGTGTTCCAGGTGTCCGGTTCGGCCGGCTCGTATCCGGCCCAGACGCTGCCCGATTTCATGCAGGCGCTGAGTCCGTGGCTGCCGATCACGCATTCGATCAATGCGATGCGCGCGGCGATCGCCGGCGTCTATGACAACGATTATTGGCGCGAGCTCGGCGTTCTGCTGGCCTTTGTGCCGCCTTTGCTGCTACTTGGCCTGCTGCTTCGCAAGCCTCTGGTCGGATTCAACCGATGGCTGGACAAGAAGCTGGAAAGCACCAAGCTGATCGGATGACATTTCGACTTCAGACACGGAAAAGGGGCATGGCCCATGCCATGCCCCCGCACATCATCAGACAGACCGGACGTCACTGATTGACGGTGAAGCCCTGTCCCTCGCCGTATTCGACGAGCTTCTCCTGCCACGCCTTGAAACCGTCCATTACGGAGATGCTACCGTCAAAGGCCTCGCCGACGGTATCAGCGTAAATGGAGTTGGCATACACCTGATACGGCAGGAAGGTGAAGGCGTCCTTCACGTTCGAAGCGCCTTCGGCCAACACGGCGTTCACCTGCTGGCCACCGAAGTAGTCGCTGGTCGCATCGGTGAAGTCGGAGCTTTCGATGGTCGCCACATCCGCCGGGAAGCTGCCACCCGCGGTGAAGGTCTTGTTGCCACCGCCGACGCTGACATACTCTGCAAACTTGTATGCGGCCTCAGCGTTCTTCGAGCCCTTGACAACGCACAGCGCGCCGCCGCCATTCTCGGAATTGACGGCTTCACCGGTCGGGGTCGGCGTGTTGGCAACGCGATAATTGCCAGCGGCGTCGGTGACGCTGTTCTCCAGCGTGATCGGCATCCATGCACCCGTCATCAGCGAAGCGATATGGCCGTCGTTCAACGCGCGATACCATTCATCGGACCAGCCTGCGGTCTTGGTGTCGATCAGATCCTCATCGATCAGCTTCTGCCAGAATTCCGCAAACGTCTTCACGCCCCCGTCGCCGGTCAGGTCGATGGTCACGTTGTCGCCGTCGACCGAGAACGGCGCGCCGCCGGCCAGCCAAATCATCGACAGCGCGAATCCGGCGTCGCCGGAATCGGAAGTGATGTAGTAGTCGTCGCCAAGAGCATGAATCTTCTTGGCGGCCTCATAGTATTCATCCCACGTGGTGGGGGCCTCCGTAACACCGGCCTGGTCGAAGATCGCCTTGTTGTAGAACAGTGCCATCGGACCGGTGCCCATCGGCATGCCGTACATCGTGCCGTCCACGGTCACACCGGCCTGTGCGCCGGTGGTGAACTGGTCCAGCAGCTTATCGCCGCCGAACTGGCTGAGATCCTCAAGACCATCGGAATATGCGAACTGCGGCACGGCGTTATAGTCGAGCTGGACCAGATCAGGCGCACCGGAGCCTGCGGCCAAAGCGTTCGACAGTGCTGTGTATTCGTCATTATTGGTACCCGCGTTGACGACCTCGACATCAATGTCCGGATTCTCCGCTTCGAAGCCTTCGACGACGTCAGACACCAGCGGCTCCCAAGCCCATACCGTCAAGGTGGTCTTGCCGCCATCGCTCTGCGCGGTATTCGCGGTGGAGTCGTCGGATCCGCACGCCGCCATCGAAATCATCATGGCCGCAGCCAGACCGGCCGCGGCAACCTTCTTGCCCTTAACCATTGGGGATGTGCTCCTTTGCTGCCGTCCGTACGGGATTCCCAAACGCCACGGCATCGTAACCCTCTATGCTTTACCGGTAAACTTACCGATGTCAACACATTATACCGGTATACTAAGCTTGTCAAACCACTATGCCGGTTCCATGTCGACGAAAAATGACAGCGGATATGGGAGAGGATCATGGCGACCTTATCTGACATAGCACGAGCCACAGGCGTCTCGAAAATGACCGTGTCCAATGCTCTGCGAGGAAAAAGCAATGTCAGCGAAGAGACCCGCAGAAGAATACTGGAGGCCGCGCGACAGCTCAATTATCAGGCCAATCTGGCGGCCCGCGCGCTCAGTTCCGGCCGGAACGGCATCCTCGAACTCATCGTGCAGGACCTGGATTCGCCGTTCTACGGACGCCTCGCCAAAGAGCTCTCCCTGGCCACCGAGCAGACAGGCATGCAAATGCTCGTACGCCAGACCTACTATTCGGAGACCACGGAAAAGAACGCCCTCAGCTTCGACCAAAGCCTGCTCTGCGACGGCCTCATCCTCGCCACTCCGCGAATCAGCAGCGAGGAGGCCAAACAGCTGGCGCAGCATCGTCCGCTGATACTCATTGACGACTGCACCACGCAGCGGCTGGTTTCGACCGTGAATACGCCAAATTACGAAGGTGCACGGCAGGCCATGCTGCATCTCATCGAGACAGGGGCGACATCGCCGCTGATACTTGGCGCCTCACCGGACGAGTGGTCCGTCGTCGCCGAAGGAGGCCACATCGGCACAGCCGGCGGCCTGCGTCTCGCCGGCGCGTACCAGGCGGCGCAAGAATCAGGATTGGCCATCGCCCCTTCAGCCTGCATCCCGTTGGAATGGACGGTGGACACCGCCCGTAAAGCGATCCACGACATCGCCGCGTCATCGCGTCACTTCGATGCATTGTTCTGCATGTCGGACAACGTGGCGATCGGGGCGATGCGGGGGCTTGCCGACTGCGGCGCGTTCCGCATACCTCAGGACGTCAGCATCATCGGATTCGACGGATCGGCATGGAGTGCGGCGTCTACGCCGTCCCTGTCCACCATCGCGATTGACATGCCCGGCATGGCGCAAACCATCATCCGCCGACTATGCGAACAGCTCACTGTCCCGGACGGCGGCGTCATCACCACGGACATCGCGGGATTCACCCTTCAGGCCCGAGAATCAACCTCGAGGCGCACCTCGGCATAATCGCCGCACATTCCCGCCGCGCTCCCCGATGCGCGGCCACGACACGACCGCGAAGCGCGCATCGAAGACAGCGCGGCGACGCCACCGCCGTAAGGCATCGAATACCGCTCAGCCTTCCAGCACGCCCAGCACTTTCCTCTCGTCATAGAAGGCGAAGACGATGCCGCCGATGCCGCATAGCACCGCGGCGCAGAACGCGGCCATGCGATACCCCGTACCAGTGCCGGCACCGATCGTGCTCAGCCCTGTGAACAGCAGCATCGACAGGCTCTGTCCCATTTTCATCGCAAACGTACGCGCCGCATAGAACATGCCCTGACGGTCTTCGCCCGTGCTCCTCGAGCTGGCCCCCGCGATGTTGGCGACCACCGCCTGAGGCAGAATGCCGAACACCGCCATCGGGACCGCGCACGCCACCGACAATATGCCGCCTTGCACCGTCGCAGGCATCACGGCGAGCACGCCGGATCCCAGCAGTCCGGCGAATACATACGCCACGGTGAAGATCACGAATCCAGCCAGAATCAGCGTCTTCTTCCCGACCTTGCCGGCCAGTACGTTCACCGGCACGTAGAACAATACGGAGATCGCCGTCATCAGCACGAAATAGACCGTGGCCGACGTCTCCGGCAACTTCAGCAGGCTGGTCACGAAGAACGGCAAGCCTGTCTGGAACATCGTGATGGCGATCCAGTACACGATGTCGGAACCAACGAATTTCACGAATTCGCGATCGCGAAACGTCTCCTTCAACGACGTCATCGTATCCTCGCCGGTCGGTTTGGAATCGACGTATTCCCTCTCGTCAATCACCAGCGCGGGGATCAGCGCATACGCATGCCAAGGCGGCGAGAATCGTGAACGTCGCCCGGATCGCGTTCACGCGGCCCAAAGCAGGGTCGAACATGCCCCATACCACCGGCGCGGCGTAGGCCAGCGCCGTACCGACGATGAAGGTGAACGAAATGGCGGTGGATATGGTGAGCTGTTGTTTGGAGTCATGCCCCAGTTCTGCGATCAGCGCGTTATACGGCGTGCAATAGAACGTCAGCACCACATAATAGCCGACCACCGCCACGAACAGAAAAACAGCGTTCACCCAGCTGACGCCGCCGACCGGGCTCCAAAACACCAGCACCGTCATCACGGATAACGGCAACGCCGCAAAACGGAGGAACGGGATACGCCGCCCCGCCTTGGCACGGCACCGATCGGAAAGCCCGGCCACTGCGGGATCGACGAATGCGTCGAAGAATCTGGCGAAGGCGGTGATGCCGCCCACCACCGTCACCAATCCCAGAATCGCCAATCCCTGGGGCACGAATACCGTCTGTCCCTGTTCGACGATCTTCTGATCCGGCTGATAGAAATACACCAGCCAATTCGAAATGATGCCGGACAGCAGGGCCCAACCGAACTGGCCGACGGAGAAAGCCCATACCTTGGATATGGGCAGATCCTTGATTTGTCGCCGCAACCCCGGCCGCACAACATTCGACGACGTCACGCCCTTGGAACTCGTACCCATATCGCAGGCCTCCTCGCCGCTCGGCCCAGTCTTGTTCGGCAGGACGCCATATGCGTCCTGCCGAACAAGTGTAGTCGGCGAGACGGCGACAAGCCGGCCACACCGGCCGGATTCCTCGCCGCCGGCCGCCGGCATCAGTCGGTCAGCGTGAACTGCGAGTTGTAGATATCGGCGTAGAAGCCGCCTTGCGCAAGCAGTTCGTCGTGCGTGCCCTTTTCGACGATGTCGCCATGGTTCATCACGAGAATCATATCGGCGTCACGAATCGTGGACAGTCGATGCGCGATCACGAACGAAGTGCGCCCCACGGTCAGCGCGTCCATAGCCTTCTGAATCAGCTCTTCGGTACGCGTATCAACCGACGAGGTGGCTTCGTCGAGAATCAGGATCGGCGCATCCTGCACCATGGCGCGGGCAATGGTCAGCAGCTGCTTCTGGCCTTGCGAGAGCGACGACTTGTCGTCCAGCACGGTGTCGTAGCCGTTCGGCAGCGAGTTGATGAAGCGATGCAGACCGACCGCCTTGCATGCGTTGATGATCTGCTCATCGGTGACGCCCAGCTTGGAGTAGGCGATGTTCTCGCGCACGGTTCCGCGGAATACCCACGTATCCTGCAGCACCATGGAGAACTGGTCGTGTACGTTCCAGCGTGGCACGGATTTGGTGTCGACACCGTCGATGGAGATGGAACCGCCGGAGATCTCGTAGAAGCGCATCAGCAGGTTCACCATGGTGGTTTTGCCCGCACCGGTCGGGCCGACGATGGCAATTTTCTGCCCGGCCTTCACCGAGGCGGAGAAGTCGTGAATAATCGTCTTGTCCGCATCGTAGCCGAAGCGCACGTGATCGAATTCCACGTCGCCACGCACAGCCACGGCCTTGCCGGAGGCGTCGTGCCCGAGCATCGCCTGCTTGGCGGTTTCGTCTTCCAATTCCGGCTCGTTGAGGAATCCGAATACGCGCTCGGATGCGGCGGCGCAGCGCTGCAGGTTCTGGAATGCCTGCGCGAACTGGCTCAACGGCTGCGTGAACAGGCGGATGTACATCATGAACGCCACGATCACGCCGAACTCGATCTGCCCGTCCATGGCGAGCGCCGCGCCGACGACGCAGACGACCACATAGCCGAAGTTGCCGACGAAGTTCATCAGCGGCATCATCAGGCCGGACAGGAACTGGCTCTTCCACCCGGAATCGTACAGATCGTTGTTGTAACGCTCGAATCGACGGATCGAATCGGCTTCGCCGTTGTATGCCTTGACGACGATATGGCCGGCGTACATTTCTTCGACATGGCCGTTGACATCGCCCAGGGCAATCTGCTGGCGGGTGAAGTATTTCTGCGAGGCGCCCATGATGACCATCATCACGACCAGGCCGACCAGGCTGGCTCCGATGGCGCACAGCGTCATGATGACGTTGTTGTAGAACATCATGACCAGCGCTCCGACGAACAGCGTGAACGAGGTGATCAGCGAGCCGACGGACTGGCCGAGCGTCTGGCCGATGGCGTCCACGTCGTTGGTGATGCGGCTGAGCACGTCACCGTAGCTGACCTTGTCGAAGTATTTGAGCGGCAGCTTGTTGATCTTGACGCTGATCGCCTCACGCAGCTCCTGCGCGGTACGCTGGGTGACGGTGGCCATCAGCCAGCTTTGCACGTAATTGAGCACCGCGTAGCCGACATACAGCGCCACGAGCGTCCAGGCGATGCGGCCGACGGCGTCGAAGTCGATGGCGCCAAGCATCGGCTTGCCGTTCACCAGGGCCGGCAGACCTTTGGTGATTTCATTGGTCATGGTTTTCAGCTGGTCCGGTCCGATGATCTGGCAGATTGTGCCGGCGGCGCCCAAAATCAGCGCAATGATGACGGCGGGCAGCCATTTGCGGCAGAATCGTACGAGTTCGCCCATGACTTTGCCGAAGTTTTCGGGCTTTTCGATTGCCCCGCGGGCTCCATGCCCCATTGGTCCTCTTGGCATTGTATTTCCTTACGTCCTATAGCCTTACGCGTTCAATTCGTCTTCGCTCAGCTGCGACT
Source organism: Bifidobacterium sp. LH_512 (assembly GCF_056356435.1). NCBI lineage: Bacteria > Bacillati > Actinomycetota > Actinomycetes > Bifidobacteriales > Bifidobacteriaceae > Bifidobacterium > Bifidobacterium sp. LH_512. The sequence continues at coordinate 105,445 of NZ_JBKEUE010000002.1, forward strand.
GCGCGATCTGTCGGTAGACTTCGCAGGTTTCGAGCAGTTCGCGGTGTGTGCCTTGGCCGACGACTTTGCCGTCGTCGAGTACGACGATGAGGTCGGCGTTCATGATGGTGCCGATGCGCTGTGCGACGATCAGCTTCGTCGAGTCCTTTGCTTCTTCGGCGAGCGCGTCGCGTACGGTGCGGTCGGTTTTGAAGTCGAGGGCGGAGAAGGAGTCGTCGAAGATCAGGATTTCCGGATGACGGTAGACGGCGCGGGCGATGGACAGGCGCTGCTTTTGGCCGCCGGACACGTTGGAGCCGCCTTGTGCGATGGCTGCTTCGTAGGTGTGTTCCATGTTCTTGACGAATTCGGATGCCTGCGCCACGTCGCATGCGGTTTTGACGGCGTCCATCTGGTCTGCGGTCAGCGTGTGGCCGCTTTCCTTTGCGAGCAGCGCGGCTTCGCGTTTGCGACCTGCCGCCGTGGAGGTGTCGGCCATTTCGACTTCGCCGTTTTCGCCCGGCTTGTCGCCGTAGGAGACGTTGGATGCGACGGTGCCTTTGAACATGACAGACTGCTGCGGCACGTAGCCGATTTTGTCGCGCAACGCCTTCAGGTCATAATCACGCACGTCGACGCCGTCGACCAGAACCTGGCCTTCGGTGACGTCGTAGAAGCGTGGTACCAGATTGATGAGTGAGGATTTGCCGGAACCGGTCGAGCCGATGAAGGCGACGGTCTGGCCATGGGCGGCTTTGAAGCTGATACCTTCAAGCATGGCGTCACGCGAATCCGGGTAGGCAAAGCTGACATTACGGAATTCGATGTCGCCGCTTTTGCCGGTCTCCCCGGTTTCACGACTGCCGCTGGTGACGAGCGGATCGGTATCGAGCACCTCCATCACGCGCTGTGCGGAGACGTCGGCACGCGGCCATAGCACGAAGACCATGCTCATCAGGAGGAAGCTCATGATGACCTGGATGGAGTAGCTGGAGAAGACCACCATATTGGAGAAGACGGTGAGTTTGTCCGTCGCTTCGGCAGCGTCGATCAGATAGGCGCCGATCCAATAGACGGCGAGCATCAGACCGTTCATGACGGTGTTCATCAGCGGCATCATGATGGACATGGTGCGGTTGGTGAACAGCTGGGTGTCGGTCAGGTCCTTGTTGGCCTGGGTGAATTTGCGTTCCTGATAGTCTTCGGCGTTGTACGCGCGTACGACGCGCAGGCCTGTCAGGTTTTCGCGCGCGACGAGGTTGATGTTGTCGGTCAATGCCTGCATGGCACGGAATTTCGGCATGACGAGCGCCATGAGGATCGCGATGGTCGCCAGCAGGATGACGACGGCGATGCCGGTCGCCAGCGTCCACTCGAAGCCCTTGTCGGCGATCTTGACGACGGCCCATACCGCCATGATCGGGGATTTGACGATGAGCTGCAGGCCCATGGTGATGAACATCTGGACCTGCGTGATGTCGTTGGTGGAACGTGTGATGAGGCTGGCCGTGGAGAAGCGATTCATTTCGGCGGGACCAAAGGATTCGACCTTACGGAATTCCAGCGAGCGCAGACGCTGGCCGAAAGATGCCGCAATACGTGCGGAGAAGTATCCGGTGATGATGGCGCAGACGACGGATCCGAGTGAGATGAGCAGCATCTTGCCGCCCGTGATCCAGATATCGTGCATTTCGCTGCCGGGGGTTTCCACCAGTGTGGTGATTTCGGACATGTAGTCCGGCAACCTCAGGTCGAACCAGACCTGGCCGACGATGGCCACCAGGGCGATGAGCATCTGCCCTATCTCCGCTTTGGAGAGGTATTTCAAGATGCGTAGCATTGATTCCCCTTGCTAATCGATGTCATTAACTTTTACTGTTGATTATTTACAGTATAAGATATTATGCACATTGCTGGGTAAAACCTGAAAAACCTTCAATTTACCCAGCAGCGAACATCAACGGTCGAAAGCATCCCGGATCTGCTCCGGCGTAGGCACGGGACCGCCCGGCTCACGCAATGCCATATACGTCATGAATTCATCGACCAAATCGACGAATTCGCGCGTACGCCGCTCCCCCATCTGCGAGAAAATCCAACAGACGGATTCCTTCATCGCCTCATGGTCCCGCTCAGCGCGAGCCTTGCCCTCAGGCGTAATCGTAACGATGACGTTACGGCGATCGTCGGGGTCGACATCCCTGGAAATCAGCCCTTTTTTCTCCAACGCTCCAAGCACGGTGGACACACGCCCCGAACTCACCCGCAACGCCGCAGCAAGCCGTGTCGGCGACATGGAACCCCGCTCGCACAGCTGGCGCAGCGCAAACTGTTCGCCTCTCGAAGAGCGGACCATCCACTGCTCCATCTGCGAACGGTGAGACTGCACGGCCTGTATCAGCTCCCGCAACGCCTCCTGCTCAAATCCCATAATCCAGCCTTTCCAACAAACCGGCCGCCCCGATCCGACAAATCGACCCTGCGGCATCAAACCGGCAACCCACCCCATAATATCTCACAGCATAAACTATTTATCCTGTAAAACATAACGCGCAAAAAATGCGGCACCGCTAATCGCGATGCCGCATTTCCTGCGAATCCGCAGAATTACAGAATCATAAAATTACGATTTCACATCAGCGAGGACGCCGCCAAGCACGGTCGCCAATCGGTATGAACGGCGTATGCGGCTCACCCTGATACCAGTATGCAACAGTTGCGACGTCATCGGCGCGCTCGAACAAGCCGTTCTCATCGACGCCAATCTGCTGCAACTCCACGCGCAAATCATGCTGAAAATAAATCGGATCAAGAATATGCCACCGATACAGGCCGCGCGTCACCGGCGTCGCCACATCCCAGTAAGCGCTTTCCCGTCCCCGCAGACACTGCGAATACTGCGGAAAGCCCGCGTACGGCCCACAGAACGTCCGTTCAAACATGCGGCCGTTTTCGTCGAAATCAGCGAAGCTCCAAGCGCCCCCGAAGTAGTCCTCAGTGCCCGTGCTGCACCAGGTCGGATACTCGCCGTCTCCATCGATGTACATCTTGACTTCGCCTTCGCCCCACCAGCGACTTTCCAAGGCCGTCAACGCCAAATACGTGCCCACATATGCACCCCGCCCGCAAACGCCGTCAAGCACCACATAATCCTGGGCCGGCGTCGTAATGCGGGCACGCCGCCACTGTGCATGAAAACGCATCGTTTCAGGAGGCAACGCGTCATATTCCGTATAGTCAATCTGGTAGAAGAACGCGGGAACATCCTCGTTGTGATCGTTGCGCAGCACGATGCGCGCATGCAGGAACGGCATCTGCCAGTAGCAATTGAAGCCACGATTGGGATTGACGGCGATCGGAATGGAATTCACCAAGCAACTTTGCGCATGCCCACAGCAGAAAAAGTCGCCGATGGGGCATACTACCGAGGGTTCATCCTCGCCATCCCAATAGCATTCCACAATCAGATTGCGCAACACATCCGGGCCAGTCGGCGACGTTTTGTCGGTAACCGTCATCCAAATATGGCGAATCACGCCGGGACCAGCTACATCCATCAATGTCACCGATTCTCCAGCTCTGATCGTCTGAATGCAGGGGCTGCCTTTGCGGGACGGCCCAAGCGGGCTCGCGGCCATGCCCGCACGCCCTGCGCCGCCCGTCGGATTCTCGGCATTGATGCATCTAGAACGGCCGGCGGAAGGAATCGTCAGTGCCGCCAATGAATTATCCGGCCTATAATCACACGCCATCGTGTCGCCCATAAAAGGCTCCTTATCAAGTCATTAAAACGAATGGAATAACCGAAAATCTGAACCGCACTCCAAAAGTTGGATTGGAAATATTCTGATCCGGCTTTTGGAGGTGCGGTTCAATCGCGATGCCACTTTTCCACGTCATCGAAAGCGTCGCCGCACCGCCGCGCTATTGGGCGTTCCGCCGCAGCGACGCCTTCAGATCACGGTTCTGCCAGCGCTCATGCAACAGGCAGTACCCGCCGAACACGACCAGCCAAGCCAGGCCTGCGATGGCCGAGCCGCGCGTATCCGCGCTAATGAACAGCGTGCAGTACACGAATACGAAGAACACGATCGCCAACGTATTCGTGAACGTCCAGGCCGGCATCACGAAGCCGTCCGCAATGAAATCAGCGGAACGGCGATACCTGCGATGCGCGATCATCGTCAACACGTAGATGAAAATGATGACCGCACTCGACGCCGACGAAAACAGCACGAAGGCATCCGACATGCCCGGAGTCGCATTGATGATCGGAGAGAGCAGAATCAACGCCGCGGAAGCGACGATCGCCCTCGCCGGCACCTTGCGCTTCGACACTTCACCCAGTTTCGAGAACGTCGGCGAATCCGACTCCGAAGCCAGCTGGTACAGGTGACGGCCCGCCGAATACAGCAGCGAATTCAACGCGGACGACGCGGCCGTAATCACCACAAAGAACACCAGCGCGGCAGCCCAATCAAGGCCCGCATACTTGAATACCATGATGAATGGCGAAGCGAAGGAGCCATCCGAATTCGGCTGGAAATTACGCCACGGCACGATCACCATGATCGCGGCCAGCGCGCCGACGTAGAAGATCAGCACGCGCACGATGATCTCATTGATGGCCTTCGGCAAAACCTTACGCGGGTTCTCCGTCTCGGAAACGGTGACACCGACGAATTCGATCATCTCGTAGGCAAAGAACACCATCTGAAAGCTCATCAGGAAGCTCAGCCAGCCGTTCGGTGCCAGCGAAAACCCTTCAGTGATGTTGTCAAGACCGGCGTGGCCCGCCGGCGAAATCGCATCCTGCCCCGTAATCTGCACGGCGTCATAGCGATAGCCGATCACCACCATCACCACGGCAGTAGCAATCATCGCGCAGATCAGCGTGATTTTGATCATCGAAAACCAGAATTCCGCCTCGCCGAACGCTTTGACGGCAATCAGGTTGATTATGGCCAGCGCAATGAGGAAGCACAGTTCAATCAGCCATTTCCATCCCGACAAATCAATGCCGAATGTGTCGAAGAACGTGATGAAATACGTGCTGACCGCGGTGATTTCGCTCATGCCGATCAGAATCAGCACGATCCAATACGACCAGCCGGCGAATTTGCCCCATCCGTTGCCCAGATAGCGGGTGATGAAATTGATGAACGTGTGCTGGCTTGGATCGCGGTACATGAGTTCGCCGATGCCTCGCATCAGCAGGAACATGATCAGGCCGACACCGATGTAGACGAACATGATGCTCGGGCCGGTCAGCGCGATCGACTTGCCGGAGCCAAGGAACAGGCCGGTGCCGATGGTGCCGCCGATGGCGATGAACTGCACGTGGCGGTTGTTCAGGCCGCGGGCCATATCGTTGTTATGATCCAACGATTCGACAGAGGCGAGGCCGGTTTGCAAGCCCGCGTCCGCCTTGGTGGAAGAAGGTTCAAAACTATTACTCATAATGTTGCCTTAGCCTACCCGCACCCCCGGCACGCCAATGTTACAAACCCCAAAACTTGGAACGCCGGCAGCCCGCCGCACACCCATTTCGCCATATCAGTACTGTTATGACGAAATTCGGCACGGTCCCAAACATCCAAACCGTTAAGACCCTGTGGTTTTTACGATTTCGGCCTCTCGTGTGTCCCAAAACCGTTAAAACCACGTGGTTTTAACGGTTTCAAGACCCGCAGAAACCCAAAACCGTAATTCCCTTAGGGAAGTTACGGTTTTTGGGCGCAGGCTATTCCACACTTTTCAGGGAGCTGACGGGATCGATGCGGTCAAGCACGGGATTGGTGAGCAAATGCACGATGACGGCGAAGGCCGTGGTGACAGCCGCGGCGATCAGATAGCTCCACGGTTTGACCTCTACTTCGAAATACAGCGACGGCATATTGAGCGCCGCAGTGAGCAGTCCGCCGACCCACCGGCCGAGCGGCAGCCCGATCAGCGTGCCAAGACCGGTCAGAATCATCATTTCCTTGTTCACATACGTATGCACTTCGCGGTCATAGAAGCCGAGCACTTTCAGCGTCGCCATTTCGCGCACGCGCTCCGACACGTTCGTATTCGACAGCGTGAACAGCACGACCAGCGCAAGGCCTCCGGCCAACCCCACAATCAGAACCACCACGGCGCTCATCAGATCGAAGCCGAAGCTTTCGCGCATGTCGTCGGTGCTGATGGCGCTCAATATGCTCGGATCGTCGCCCAGACCTTGCACGTACTCGATCTTCTCCGCGTCCGTACCGTCCAGCGTTGCCAGCATCGCATTCCATACCAACGGCTCGGACACGTCGAATATGCTACGATACAGGGATTCGCTGATATAGACGTCCGAACCGATGAGGTTGCGCGAAATCGCAGCGACCTTCACATCGGCATGCCGCATTGCGCCGTCACGCAACGTGATGGTGTCGCCGGCTTCGACGCCGAGTACATTCGACGCGGACTGCGCCACGATCACGCCGGAATCGTCCAGCGGCAGCACGCCATGCCCGCCGTTCACATCATTGAGCGCAACCATCGTGTTCAAATCGTCGTTCCGCCCGTCGGGAACGACGGTCAACTGCACGATTTCGCCGGAGTTGCCATATGTCATCTCACCGCTGTCGATGCGCAGATCCATGGTCTGCTCGGTCTTGCCGTCCGCAGCGATCACGTCGCGCATCATATCCGCATCTGCATCCCCACTGACCACCATCATGTCGTAGCGATAGATGTCGCCGTACTGTTTGACGCCCAACGTGTCGACGCTGTCGTTGATGGCGAAACCGCATACGATCAGTGCGGTGCAGCCCGCGACTCCGCCCACCGTCATGATCAGGCGGCTTTTGAAGCGCACGATATTGCGCACGGTCACCTTATTGAGGAAGCTCAAACGATTCCAAATCGCCGGAATACGTTCCAACAGCACGCGCGCGCCCGCTTTCGGCGCTTTCGGCCGCATCAGCGCGGCCGGGGTCTGCCGCGCCTCGCCGACGACGGCGACAATCGTGGCCGCGACGACACCGACGACAAACAGCGCGATGCCGCCTGATCCGATCAGCCAATCATATTCCAGCGTCACATTCGGAATCACATACAAGCCGGACACTACAGTCAGCAGGAAGGCCGGAATTCCAAGGAAACCGGCCAGTAGGCCAAGGCCTCCGCCAATCAGACAGGCGAGCATGGCGAACAGCACATAGCGCAGCGCGATGGCGACATGCCCATAGCCAAGGCCGGTATATGTGCCGACCAGGCTGCGTTCCTCTTCGACCATGCGCGTCATGGTGGTCAGACTCATCAGCACGGCGACGATGAGGAACACGACGGGGAATGCGCGGCCGATCGCCTCGATGGAGGTCATGTCGGATTCGAAGGAGCTGAAACCGCTGATGGACGACCGCGCCTGCACGTACCAGGTCGCATCGGTGACGTTGTCGATTGATTGCTGTTGTTCGGCGAACGCTTCGTCGGCCTGCTGCCGCTGCGCATCCAATTGCGATTGCGCGTCGGTGATCTGCTGGCGCGCAGCGTCCAGTTGGGCGTTGGCGCCCGCAGGTACTGATGACATTGCGTCAATATTGGCCTGCTGGTCATTGATTTGCGTTTGGGCAGCATCCAATTGCTGATAGGTCTCCGTTTTGGCCGCGTCCAATTGCCGCTGCGCATTGTCGGCGATCTGATCGCGCCGAGCCCGCTGCCTTTCGGCCTGCACGTCGTCGCCGATTCGGTCGGCGACCTCTCGGATAAGGCGATCGTATTCGTCGGAGAAGGAGTCTTCGCCGGCGGCGCCTTCGACGGTGAGGTTGATGGCGGTGTAGATATCGCCGATGACGCCGTCAGACGGGGCAAAGAACGTGTAGTCGGAGGCGACGGTTTTACGGAAGGCGGCCGTGCTGTAGCCTTCCGGATTGTTCAGGTCCTTGGGATCGAGCACTTGGCCGACGATGGTCAGTTCCGTCGGAAATTCAGGAGAGGCTTCTTCGGTATCCGAAGGGGTTGTGTCGCAGGAAGACGCGCCGTCAACGGATGCGGCGTCGCCGGAATCATCCTGCAATCCGGTGACGTCATCCGATTCAACCGGCGTCACCGTCAAATCGTCGCCGATCTCATAGCCGCTTTCCACCAGGAATTTCGCCGTCACCGCAATCTCGCCGGCACGCGTCGGCATACGGCCTTTCTGCAAGTACGGCCTGTCCATGCCATCATCGGTGATTTCAGTAATCGTCACCGTCTTATCGGTGCCGTTCACCGGCGTTTCCACGCTTTGGCTGCGTTCGGGCTGCACGTCGGCGACGCCGTCGACATTGCGCAGCGCGGCAACATCATCATCCGTCAAACCGTATGTCGACAACACTTGAATGTCATGCAGCGACTGCGCGTCATACAGACGGTCCGCTGCAAGCAACGCGTCGCGGCAGCCCGCGTAGATGCCCGTCAATACGGCGACGCCGAGCAGTGAAATCGCCGCGATTGACACGAAACGTTTCCACGCGTGCACCCACGAGCGCAGCGTGTCTTTGGCGAACGCCGCAGAGAGACCAGGCGCATACGAGCGTCCACGAACAGCGCCACGCCTATGTTTGCCCTTGTCGCCAATCATCGTCACTCACCCACCATCATTGCTTACCGTTCATCGCCGTCACTCATTACTTGCCATTCATCGCCGCCGCCGCTCACCATTCGATGTCGGCAATCGGCGTCGGCGACGGATTGATTTCTTCCTCCGTGACTTTGCCGGAACGGAAATGCACGACCTTGTGTGCCATCGGAGCGAGCGCGGAATTATGGGTGATGATCATCACCGTCATGTCCTCGGAACGGCAGATATCCTGCAATAATTGCAGCACTTCCTTGCCTGTCTCATAATCGAGCGCGCCGGTTGGCTCGTCGCACAACAGCAGTTTCGGCTTCTTCGCGATGGCGCGGGCGATGGACACGCGCTGCTGCTCGCCGCCGGAAAGCTGCGCGGGGAAATTCTTCAGACGGTCGCCCAAACCGACCTTGCGCAGGGTCTCCGCGGGATCGAAATGGTCGATGCAGATCTGGGACGCCAATTCGACGTTTTCCAATGCGGTCAGATTCGGCACGAGATTGTAGAACTGGAATACGAAACCGATATCCGTACGGCGATATCCGATCAGGTCCTTCTTGCGCAGGCCCGTGATGTCACGGCCTCCCACGACCACGCGGCCGGAAGTGGCCGTATCCATACCGCCCAAAATATTCAAGGCCGTGGTTTTGCCTGCACCGGACTGGCCCAGAATCACCGTAAGTCGCCCCTGATCGGCAGTAAAACTCGCCTCGTCAAGCGCGCGGATCACTCCGTCGCCGGACGGATATTCCTTGACCACATGGTCGAATTCGATATACGCCATTGCACACCTCCTCGGCCCGTGCCGCTCGTACTCAAGGCCCATGAGCACACAGCGGCCGTCGTATTTCCCATGGTAAATCAGCAGTCTTGGAATAAACCTGAACGCGCCCTCGTTTCCCGCGCTTTCCCCAAACCGTTACAACAACGGTGATATGACGTTTCATATAGTGGCGCGATATCTGAGACTTAAAATGCGGGCCATACAATACGGGATACCACGCAGTAAACGTGGCAGGATGTGTTATGCGCATTCGGCAACGCTTGCGTGTCTGTATTCAAAGAGGAAGGGACTCTGTTGACTACTACGAAACAACAGGACGCACAGCCTACACAGGGCAGCGCGGAAACCGTTGAACTGCGCAGGTCACTGAAAAACCGCCACATCCAGCTCATCGCGCTCGGCGGCGCCATCGGCACCGGCCTGTTCTACGGTTCCAGCGAATCGATCCAGCTTGCAGGCCCCGCCATCCTGCTCGCCTATCTCATCGGCGGTCTCGCCATCTTCCTGATTGTGCGGGCGCTGTCCGAAATGAGCGTGGAAGAGCCGCGCGCAGGCGCGTTCAGCTACTACGCCACCAGATACTGGTCGAAGCGCGCAGGCTTCATCTCCGGATGGAACTACTGGTTCAACTATGTGCTCGTCTCCATGGTGGAGCTATCCGTGGTCGGCTCGTTCGTCAATTACTGGTTCCCGTCGATTCCGCAATGGGCGTCGGCTGCGTTCTTCCTCGTAGTCATCATGGCCGGCAACCTGCTGGGCGTCAGCAAATTCGGCGAATTTGAATTCTGGTTCGCCATCATCAAAATCGTCGCCGTCATCGCCATGGTCATCGGAGGCCTGTTCGTCATCATCGCCAACGTGCCTACGTCATCAGGCGTGGCCGCATCATTCGCCAATCTCATCAACATCGACGGCGGATTCCTACCGAACGGCCTCATGACGAAAACCGCGGACGGCCAATGGACGGGCCTGCTCATGGCGTTGGTAGTCGTCATGTTCAGTTTCGGCGGCACCGAACTGATCGGCGTGACCGCAGGCGAAACCGAAAATCCGCGTGTCACCATTCCAAAGGCCACCAATGGCATCATCTGGCGCATACTCGTGTTCTACATCGTCGCATTGGGCGTCATCATGGCCGTAGTACCATGGAACACCATCGACGGCACCTCCAGCCCGTTTGTGCAGATCTTCGATTCCGTCGGTGTGCACGCGGCCGCAGGCATCCTGAATTTCGTGTGCCTGACCGCCGTGATGAGCGTCTACAATTCCGGCCTGTATTCAAATTCGCGCATGCTGTATTCGCTGGCCAAGCAAGGCAACGCCCCCGCATATCTGGGCCGTGTCAACTTCCACGGCGTGCCGCTGGCGGGCGTGCTCACTTCCGCTGCGCTGACCGCGGTGGCCGTTGTGGTCGTCTTCGTCTGGCCGGAATTCGCCTTCAACTATCTGATGAGCATCGCGACGATTTCAGCAATCATCAACTGGACCATGCTCATGGTCACCGAGCTGAAATTCCGCAGGAAGATCGCCGCAGGCGAAGGCCCCGGCGAACTTGCCGGATTGAAGGGGCGCGAGGCGCTTGACCGCATTCAGTTCAAGCTGCCGTTCGCTTCCGTGACGCCGTATGTGGTGATTGCGTTCCTCGCGATGATCGTGGTGCTGATGTGCTTCTCCCCCAGCTATCGCATCGCCGTCGTGGCCGGCGTGATCTGGCTGGCGGTGCTGTTCGGGGCGTATCAGGTGACGCAGAGGAAGTAGCCGGAGACTTCACAGCCGAAGCGGCTGCCGCATAAGCCATATACAAGGCCTTGCAGATTTGTAGTTAAAACCTGCAAGGCCTTGCAGATTTGTAGTTAAAACCTGCAAGGCCTTGTCGTGTTTTCGCATGCCTGCTTGTTGCGACGTTTTGGGGAGGGCAAAACGCTAGTAGTCTCCCCATTCAGTCACAAAACACCCTTTTTGCGACTGAATGGGGAGACCGGATGAGTTTCGACCTCCGCAAACCGTCACCAGCGGTACAGGACAGGCCGTAGACCGCCCTCAGCGGTACAAATCGGGGAGCACGTCCAATTCGAGGACGATATGCAGCCAAACGATTTGGGCATCACCTTGGCATGCAATACCGAACCCGTCGCCGTGCGCTACGCGTGGCGCAGCTGGGGTCCCGCCCCACTGCTCAACGGCGCCCCAACATGCCAAATGGCCGCCACCCCGATCGGGGTGGCGGCCATTTGGCATAAGAACCGTGTCCTTAGGCGACGCCCATTACGGTCACAGGCTCACTGCACCTGGGCGCGAGCGATCTTGCCGGTGAAGGAGTTGGCTTCATCGGCGTCCTTGGCAGCACCGTTGTTCCAGGAGAACATGGCACGCAGCTTCGGGCCGACGGACTCGATGCGGACGTTGGAGTACTTCTCCTGCAGTTCCTTGAACTTCGGAGCGCCGGCGTCCTGATCGTCAATGAACTCCTTGGCGAAGGAGCCGTCCTGAATGCGCTTCAGGTGGTATTCCATGCGCTTACGGCAATCCTCGTTGATCACGGTGTTGGTGTAGTCGCCGTACTGAGCAGTGTCAGAGCAGGACCAACGAGCCTTGTTCAGACCGCCTTCGTTCATCAGGTCGACGAGCATCTTCAGCTCGTGGCAGACCTCGAAGTAGGCGATTTCCGGCTGGTAGCCAGCGTCGGTCAGGACTTCAAAGCCCATTTCGACGAGCTTGTTCACGCCGCCCATGAGGACGTTCTGCTCACCAAACAGATCGGTTTCGGTCTCTTCCTTGAAGGTGGTCTTGATAGCGCCTGCGCGCAGAGCGCCCAGAGCCTTGGCATAAGCCAGGCACATTGCCCAGCCGTCACCGCGCGGATCCTGCTCAACGGCCACGACGACCGGGACGCCACGGCCAGCGGCGTACTCACGACGAACGATGTGGCCCGGGCCCTTCGGAGCGACCATGAAGACCGGATGGTCTTCGGTCGGCTTGATGTAGCCGTAGTGGATGTTGAAGCCGTGGGCGAAGGCAACGGCTGCGCCCGGCTTGATGTTCGGCTCGATGTCATCCTTCCAGATGTTGCGCTGGAACTGATCAGGAGCCAGGATCATGATGATGTCGGCTTCAGCGGCGGCTTCCGGCACGGACTTGACTTCCAGGCCCTGCTCCTTGGCGAATGCGACCGACTTGGAGGTCGGGCGCAGGCCGACGACAACGTCTACACCGGAGTCACGCAGGTTCAGTGCGTGAGCATGGCCCTGAGAGCCGTAACCGATGATGGCGACCTTCTTGCCCTCGAGCACGGAGAGGTCTGCATCGTTCTCGTACCAGATTTGTGCTGCCATTGTGGCGCTCCTTTGAATTTGATTTTCGGGCTCCCCTAATCAAGAGTCCACGTTTCTGATTGTTCATATACGGACGGCCGTTCGCCGTCCGTTCGGGCGTTGCCCCATTATTTTTTTCGGTCAGGAGGATTTTGTCCTCAAATCTGGGGACCATCCTAACCATAGATTTTGCGCGTCACGGGCGCCCCGTCCAAAACGTGAACGCCCGCGCACAAACTTGTTACCCGAGGTCACTTCGTGAAATCGACGTCCTTAGTCTCATGGCAACTCACGACCGCTACCAAGCAGCACACGGCCATGGCGCCAAGGTACAGGCCGACAGAGTGCACACCCCAGTTGGCGGACAGCCAGGTGGCGATGGTCGGTACGAAGGCGGCGCCGACGATGGCAGCCAGGTTGTAGCCGATGCCGGAGCCGGAGTAGCGCACGTTGGCGTCGAAAAGTTCCGGCAGGAAGGCGCCGATCGGACCGAAGGCGGTACCCATCAGGGCAAAGCCGACGCACAGGAACACCATGTTGGCCAGGAAGTTGCGGGTGCCGACGACATCAGCATTCAGCAGGAACGGGAACAGGACGGCGAATACGACCAGCAGCACCGAAGAGGTGATGATCACACGACGACGACCGAAACGGTCTGCGTTCACGCAGGAAATCACGATGAACAGCGCGAACACGCACACGGCGAGCATGAGCATCAGCAGATATTCCTGATTGGTGAAGCCCAGACCGCCGCCGCCTTCGCCCGGCTCCTTGGTCCCCCATGCGAGCGACCAAGTGGCCAGCGTGTAGAACAGCGTGTAGGTGACGGCCACGAGGAAGGTGGCCTGCAGTACTTGCTTCCAAGACTTCTTGAACACTTCGACGAGCGGAGCCTTAACGACCTTCTTCTGCTCCTGGGCCATGCGGAAGATCGGGGTTTCCTCCATATGCACTCGCACGACGAGGCCGACGATCACGAGGATTGCACTCAGCAGGAACGGCACGCGCCAGCCCCATGCGAGCATTGCTTCCTGATTGTTAAAGCTTTCGAGCACGAAATACGTGCCGTTGGAAAGGAAGAAGCCAATCGGCGCGCCCAGCTCCGGGAAAGATCCGTACAATGCGCGCTTGTTTTCCGGCGCGTTCTCAGTAGCAACGAGCGCGGCGCCGGACCATTCACCACCCAGGCCGATGCCTTGGATGAAGCGGCACAGGCACAGCAGCACGACGGCGGCCAGCCCCCACTGGTTGTAGGTCGGCAGGCAGCCGATCAGGAAGGTTGCCACGCCCATAGCCATCAGAGAGACGACCAACGTAGTCTTGCGGCCCATGCGATCGCCGAAATGGCCGAAAATCAGTGAGCCGACCGGGCGTGCGATGAATGCGACGGCGAAGGTCACGAGGCTCAAGAGCAGCGCGACGGTCGGATTGGTGGTGTCGGAGAAGAAGATGTGCGGGAAGTAGTTTGCCGCGGCGGTGCCGTAAGCGTAGAAATCGTAGAATTCGATGGCGGTGCCGACCATCGATGCCGCGATGACGGTTTTCACCGAATCGCGCACCATTGCGGCGGCTTTTCCAGTCGTAGCGTCGACTGCAGTCATATCAATGCTCCCAAAAATCGTGGTATACGTCCGTTTTTGGCTGAGCCTTCCGCATTTCGTCGCTGTGCCTTATGGGCTATATATGACGAAACCCTGCGTTTTGCAGGGTCTTACTTGGTTGAAGCCGAACCCTGCCACGCGTGGGACGGGGTTCAAGCCATGCTCGATCAGCCCGCCAACGACGACGGGATAATAATTCGTGCGGCTTGCATTGCATATGCATACATTCCAGTCATCGCGGCGAACCTCCTTTCGGGCTTTGCAAATCCTTCATGCTGAACCGTTGTTCAACTTTCGCTGTGCAATGTAGGTCTTGCCTGCGTCCACATTCCAGCAATAGTTCACTATTTGGACGCTGCCGTTTGCGCAGTAACAGTAAAAATTGTGATTGCGATCTGTAATCACAACAAAGAGGCGGCACCTTCCATATACGAAGACGCCGCCGCTTGCAATCGGGAAACCAGCAATAATACCGTGTGATTCAGGCGCGTACTGCGATTGCGGCAAGGCCGGACAGCACTACCGCAACGACCGCCGCAAGCAGCAGCACAGCATATGATGCGCCGGTTGTGGACATTAATGCCGCGCCAGCGACGATGCCAATCAGCATGCCGACGCTGCCGGCGAATTGCATCACGCCAACATATCGTCCGGATTCGCGGACATCCGGCAGCACCGACATTGCCATAGACTGTCCGACACCGTCAAACAATGCAAAAGCGAATCCACCGAGCGCGGCAAACGTCACCATTGCAGACGTCGACGGCATAGCCCAAACACCCATCAATCCCAGCGCATACAACACGCAGGCAGCAATCGTCGGAATGCGCAGATCATCGAAATGCCACACAATCGGCCCCAATACGAACGCGCCAATCAGCGATGCGACAAATGACGCGACCGCCATCATACACACCGTAACAACGGTAGCGGCCAGCCCGCTCATGGCATCAACAATGTAGTAGGCGACGATATACCACTGGAACACGCCAGTCAACGCGACCGCAGCCATCATCATCATGCGGGACACGCATGCGAACGTGAATTTCGGCGCGTTTTTCGGCAGACGATATGCGGCGAAAAATTCGGTTTTACGACGCACGGCGATTTCTTCGCTGGAACGTTCGCGCGGCAACACCAACACCGAAAGGATGCCAGAAATGGCGAAAGCAACTGCGTAATGTGGGAAAGCGGCGGCCGAATCGTTAGCGGAAAGAGCACCGAAAATCACGCCCAGCAGCTGGCCGAGGGCGAGGCCGACACCGCGCCAGGCGTCGGCTTTGTCGCGGAATTTGTCGGGGATTCGCTCGCCGAATGCGGAGGCCAGTGGAATCGCCATCATAATGTAGCCAAGCTGCAGCAACACCCAGCAAACCGTCATGAAAGCGACTTGGCCAGCACCAAGAAGCAGCGTGAACAGACCTGCAATCAAGCCACCGGAGATAATCCACGGCGTACGGCGGCCGAAAGATGTACGCGTATTGTCGGACTTCTGCGAAATCAGCGCATTGCACAGCACCGAAGCGACCACGCCGACGCTCATCAGCGTGGCAAGCGACATTGTACGGCCTTCTCCAGCGACGACTGCGATGCGAACGGGCACCAGCACAACATTCAATGCCGCCCAGGGGATGGTGATGAACAATGCGGCCAGCATGAAACCGATTTTCATGTGTGCCACTTCGCCGCGCGACGGGCGGTATCCGTCGGCGTCCACCATCGGGTCGCGCAAATCGAGGAAGGATGATTCCATATTCGGCACGGCAACGTCGATGCTGGCGGCTGCAGTAACCGGCGAGCCGGCGGCATTGAGGCGCGCCGCCTGTACTTCAGGCTTTTCGTTGGATGACTGCGGCTTACGCGGAGTTTGTTTGACGGTCAGCCGCGCGATGGCGCTTTTTTCTTCCGGACTCAGGACCTTGTCGAAATCAGGGTGATCGTCGATGCCGGGACGGATGAAGACCTGGCCGGGCAATGGCGGCGGGGTTGGTGTGGATTCGGTATCGTTGTTTTCTTCTGTCATCTTTTTCTCTCGCGTCAAACTACATCACAACAAAGAAAAACCACCCGCATGCGACTGCAACAGCGCATTACGAGCGGTTTATCAACATACCTGCATGCTATCAGGGCGGCGCGAAATGACGGACGGAAGACAACGACGGGCGGGAGACAGCGACGCGCCACGCGCTGTACGAACACGTGATGTTGCCGCTGACCGCCTAGGCCGGCAATGCCGGCGGGGACGCAAGACGCATTCTAATGCCGCGTACTGTCGCCCTGCACGAAGGTGACGGGAATCAAGTCCATGGCCTCAGTGATATCGTGTGGGGACAGGTCGTCTTCAGGCCCCACACCGACAATCCCGACCATGGACGCATCAAGCTTGCCGCCCTCGGCTTCGCGCGCCTGCAGCAATCGATGCACCAACCGCCGTGCAATGGCCCGACAATCCTGCCGTACACACGTCAATGCGACGCCCGCCGCATCAGCGACGAACGTGCCATCATACGCGACGATCTGCAAATCGTCCGGAATGCGAATGCCACGCCGGATGGCCTCTTGTGCGCAATACGCCACCACATGGTCAGCCCCGACGATGACATCGGCATCAGGATATCGGTCCAGCACGGACAGCGCGATTTTACGCTGCATCCCGAATTCCGCGACGTCGCCCACTTCCACGTAGTCATAGCGGACTCCGCTCTCGGACAGCAGGCCTTCCATTGCGGTGTGAAAACGCACCGTAGGGAACGTGGTGCCCATGCCACCGGCATAGTCGACGAATTGCGAACGCGGCCCTCCCATCGCCACGACATGCCTCACGCCGGTCTTCAGCAGATGCTCGGCAATCAGCCGTCCGCCCCTGTCATGATCCGAGCCGACAGCGGGGATGCCATCGCCCAGATACCGATCGAACGCAACGACCGGACGCCCGATGGAAGTCCAATACTCCGGCGGATAATCCGTATGAGACGCCATAATGATTCCGTCCACCATATGGCGGCGCAGCATATCCACATATTCTTTTTCGCCCTTGGTGCCCTCGGATGTAGAGCACAGCATCATGTGCAAGTCGTGATCGGAGAACTCGTGATGGATGGCCGAGATCAGCGCGGAGAAGAACGGATGCCGGATGGATGGGACAACGACCCCGACGATATCGGTACGATCGCGATACAGATTACGGGCAAGCTCGTTGGGGATGTAGTTGAGGTCCTTCATCGCGGATTCCACACGTGCACGCATATCATCGGAAACATATCCGCTATTGTTCACCACCAACGACACCGTGCTGAGCGAAACTCCGGCCTTCTTGGCCACGTCACGCATGCCGACCATTACTCCTCCATCCTTCATACAACAAATTTCCGACGACGCCCCAGCGAAAGAACGCGCATTACAGGATACTCAGGCGCTCACCATTGAGCGCGACGCATGCTGGAAGGCCGTCACGATTGGCAGGCAGTACAACAACATGAGCAGATTGACCATCATCAGGTCGAACACGACCCCCATAATGCAGAAGAACGCATTGTTTCTGATCAAAAAAAAACTTGGCCATGCCAGCATCCTCATGCATAAGACGCACCGTGTCGACATTTACCGGCGCGACAACGTATGACAAAGGCGGCGCCCTCTTCGCGAAGGCGCCGCCCCCAAACGAACCAATCAGGCGATAACCGGAGGGTTGGCGATCAGATCGTCGGTGCGATGCGAACCGCTGGCATCCGTCCAGGAGAGCGAAGCAACCGGGGTCTCGTTGTCCACGCCAAGCCCACGTCCCGGTTCGAAGGTGAGGCTGGCCGAAGTGGACTTTCCCTTCCACGTGAAGGTGATGGCCTTGTCGCCGTCCACTTCGTAGGAGAATTCGCCGTCGAAGGCATCGAGCATGTTGCGTAGTCGGCACAGCGCGTTCAGGGCTTTGACCACCGGGCGCTGAAGGTTTTCGTCGATTTCCTCGACCGTGTAATAGTGACGGTTGATGTCACGTCCGACATTACTGCGACGCAGCAGATCCATATCGTTCTTGCCGGCGAGTGCACCGACATAGTAGACCTGCGGCACGCCTGGCAGGAAGAACTGCACGGCGCGAGCCGCGATGTAGTGCTGGTCGTTGCAGCCCAGCGCGGAATAATACGTGCTGTTGACCTGGTAGAGGTCCAGATTGGAGGCTGCGGCGCCGGTGGCGGCCTGAGATTCGCCATTGGTGTTCGCGTGAATGGTGTTGACCAGATTGTCCACGTCTTCGTCCGGGATCAGCCCCTTCAAGCTGCGATCGAGCTGGTCGGATCCGATGTCGATGACACCGATGCCGTCATGCGTATCAAGCACGGTGACGGCGTTGTTCGGACGTACTTCCGTCCAGTGGGCGACCGGCTCGACATGTCCGGTGGACAGGCTGTGCAGCAGCAGCGGCGGCAGGGCGAAGTCGTAGACGCGGTCAACCTTGGACGCGATTTCAATCTGCTTCTTGTAGTAGGAGTGCACTTCAATGAGGATCTCCAGGCCGCGCTTGACACCTTCCTCACGCAGACGGGAGATCAGCTTAAAGGTCTTCGGTGTCATGAAGCAACTGGTACCGGCTTCCTTGGCGCCGTATCCGACGGCGTCGAGACGGATGTAGCTGACATGGCTGGCGGCCATCTGGTCGAAGATCGACATCAGGTATTCCCAGCCCTTGTCGGAATCGGTGTCGATATCGACCTGCTGCGGAGTGAAGCTCACCCACACCAGACGGGTCTTGCCGGCGAATTTGTAGTGGGTGAACGGCAGACCCGGGCGCGGGCGGTAAATGCCGGCCAGGTCCTCTTCGGTGGCGCCGTTCGGGAACACGGAGCTCATGGTAAGGAACATCGGATAGTATTCGGATTCCTCGCCCTTGGCGAGCACGTCCTGGAACTGCTTGGATTCCCAGCTCATGTGATTGACGATGGCGTCGACCATGATGCCGTGGGTTTTGGACAGTTCCGCGACATCGTCCCAGTCACCCAACCGCGAATCGACTTTGGTGTGGTCGATCGGGTCAAAACCTGCGTCAGCGCCGTCAAAAGGCGTGAAGAACGGCAGAATGTGAACGCCGTCGTATACGCCGTCGAAACGGGTACGCAGAATATCCGTCATTGATGCAATTGTGCCCTCACCCAGCCGGTCCGCATAGGTGATGAGCTGCACTTTGTTCTTCATTAGCCCTCCCTGGCCTCGGCGCATCATGCCGCCAATTTCATCGTTCGAGACGGGACGGTCCAATCGACCTCCCCGCTATCGAACCGGTTCGACAATAATAACGCAAAGAGTCTGCCTTCACACGACTTCGCGTGTCGAACCGGTTTTGCGCGACGAATCGAATTATGGCGTCCGCCGTCACCGGATATTGCGAATACGCATGATAAGCCCAGCCGCAACCAACACCACGACAATGCAGACGGGGAACACCAGCTGGTAGTTGTTGGTCATCGCCACGATAGCCGACGTCAGGGCAGAACCGATCACCGAGCTCAACGTATTGGCCATGTTGAGCACTCCCAGATCCTTGCCCGCCTCCTTCGGGTTCGGCAGAATGGACACATTCAACGCCTGATCGATTGCGTTATACACGCCATAGCCGAAGCCGGCGATTCCCGCGAACAGGTACATGCCCATCTCATTCGGAATCAACCACGGCATGGCCGCACCGACCGCGAACAGGCAGCTGGACAGCGCGACCGGCAACTTCCTCATGCCAAGGTAATCGGCGACCGGCCCTGCGACCACGGCCGCAACCAGGGAGGCGACCATGGTGACCACCGACATCTTCGCAATGATCGTCGCGGCGGCGTTCGAGACACCGACGGCGTCCATGCCCGAATCAGCGAGTATGTAGTACTTGATGATGTACAGCTGATACCCCGTGATCATCTGATAGCCGGCGACCATCATCATGCGGCCGAACAACGCATAATAAAAATTCGCGGATCCCTTGCCGTGCGGTGGGACGAATGCACGCAGAATCATGGCCAGGCTCAGCTGCTCACGAGGTTCGTCAACGTTGGAAGGCTCGCGAGGCCAGATGCCCACAACGACAATGCCGATCAAAGCGAAGCCGAGGGCACCGACCATGAAGCCCATCGGAACATTGTTGATCATCAGCGAGCCCACCAAGGAGCCGGCGGTCTGGCCCAGCACACCACCACCGCCCATGAACGAAGACACCGTGCCACGGAACTTATCCGGCACGCGATCGGACATCGTCGCGACGAACGGGGCGTTCATCCAGTTATAGAACAGCTGAATGCCGCACCACAGCAGCAGAATCAACGGCAGGGACTTCGCATGGACCAATCCATACACGCACAAGCCGCACAGCACACCGCCAGAAGCGATCCACAACGTGCGCTTGCCGAAACGGGACCGCGTCAAATCGGAGAACGTGCCGAACACGATGTTGGCGACCAACGCCACCACGGAACCGACACTGTTGATCAGGCCAATGAATGTGGCCCTTTCGCTCGGCGCGATCTGATCGACCAACTGCGGGACCAGGATACCGGACAGCGAAGTCCACACGATACCGGTGACAATCAGGCTGATGGTAAAGCCGGCGCCCAAGCGAAGCACGCCAACCACGCCAGGATGCTCACCATTGGCCGCGGCCAGAGAATCATACGAGTCAACCGATTCTGCGCCGACCGCCCGCGTCATTTTGCCATTGTTGCCCATAGAGTTGTTCCTCTCTTGATTCCCTGCATCAACATGACCCGCAGACCTCGGCATGGCAAAAAGAAATCACGCATCGAATTGCATTCATAAGAATCTCCACCGCCGAAGTCTCGACTCAGACGTAATACGTCGTCCGCGGCGCATGGGACATCATCCCTTTGCCATCGAACCGGTTTATGCTAATGCAAAACCACACCAGTTCGCATATTGTCCGCGTGTCGAACCGGTTTTATACAGCAGTCGGGAAAACCTTAGCGCCATGCCTAACATGCCATACGCGCATGTGTCACAACGCATTATCGGGTGAGAGAGACGAACCACCAGCCTAAAGCCACACACATCATTGGAACGACGACGGTTGCCAAGCAGTACGCACCGGCAACGGAAAAACGATGCTGACGGACAAGCGTGACCATTTCATTGATGGCCGTCGAAAATGTGGAGAAGCCCCCCAGGAACCCCGTCACAAACAGCAGATACGCATTCGAATCAGCCACACCGTAAAACGCCGACGCTGCAGCGATGCCGGCGAACAACGTCGCCGACACATTGATCACGAACGTGTTCAAAGGAAACGCGTTCTTCCAGCGCTGCTGAATGGACGTGTTCACCACGAAACGCGTCATCGCGCCCAGTCCGCCGAACAGGCACACACCCAAGAACAGCATCAGCGAGCCTCCCCCGTAATCGGATCAGCCACGACCGGGATCTCATCAGTGCTCGGATGCGCGCCATCGAACGGCGTCGGCACGACCACCCCCTCCGCGACTTGCGGGCGTTTCTTGTGATGCTCGGTCAACATGCGCACCGCAACCTGCGCCGCACGTTTCGAAGCCAGCTTCATCGCCACCGACACCGCAGCAAAGGCCACCATCAAACCGCACAGAAAGCTTACCGCCGTATACACGACGAATCCCACATATTCACCAGCCTGCAACGCATGGATGTTCTCGATCACCATTGCCGACAACGTGGAAAACCCGCCGCACAATCCCATACCAACGCCACGATTCGCCAATTGACGAACACGCTTATGAATCCACGTCGCCTGCGCCCAATACGCGGTCAAAAACGCAAACACAAAGCAGGCCAGCATATTCGCCACGAACGTTGCAGCGTGAAAAGCGCTGAACGCGCCGGTCTGTGCAGCCGCGGAAGGCATAAGCAGCGACAGGCCATAGCGCAGCGCTGTACCAACGCAGCCGCCTGCAAACACGACGACATACAGCATCACATCAGCCAACGGATTAAACCGCGCCTGCATACGCTTCATCGGCGCCAGCGGAATCTTCGGAGGATTGCCAGACGACGCGGGATTCACGCCAGCCGGCTGCAGTGTATCCATGGTGTTTTCTCCATCCTTTACGCAACGACGATGCCACTACACATCAACCGTACAAAACGCAATCCACCGCAAGCTGGCCGCATATCAATCATCAAACATGCCAAATATCGATGTGCACCGATGCCGGCAGCAGCAACAATATGACGGCCGACCACTGTCTTGCAACGGTCGGCCATGACATTTACGGAACATGCGAATCGTGATCCGATTGGAATCATCCGTTCAATCAATTCAGCCTAGCAGTGAATTGATTTCGATGATGTGATCGCGCTGCGGTCCGGTGCCGATCGCAGAGATGCGGCAGCCGGAGATCTCTTCCAAATGCTTCACATACGCCTGACAGTTGGCCGGCAGCTCCTCGAAAGAGTGCATTTGGGAAATGTCCTCGTCCCAGCCCGGCATGGATTCGTAAATCGGCTTCGCAGCGGTGAAAGCGGCCTGATCAGTCGGCATCTCGTCGAAACGTTCGCCGTCAACGTCGTAGGCCACACAGATTGGAATCTTCTTCAGCCCCGTCAGCACATCCAACTTGGTCAGCACGATGTCGGTCAGGCCATTCACGCGGGAGGCGTAACGGTTCACCACAGCGTCGAACCAGCCGCAGCGACGAGGGCGGCCGGTAGTCACACCATACTCATGGCCCTGGGCTCGCAGCCAATCGCCGTCCTCGCCGAACAGCTCGGTCGGGAACGGGCCCTCGCCGACGCGGGTCACGTATGCCTTCGAAACGCCAATCACACGTGTAATCTTCGTCGGGCCGACGCCAGTGCCGGTGCAGGCGCCGCCTGCAGTCGGGTTGGAGGAGGTCACGAACGGGTAGGTGCCGTGATCGACGTCTAGCATCGTGGCCTGGCCGCCTTCGAACAGCACGGTTTTGCCTTCATCAAGAGCCTTGTTCAAAATCAGGGAAGTGTTGGCAACGTACGGTTTCAGACGCTCACCCAGCTTCAACAGCTCCTCAGTGGTGGCGTCAACGTCGATGGCGCGACGGTTATACAGCTTGACCAGCATCTGATTCTTCTGATGTAGGCTGGCCTCGACCTTGTCATGCAAATGGTCGGCATTGAACAGGTCGTGCACTCGGATGCCAACGCGGTTGATCTTATCGGCATACGCCGGGCCGATGCCACGGCCGGTGGTGCCGATCTTATGCTTGCCGAGGAAACGTTCGGTCACCTTGTCGAGCACACGATGATACGGCGCAATCACATGCGCTTCTTCACTCACCAGCAGACGGGAGCAATCAACGCCACGGGATTCCAAGCCGTCGATCTCTTCAAACAGCACTTCCGGATCAACCACGACGCCGTTGCCGATCACCGGGGTCGCACGCGGGCTCATGATGCCGGACGGCAGCAGATGCAGCGCATAGGATTCATCGCCGACGACAACGGTATGGCCTGCATTGTTGCCGCCGTTGAAACGCGCGACATAATCGACGCTGCCGCCGATCAGATCCGTTGCCTTGCCTTTGCCTTCATCGCCCCATTGAGCACCGATCAACACGATTCCAGGCATGATTGCACCTCCGCTTGAAGCCCGATTCCGCCGGGCAATAAGCCTACCGTAGGCCCTCTACTGAAAGGTGGTGATTGTCCTTATTTCAAGCACGCGCTGCGCGAGGAGCTTACCGCATATCCCCAAACCGTTAGAACCACGTGGCTCTAACGGAACATGGCTCTCAATCTCGCCGTTTTCGTTAAAACCACGTGGTTTTAACGCCCCATCCTCGCTCCAATCTATCGCATCAACATGGAATTGCTCACGGAGTCTAATGCAATTGCGAGTAAGGGTTTTAAGGCACCTCTCGAATACCTATCTACACGCCCGCCCTCGGAACTCATCATTTTCACAGGCGACGCGCGGCAATGTGAACAACTTCGTCTCTTCGTCCACACCCGCCATTCTTCATATGCCACACCGGCACAATCCCGTATCGTATGACCATGTCCAAGGAAGTGCAACACCGCATCGACGCGCTTTTCGAAAAAGCAGCGATTACTCGCACGTACGTCATGCCAAAAGAGCCAGCTGACAGACAGGCCATGATACGCCGTGTCGCTGCCGGTACGGTAATCTCGCCTCTCACCGGGCTGTTCGTAGACACGGTCACATGGGACAGTCTGCAATATCACGAACGCATCGCACGTTTGCTACGTACAATCTGCCAGCGACACCCCGATTGGATATTATGTGGCCCATCTGCCGCTGGCGCTCACAATTTTTCCAACAACTTATATTTACATCGAAAAATCCATGTAGTCACCCGAATGCAAGCCCACTCTGGAATACATGGCGCAGTTTACTCACATTACATTCCCGAACCAATTCGTTCCGTTACCATCGACGGCATGCGGGTCACAGATTCCATGCGAACAATGCTGGACTGCGCCCGCGTGCTGGATTTCGAAAATGCGATGATCATCTGTTCTGCAGCGCTGCGCGCAGAACAAATCCCCAATTCACAGCTACAGGAATACGTGGAAGGACATCCACGTATCAAAGGCATTATTCGAGCGCGTTACGTCGCCGAAAAAGCCGAACCACTATGCGAAAACGGCGGCGAAGTCGCAGCATTGTGCGCTTTTCACGAAATGCATTTCAAAAAACCGGAGCATCAAAAAAAATTTGCTAGTCCTCTTGATGGGCATGAAATTCGCCCTGATTACGTGTGGACACGTGATGATGGCACCTTGATTGCAGGTGAATTGGATGGATTACAAAAATACACAGATTTGCGAATGACGCGCGGCTTGAGCCAAGCTGAAATATTGATGCGCGAAAAGGATCGCGAAAGCGAATTGAATATGTTGGGGATTGACGTTGTGCGATTCCAAATGCAGCATGTCCGCAACAAGGAGGCGCTGCAGCAACGACTAAACGCCGCGCGAGTCCCGCACGAGCTCAATCCATCACGTTCGCCATTTGCACGCTTTCAATGCAAGGCTTACTGACCTTGGTACGCACTGTGCACCACCTTTGCACCATTACCGACTAAACCCAAAGTATCTCCGCAAACCGTTAAAACCACGAGGTTTTAACGAAACTGGCCCTTCCACGCTATATGAACCGTTAAAACCTCGTGGTTTTAACGAAACGGGAGATTCGAACTCGCTGCGGCTCAGGCGGATTCTTGGGAGCAACACAGCGCAGAGCGGCGATGCTAAGGCGAAAGGGACGTGGTACACTGGCACAGTATGTGTCGGTGACTTTGACAGTGTTTGACGCTGAAGATGTGCACTAATCACCCTGCGGATGTAGTTCATCGGTAGAACGAAAGCTTCCCAAGCTTTAGAGGCGGGTTCGACTCCCGTCATCCGCTCCATTAAAAAAATATTGAGGATTCAATAATTTTTGCCCCCACACACAGGTTGTGACAATGTTTCGTCGCCAATGCCCGTCTCTACGATGTGATGCGAGAGCTGGTATTAATCGGCCGTCTATATCTTCTCCGGACAGATAAAAACGGTGCCGTGACAACACACACCGGCACCGTCTTTCCGTCTTCGAAACGGCAACATGCGGGCTTTGCCACCATTCTGCGAAGCTAAGGGAAAAGGCTTGGGCATCCTCATGCGAACAACCGATTTTCCTTGGAATTCCAACGGTGCAACCGTTGGTTGCGGGAAATACCGGTCGCTTTTTGCCGAAGCAACCAAAAGATGATGGCATGCAACCACACATCTGATGCAAGCTGAAGCTCTCCGATTGTATGCGAAGATGAAATCAGCGAAGGTCAGGTGATCGTGATGAGTTTCAGAGAGAATCTGCAGTATTTGCGCGGCTCCCGCAATATGACGCAGGAGCAGTTGGCGATGTTGCTGGGCGTATCCCGTCAGGCGATTTCCAAGTGGGAGTCGGAAAAGGCGTATCCGGAAATGGATAAATTGCTGATGATGTGCGATCTGTTCGGATGCACGCTGGACGATTTGGTGATGGGTGACGTACGGCATCCCTCGTCACCTGCGATGCAGGCCGCCGCCGTGAACGGAACGGCCACCGCGGACGATATGGCAGACTTCGGAGGATTGCCGGCAGCCGCGCCGATTTCGTCGGAGACATCAAGGACACAGTGCCGCCCGCAGGATGTCGTCGGCTATGACGAGCACATGCGTCGCTTTGCCTGGCAGATCGCGACCGGCGTGGCACTGATCATCGTCGGCTTAGGCGTGGGGCTGTTGTTCGACGGCAACGATTTTCCATTGTTCCTGTCCCTCATCATCGGCGTGGTGGCAGGCCTCTCGTTTTTGATTCCGGGCGGCCTGGCACACGGCGAATTCGTTCGGAGGCATCCGTATATCGAGGATTTCTATCAAGCCGAAGACCGTATGAAAGGCGTGCATGAGCTTGCGATTGGTATAGTGGCCGGCATCGCCTTGATTTTGGTCGGCCTGTCCGCATTGATATATTCCGACGAGGTGCTTGCGGCGAAGGACGGATGGTCGGTAGGCATGATGCTGTTGTTCGTTGCGGCGGGTGTGTTTTGCCTCGTACTGTTCGGCATGCGATATGGCCGTTTCAACATCGCCGAATACAATCATGAGGCGGAACAGGAGCGCGACGCCCAGTCACAGGAATATCAGCGCGACAGGTACGGCAAGACCAACGAAGCGGTGTGCGGCATCATCATGATGCTCGCCACCATCATCGGACTGTCGATGCTGTTCATCGGCAAATCCCAACTGTTTTGGCTGGCCTGGCCCATCGGTGGAATCCTGTGCAGCATCGTCTCCCTGATCATGAAGATTCTGCGCGCGTGGCATGACGACGATCATGAACATTGACCAACAGGCCGCGGCACCGTTCATGCCATACCATGCCGACGCCGATTCGTCGACTGCCATGAATCGGGGCGTCGTCCAATCCGCGTAACCAACATCACACCCACATGCGGCGGTTCTGTCTGCGGCACGGGCGTCATAGCGAGATAATGGAAACATGACAATCGCAACCCCTGAACGTTATGCCGAAATGCTTGATGCCGCCCGCCATGGCGGTTATGCCTATCCCGCCATCAACGTGACGAGCACGCAGACGCTGAATGCTGCTTTGCAGGGGTTCGCCGAGGCTGAATCCGATGGCATCATCCAGGTTTCCGTCGGCGGCTCCGCGTATTTTTCCGGCAAGACCGTGAACGATCGCGTTACCGGATCGCTTGCTTTCGCGGCGTTCGCACATGAAGTCGCCGCGCAATATCCGAATATCACCGTCGCCTTGCATACCGACCATTGCGCGAAACAATATCTGGACAAATGGGTGCGTCCGCTGCTCGCGTATGAGGCGGATCAGGTGAAGCATGGACAGGAGCCGACGTTCCAATCGCATATGTGGGACGGTTCGACCGTGCCATTGGAGGAAAATCTGAACATCGCCGAGGAGCTGCTGGAAAAATCCGTGAAAACGCATACCGTGCTGGAAATCGAAATCGGCGCGGTCGGCGGCGAAGAGGACGGACACCGGGCGGAAATCAACGAGAAACTATATTCAACACCCGCCGACGGCGTGCGTGTGGCCGAGCGTCTGGGCTTGGGCGAACACGGCCGTTATATGGCAGCGTTCACGTTCGGCAATGTGCATGGCTCATACAAGCCAGGAGTCGTGCAGCTACGACCGAAGCTGCTACACGACATTCAGCATGAAGTGTGGCAGGCCGCACATGATGGCCGTCTTAAGTCGGTGGGAGCCTCAGCCGTTTCCACCTGTTCGCTGCCTGACATCCCCGAAGGCAAGCCATTTGCGCTGGTATTCCACGGCGGCTCCGGATCGACGCCGGAAGAAATCGCGGAAGCTGTTTCGTACGGCGTGGTCAAGATGAACATCGATACTGATACGCAGTACGCGTTTTCGCGCGCGATTGCGGGGCATATGTTCCGCAACTATGACGCTGTGCTGAAGATCGACGGAGAAGTCGGTGACAAGAAGCTGTATGATCCACGCTCATGGGGCCGCGAGGCTGAGGATGCGATGGCCGCCCGCGTGGTCGAGGCGTGCGTGCAGCTGGGATCCGCCGGCAAGGCGCTCAAGTAGGCGGCACCGACTCTCCCTTTCGCAATACCCACCGGATTTTAACGTTTCCCACCCCGGCGATCCCCCATTTCCGATCCCCCATTCCGTTACAACCACATGGTTATTACGAAATGTGAGGCGATATTGGGATTTCAGTATTGAATTTGATTGGGGAAGCTGGTGTCGACGCCTTGGGCCCGCATTTCCTGACTCATCTGCATGAGGCGGGCGATGCGATCTTCGGTCGGCGGGTGTGTGGAAAACAGCTTTGACAGGCCCACTGAAGAGAATGGGTTGGCGATCATGAGAGCTGCAGCAGCCTGCGTGCCTGCGGTTTTCGGCATGTGATTAACTTGCGCGCCGTACGCGATTTTATTCAGCGCGGATGCCAACGCCTCCGGATCTCTCGTCAGACGGCTCCCGTCTTCATCGGCATCATATTCGCGCGTACGCGAAATAGCCATTTGAATCAGCGATGCCGCAATCGGAGCCAGAATCACACTCAGCAGCACGCCGACCAATCCAAGACCTCCGGCGGCACCATCGCGCGAATCCCGTGAATCACGACCACCACCCGAATACAGCAGCGCATATCCCAAGTACGAAATAACCGTTGCCAATGCGGAAGCCACCGCCGACGTCAGAATATCGCGGTTGTACACATGCATCAGTTCATGGCCGAGCACGCCGCGGATTTCACGCTCATTCAACAATTGCAGTATGCCTTGCGTGCAGCAGACCGCCGCGTGACGCTCGTTGCGACCCGTCGCAAACGCATTCGGACTCATCGTCGGCGCGACATAGATGCGGGGCATCGGCTTGCCGGCCTTCGCGCTCAACTCACGCACAATGCCATATAGCACAGGCGCCTCATGCTCGCCGACAGGGCGGGCATGCATCGATGCGATCGTGATGCGATCGGAAAACCAGTAAGACAAAAACGTAGCGCCTACGCCAATCAACAGGTACAGGCCCAACATTCCACGTTGCGCGCCGGTAGCCCACCAAATCAGCATGATGACGGCCCACATCAACGCAAACAGCAACGTCGTCTTCAGGCCATTGCAGTGGCCGTGCACGCGCAGTTTTCCATCCATACGGCCAGCCTAAACGGGCTGTCTGAAATTTTACTGGACATCAGCCGAAGAAGAAAGTTTCACGTGAAACCTCGCATGGGCGCCCCCCTATCGGCGAACATGGTGGGCATCGCAGAACGTATCACATGTCAGAGGTATGAATATCATCCAGCACCATCACCAGATCGGACAACAATGAATACTCATCACACGCGTCGGACAACACCGCCAACGACCAGCAGCACAACCACCAATACGGAAATCAACGTAATGATCATGCGATGCCGGCGCATTGCAATCACCGCATGGTAGCCACTCCCCTCCATCATCACATGGCGCCCGCCCACAGCATTCCCCCGCTATGCCTTCGACGACGTCGGCCTCAGACCGGGAAACTCATCGATGGGGTCGAAAACGGGAGACATTGTGATGCCGGTCCTTTCAAAAAAATGCAGTCAGTCGCGTCTCTTCTCAAACAAGAGCCGAGGTCACAGGCATTGCATGCCCGCGAACCTCGGCGAAATATGAGAATCATCTGCTCAATAGATGCAAGACCACCGGTCAGACGGGATGAACATCCACCGTCCTTGGACGGTCGCTAATCAGGCGTGCGCCAAAGCGCGCATCTGATCGGGCTCGATGACCTTCTTGTGCTCACGGCCTTCCTTCGCCCCCTCGGCGCGTTCGAAAGCGTCGATCTTCTTCCACCCGGCGAAGTCGATCGGTTTGACGCCGCGTTCCGCCAGCAAGCGGTCGATGGATTCCGGATCGCGATCCTCAGCCACGCGGCCGCCTTCGGCGGCCTTCGAAAGATCTTCGAGCATGTTGGTCACGATCATCAGGGCGTCGGATTTGGTCGAACCGATTAGGCCGACCGGCCCGCGCTTCGCCCAACCGGTGGCGTACAGGCGTTCACGCACATCGCCGCCTTCGGCTTCGGTCGTGATGCGTCCATCACCATTGGCATTGGCCAGATGCGCATGCTTCATGTCATAGGCGACGCCCGGCGCTTCAGCCGGCTGATAGCCAATCGCGTGATACACGGCCTGCACTGGATATTCCTCGAATTCACCAGTACGTGTCATATGGCCATCCGCAGAGGTTTCGGTCTTCTCCACGCGAATCGCGCACACCCTGCCATCCTCGCCCATCACTTCGACCGGAGCGGAATTAAAGTGAACATAATACTTGCGATTGGCCGGATTGCCTTCGAAATCGACGTCGCCATCGTCTTCCATGTCTTCGGCCATCTCGCGGATCGCAAACAGCTCTTCGACCATCTGACGGGTCAACTTATCCTTGCCGGCCTCCTCGATGGTGTCGTCATCCAATTCGAAATCGTCTTCGTTGATGATCAGCTGCACGCCCGGCAGCTTCTCCATTTCACGCAATTCCTGCACGGAGAACTTGGCCTGAGCCACGCCACGGCGAATGAACAGATGCAGCACGCGGGCCTTGTTCGCCCTGATGCCTTCGTACACATTATCCGGAATGTCGGTTCGGGCCTTCAGATCGTCAGCGTTGCGCATGAGTTCGCGCGCCACGTCCATGGCAACGTTACCGCCACCGATGACGGCGACTTCTTCGGCCTCCAGCGGCCATTCGCGGGCGCCGGTCGGATACCCGTCATACCATTCGACGAATTTCGCGGCACCGTACACGCCATCCAGATCAGCGCCCGGCAGTCCAAGCGGCTTGTCTTCGACCGCGCCGGTGGCGAACAGCACCGCATCATAGCGGGCAAGCAACTCGTCCAGCGTCACATCCTTGCCGAATTCCACGTCGCAATACAGGTGGATGTTCGGATTGTCGAGCGTCTTTTCCAGCGCGTCGGCAATGAATTTAATGGACGGATGATCCGGAGCGACACCGTAACGCACCAAACCGAACGGCACCGGCAATTTTTCGAACAGGTCGATACGGGCGCTTTCACCCAGGCCCAGCTCCGCACCGGTCTTCTTCAGCTGGCGCAGGAAAATGTCGGAGGAGTAGACGCCGGCCGGGCCAGCGCCGATTACAGCAATACGAAGTTCATTAGTCTCAGTCACGCTTTACAGGGTATCGCAAACCGGCGAATCGCGACAGAGGGGTGTATGGATTAGACGGCGACATCGGGGCGGCGCCGATGGGGCTCCGGCAGCCGCCGTCCAATCATCAGCGAATCCGCTTAATCCTTATCGATCAACGCGGTCAGCGCCCATAGAATCGACACTACGTCAATGGCTTCCTGCATGAACGCACCGGCCACCACCGGAATCAGATTGCAGGCGGCGGCGACCATGCACACCAACGCCAAGCCGAGGCCAAGGCAGACAGCCTGCAGCATCACGCGCTTCGTGCGGCGCGAAATGGAGATGGCCTTCGGCACGCAGGCGATATCGTCATTCATAATGATCACTTGCGCCGATTCGGACGCAGCTGTGGACGTGCCGTCGGTAATAGCCATGCCAATATCGGCCGCCGCCAACACGGGCGCGTCGTTCACACCATCGCCGACCATCATGGTGATGGCGCGGGTCAGTGATTCGCCGGTGAACTTCGATAGCAGACGATCCCACCACGGCACTTCGCGCTTTTCGAGCGAAGCATTGCGGACGATGGCCAGCTTACCTTCCGGCAGCAGTTCGGCGTTCACGTCGGTGATGCCGACTTCGTCCGCAATGATGCGGGCGGATGCCTCCTTGTCGCCAGTGACCATGGTCAGCTCGTTGACGCCCATTTCGCGCAGTTTGTTCAACGAGGAGACGGCATTGGCACGTGGCACGTCCTTCAATACGATGCGCGCGGCAAGACGGCCGTCGACGGCTACGAACGTGGCCATTTCGTCCGGCGCAAGCGCACCGAATATGTCGGTCGGCTTCAACGATTCCAACGGCACGGTGCTGCTGACATCCTCCATGACATAGGCGAAACGACCGACGCGCAGACGATGCCCGTTGACCTCACCGCCGACGCCCCTACCGGCATCTTCGACCACATCGCGCACGACCGGTGCGAGTCGGCCGCCGCCATCGACGCGCTTGGCCGCTTCAATACCGGCCGTGGCGATACCCTTGGCAAGGATATGCACGGAATACGTTTCGATGATGCCCGCCAGTTTCAGAATTTCGTCGGACGACATGCCGCTGGCGACGGCGGTTGACGACGACAGCGTCACGCTGGGTGTGTCCACGCGCACGACCTGCGGTTTTTTGACGGTGAGCGTACCGGTTTTGTCGAAGAAGATATGGTTAACGCGGCCGAGGAATTCCAACACCTCTTGCGTTTTGATGAGCACGCCAGCCTTGGCGAGGCGTCCTGTACCTGCGATGTAGGCAACAGGCGCCGCAATCAGCAACGGGCACGGGGTGGCCAGTACCAGCACTTGGGCGAAGCGCATGGAATCGCCGGAGACGAACCATGCGACACCCGCGATGACGAAGGAGATGACAGTGAACGGCACGGCGAGCAGGTCGGCGGTTTTGACGACTGCGGCGCGCGAATTCTGTGCGGACGACACCAATTCGAGGATGCGCTGGTACTGGGAGTCACAGGCCAATTCGGTGGCGCGCATGGTCAATGTCGCCGATCCATTGATGGCGCCGGACATAACGCGTGCACCGGCGTAGACTTCGCGCGGCACGGGTTCGCCATTGATGTTGCTCAGGTCGAGCGTGGCCGAATTGCTGAGCAATTCGCCATCGACGGGAACCGTTTCGCCGGGCAGCACGACAAGGACATCGCCGCATTTGACGCCTTCAACGGGAACAGTGTTGAAGTGTGATTGTTCCGCGAAGGATGATGCTTCCGATGACGTCGCTTCACGGAAACCGTCGGCGGCGACGCGGCGCGATGCGGGATCGTTGATGTTCTGCGGTCCGACGCCCGGCAGCGTGGCGACGTGCGCGATACGTGGCGCAGCTTCCAGCAAGGCGGTCAAATTGCGTTCCGCTTTGGAGTGCGCATATTCTTCAATGGCCTCGCCGGAGTAGATCATCAGCAGAACGGCCCAACTGGCCCAGTACTCCCGTACGGCGAGCGTGGCGAGGATGGCCACGACGGCAAGGATGTCAACGCCGAGATGACCGTGGCGGATATCATCGACTATGCCTCGAATGGTGTCGATGACCGTGTAGATGACCAGCAGGATG
The DNA here is from genome assembly GCF_056356435.1 of Bifidobacterium sp. LH_512. NCBI lineage: Bacteria > Bacillati > Actinomycetota > Actinomycetes > Bifidobacteriales > Bifidobacteriaceae > Bifidobacterium > Bifidobacterium sp. LH_512. The sequence continues at coordinate 138,957 of NZ_JBKEUE010000002.1, forward strand.
ACGATCCACTGGCCCAGACTCGGATTGGCCTGCCAAGACAGTTCGCCCCACGGGCGGAAATCCCACCAGAACGCCAACGGCAATGCCGCAACAACGACAACCGGCAATAAGGGGACGAGTTTACAAAGAGCGATGATTTTTTTCATCGTTTCTCCTTACGTCGCAATCGGTATCGGCATATGAACCATTCATATGCCGGTGCTGCACTCACGCCTTGTTAGCCCATCGACGAATAGCTTCGCACGACACACGGCGTAAAGATCAACATCAATATTCAGTTATGGGTCTCATTATGCCATTGCACGGGAACTCCCGACATGCCGCTTGTACAGCGTGTCTTCGGCTGCCTCCGTGCAACAGGTCGAAACAGTATCAGATACGGCGGGTTTTTCATAACCGACACGCATGACGCCACACCCCGGCAACGGCAACGTGTGGGGGCCTGCACCGGACACACCGGATGCAGGCCCCCACACCATGCATGCGCTCATTCTGTAGCGCTTGTGATGGCGATATGCTTTACCACATGCCGAACGGATCGGACAGGCCGCCACCGTCCCAGCCGTCCCAACCATTGTCGTTCTGCCCGTTGCCATCGCTACCGCCGTTCTGGCCGTTGCCGTTGCCCTGATCGCTGTTGTCGTTGCTGGACGAGCTGCCGTTGACGGACGACTCCTCCTGATCCAACGTCACGTCCACGTCCATGGTCTTGCCGTCGCGTACGATGGTCAGCGTCACCTTGTCGCCAAGCGCCGCGGCACGAACGAATCCGAGCAGTGAATAGTTGTTGTTCACAGCGTTGCCATTGAACGCGACGATGGTGTCGTTGACCTTCAAACCGGCTTCATCGGCCGGGCCGCCGGACACGACCGCCGAGCCACCGGTGGATGGAGTGACGATCTGAGCGCCGCCACGGGTGACACCATCCGCCTCGACGGTGGCGCTGGTGATGGTCACGCCGAGAGCCACATGCTTGACGGAACCGTCCTTGATGATTTCATCGGCGACACGCTTGACCAGATTCGACGGAATGGCGAAACCGATGCCGATGGAGCCGGCGGTGCTGCTGGAGCTTGCCGTCGATGCGATGGACGAGTTAATGCCGATGACCTGGCCAGCGGCGTTAAAGGTCGGACCGCCGGAATTGCCCGGATTGATGGCCGCATCGAGCTGCACCGCGTTGGTGACGATTTCGTTGTTGTTGTCGTCGGTGACGGTGACGGGACGATTCAATGCGGAGACGATGCCGACGGTTGCGGTGTCGTCGTAGCCGAGCGGGTTGCCGATGGCCATGACGGATTCACCGACCGCCAAATTGTCGGAATCCGCGAATTCGACATTGGTCAGATCGCTTGGAGCGTCCTGCAGCTGGATTACCGCAAGGTCGGTGGTGGTGTCGGCGCCGACGACCTTTGCGGAATAAATCGTACCGTCGGCCAGCGTCACCTGAATGGTCTGAGCTCCGGAAATCACATGATTGTTCGTGACGATATGACCATCGGTGTCGAGGATTGCGCCGGAGCCAGCAGCAGTGCCTTCGCTGGTCGCCACTTGAATGGAGACAACAGCGGAGGACACCTTACTGGCCACCGAAGCCCAATCGACGGCGTCTCCGCTCTCTGCCTTGGCGGTACCGGATCCGGATTTATTCGACGAGATATTCGACAGGCTGTTGCTGGATGGGACGCTCACCCAGCCGTTGGTGATGGCGGCATATCCAACACCCAGGCATAATGCCGCGCTCACCAGAGCGGCGACCACACCGGTCGCCACGGAAACCGCCATCTTGCCCGGAGCCTTCGGCTGACCGGGCTGCGCCGGAGCGCCAGGCCAGCCACCCTGACCGTTGTGGCCGTTGGCCGCGCCCTGCTGCGGCGCGCCGAATGGGTTACCGGTTCCGTTGGCGCCGCCGTTCTGAGGCATACCAGCCGCCGGTCCAGCATCGAACATGCCACGATTCGGGTTGGCGAACGGGTTGCCGTTGCCCGTTTCATAGGGGTTGCGGCTCCCCTGCTGCTGGCCGGGCCGCCCGGCCTGGTGGCCCGAAGACAGCGGCGTTTGCATGGTCGGTGCGCCATTTGCGGCCCCCTGCTGATTGGGAGCGGTCGGAGCAGGGCCATATGCGCCATATTCCGGCGCCGGACGGTACAGCGGAGTCGTATTGGCGCTACCGCCATCATCCGTCGTCGGGGCTGCCGACACCACGGTCCGCTCCCCAGCCGCCGCGGAATAATCAGGCTTCGGCTCATCCGCATGCAGTTCGACGGTCGGCTGCGTATCAATCGGCTGTGCGACGGCAGCCTGCGCATCAGCCGGACGATCATCCTTCGGCTGCGACTGCCGAGCGCCGCCCTCAGCGTTCAAGCCATTATGTTCTTCAGCCATAATCCTGCTCCTTAAATCTTGCTACTGTTCGGCTCCGGCTGTCTGCCGCTTCCTCTGTACCGAACTTGCTATATATGAGTAAAAACACTCGTACTGGAAGTTTCCTGAATGTTTATTGGAAGAAATAGGCAAATATTCTTTTAGCTTGCATGATGATACGGCTCCGTCAATACGCCAATACATCGTATCCGGCGTAATACCGCCGACGCGGTGCGCCGCATTACCCGACGCAATACAGCGTTTCCAATACAGTGGAATACATGACCAGTCTTATCGAACATCCACGCGGCGTCGAACCAGGCAAGCCCGGCGACCGCAGCACATTCTCTTTCGAAACCATCACACGGCTCTCCGATTCCGCCGAGGGCAAAGGCCACGGCGGCGCACGCTACGGCCGCACCGGCATCATCCACACGCCGCACGGCGACATCCACACACCAGCCTTCGTGCCCGTGGCCACACAGGCGGCAATGAAGGCCGTACTGCCGGAAACCATGAAGGACATGGGTGCGCAATGCCTGCTGTCCAACGCATTCCACCTATACGAACGCCCCGGCGAAGATGTGCTTGACGCCGCCGGCGGCCTAAGCAAATTCATGAACTGGGACGGACCGACCTTCACCGATTCCGGCGGATTCCAAGTGCTCTCATTGGGCGCCGGCTTCAAAAAGACGCTAGCCATGGACGTCACTGGCATGAAATCCGACGACGTCATCGCCGAAGGCAAAGAACGCCTCGCCTTCGTCGACGAGGACGGCGTCACCTTCAAATCGCCGCTCAACGGCTCGATGCATCGATTCAGCGCCGAAATCTCCATGGGAATCCAACACAAGATCGGCGCGGACATCATGTTCGCCTTCGACGAGCTCACCACGCTCATGAACACGCGCCGATATCAGGAACAGTCCGTAGAGCGCACCTACCGCTGGGCGCAGCGCTGCGTCGCCGAGCATCAACGGCTGACCGAAGCACGCGTCGGCAAGCCGTATCAGGCGCTGTATGGCGTGGTACAGGGCGCGAATTATGAGGATCTGCGACGTCATGCAGCAGAACAGATTGCTTCGCTTGATTTCGACGGCGTCGGCATCGGCGGCGCCATGGAAAAGCGCATCATCGGCGACATCTGCGCCTGGATCTGCGACGCCATGCCGGAGAGCCGCCCGCGCCACGTGCTCGGCATCGCCGCAGTCGACGACATCTTCGCCTGCGTCGAAAACGGCGGCGACACCTTCGACTGCGTCGCCCCCGCCCGGTGCGGCCGCAACGGCGCCATCTTCACGCGTGACGGCCGCTACAACATCAAACGTGCGCAGTTCAAGACGGATTTCGGGCCGCTCGAGGAAGGCTGCACGTGCTACACGTGCACGCATTACACGCGAGCCTACGTCGACCACATGCTGCGCGCCCGCGAGATGAACGGATTCACGCTGGCGACGATTCACAACGAGCACTTCTTCATCAAACTGCTCGACGATATCCGCGCCTCGATCGACGGCGGGTACTTCGACGAATTCCGCGATGAGACGCTGGCCCGCTTCTATGCGAACGGATCGCGCGGCTGAATCCACGCAAGCGAAATCACATGCCGACACGACGCCGGTGAAAGGGAGGAAACATGGATTTGCTGGAGGCGATGGAAAAACGTCATGCAATCCGCATGTATACCGATGAGCCGGTGGACGCGTCGATTTTGGCGGCATTGCAGGATGAAATCGACGCCTGCAATGCCGCGTCCGGGCTGCATATTCAGATGATCGCCGAATTGGACGATGCGTTGCTGGGACTGAAGACGCATTACGGACGATTCAGCGGGGCGCACAATGCGATTGCGCTGATCGGCAGGGTCGGCGCTGACGGCACGGCTGCCTTGGAGGAAAAGGTCGGCTATTACGGTGAACGATTGGTGCTGCGCGCCGTACAGCTTGGGTTGGATACGTCGTGGGTGGTACTGGATGGCGCCGACACCGCGGCCGATGCCTGGTGGACACTGGATGATGGCGAATGCGCGGTCTGGTTCATCGTCTTCGGGCATGGCGCACGTGGCGGCACGAAACATCGCAGCAAGCCGATGGCTCAATTGTGCGCCATTGAGGACGATGCAGATGCAGCAAATGACACTGTTACGATTGACCCTTCGCTTGATGATGCCTCGATCGCCGCTGTGCCGGATTGGTTTCGCGCTGGCATGAACGCAGCAATGTTGGCGCCAACTTCGTTGAGCCAGCAGCCGTTCCTCCTTACACTACACAAGGATGGAACGGTGTCTGCCGAGGCAACGGAAGGATTATTCGCCCACGTCGGATTAGGATGCGCGAAATATCATTTCGAGATTGGCGCGGGAGTGAATAATTTCAGCTGGCGATAATCCGATTGAAGCTGCGCACATTATGATATTTGACTGGATGAATCTGCCAAATATAAAGCGACACGCCGTAACACGCCGCAATTTGCATTCCGCGTAAACCAGCTGTAAGTTATTCAACTGTTGCGCGAGCGTGGCGGAATGGTAGACGCGCTGTCTTCAGGTGGCAGTGAGTGTATGCTCGTGGGGGTTCAACTCCCCCCGCTCGCACCAGCGAAAAGGCCGGAACTTTCGGGTTCCGGCCTTTTTACTTTATTGAATTGCAACCGCTCCGCGACAGCGCAACAAAGGAAGGGACCGACAGTCAGGACCCGACATATCATGCGGCAGTGAGTGTCAGGACGGTTTTAAAACACACTTTTTGTCTATTAATCCCAATTGGTTTTATAACACCGCTAAGACGAAAAAGAAGCGACACGTCTGATTGCTCCAAAGATTCCAATAGCAAACACTCCGACGATGCGTTCGGCGCAATCGTCGAATTCGCTGCCGCTTATCCGTCTCACGTCACGATCATCAAACACGAAACGGCAATTACGAATCTCAGGGAGACCGCCGAAGTATTCGGCCGAGAGAACGGCCTACATCAGATTCATCTGGCATCGCCCGAAAACGTCAAAGAACATACCGGCTACGATATCGGCGTCGCCAGCCCACTGTTTTAAGGTATTCCCGTCTTCTTCGACCGTGCCCTGCTGCAGCATGACGTCGTCTACTGCGGCACAGCCGACCCCCACCACACGCTGCGCGTCGACCCCACTCTCTTGGAAGAGCACAACACCATCATCACTTACTTCGGCACCCCAACCGCATAAGACCGCCCCAGACGTCATCATCAGCAAAAGTGACCGCAGGAGAGCCAGCCGCCACTCCCTACCTCAAGATAAACACCATGACGATAATCATGGCGAAACCGACGAAGTCGGTGGGGAGGAATACGGTGCCGGTCCACCAGACTGCGGTCACAGTAGCCATCATCGGCTCGGTGGTGCCGACCATGGTGGCGCGCATCGAGCCGATGCGCATCACGCCAGCCATATATAGCCAGTATGCGCCAAACGTGCCGCCGATCACCGTGTACACCATCAAAGCAACGCCGAACGTGTCCAACGACGGCGCGCTCTCCCATGGGCGCACGATTGGCAACAGCACCAGACCGGAAATCATGAACATCACACCGTTGGCCACGAAATTGCCCCATTTGGCGATCAGTTTCGTTGGCACAATCGAAAGCGCAGCCGTGGCGAATGCATCTCCCAAACCCCACAGCAATCCCGGCAGAGGCAACTGCAGTGTGGTCAGATCGCCGCCGGTCGCAAGCAATACCGTTCCCGCAAACGCCAGCGCGATGCCAATCAGTTCGCGGCCTCCCGGCAATCGCCGACCACGCAAACACACGTATATCAGCACAAACACCAGGCTCAACGTCTGTAACACGGTCGCCGTCGCCGAATTCGTCCAATCAATTGCGGAAAGATACGTCACCTGCGTCATCAGCACGCATACCACCGCGCACATGATCATGTACGGGTAGCCGCGCACATCTTTGACGGCGCCGCGCAACGATCGCGGCGCGATGAACGCGGCGCACGCGCAAAACAGGATTCCTGCAAAAATTTGACGCACCGATGCAATCCACAGAGGGTCGGCGGCGTAATCATTCAGCAGGATTTTGGAAACGGTTGCGTTGGAACCCCATAAAATACCGCCGGCAGCGGTCAGCAGAATGCCGATGATGAGATCACGCGGCGACTTTTCCAAGGTGGCCTCATCTGTTACAACAGCGGCCTCCCGCGATGATTGCGTCTGTGACACCGACAAATCATCATCGGTTGGACGCCTGGTATTCTGCCATTTGCCTTGACTCGCGCGCTCCACTGCCACAGCCCGTCCTCTTCATGCCGTTCTTTTCACCCACGTATTCCACCGACATACTAATGGATGCTGTCAACGCCGCCGACGCCTAATTTCGGTCACACATGCTGGAAACAGCCACCAACACCAGCAAAAGTGACCGTTCTTGGGCCGGTTTTCGGTCACATTTGCTGAAGAAAACCATCCCTGCCAGCAGGTGTGACCGTTTTAAGGCCGGTTTTCGGTCAGATCTGCTGATGGGGTACGTCAGCACCAGCAAAAGTGGCCGCTGGAACGTTATTTCAGCGCAACGACGGCTTCCGGCGTATCGTAGAAAGCCAGAATTTCCTGCAAATACGGGGCGTATGTGCTATTGGGCATGGAGAAGATTTCGTGCAGCGAATCCGGGAAGCGACGCACTTGAATGCTGCCACCACCTTCGCGCACGCGTTCCGCGAAGCGGTTTTGCGGCGCGTTCAGCACCCACACGTCCTTTCCGGCCTGGAACAACATGATTGGCGTCTCGATTGCAGCGCAAGATTCAGGATTCAGCACAGCGCGGGAAAGCCGCAGGGACTGACGCACCCATTCGAATGTCGGCGAGAACATGCGATTTGCTTCATCGTCGAGTCGCAGCTGGTGATACCAGTGCATACGCGCTTCGGAGGCCGCTTCGTAGCCTTCGATATGGAATTCGGGGTCGAAGTCGCTCTGACCTGTCACTTTGCGGCGTCCAAATCCACAGGTGCAGACGATTTCGGCCAGGATACGAGCAAACCAGTTTGGGACGCCGGTTTGCGGCGCGATCATTGGAGCAGACAACACAGCCTTGTCGAAAAGAGTTGGATATTGTTCCAAGACAGCCGCGCCAATACCACCGCCCATGGAATGGCTGAATAGATTCAGCGGCCGCCCGTCCGCATATTGAAGCGCAATCGTGGACGCGAACTTGGCCGAATCGGCCACGTAACGCTTCCAATCGTCAATCCACACCAATCCGGGCGATTTCACATCGCGCGCGGAATGCCCGTGCCCGCGATGCTCCAAAATGCAAACCGAATATCCGGACAGTAGGAAATACCAGACCAACTCGCTATATTTCGGCGCGAATTCGGTGAAGCCGTGACTGATCACGACCGCCCCGCGGAAGACGCCCGATGCCTGCGGCTCGCATAGCGCATCGAATTTGGCAGCGTCATAGCACAGATAATGCAGGCGACCAGGGTTCACCAAAGCCGGCAAAGCCTCACCGGAAGCGTCCGCAGCAGCCGGCTCCATCCAACCTTCAACGCGGCAAGCATCCAGCGCCGGCAGCACATGCGCATGCATGTAACCGGCATAATCGGCGTACGACGCATCGTCAATCAGCGAAAAGTCCATCACTCCCCCATTGTTGCAGCGCAATATCAACATACCGCATACCAACATGGCCGGTCTGCGGCGGCATCCGATCCGCCACAAGCCGGCCATGCAAGCCACGCGCGGTATCACATGCAACACCGCGCGAGCAGCATCAGATCAGCACACGATCGACGCTTGCTCAGCGCATATGCAACGCGTCATACAGGAAGTCGCGCTGCAGCGTGAGCAGATTCTGCGCCACCGTCTCGTCGTTGGTCATATGCGTGATGCCGGTCAGGGGCAGGAAGGTGTGCGGGCGGCCCGCCGCCATCAAGGCCTGGCTAAGACGCAGGCTGTGTGCGATGGTGACGTTGTCGTCGGCGAAGCCGTGGATCAGCATCAGCGGGCGGCGCAGTTTCGGCGCGTCCGCGACGATGCTGTTACGCGCGTACACATCCGGGTCGAGGCCGAGATAACGCTCGGTGTAATGCGTGTCGTACAGAGTCCAATCGGTGGGCGGCGCGCCGGCGCAGGCCGCGTGGAAGGTGCCAGGGGCGTCGAGCACGGCCAGTGCGGAAAGGAACCCGCCGTACGACCAGCCGATCATGCACACGCGCTCGGTGTCGGCCTGGGGGAGTGCCGCCTCGCCGCGGGCAGCACGCTCAACGTTCAGCACTCCGATGGCGCCGGGCAGCGCGTTGACGGCATCCACCTGATCGGTAAGCGTGACGTCCTTCATGTTTTCGAAGATTTCGCGATCCCACTTCGGGCCGCGCCCGGTGGTGCCGCGGCCATCCGTGGTGACGACGAGGAAGCCTTGATCAGCCCACCATTGCGCGTCCCAATAGTAGGACTGCGCCGACACGACCTGTTGGAAGCCGGGGCCGCCGTACGGCTTCATCAGCACCGGCAGCTTTTCGGCGTTGGCATAGGCGCTGCCGCTGCTCGGTGCGATGATGGCGGTGTACAGATTGCGTTCGCCCATGCGCGTGAAGGTGACATTCGGGGAGAAGCCCGGTTCGGCGGCGTTGTTGTTGATGACGGCGACCGATACGCTGGCCTTCACAGCATCGACAGCGGCGTCGCTTTCAGACAGCGTCGCCACTTCGCAGGAATGCGTCATACGGGTGTGCGCGGATTGCATGGTGCGGCCGGTGATGATGCTGCCGCGTTCGCCGCGCGACATCATCCACACGCCGGCTTCGACGGTTTGCGGCGTCCATTCACCGTCGTACGAGATGCTGACGACGTCGAAGCTGCGGGCGTCATGTTCGGCGGCGTTGCCGGACCAGATGGCCGGCACGTCGGTCATGATTTCAGGCGTGCGCTGGATGACGCACAATACATCGTCGTCGGTGATGTCGAGGACTTCGCGCACTTGCAGGCCGGCGGGGGTGAAAGCCTTGCCGTTGACGGTCAGTCGGTTGGTGTCGGCGGCCATGTCGTTGAGCGCGCAGACGAGGCGGCCGTCCGGCGTGTAGGCCGGGGTGCCGGCGATCAGATCGATCCACTGGTCGTTGTGATGTTCTTCCAGCACACGAACCGTGCCGTCGGGGCAGACGGACAGCACCTGATCGTTGCGCTGCAGGCGATCCTGTACGAGAATCAACGGCTCGTGCCCCTTGCGCCAATTCACGGCTGCCACATATTCGTAGGTGTCGCGATCCCAATGCACTTCCGTGCTTTCACCGGCGCCGTAATGGCAGCGGCCGGATTCGTCGAACAGCAGGGCTAGCAGGGTCAAATGCACGTCGGCGTTGGCGGTCAACGCGCGCGGGTAGCGCGTGCCGCCCGCGGGGCGGTCCGGGTTGGCCGGATCACTGATATACCACGTGGGTTCGGGGGATTCGTCATAGGTTTCAAACAGCACCTGCGTGGAGTCCGGGCTCCACCAGAATCCGTCGTAGCGGTCCATTTCCTCGCCGGCGGCGAATTCGGCAAGACCGATCTTCCACGTATTTTCAGCGCCGTCATCCACAGGGCATACGCCGAATACGATGCCGATGCCGTCGGCTTCAGCGGGAGAGGCGGCACCTTCGGCCCAGTCGGCGATGTCAACCAGCACCAGATGTTCACCGGTCGTATACATCACATGGCGTCCGTCGGGGGAGATGCGCGGATTCAGCACCGGTGCATAGTCACCGCTGATTTCGCCGGCGGCCAGTTCACGGGTACGCGCGCCGTCACCGGCGGCGTCGATTTCCGTGACGAACAGCATGCCGTTGATCGTGAACACCACACGGCGGCCGGCAGCATCCACGGAGTAGCTCACGATGCCGGAGCCGCCTTCGCGGGCGCGTTCACGACGCGCCTTTTCTTCAGCCGGCACGTCTTCGGCATCAGCGTCGGTCAGCAGCACACGCGGATCGGCGAGCAGTGTTTCACGTGAATCTCCGGCAGAGTCAATCACGCTCATCCACAGCGAAGTCACCAGATCTTCAGGCCCGTCGGAACGCAGGAACAGCGCGCGTGAACCGTCACCGATCACACGCGCGGAACGCGGGGCGCCACACGTGAAACGCAGCGTACGCGCCTTCGTACGAGGGAAAACAGCAATGGCGTCATCGCCGGCAGCCGTCGCAGCGGCCGCATCCGGCATCATATTCATTTCACTCATGCCACACACGCTATCACCAACGCCGTCACAAATCACAGCGCGCGAAAACGTCATATTTCAATGTAAAAGCGGCGAGGATTCCCCACTTGCACCCTATTTTCATTGAATTTTTTGCAATTATTGCCCGCCAAAATTGGCACACGCACCCATCCCGCGTAGGATTAGGTGAGGATAGAAAGGGACTAACATGAGCGTTCTCGACCGTTTTGAGAAGAGCGTAGAAGGCGCAGTCAATGGCGTATTCGCGAAGTTCGGATCCAAAGACCTGCAGCCTGTCGACCTCTCCAGCGCCTTGGAGCGCGAGATCGACGCCGAGGCAATGCCCGTCGGCCGCGATCGTACGGTGGCCCCGAACGAATATCGTTTTAAGCTCAGCACGCCCGACTTCGATCGCATCGAACAGTGGGGTTCCGAAACTCTCGCCAATGAGCTCGCCGACAACCTGACACAATATGCGAAAAGCCAACATTACGCGTTTGTTGGACCGGTCGTCGTGATTTTCGAAGAGGATCTCGACCTATCCAAGGGCAATTTCAACCTCAGCTCCGAATCCGTCCAGGGCAACGCCGTCCCGGTCACCACGGATGCTCAGAATGAGGACAGCCCGATGCTTGAGATCAACGGCAACCAATACCTGCTGACCAAGGAAAAGACGGTTATCGGCCGCGGATCCGGATGCGACATCGTTATCGACGATCCGGGCATCTCCCGTAAGCATCTTGAAATCGATATTACCGACAATGGCACGATCGCACGTGACCTCGGTTCCACCAACGGCACCTACGTTGAGGGGCATCAGGTTCCTGCCGCCACACTGTTGGACGGCAACACCATTACGATCGGCCGTACGCGCATCCTGTACTGGGCTTCGTCTCAGGATCAGGAGTAGCCCCACCCTAACAAGGGATTTCCCGTTATGCTCACCGAACTGACTTTCGCGATCTTCAAGTATGGCTTTTTGGTACTGCTTTGGCTGTTTGTGCTGCTGGCCATGCGTTCGTTGTACCGCGATATCGAAACATTCAGCCCGCGCAAATCGCGGGCGCACCGCCGTAAGGAGCGACATGCCAAGAAGGCTGTTGCCGCTCCTGCGCCCGTCGCAACCGGGCGTCCGGCGCCAACCAGTGATATGTCTCGAGCAGGCGCACCGTCGTTGCTGATTATTATTGACGGCCCGCTTGCAGGCACTTCCGTTCCTCTTACCGGCGATGTCATCACATTGGGCCGTGCCGCCTCAAATACTGTGGTGCTGGACGACGAATTCGTTTCGTCCCACCACGCCCGCGTATATCGCGATCCGGCCACCAATCGTTGGGCTATTGAAGATTTAGGCAGCACCAATGGCACCGTGGTCAATCAGAGGCGGCTGGCCGAGCCCACTGTTTTGGCTCCTCGTGTTGCGGTGCGTATCGGTGCGACCACCTTTGAATTGAGGTGACCCGTGTCGATTCAGCCTAATCAGAAAGATCAGTCAGACCAGTCAGATATGCCTACGCAGCCGATTGAGCGGGGCGAGCGGACTCAGCCGATTCACCAGACGCAACGGATTCCGCAGTCTGCAACTCAGGCGGCGCAAATTGCCGCACAGGCCTCAGCGCAAACCGCCCAATCCCCGACGGGTTCCGACACTCCATCGCTGTTCATGTATTCCACGACCGTCTCAGATGTCGGCACAGTGCGTTCCAACAATCAGGATTCCTCCTTTGCAGGCGAGCGTCTAATCGCCGTCTGCGACGGCATGGGCGGCCATGCAGGCGGCGACACCGCTTCGACAATCGCCATTCGTTCGCTGGCGCATATCGAACAGGACAATCTGCAAAGCGATATCGCCGCAGTGGCGAAAATGATGGTCACTTCCGTTATGGCGGCGCATGACGCCATCGTCGGCAAGGCCAAGCGTGAACGCCGTCTCGCCGGCATGGGCACGACGGTGGTTGCCGTCACGCTTGTCGCCGGATATTGGGTTTTGGCCCATATCGGCGATTCACGAGCGTATCTGCTGCGCGACGGCAAGCTGACGCGCATGACCACTGATCACAGCTATGTCCAGCATTTGATCGACACAGGCCGCATTACGGAAAGCGAGGCGCGCAATCATCCACAGCGCAATGTCGTCATGCGCGTATTAGGTGATTTCGATATCGATTCCCATCCGGATGTCGCCATTCGCAAAGCGCGTCCTACGGATCGCTGGCTGCTGTGTTCGGACGGCCTGTGTGGAGTCTTGGAGGACGCCACACTGCAGGAGGCTTTGTCGACCTATTCTTCGCAGGATGAATGCGCACAGCGGCTGGTCGCGATGGCTTTGCGTGCAGGCAGCACCGATAATGTAACCGCCGTTATCGCCGATGCCACGTATGCGTTGGATGAGAAGGCTTTCGACCTGCCGCATCAGACGCCGCTGGTTGGCGGCGCCGCTAGCGCCAGCCTTGAGCCGATCGCAGACATTATCAATGAGCCGGTCGCTTCCGCACCCGTGTTGCGTAGCGACGAGAAAGAATCCCCGGCGCAGCGTGCCGCCGCTCTGATGCAGGGCGTGGCCGCGCAAACGGAGGAAGAGTCAGAGCCGGAGCAGCACATCGCTCAGCCGTCCACCGTCCGCGAGGAAAGGGGAATTCTGACGAATCCTGATACCGGCGAAATTCCGGTGGTGCAGAAAACCGACGGCCGCGTCACCTCGGATCCGAACGATCCGGAGGTCGCGTCAGCGATTCGCAACGAGCAGCTTGAGCAGCGCAAAGCGACTCGCGCCAAGTCAAAGCGCGCCCGCTTCATCGTGCTAATCATCACCCTGTTGACTTTGCTGGCCCTTACGGCAGCTGCGGTGGGCACGTATTACTGGTCGCAGACGAAGTATTATTTGGGTGATAACAATGGCTCAATGACGATTTTCCAAGGCATTCCGACAAGCGTGTTTGGCTTTGAGCTGTCACACCCGGTTGAGTCGACCGGCATGAAAACCTCTGATATGCCGCAGTCGTGGCGCCAGCAATTGGAGCGCGGCATCACGGTTGATTCGTATGATGAAGCGTTGCAGCATGCCGATTTGATTAAGACGCAGGTGCAGCAATTCGAGGAAGAGAAGAATTCGAAGAATTCGGATGCCTCGAAGAAGTCCGACACAACGACTTCTGACGACGCCGCAGATAAGAGCAGCGGAACGGACAAAACGACTTCCGATACCACCGATGCGGCGGACGGCAGCAATGCCGGCAACAGCGCCGACGACAAGCAGCAAAACGCTGATGCCGCCACTGATGGCACGCAGGACGGTGATGCCGCATGATCGTATCCCGTTTGAAACAAGGCGCATTGCTGCTGTTCACCATGTTGGTGTGCTACCTCGCCTTTTTCCAGATGTTTGCGCGCACAACAGGCGGTTTCCCAGCGGATTATCTGTGGCTGCTGCTGTTCGTCGGCGCATTGTATCTCGTGTTCTGGGGTTTGCTGATTACATTCCAGCCATACGCGAATCAGACGATTCTGCCATGTGTGATGCTGCTGACCGGCATCGGCATCATGATGATCACACGTCTTGACCAAGAAAGCGGCACATCCGTCGGCACACGCCAGCTGATTTGGCTGACGCTTGCCCTGGTGTTGTGCGCGCTGCTTGTCGTTTTCATGCGCGATTACCGCATTTTGCGCCGTTTTTCGTATATCAGCATGATTGTGGGCTTGGCGCTGCTGCTTTCCCCGATGCTGCCGATTATCGGTTCCACGCAATATGGCGCGCGCATTTGGGTGCAGATTCCCGGACTTGGTTCCTTCCAGCCGAGCGAATTCGCAAAGCTGTTTTTGGCCGTGTTCTTCGCGGCCTATCTGTTCGACCACCGCGACCAGCTTGCCGTGGGCGGCAAGAAATTCTTAGGACTGCAGCTGCCGCGTATCAAAGACATGGGCCCGATCATTATCGTATGGCTCGTGTCGATGGGCGTGCTGATCGTTCAGCGCGATTTGGGCACGTCGTTGATGTTCTTCGCCATGTTCGTGTCGATGCTATATGTGGCGACGGGCCGTAAAAGTTGGATCGCCATCGGCATTATCGCCTTCGCCGTCGGCGCTGCGCTGTCCGCAAGCATTTTCAGCCATGTCGGCGCCCGCGTCGACGCTTGGCTGCACCCGTTCAGCACCGAACAATACGGCAAGGAATATGGCGGATCCTACCAGCTGGTCACAGGCATTTTCGGCATGGCTTCCGGCGGCATGATGGGCACTGGCTTGGGTCAAGGTCATCCGTCGATTACGCCGCTTGCCAATTCGGATTACATTTACGCTTCCGTCGGCGAAGAGCTTGGTTTGACCGGTTTGATGGCAGTGCTGATGATTTATCTGCTGATTATTTCGGCCGGTATGCTTACTGCGATGAAAATCAAGGATGGTTTCGGCAAGCTGCTTGCTTCCGGTCTGGTGTTCACCATGGCATTCCAGGTGTTCACCGTCGTCGGCGGCATCACGTTGGTGATTCCGTTGACTGGCTTGACCATGCCGTATATGGCCGCTGGTGGTTCCTCGCTGATCGCGAACTATATTCTTGCCGCGTTGTTGATCGTTATTTCCAACTCCGCGAATAAACCGGAGCCGGAATTATCGAGCGACACCTTCCAGCACGAGGCGCTGCTGGCCCTGCGCAATCGCAAGGCGAACAGCGAAGCGGCTACGGCGAATCCGCGTACGGTTTCGGGAGGCGCACGATGAATAAATCCTTGCGTCAACTGTTTACCGTCGTCCTGATCCTGTTCGTCATTTTGGGTGGATCGACCAGCATCATCATGGCGATTCGCGCAAACGAATTCAATGCGGATCCTCGTAATTCCCGCGCGCTGTATTACGAATACGGCACGCCTCGCGGCGCTATTCTTGCCAGCGACGGCACTATCATCGCCGAATCAGTGCCGGTTAATGACGCGTTCTCATATCAACGCCAATATACGGAAGGCTCGATCTACGCGCCGATCACCGGTTATTTTTCCATCAGCCAACGCGCTGACCGCGGCTTGGAGGCGTCCCGCAGCGAATTGCTTTCCGGCCAGGCGGACCAGCTATTCTGGCAGCGTTTCAAGGCAACGCTGACGGGGGAGACAAATGAGGGCGCTTCCATCGAAACGTCCATCGACCCGAATCTGCAGAAAACCGCGTATGCTGCGCTCGGTGCGAATGATGGAGCCGCCGTCGTAATGGAAATCGACACCGGCCGTATTCTCGCCATGGCCAGCACGCCAAGCTATGATCCGAACGAATTGGCGGGGCATGATACCACCGAGGTGAACGATAATTACGCTCAACTGACATCAGATCCGACCAATCCGATGCTGAATCGCGCGTTAAGCCAGTTGTATCCGCCGGGATCCACATTTAAAACCGTTGTTGCGGCAGCGGCGTTGGAAAGCGGTGATTACAATGTGGATACGCAGATTCCCGCAGGTTCTTCGTATACGCTGCCTGGCACGAATACGGCGTTGACGAATGCCGTTTCCAGCGCTGACGGCACAAATGGCACAATTTCGCTGGAAGACGCCTTGGCGTATTCGTCCAATACCGCGTTCGCCCAATTAGGCGTGGCTTTGGGCGAGCAAAAGATTGCCGACATGGCTGAAAAGCTCGGTTATGGCACTGCGATTACGGTGGACGGCAATGATTCGACCGGCCTGCCGATGATGGCGGTGGCGTCTCAGTTCCCGTCCGATATGACTGATGACAAGCTGGCGCTTGCGTCGATTGGTCAGGGAGATACGCAATCCACGGTGTTGCAGAATGTGATGATCGCCGCGGCTATCGCAAATGACGGCGTACTGATGGCGCCAACGCTGGTCGATTGCGTGCGCGCCAGTGATTTGTCGGTGATTTCCCAAACGCGTCCGAAGGTGATGTCTCAAGCGTTCAGCGCGGACACCGCCAATAAGCTGACGCAGATGATGGAATCGGTCGTCACCAAGGAGAATCAGAATCTGGAGATCAGCGGCGTACAGGTCGCCGCGAAAACCGGCACCGCGCAGATCGGCGCGAATAACGAATCCATTGACGGTTGGGTCATCGGTTTTGCGCCGGCGGACAATCCGAAATATGCGGTATCCGTGGTGGTGCACAACGTAGACTTGTATGGCTCGTTTGCGGCCGGTCCTATTATGAAGGCTCTGTTGGAGGAGGCGATGGCTGAATGAAACTGATTGAAGGACAGCTGATTCATCGGCGTTATCGTCTTGACTCCCGTCTCGCGCAGGGCGGCATGGGCGAAGTGTGGAAGGGCTACGACATTCAGTTGGGCCGTCCCGTCGCCATTAAGGCTTTGCGCGACGATATCGACAATCCTGAGGCGAAGCGTCGCCGCCTGCGCGCGGAGGCGCATAATTCCGCCAATTTGGCGCATCCAAATATTGCCGCGCTGTTCGAATATTATGAGCATGACGGCATCGGATTCCTGATCATGGAATATGTGCCGAGCAAATCCTTGGCTGATCTGTATCGTGAGAAGCATGTGATGGAGCCGACGGAATTGTTGCCGATCCTTATCCAGACGGCACGCGGCCTGTTCGTAGCGCATTCGCATGGTGTGATTCATCGCGATGTGAAACCGGCAAATATTATGGTGTCGGATAGCGGGGAAGTGAAGATCACTGATTTCGGCGTCTCCTATTCGACGAATCAGGAGCAGATCACGCAGGATGGCATGGTCGTCGGAACCGCGCAATATATTTCGCCGGAACAGGCGCAGGGTCAGCAGGCGACGCCGCAATCCGATATTTATTCGTTGGGCGTGGTCGCATATGAAGGACTGTGTGGACGGCGTCCTTTCACCGGCACGACGCCGGTCGATATCGCCGCGGCGCATGTGAATAATCCGGTGCCGCCAATGTCTGACACCGTGGATGTGCAGTTGCGTGAATTCGTCATGTCAATGTTGGCAAAGGATCCGCTTGACCGTCCCAAAGACGCACTTGTCGTCTCCCGTACGCTTTCTCGCATCGAACGACGTCTGCTCGACCAGCAGACCATGATGACCGATATGACGACGGTTACGCCGTCCGGTCGCATACCACGACGCGTTTCCAGCAAACCCCATCTGGTTCTTAACGGCAATTGGAGGGAACAACAATGAGCAATCACATGCCCACCTCACTGGCGAACGGCCGCTATCAGCTTGTGCAGCTGATCGGGCGCGGCGGCATGGCCGAAGTGTATATGGCTTCGGACACCCGCTTGGGCCGTACCGTAGCCGTTAAGCTGATGCGCGCCGATTTCGCCTCCGACCAGATCTTCCTGAGCCGTTTCCGCAGAGAAGCGCGCTCCGTCGCCCAGATGAACAATCCGAATATCGTCAACATCTACGATTCCGGCGAAGAGGAAATGATCGGCGACAACGGTCAGGTCGAACGGCTGCCGTATCTGGTGATGGAATATGTCAAGGGCCAGACGTTGCGCGATATTCTCAAGGTCAACGGCGCGTTGAGCCAACGCGACGCCGAACAGGTGATGCTCGGCGTGCTCGGCGCTTTGGAATATTCGCATCGTATGGGCATCATCCACCGTGACATCAAGCCCGGCAACATCATGATTTCCGAGCAGGGAATTGTCAAGGTCATGGATTTCGGCATCGCCCGCGCTTTGGACGATTCCGCCACGACCATGACGCAAAGCCAGGGCGTGGTGGGAACGGCGCAGTATCTTTCTCCGGAGCAGGCTCGCGGTGAAAGCGTCGATATGCGTTCCGACCTGTATTCCGCCGGATGCGTGCTGTATGAAATGCTGACCGGTCGCCCGCCGTTCACCGGCGATTCCGCAGTGGCAATCGCGTACCAGCATGTTTCCGAAGTGGCCACGCCACCGAGCACGCTGGTGCCTGGTCTGCCGAAGATGTGGGATTCCATTTGCGCCAAGGCGATGGCCAAGGATCGTCAGAATCGTTATGCGACGGCCAGCGATTTCAAGAACGATCTGCTGACGTATATGAACGGTGGCGTTCCGGTCGCCGCCGCCTTCAATCCGCTGACCGATCTGTCGAATATGAAGGCCCGTAAGCAGGCCGAACAGGATGCAGCCACGGTTGCATTGAATCCGATGGATGATTCGATGGCCACGCAGGCATTCAATCCGGTAACCGGCCAATTCCAACGCGTGGCGCCGGCTTCCACTGCGACGATGACGCGAACCGAGCAGCGCGCGGAAGCTGCGAAGAAGAAGCGTCGTACGCAGATCATCGCAGGTTCGGTTATTGCCGCAATCGTCGCCATCGCGCTGATATTCACCGTTTTCGCAATGATGGGTGGCGGCCACGATGATACGACGGATGAGCAGATTACCGTTCCGACGCTGGCCTCCGGCGACAGCGAGTCCCGCGCCATCGAAAAACTAATCGCCGCGGGCTTCGAACGTAGTGACATCACCATTGAGAAAGACACCGATTCGGACCTGCCTGAAGGCGCGTTGACCAAGCAGGATCCGGAAGGCGGCACCAAGGTCGACAAGGGCACGGAAATCACCGTATGGTTCTCCGCAGGCCCGCAGAGCATCGAAGTGCCCGACGTGTCGAATATGACGCAGGATGAGGCCAGCGCCGCTTTGGAGAAGAAGGGATTGACCGTTGCCGGCGTGCAGAGCGAAAACAGCGGCGTCATCGACAAAGACAAGGTGATCCGCACGACGCCGGCTGCAAAGAGCACGGCCAAGAAGGGCGACAGCGTCACTCTGGTGATTTCCAACGGCATGGTATCTGTACCCGATGTGACCGGATTGGATGAGAACACCGCCGCAAACACGTTGCAGCAGCAAGGTTTCGAGAATCGTACCGTCAAATATGAGGAATCTTCCAGCGTGGAGAAGGGCAAGGTAATCCGCACCACGCCGGAAGCGAATACCACGGTGGAAAAGGGCACAGCAATCACCATCTACGTGTCGTCCGGCATTACTCAGGTCACCATTCCAAGCGTGCAGCTGGGTGTTGATACGTATGCGACGGTTGTGCAGAAGCTGCAGGCCGCAGGCTTGGCAATCAACGTGTCCGGCCCGCAGGATGACAACGCCATCGTCATTTCGATGAGCCCTGCACCGGGAACCGCTGTGGATGCCGGCAGCACGGTGACGATCACCACCGCACAAGGCGCCGGCAATAACGGCGGTACCGGCAACGGTGACAACGGCCAAACCGACGACGGCGACGAGACTGTTCAGTAATAATCAACATCTCCCATATGATTGTGGCGGCGCTTCCGATAAGGGGCGCCGCCACAATCATATGCAACGAAATTCACGTATTCAGACACTGATTGATTGCAATAATCAATCGAAGCAAATCAATTACACGACCGTGTAATTCGACATTTGCCGCAGCATCGGGATATTGGATGCCGCCCACGGGAATCCCCATTCAAACAGCGCGGCGGCGGCTATGAATACCAAAATCAACAGCAACAGCAGTCGGATCGGCAGCACGCCCGGTTGCAATCGCAACAGCGCGCCATACAAGCTGAAATCAGGCTTACGGCGACGGCCCTCACGAATTGCGCGGCGTACCGGCCAACGCCATGCCAGCGCCGCGGCGGCGAACAGCACCACGTATACGGCCAACGCGCCGAGAATCAGCGGCTGCAGGGAATCGATCCGCGCGGCAGGCGAGGTTTCGCCGGTATTCACAAAATGCACGGCTCCCGATTCATCGACTGACGCCAATTCTTCAGGCACGCCGTCGGAGACTTTCGCCCAATATTTCAATTCGCCATAGCTGATCCAACGATGCGTCGGCGTCGAATACTTCGGCTCGCATGTCGTCATCGTAATCATGCGTTTGGTCGGCGCCGCACCAGGGGTCTCCGGATTCGCCGAAATCACGTCGACATCTTCCGGCAGCACGATTTCGTAACTGGTATACGTGTAGACATACCAGTAATCCTGTGTGCGAATGATAATCGCGTCACCGGCCTGCAGTTTGTCGACGTCGCCAAGCGGCTGGCCGTAGCCATTGCGATGCCCGGCAAACGCGAAATTACCGATTTCGCCTGGCATTTGCGATGTGCTGTAATGGCCAAGACCATGCTTGTTCAATTCGGCCAGCGACGTGCCTTCCACCAGATTGCGGCTCCACTGTTCGCCGAAACGAGGAATATACACTTGGGCGATCAGGTCGCCTTCGGCTGCGGATTGGGGCTGAACAGGCGGATCGCCTTCCTGCGGCTGGGCGATGGCCGTTTCGCTGCCATCTTCGCCAGGATCCTCCCACGATACCGACTGTCGCGTCTGATTCTGCACATGCTCGGCCTGTACGCCCGTCCACCACATTTGCCAAACGATATACAGCGCACAGATTGCGGCCATGGTCAGCAGTAATTCGGCGATGATGCCAAGCAGTGTCCATATGACGCCGCGCGAGCTTGTTGCGCGCAACGTGTTTCCACGTGTGCCGTTTGTGCTGTCTACGTTATCCCCACTGCTTGCACGAAGATGACGGCCGACATGTTTCCCTTTCTTCATCTGCCCTTCCTATTCTTCCGCGCCCGAGTCCTCATCATCCGTGCTTTGCACCGACGCATATTCCAGCGGCTGCAACACGGCATCGGTTGCGTCGAAGCGCAGTTTCTCCTTCGTTTCAACGCTCCAGCCCAAGCCGAACGCCGACACATACTGCTTGTAGATCTTGATCGCGGTGGAATCGTCCAACGCCTGCAGCATCGCATCCGTCGGGCCAATTGCGGAAATCTTGAACGGCGGCGAATATTTCTTACCCTGTAACAGCAACACATTGCCCACGCAACGCACCGCCGAATTCGACAGCACTCGCTGATCCATAATCATCATCGACTCCGCGCCGCCAGCCCACAAAGCATTCACCACCGCTTCAACATCCTGTTGGTGAATCACATACGCGTCAATATCAGTGCTGGAACCCGAGCCGTCAACCGCATTCTGCCACAACGGTGAATCGTCAAGCGTAACCGTCACGCCCGGGCCTTCAACGGCTTTCAGCAAAGTGCCCGAACCGGCGTCCTCACCCGTGCTTGAACTGCTGCCGTCGCCAAGCGTTTCACTTAATGTGTTGATCTGCGAGCTCAAATCATTGATTTCATGCTGCAGATCATTCGCATACTTCACCTGATGCTCGACCAGTTCGGCAGTATCAGACGACACCGTCACCGAACGGTTCACGCGCAGATTCGTCGCCAACAGCATGCCCGTCAATGCAAGAACAACAAGCACAGCCGCGCTGCCGATCCGCGTATGCCGGGCATGTTTTCCCGCGGTATGTCTGCCCATCGCTCCTCCAATCGGCGTTTGGTGCCGTATACGGGCGCATTCCAACGCGACTTTTTACAAAAACCAGTGATTTGCCTCAAATATTGAGCGATTTTTCGCGATTATGCGCATCACGGTCGCCGCTTTCGAGTCTAA
This sequence comes from Bifidobacterium sp. LH_512, assembly GCF_056356435.1. NCBI lineage: Bacteria > Bacillati > Actinomycetota > Actinomycetes > Bifidobacteriales > Bifidobacteriaceae > Bifidobacterium > Bifidobacterium sp. LH_512. The sequence continues at coordinate 160,892 of NZ_JBKEUE010000002.1, forward strand.
CCACTATTATGACTTTTAGCCTATTGAATGGAGACTATGCTGATGGCTAACGAAGAGCTACACGAAACCACCTCGGAAGAGCAGAAGGATGTGCAGGCCGAGGCTTCCGGTGACACTGTTGAGATGACCCGCGCACAGGCTGAGGCCGCTGATAAGAACGCCGCCGAAGCTGCCGCAGCCAGCAAGGATGAGGCTGCGGACGAGGGTGAGCTGGGCATTCCGATGGATAAGGTTGAGGCCGTGCTGAACGCAACCATCGATAAGAACGACATGTCCCCGCAGATGCGTCGCATGATGCAGCGTCAGGCTGAAAACACCCGCCGCGTCGAGGAATCCATCAAGGGCACCAAATCTAATCCGCGCTGGTTTGTGCCGCTGTTCTGCACGCTGATGATCATCGGCCTGATTTGGGCTGTGGTGTACTACCTGTCCGGCAACTATCCGATTCCGAATATCGGCGCCGGAAATCTGGCCATCGCTTTCGCACTGATCATGGTCGGATTCCTTATGACCATGGGATGGCGTTAGTTTCACGCCTCCTATCAGCATGATCGCTTATGCGCGAACGCGCGCAGCTCACTTGGGCTTTGTGCGTGTTCGCGCTTTTTGTGCTGCCTGCAGGATAACGTTCCCCCCAAGGGCCACCGGCCAGTCCGTTACGTTTCGGTCGTTCCGTCTCACGCGATTTTGTGCGTTTTTATCAACACACGGCGCCTGCCCTGCATGGTCGTCGCAAAAACATAGACGTCTCCGCCATCTTTCAGCTTTAATTTTTTGCGCAAATCAGCAGCACTTATCGGCATATTGCGTACGGCGATATTGGCATGCGTCATGCCTTGCAGCAAAGTTCTCAGATCTTTTTTCCCCATGCTGGAGATCGTGTCAACAACGAATCCTCGACCGGGGAAATTCGGGCTCTTCTGCTCTGAGACCATCAAATGACTGCTCGGCCCGATTTGGGTCACGCCATAGCGTTGCTCCACTAAATCGAAGCAGCCGGCTTTCATAATCGAGGCATTCGGCTCGTATATATACCGTATTTCAGGCAGCGGCGCGCTGCCGACGCTCATGCCGCACGTCGATTCGCTGGCCCGATATTGCAGCTTTTGATCGTCATTAATGCACGTGATTTGCGGGTCCGTTGCCGTACCGCGCTGCAAGACCAGCAGTAATTCCTTACATTCGTTACTTGTTGAAACAATATGTATTTCGCTGACATGACCATGGAAATCGGCGACGGTTTTGCGCCAGTCCAACATCGGCGACAACTTGATGATGATATGCGGCGCTTTTTCAAGCAATGCGTCACATAAGGCCAACACATTGGGCGTGCAGTCTTCGATGGCATACGTGCGACCGCCATGCGCGTCGCGGCGCGCAGGATCGATAACAATTAAATCGACCGGTTGCATGGATTGCAAATATTCGATGGCGTCGGCATTGATGATTCGAACCTGATTGAGGCCAAGCGCGCGCATATTATGTTCGGCGAGCTCACATAAACGCGGTTGGCGTTCCACGTAAACGGCGTGAGCAAATTCGGCACCCATGTAGGAAAAGTCGACGCCGAAACCGCCGGTAAGGTCGACCATAGTAGTGCCGGCGTTGTTGGTGATTACGTTATCCGCGACGGTATTGCTTTGATGAGGCAGATTGCATAGACGGCGGGCGATTCCGGCTTTATATCGCGCTGTGAATTCGGATGAGCATTGTTCCATGGAGATGTGCGCAGGATAGACGATATCGTCACAGGCGGCCCATTGGGGGAGTTTGACTGAGGCTATGCGACGGCCTGCAATCTGGTCCAAAGCAAGGGGAATGTCCAATCCGCCCATTGGTTTTGCGCTTAACGCCAGAACCCGGACGTCGTCGTTGCGATGCGCGGCGACGAAGGCTTTGGTTTGTGCCGTAATCTCCATACGCGGCATTGTACCCAGTGTGGGATATCAGCACTCCACTTACTTCACTTATGCACAATTCACTGTTAATAATGTGTGGATAAAAATTTATGGCCCTACATATAGGGGATGCTTCTTGGCTGAAACCTATTTGCGGGGCCAATTTCAAGGGTTTTCCACTATGTGGATAACTCATTTTCCACATTTTTCACCCCTTGAAAAGGGCGGAAACTGTGGATTTGTGTATATGTCTGTGGATAACTTATCGAGTTTTCCCCGACTTATGCGCAAGTTATTCCCACTTTATCCACATGCTTTTCCACATGTGTGCATAAGTCGATTATGCACACATATTTGCTTCGTATCGAAGATATCCCGCTCGTATCACATCAAAACAAACATCAACGGATTTGAGATATTGCACAACAGCGACATTGCAATAATCAACACGAGTATCACCAGCCCATACGTAACCGTGCGATATGTCAGACTCTTGCCGCGCAGCGCGTGCAGGCCCGAAACCAGCAACCATGTAAACACACCGCCGCACACAAATCCGCCCAAATGTGCCTGCCAAGCGATACCACCAATCACAAACGGCATTAAAAAGTTGATGACCATCCAAATCAGCATCGGACGAATGTCATAACCGACCCGACGGAACACTACAAGAATCGCGGCGAACAAACCGAACAGCGCACCGGAAGCGCCGTACGAACTGGTCAGCCAACCCGCGCTATCCGGGCTGATCACAGCCCACACCATCATGCCCGCATCGCCACCAAGACCGGAGAGCATGTACAACGCAAGGAAAGGAAGATGGCCCATCAATCGTTCAAGCATCGGCGCCACGCTCCACAACGTCAACATGTTGAACAGAATGTGCACAATGCCGCTCGGATCATGCATGAACATCGATGAGATAAACGTCCATGGATGCTGCAGCGACATCAGCGGCGTAAACGCACCGTATGCGACCATCAGGCGTGCTCCCGTCGGCCGGATAATCGACAGCAGAACTTCAACAAGCCATACGAATATGCACAATGCCATAATCCCGGTGGTGATCACCGGATCGTTATTGCGCCAGTGATATGTGAGCGCACGTTTGGAAAACATGTCATTAAGCGAAGGGGAGCCCGGGAAAAGGCTGAATCGTTGATATGCCATGTTCTTACTGTAACGGGCGATATGCCGGCTTTGAGGCAAGAAGCATGGAAAATATCACTGGCGAACGAATAGTTCGCCACTTGTGGCTGAATTAATTCGACTACGCTGTGCAGAAGCTGGTATCCGTAATGTTCAATCGTGGTTAAGCCGACTTTCTCTGTAGCAGTGCCGACTTGCCACGCCGCAAATCACCCAATCGTCACAAACAACGCCTTATGATGGAAGGCAGATTGGTCTGAACGTGCAGGCCAACGCCAAGGGAAAGGAGCCGTAATGGAGAACAAGTCTTCTAACGGTTGGAAGTTCTTCGCGCTGCTCTTCGGTGCATTGCTCGCCGCAGTCGTCGGACTGTACATCTACAAGCAGCAGAATCCGGATTACGACCCGTGGGAAGAGCCGTGGGAGAACAGCTCTTCTCCGGTCGACCTGGGTCTAGCCAAAGATGAGGAACCCGACGAAGAAGCCGAGCCCGCTGCTGAAGCTGCCTGATTTATCCAGCTATACGTAACAGGAACGCCGTCCATACACGGTCATATCTGCTGATTGTGGCGGTGAAACACGAAAAAAAAAAAGGGGGAACCCCTAGCGGGTTCCCCCTTCGCCGTTTAGACCGCTAAACGGTTAAACTCAGGCAGCCATCGGGCCGGTGTGCCAGATGCGCTCCAGGTAATCTTCGATAGAGCGATCAGAGCTGAAGTAGCCCGAGTTCGCCACGTTGAGCAGGGCCTTACGGTTCCACTCGAGCGGATCACGGTACAGGGCCTCGATATCGGACTGAATCTCCGTGTAGGCGTGGAAGTCAGCCAAGGTCATGAACCAATCCTTGGTCAGCCAATCAGCAACCAGCGGGGCATAGGCGTTGCGGTCACCGTTGGAGAAGGTGCCACCAGCCACCATGTCGATGGCGTTCTTCAGACGCGGATCAGCCTCATAGTAGGCGGCCGGGCCATAGCCGTCGGCGTACAGCTTGTCCACTTCGTCGACGGTCATGCCGAACAGGAAGAAGTTCTCCGGACCCACCAGCTGGCGGATTTCCACATTGGCGCCGTCAAGGGTGCCGACGGTCATCGCGCCGTTGAGGGCGAACTTCATGTTGCCGGTGCCAGAGGCTTCCTTGCCGGCCTGGGAGATCTGCTCGTCCAGATCTGTGGCCGGGATAAGGTGCTGGGCCAGACGGATGTTGTAGTTGCTCGGGAAGAACACGCTGAGCTTGCCCTTGACATCCGGATCATTGTTGACCACGCGAGCCACATTGTTGATCAGCTGGATGGTCATCTTGGCCAGATAGTAGCCCGGAGCGGCCTTGGCGCCGAAAATCACCGTACGAGGCAGCACTTCGTCCGCATCAACGGCGCCGTTCTTGATATCGGCGTAGCGGGCGATGACGGCCAAGATTTTCAGGGACTGACGCTTGTACTCGTGCAGACGCTTGACCATGGTGTTGAACATCGTGCTTGGATCGAGTTCAACGCCGTACTCGCGCTTGGCGTAGTTGGCGAAATCGACCTTATTGGCCTGCTTGACTTCGGCGAATCGACGCACGAACTCATCGTCTTCGGCCAGCGGCACCAGACCCTTGAGCATGTCCAAATCGCTCAGCCAGCGGTCGGTGCCCAAGCCTTCGGTAATCAGGTCGGACAGACGCGGGTTGGCGAGCTTGATGAAACGACGAGGAGTAACGCCGTTGGTCACATTGGCGAACTTATCCGGGTAGACATCGGAGAAGTTCTTCAGCGTGACATCCTTGAGCAGCTGGGAATGCAGTTCGGCAACACCGTTCACATAGGAGCCGCCGTAGGTGGCAAGATAGGCCATGCGCACGGAGTCACCGGTGAAGATGGCCATGTCGCGAATCTTGTCTTCGTCAATGCCCTTGGCCTTCAGTTCGGTGGCAAACTGGTCGCTGATCTTACGGATGATCTCCATATGGCGCGGCAGCAGTTCGCCGATCAAATCGGCCGGCCACACTTCCAAGGCTTCCGGGAGCAGCGTATGGCAGGTGTAGTTGAAGGTCTTGGTGGTGATGGACCACGCGGTATCCCAGTCGTAGTCGTATTCGTCCATAAGAACGCGCATCAGCTCGGGAATGCCGATAACCGGATGGGTGTCGTTGAGCTGGAAGCAGATCTTGTTCGGGAAAGTGGTCAGATCCGGCTTGTCTTCTCCCGGGTAGAACACGCGGATGGCGTCGTGGATGGAGGCGGAGACGAAGAAGTACTGCTGTTCGAGACGCAGTTCCTTGCCGACACGGGTGGAGTCTTCCGGGTACAGGATCTTGGAGATGTTCTCGGCGGCGACCTGCGGTTTGACGGCATCGAGGTATTCGCTGCGGTTGAATGCCAGCAGATCGAATTCGTCGTAGCTCTTGGCGCTCCACAGGCGCAGTGTGTTCACACGACCGGAGGCGTAGCCCGGAACCATGTAATCGACCGGCACCGCGCGCACGGACCAGGCCGGCTTCCAGACCTTCTTGCCGTTTTCTTCAACGACTTCGCCACCGAAGCTCACACGCTGGGAACGGTTGTAATCGATGTGGCCCCACGGCTCTTCATTGGCCAGCCAGTAGTCCGGACGCTCGATCTGCTTGCCGTCGACGTCGAATTCCTGCTTGAAGATACCGTACTTGTACTGGATGCCGTAGCCGAAGGCCGGCACGCCAAGAGAAGCCAACGAATCGATGAAGCAGGCAGCCAGGCGTCCCAGACCACCGTTGCCCAGGCCCGGCTCGTATTCGGCGTCGATGACGTCCTGTACATCGAAGCCCAATTCCTTGACGGCACCGTCAAACTGGTCGGTCAGCCCAGCGTTCAGCAGAGCATTGCGCAGCTGCTTGCCCATCAGGAATTCGGCGCTCAGATAGCCGACGGCCTTGGTATCGCCGTTGACCATGTCGTGCTGCGTCGTCATCCAAGAGTCCATCAGATGACGGCGGACGGCCGTCGCCGCAGCCACATACACATCGGCAGCGGTTGCTTGTTCGACGGTTACGCCCTGCGTGTACTTGAGCTGTTCACGGATTTCATCGGCGAACTCATTCACGGTGATAGGTGACTGTGGTGCGGTAATTTCAGCCATATATCCGACTCCCTTTAACGAATCATTCTGCGAGAACCATTATGCCGTGCGTCAAGCATCTTCGCATGAACGGAAGCTAAACAAACGACAACTTTTATGAATACGTTCTCACAATACAACGATAACACGTTATAAAAGAAAACAAAATTCGTTATTTTACAAGATTGCACTCGTTTGCATTCATTGGTTCTCCTCTTGCACAGCAACCACTACGTTGCCGTGCACAACATTGTAGTCGTTTCGTTGTTTCACAATGGTTGATATGCCAGTCATTCGCGAACAGGATATTGAAAAAGGACGCGCCGCATGGAAACAGTGGCAGCAGGCGGCATCCAATTTGCTCGCCGCGCAAGGCGTTTCCTCTCCACACATCTCATCACAACCACATAATCGCAATGATGACGCCTTCAGCAGCGACATCGCATTTCGATTAGAAGTATCACCGACTTTGCCACGTCAAATTTGGGCGATGGCAGTGCGATATACACTATTTTTATTGGAGCGAAAAGCGCCCGGCGAGGGCGTCGAAGTACGTGTCGCCCCATGGGGCGCCATCAAAATTTTGGAAGGCCCCGCATCCGACCCGCATAATCTCACGCCGCCCGACGTCATCGAATTGGATCCCGACGTGTGGCTGCGTCTCGCCGCCGGCATCACGACATGGGACGAAGAAAAGGATAGAGGCCGCATCAGTGCAGTCGGCGAACGCGACAATCTCAGCGATCTGCTGCCCCTGCGCTAATCGCTCCATCCTCAAAATGTCATATCAGTACTGTTGTGACATTCAGGCATCCCGAACACCCCAAAACGTCACATCAGTACTAATATGACGGAATCGGTGGTCCTCATATAACGTTGCCGGTGTTGCATGCACCAGACTGCAAATAAAAAAAAACCGCCTGCAGAATCCTGTACATTCTGCAGGCGGCCGAAATAAGTCACATGTCACTGCTTCGGCTTCAACGCGCTCGGCATAGGCATCGGAATGGGCTTATGCGGCTTGAGCGCAGACGGTTTCGATGCAGGGAACTCGCCGCTCGTCGCCTTCGCGGCGGCTTCGGCAGCCCACTTGGCATACTCGTCAAGATCATCATCCACTGCTGATTCGTCCGCTTCGGCCGAATGCTCTTCAACCGCATCATTGACATCATCATCGTGGGCATACTGCTCTTCGATGTCTGCAAAAGGATCGAACGAACCGGTTCCCGGCTCCTGCGCACCCAGCTCCTTGGCGAGCTCGTCGTAATCCGTATCAGTGGTCAGGTACTTGAGCTTTCGAGCAATCTTCTGCTGCTTGGCTTTTTGACGTCCGCGGCCCATCTGACCCCCTGGGAAATTACTGTGCTATCAAATTCATCAACATAAGAGAGTACCACTAGTTTTGTTTTCTTTCGTTGTCGGCTCAGACTTTTACGATAAAAACCAATTCTTTTACAAGATTTCAACATAGTTTTTCATACGTAAGGGGCGTACACGATGGCGGACGAGACCCAAGAACAGCAGATCACCGCAGCCGGCAACGAAATGAGCGCAAGCTTCCTCGCCGCAAAGAAACGCTCCGACGCAACCATGGCCAAGCTGGAAGAAAACCCCGGCAAATTCACCATGCTTACCGGAGACCGCCCGACCGGCCGCCTGCATTTGGGCCACTATTTCGGCTCCATCCGTGAACGCGTCGCCATGCAGAATCGCGGCGTCAACACGAATATCATCATCGCCGACTATCAGGTCATCACCGACCGCGACACCACCGAACACATCGAAGACAATGTGCTCAACCTCGTACTCGACTACATGGCCGCAGGCATCGACCCCGCCAAGACGATGATCTTCACCCATTCCGCGATACCGGCCGAAAACCAGCTCATGCTGCCGTTCCTCTCGCTCGTCACCGAGGCCGAACTGCACCGCAACCCCACCGTGAAGTCCGAAATGGAAGCCTCCGGCCATGCGCTGACCGGCCTGCTTCTGACCTATCCTGTGCATCAGGCTTGCGACATTCTCTTCTGCAAGGCCAACGTCGTGCCAATCGGCAAAGACAACCTGCCGCATGTGGAGATCACGCGCACTATCGCACGTCGTTTCAACGAACGTTACGCCAAGAAGAATCCCGTTTTCCCGGAGCCGTCCGCAATCCTGTCCGAAGCGCCGGAAATCCCCGGTCTTGACGGACGCAAGATGAGCAAGTCGTACGGCAATTCCATCATGCTGGGCGCCACCGCCGAAGAAACGGCAAAGCTCATCAAGAAGAGTCCGACCGATTCCGAGCGCCGCATCACCTTCGACCCGATCGCCCGCCCGCAGGTTTCCGCATTGCTGACCACCGCAGGATTGGTCACCGGCCGCAACCCGAAGGAAATCGCCGAAGAAATCGGTGATTCCGGCGCAGGTGCATTGAAGGCGTATGTCATCGAATCCGTGAATAACTTCCTAGCTCCGCATCGCGAGCGTCGCGCCGAACTCGCCAAGGATATGGATTCCATCCGCGACATTCTGCATGACGGCAACAAGCGCGCCAACGACATCGCCGAAGAAACGCTGGCCCAGGTGCGCGACGCCATGGGCATGAAATACTGAGGTCCGCAGGTACTGAGGTGCAGTCCGGCCATCTGGAGGCCACCGGCACCTTGGACCCAGTCCATACAGCAGTCCAGCAGGTCACATTTGCTGAAATCAACGACACCCTTCAGCAAGTGTGACCGAAAAAGGGAATAAAAACGGTCACATCCGCTGAAGGCAATGCCTCATATCAGCAGATGTGACCGCATCGCAGCAGGCTGTGGTCATCAAACGTCGTAACGCCAGGATTTGTCAGTAAGCACGCGGGCCATCGCCAAGCCAATCGGCAGGCAGATAATCACCATGAACGCGCGGAACGCCCAATCCAGCGCGCCTTGCGTATCAAAATCACCCAAATGATACATCGCCTGATACATGTACAAACCAGGTACCATGATCACAATCGACGGCACAGTCAAACAAATACGCGGATAGCCCAAATAGGTCGGCAGCAGGCCACGTCGCACTGAATTGCGCCACACCGCAGCCAGCAGGCCCGCCAACAACGCACCCACGAATGCGCCCACCTCAGCCGGCACGCCGAAATCCACCAATTCCAATCGCAGCGTATTTGTAATCGCACCGATTAGCGCCGCCACCAGGCACATGCGCTGCGGCGAATTGAACATCACGGAGAAGCCCCACACGCCTAAGAACGAGAACAGCGCACGCAGCGAAGCGTTCAGCACAGGATCCAGGCCCAACGATTCAAAGCCGGTCGGATGCAGATGCACGACGGAGGCGACCATCCAGCCCGCCAATGTGCCAATCAGCACGATGCACAGCACGTAGGCGATGCGTTGTATGCCAGAGGGGAAATCGATTTTCGCCATATCCAAACCGCCTGTGATCAGCGGAAAACCGGGGATTACGAACAGCATCGAGCCGATGTACGCCGTGTCGTGTTCCAGCGCGACCGGATCGAAGATGCCGATCAGTCGCAGCATGCCGGTGCAGGCCAGCGCGGCGACGGCAACGCAGATGAATGTCACGAAGAATTGGTTGAGATGATGCGCGAACATGCGGCGGCGCAGCCAATGGCCAAGACCGGCGCCGGCGAACGCACCGATCATGTCGTATGGGCCGCCGCCGAGCAGGAATACGAAGGATGCGCAGGCCAGCGCCGACGCGAAGCCGGCGAAGGCGGGGGAGTAGAGCGGCTTGCGGCGTTCAATCAGATCAAGTCGCTCATGCGCCTGCCTCACGGTGATGCCGTGCGGGCGAGACGCCGCATTACCGGCATTCACATGATCAAAATGCGCAGCATACCGGCCTTTCGGCGGCTTGTGCTGCTTCGCTGATTTTTGCGGTTTCGCCGATGCGCAATCGGCTGGAGTCGTCGCAATATTACCGGAATCGTCAGCGGCGTTGTTCTGCGATGATTGCGTATTGGTGTGATCGGATTGAATGTCTGATTGCTGTTCCGTCTGCTGTTCACGCCCTAATTTGACGGCATGCATCATGGAATGCCGCGCATTGGGATCGTCCAAATGCTCGACGAGTTCTTCGGAAATATCGGAATGCAGGTGATACATGCTGCTGTTGCCGAGATTCACATTGAACCAATCGGCAAAATGTTCCAGCAGCCAGATTCGTTCAGTATTGACACCGGTTGTGGGCAGGTCGATGACTTCGGTGATGCGGTTTTTGCCGTCCGTGCAGGATGCTTCGATGTCGGTCAAATTGACGTCGGCGCGCACATGCACGCCCAACGGGTAGGCAAGGCGGTGCATCATTTCACGCACACGGAAGCTGCCTGTGCCTGCTCCCAAATCAAGCATGCCGACACGGACAATCACACTGGCTTTCGCCGCGATGCCGGCTTCTGTAATCGGCTTATCCCAATCTCTTTCAATGTCTTCCATATCAAGAGGAATGGAATGCGTATGGTATTTGGCTACTGCGGCGGCGCCGCTTCCTTTATTCTCATTTTGCGCATGCTCTGAATTCACACATATAAGTATGTACCGCGCCCCACCCGCGGCATTTTCTGGGCAATTAACATTTCTGTCGATTGGTCGGACATACAATAAGCAGCAACTTGCCAAGCAACGGCTGTGGGCTCGCAACGACCGGCCAAAACAACCGCGGAGGAGCCGCGGATGACCGGTAGACCGAGCAACCGAATGTTTGGAAGAAGGAGGTCTGATGACAGATATTGATCAACAGATCACGCCCGCGGACGCGACCATCACCACGTCCGGCACCGGGACCAAAGGCCCCGAAGAGCGCGATCTTCCCGTATCCCTCAAAGCCGATATGGACTTGTGCCTGCAGATTTTGCGCGAAGTCCTCGGCGAATTCGATGAGAAGTTGCTAGCCACATTCGACACGGTCCGCCAGTATGCGGTGGATGCCAGTGCGGAACGTTTTGCGGGCGCGCTCACCGACACTCACCCCGAGCAGGATGATTTGATGATGGCCGTCAAGACCATTGATTCGATGAACCTGCACGATGCGCAGCTGCTGGCTCGCGCATTCGCCACATACTTCCACCTCGCCAACCTGTGCGAAGAGAACTATCGTGTTTCCGTACTGCAGGAGCGAGAGGCTCAGGTCGACGAAAACCAGTCGGTTGACCCGGTTAACGAAATGACGTGCGCCTACCACAAGCTGCTCAGCGAAATGGGTCCGGCCAAGGCCAAGGAATTGCTGAACAAGCTGGAATTCCATCCTGTGTTCACCGCGCATCCAACCGAAGCCCGCCGTAAGGCCGTCGAAGGCAAGATCCGCCGTATTTCCCAGCTGCTGGTTGCTCACAAAACGCTCGGCGGCTCCGATAAGAAGGAAAATTACCGTCGACTGTTCAACGAGGTCGACGCGTTGTTCCGCACGTCCCCGATCGCACTGAAGAAGCCGACCCCTGTTGAAGAAGCGGACACGATTCTCGACATTTTCGACAATACGCTGTTCGAAACCATTCCGATGGTGTATCGCCGTTTCGACGACTGGCTGCTCGGAGACAAGGCCGGCCTGGTTCCGCCGGAATGCCCCGCGTTCTTCCGTCCGGGAAGCTGGATCGGTTCCGACCGTGACGGCAATCCGAACGTCACTGCGAAGGTCAGCCGCCAGGTGGCCCGCAAGTTCAGCGACCATGTGCTCGCCGCCTTGGAAGAGGCCACGCGCACCGTCGGCAAGAACATGACGATGGAAAACGATACGACGCCGCCGAGCGACGAGCTCAAGAACCTGTGGAATCATCAGAAGGAAATGAGCGAGCGTCTGACGGACAAGGCCGCCCTGATTTCCACCAAGGAAATGCATCGCGCGGTCATGCTGGTCATGGCTGACCGTCTGCATTGCACGATTGAACGCGATGCCGATCTGATGTATCACAGCTGCGACGATTTCATCGCCGATCTGAAGGTTGTGCAGCGTTCTTTGGCTGAAGCCAACGCCAAGCGTTCCGCTTACGGCCCGCTGCAGGATCTGATTTGGCAGACCGAAACCTTCGGCTTCCACATGGTGGAGATGGAGTTCCGTCAGCATTCCGTCGTGCATTCCCGTGCCTTGGACGATATCCGCGAGCATGGCCTGCATGGCGAACGTGGCCCGCTGCAGCCGATGACGCATGAAGTGCTGGATACGTTCCGCGCTCTCGGCGCCATTCAGAAGCGCAATGGCATGAAGGCCGCCCGCCGTTACATCATCTCCTTCACGAAGAGCGCCCAGAACGTCAAGGACGTGTACGAGCTGAATCGTTTGGCTTTCGCGCATCCGGAAGACATGCCGACCATCGACGTGATCCCGCTGTTCGAGCAGCTTGAGGATTTGCAGAATTCGGTGGACGTGCTCGAGGATATCATCAAGATCCCCGAAGTGCAGGCTCGTCTGAAGGCCACCGGCGGCAAGATGGAGGTCATGCTCGGCTATTCCGATTCTTCGAAGGATGCCGGCCCGACGTCCGCAACGCTGGCGTTGCATTCCGCTCAGGAGCGTATCGCCAAGTGGGCTGAATCGCATGATATCGATCTGACGCTGTTCCATGGCCGCGGCGGCGCCGTCGGTCGTGGCGGCGGACCGGCCAACCGTGCTGTGCTGGCGCAGCCTGTCGGTTCGGTGAAGTGCCGTTTCAAGCTGACCGAGCAGGGTGAGGTTATTTTCGCCCGCTACGGTAACCCGGCTCTGGCCGTTCGCCATGTTGAATCCGTTGCCGGCGCTACGCTGCTGCAGTCCGCGCCGAGCGTCGAAAAGATCAACACCGATATGACGCAGAAGTATGCGGATATGGCCGCCGCCCTCGATGAGGATGCGCACGCCCGCTACCTGGACCTGCTGAATACGGACGATTTCGCTCCGTGGTTCTCCACGGTGACGCCGCTGACCGAAATCGGCCTGCTGCCGATCGGCTCCCGCCCGGCCAAGCGTGGTCTTGGAGCCAAGTCCTTGGACGATCTGCGTACGATTCCGTGGATTTTCTCTTGGGCTCAGGCTCGTATCAACCTGGCCGCATGGTACGGGCTCGGTTCCGCCTGCGAACAGTTCGGCGACCTGGATACGCTGCGCAAGGCGTATCAGGAGTGGCCGCTGTTCTCGACGTTCATCGACAATATCGAAATGTCGCTGGCGAAGACTGACGAGCGTATCGCCAAGATGTATCTAGCGCTCGGCGACCGCGATGATCTGCGCGACAAGGTGCTGAACGAAATGGAACTCACCCGTCGTTGGGTTCTGAAGATCGTCGGCGACGAATGGCCGCTGCAGCATCGTCATGTGCTCGGCCAGGCCATCCGCATCCGTTCCCCGTATGTGGATGCGCTGTCCGTCACCCAGGTGCTGACGCTGCGTTCGTTGCGCAAGCGCGTGGATAAGGAAGAGCTGAGCCAAAGCCAGCAGGCGGGCTTCATCTACCTGATCCTGTGCACCGTTTCGGGTGTCGCTGCCGGCCTGCAGAACACCGGCTGATCCGAAGCTTTACCGTATAACGCAGTGTGGGCGTGAACCTGGGGGATTCCAATTCCCCGGGTTCACGCCCACACTGCGTTATGCGGTCACTTTTACTGACACCAACACCCCATCAGCAAAGGTGATTACAAAAGTTCTAATATGAAAAAACAGGATTCCAACATGTTAGAACTATTGAAAGGAAGCCCCGGCGCCATCGCTTACGCGCCCAACAAATCCAGCATTTGCGGGATGTTCTTCTTACCGAATTCCACGTGCTGGCTGCCGTCGGCGTGGTCGATGACGATGCAGGGCACGCTCATCGCGCCGTACTGGTCCTTCATTTCGGGGAAGCGGGACACATCATAGGCTTCCGCTCGCACGTTCGGATTGAGCGAGGCGATGCGCTGCGCGGAGAGCACGGTTTCTGGACACATGGTGCAGGTCAGCGAGACGAGCACGATCACATTCACCGGTTCAGCAATCGACATGGCACGTTCCACCAGTTCTTCGCCAAGCGGCTGGCCGGGGCCCGCCGCATTGTAGAGACCCAGCACGAAGGAGTTGAATTCGTGGCCGCCGGGCACGCCATGGAAGGCGAGACCGGTGTACACAAGCTGATTCGCGTCGCCGGATTCGCTTTCCACGCATACGCGCACGCAGGGGCGCGCTCCAGGCATCACGTTAGCGGCATTGAAGACTGCCCGCCCTCCGGCATCTTGTTCGGCAGCGCCGCCGATTACAATGCCGCCATTTGCGGCGTCACCATGAGGAACGGCGATATTCGGAGCTTCGCCGCCACCGATGATTTCACCCGCAGCATCGAAGGCGATGCTGCGCAGTTTTCCATCGGAAAGCTTGACCATATCGGTGATGAATCCTTGCAATTCCGCCGATGCAGCAGTGTCGTCCAATTCGAGGACGAGTATTGCCGGACGGGCCATTCGCTCGAACACCATCGCCAATTGCGCGCGCACGGCTTCGGAGAAGATTTCACCCGGCTGGCGATTCGCATTTGCGGAAGACGCGCCAGCAGCGGGGGAGGATTGCGCGACCTTTGCCTTCGCCGTAACAGACCCCGCAGTAGAACCAGCAGACCCCTTCGCCGCCATATCCGGCCTCGGCGGAGTCAATCCGGTCTTCTCGCTCATCTGTTTGGCGTACCGCTCCAATTCCACCGCGGCGATAGCACCGTCAGCGGTGGCCGTAACGACCTGGCGCAAGTTCTTGACGCGCAGATCGCCCGCCGCATACACGCCCGGCACGGAGGTTTGCAGATATCCGTGCGTTACGACATAGCCCTGCTCGTCCAATTCAACGACGCCCTTGACCAGCGAGGTGGCCGGCACGTATCCGGCGAACACGAAGACGCCGAACACACCGCCATCGGCAGGCTTCCACACGGAGTCCGCGTCGGTATGCACGTCGCGAATCATGGCTTCTTTTAGCCCGCCGAGCCCGCCTATCACGCCGTCGAGCACAGTGTGATATCGCACTTCGATCTTCGGATTGTTCTTCGCTTCGGCCGCAACGGACGCGTCACAGGTGAAGTCGTCTTCACGCACGAGAATCGTGACTTTGCTGGCATATTTGGTAAGGAACACCGCTTCTTCGGCCGCAGCGAAACCGCCGCCGATGACGAGCACTTCCTTGCCGGTGAAGAATTCGCCGTCGCAGGTCGCACAGTAGGCGACGCCGCGTCCTGCGTACTCGCTTTCGCCGGAGAAGCCGAGTTTGCGCGGGGCTGCGCCGGTTGCGAGGAGGATGCCGAATGTGCGCAAATCGCCACGGGTGGTATGCACGGTTTTGATATCACCGTCGATGTCAAGGCCGGTCGCTTCGGCGGACATGAATTCCGCACCGAAATCCTGCGCTTGCTGGCGCATTGTTGCGGTGAGAGCCTGACCGGAAGCGCGGCCGACGCCCGGATAGTTGACGACTTCGTCGGTGATGGTGATCTGTCCGCCGAAATCACCTTTTTCGAGGATAAGCACGCGATATCGCGCGCGAGCCAAGTACAGGCCTGCCGTCAGACCTGCGGGGCCGCCGCCGATGACGATGACATCATACAAATTATCTTGCTGCTGCATATTTCGCCTTTCATGCGAAAAGCCCCTCCGCCGCCTGCTGTACGGCAGTCGCGCGGAGGGGAGAGTTGGGCGTTACACGCGGATATATAGATCCAGAAAACCGAAAACGACTAGATTACCAGCAACGATCAGAGCTGGCCGACGAGATCCAGGCTCGGTTCGATGGTCTCTTCGCCCGGCTGCCACTTGGCGGGGCAGACCTGATCGCCATGCTCGTAAACGAACTGGGATGCCTGCACACGGCGCAGCAGCTCGTCGGCATTGCGGCCGACGTTGGAGGAGATCACTTCATAAGCCACGACCTTGCCTTCGGGATTGATGATGAAGGTGCCGCGTTCTGCCATGCCGTCGGCTTCGTTGTAGGTGTCGAGATCGCGGGCGAGGGTCGCGGTCGGATCAGCTACCATCGGGTATTCGATCTTGGCGATCTTGTCGTTGGCGTCATGCCATGCCTTGTGCACGAAGTGAGTGTCGCAGGAGACGGAGTAGATTTCGCAGCCGGCCTTCTTGAAGTCCTCATACTTTTCAGCGAGGTCTTCCAGTTCGGTCGGGCATACAAAAGTGAAGTCGGCCGGGTAGAAGAAGAACACGGACCAGTGGCCAAGCATATCCTGCTTGGTCAGGGTCTTGAATTCGTTGTTCTGGAATACGTTTGCGGTGAAGTCGGTGATTTCGTGCTGCAGCATCGTCATGATTTTCCTCCAGTCATTCGGCGCACCCGCCCGCGTGAAGGCACGGCGGCGTGCAGAACTGCACTATCAATCGTAAAGCAGCATTATTGAAAAATCATGATTTCCGCGACTGGCTTGATGTGAGAATACTCACTCCTCTTGCGACATTTTCCAAAGACTATGCACACAAAAATCATCAATGCGATTTCAAGAACTTTTCGCCGCCGCGGCATCGAAAAAGTTTCACGTGAAACACAATCGCAACAACAGTCCAGTGGTCACATGAATACAGAAGGGATACGGTTGCGAAACACAAACACAAGTACAAACGCATATACCGAACACAAGCACGCCGAACACGAGAAAAAGGTCGCCTCTGCCGACATTTCACAGAGGCATCCCCGACGCAATCCGCTAATTTTCGCCGGATTTCAACCGATTCCAACAGATTCGTCAGACTTCAGGGAACCCTTCGTCTTTCATCAGACGAAGCCAGATCGACAGATGCAAATTCTGATCATTTGACATTGCGTCGGCGCGATGCTCCGGCTGACCGTCAATGCTGGACGGATACATGAACGCGCATGTACCGGAGCCATCAGGATTGTAATTCGACATATTTGCACGCATAATGCGCAGCGCCAGCGCGTCAGTTTCAGCCGTACGCAATTCGTGCGGCAAGCGGGCCAACGCGGTTGCGGTCAACGCGGTCCAATAGTGGGGGGAACACGTCACCGAATTGGCGGCAAATACCGAACCAGTAGCCGTCCCAATACCGCAATCCGATGCCGTTGAGGCGTACGGACGGCTGCGGGCCGCCGAAGGCCAGAAGCCAGCGCAGCGTTTCCGCAGTAGCCGCCAAATATCGAGCGTCGCCGGTTATGCGATGCGCTTCAATATACAGATTCACCAGCGGCGCCGTAATGGACCGCTCATACGCGACTTCATGGTCGGGCAGATCCTTGCCGATGCCCAAGAAATAATCGGCGCTGGCAACAACACGGCTTTCGACGGCGTCCGTCTCGGCATCCCGTCCGGCCGCGCGCAGATATCACGCCACACGCGAGCTCGCTTCGCCGACGCGCACCCTCATCATCCCGCACGTCACCAAGCGTTCCACCACCTGAGCCGCATACCGCTGTACGCATATTGCGTGAAGCATATGCGATGTTTGGTTGATTCACCCGTGGATAATAGAGAGGAAACGTCCCACACATACGACGGAAAGGCAATGGCCACATGTCGAACGCTGAAGAACTGCATGAATCAACCGCCAATGCAACCTGGAGCCGCCTGCTCGCCGGCAACCGACGCTTCGCGGAAGGCAAAGCCGAACATCCATGGCAAGATCCGCAAACCCGCGAATCGTTGATTGAACGCCAAAATCCGGACGCCGCGATTCTGTGCTGCTCCGATTCTCGCGTCGCCCCGGAAATCATCTTCGACGCGGGGCTCGGCGACCTGTTCACCGTGCGTACAGCCGGCCAAATCATTGACGACGGCGTTCTCGCGTCCCTGGAATACGCTGTCTCTAAGTTGCATGTCAGCGTGCTGATAGTCATGGGCCACCAAGGATGCGCCGCCATCGAATTAGGCGAGCATGAATTGGAAGATCTGATGCGCCGCATCACCGAAGAAACCACCGACGCCAACGAAGCTGCGATCATCATTGAAAATTTGGATGAACATATCACCCAATCGCAATCGGCCATACTACGCTGCGTCGGCATGTCCTTGTGGCAGGCCCGCGAAGCCGAAATCCAAGATCATGACGACATCGAACGCGTACACATCGCGCACACCATTGAAGATCTTGTTATGCGCTCCGAAATTATTCAGCAGGCGCTGGCATCGGAACAGCTGATGATCGTCGGCGCGCGATATCAGCTTGATTCAGGCAAGGTGGAAGTGCTCAGCTTCTGATTGTGCGACGCATTGCTGCGTCATATTTCAAAACATCGCAGCATATTCGACGCAGCAATCGCGTCAATACGAAGAATCACCAATAATCAGCGAAGCCGTGCGCGCGGCAATAACGGACATTGCGCACACACTGTCCGTAACATTGCCGCGTGACATCAAAAAAATTGACATGACTTTCCCCTAATGTTGAACGTATGTCACTTGGTTTAAACATCCTGCTGATATTCGTTTTTCTTCTGCTCGGCGCCGTTTTTGCCGGCACGGAACTGGCGCTGGTCTCATTGCGCGGTTCTCAGGTGGATCAAATGGAACAGGAGGATGCTCGCGGGGCACGCGTCGCGAAGATCGCACGCGATCCGAACACATTCCTGTCCACTGTGCAGATCGGCGTAACCCTTTCAGGCTTCCTGTCCGCATCCTTCGGCGAATCATCCATCTCCCCGTTCATCGTTCCGGTCGTGGAAAGCTGGGGTGTACCTTTCCAAGTGGCGGCGCCGCTCACCACCATCGTTCTGACGCTTGTCATTTCCTACTGCTCCATCGTCATTTCCGAAATGGTGCCCAAGCGCATCGCCATGCAACGCAATGAGCAGATCTCCAAGGCCGTCGTGCCCGCCATCGACGGCTTCGCCAAAATCTGCCGCCCGATCATTTGGCTTATCGGCAAAAACACGAACGGCATCGTGCGCCTGCTCGGCTTCGACCCGAATGAGACCGAAAGCGAAGTTTCCGACGAAGAACTGCGCGTGCTCGTCAACTCGAATTCCAACCTCAGCAAAGATGAACGCACCATCCTCGACGATGTGTTCGACGCTTCCGAAACCATCGTCGCCGAAGTCATGCGCCCACGCGCCGATGTCGTGTTCCTCAGCGGCGATCAGAGCATTGGGGATGCCGTGAAATTCGTACGCGAAATGCCATATTCCCGATACCCCGTCACCGGCAAGGACTTCGACGACGTGCTCGGCTTCGTGCATGTACGCGACCTGCTGGACGTGCAGGATCCGAATGCGAAAACCGTGGCCGATGTCACGCGCGAAGGCATCTCCCTGCCTGGCACATCGCGACTGCTGCCCAGTCTGTCGTTACTGCGCAAGCGCGGCATTCATCTGGCCGTCGTCATCGACGAATACGGCGGTACCGACGGCATCGTCACGCTTGAAGATATGACCGAGGAATTGGTCGGTGATATTCGCGACGAATACGATCTGCCGGAAGATCGCGGCGGCGCATCCGGAAAGTCCGCTTTCGTCAATGGCGCCGCCGTGATTGACGGCGGCACCACCATTGAAGATTTCGCCGATCTGACCGGTATTGAACTAGAAGACGGCCCATATGAGACCGTTGCCGGATATTTCCTCGCCAATACCGGCAAAATGGGTGCGGTCGGCGATACGCTGCCGTCCGACGACGGATACGACATGGTCATCACAAAGGTGGACGGCCGCCGTATCGAAACCATTGAAGTGCGCAAGCATACCGGCGCCGACAAAAACGCATCCGATGCTGCAGGCAACAACGACAGCGTCAAGAAAGAATGACGAAGAAAAAGGACGATGATGGCCGAAACAGCGCGACAGCTTATTCATCATGCATTGGCGATCGCAGTGGGGCGCGGTGAAATCGCAGGCGCGAATCTGCTGGTTGTTCGCGAGGGAGAAAAGCTGTGTTTTGACGAAGTCGGCATGCGTTCCGTCGAACGCAATGAGCCGATGCCGCGCGATACGATTTTCCGCCTCTATTCTCAAACCAAACCGATTACCGGCACTGCAGCCATGATTCTGCTGGAACGTCGCCTTATCGATTTGGCCGAGCGGTCAGCGATTTCCTGCCGGGTTTCGCGAATCCTCGCGTTTCCGCTGAGCGGACTGGTCAGCTGAATAATGATATTCCGATGGAAGCCGCCGGCCAAAGCGAGGCCGCACAGGAAGCTGAGCCCACGATTCTCGCCAATCGTGGCCTTGTATTCCGCGACCTGCTGACCATGACTTCCGGCCTGACGTACCCAGATTCCAGTCATGCGCCAGGCCGTTATGCGGCAACCGTGTTCGACGAAATCGACCAGCGTCTGCATTCCGACAATCCGATGGGCACCGTTGGAATCGCCAATCGTCTCGGCGGCGGCCCACTGCTGTTCCAGCCGGGATCGCGTTGCATGTACAGCACTTCGGCCGATATCGTCGGCGCCGTCATCGAAGTGGTCTCCGGCAAACGTTTCGGCGACTTCGCGCGCGAGAAAATCCTCGAACTACTCGGCATGCACGACACCAATTTCTATACGCCGAAAGAAAGCAATATCGTCTCGCAGCCGTATACGACAATCCGAACAATCCGGTACGCCCCGAAAATGCGTGCAAGCCACTGCGCGAAATCCAAACCAATCATCTGGGCATCGACTATTTCGGCGAAACCGATCCGGCATTCCAGTCGGGTGGCGCCGGCCTCAAGTCCACCGTCGACGATTACATGCGTTTCGGACAGACGCTAATCAACGGCGGCAAATTGGATGGCGTGCGCATTCTGCAGCCAAGAACCGTGAAGTACATGACGACGTCGGCTCTCACGCCTCAGCAGTAGGCCGACTATGGGGATTGGCAGAACAGCTACGGATATAACGCATTCATGCGCATCGCACAATGCCCCGGCCGCTCTGAATCCATCTGCAATCCAGGCGAATTCGGCTGGGACGGCTGGTTCGGCACGTACTTCTGCGACGACCCGACCACCGGCACGACGATGCTGCTGATGTATCAGCTTACCAACGCCGGAACGACACCATTCACCCGCAAAGTGAAGGACATCGTTTTCACGCATCTGGATTAAAAGGATTACGACATAGCGTTGCGCAATAATCAGCCACATTTAGCCGCAGCCAGCCGCGGCTAAATGTGGCTGACACGACTACGAAATCACCACGCAACGATTCAATTCATTGCGCAGAGTCCGCCATTGCGACAAATACTGGTCCATACGGCGTTGGAACGCCTCACCGTGCCCTTTCTCCCACAAATGCGTCATTTCGTGGACCAGCACATACTCCAGGAATTTCGGTTCCATAATGCCCAATTGCAGATTCAGCCGAATGCGCCCGGTCGCCGGCGTGCACGAACCCCAGCGCGTTTTCATTGCGCGCAGCGTGATGTGGGTGGGGCGTCGGCCGATAATCGGCTCCCACGTTGCGAGCAACGCCGGCAATTGCTGATTGATGATATTTTTCGCGCGTTGCATGCGTTCGGGGGTCCACATGATGTCAGTGTCGCTGTTTTCGATGCCGGCTTGTATATCGACATTATTGATACCGCCGCTGGAGCCGCTGACGATGTTGCCTTGATTGTTGGCATCGCCGTTACGACTGGCCTTCCCGTTTTGCCCATCGACAAGACGCTGTCGAGATTGCAGCATTTCGTTGCGATGCTGATCGATCCACGGGCGGCGTTGCCGCACGAAATCAATGATGTGAACTTGCGCCAATCGCGGAGGCGCAGATATGACGACGTCGGCATTTGGCGGCTTCAATCGCAGATACACGTTACGGATCGGTTTGCGGATGATTGATATATGCAAGCCATCGACGTTCACTTCGGCACGACTTAATACTTGATTGCGAGCTGATGTGGAGGTACGGCGATACGACATACCGCCATTGTATCGGGCAGCGATCGAAGATTCGGGAAGTGACAGGCTTACGCCTGATGACGCAAAATCAAGCGCGACACGCCGAAAACACCAATGATTTTGACATATCTTTTTTCATCAGTAATATAACTACTCGTTGCGCCATTGAGGTGCATGAGATTGGGCCCGTAGCTCAGGTGGTTAGAGCGCATCCCTGATAAGGATGAGGTCGGAGGTTCAAGTCCTCCCGGGCCCACTTCAATAAAAAATACGGCGGCACACAGGCCGCTTATTTTTTACCACGGGGCTATAGCGCAGCTGGTAGCGCATCTGCTTTGCAAGCAGAGGGTCGCCGGTTCGAACCCGGCTAGCTCCACTTGATTTGATGAGTATTCATTGAATCTCCCTTTTGGGGCTATAGCGCAGCTGGTAGCGCACCTCCATGGCATGGAGGGGGTCAGGGGTTCGAATCCCCTTAGCTCCACAATTTCAACCGACTGCCTTGCAGTCGGTTTTTCATTTTCTTATCGAACTCGGCACCGCCTCCACGCCAATCACAACCAATGCGTTACCACACATGGATGCGACGGCATGCTAAACAGCCACGCACGGCCTTCACATGACAACCGAATGATGAACGTCCTCTTGTTTTCGCCAATACGGCCCGCATACAATAAACGCGGCGTTAAACAACTACTCAATAGGGGAGTGTATGTTCACTAACGAATACGTGAAGCGCGTCTACAATCAGGTGGAACAGCGCGATGGCGACCAGCCGGAATTCCTGCAAGCCGTGAAGGAAGTCTTCGAAAGCCTCGAACCGGTGATGGACAAGCATCCTGAATATGAGGCGAACGGCGTTCTGGAGCGCCTCGTCGAACCGGAACGCGTGGTCAAGTTCCGCGTCGCCTGGGTTGACGACGCCGGCAAGGTGCAGGTCAACCGCGGCTACCGCGTGCAGTTCAACTCCGCCATCGGCCCGTACAAGGGCGGCCTGCGCTTCCATCCGACCGTTAATGAAAGCGTCATCAAGTTCCTCGGCTTCGAACAGATTCTGAAGAACAGCCTGACCACGCTGCCGATGGGCGGCGGCAAGGGCGGCTCCGACTTCAATCCGAAGGGCAAGTCCGACGCTGAAGTCATGCGCTTCTGCCAGGCTTTCATGACCGAATTGTGCCGCCATATCGGCCAGTTCACCGATGTTCCGGCAGGCGACATCAACGTCGGCGGCCGTGAGATCGGCTACCTGTTCGGCCAGTACAAGCGTATTCGCGATGAATATTCCGGCGTGCTCACCGGCAAGGGCCTCGAATTCGGCGGTTCCCTCGCGCGTACCGAAGCCACCGGTTACGGCGTGTGCTACTACACCGCCGAAGCGCTGCGCGTGCTGCGCAACGACTCCTTCGAAGGCAAGACCGTCGTGATCTCCGGCTCCGGCAACGTCGCCATCTACGCTGCCCAGAAGGCTCAGCAGCTGGGCGGCAAGGTCGTCACCATGTCCGATTCCAACGGCTACGTGTACGATCCGAACGGCATTCAGGTCGACATCGTCAAGGACATCAAGGAAGTCAGGCGCGGCCGCATCAAGGAATACGCCGAGCGCGTGCCGAGCGCCGAATATCATGAAGGCTGCAAGGGCGTGTGGACCGTCAAGTGCGATATCGCCCTGCCGTGCGCCACTCAGAACGAAATCGACGAGGAATCCGCCAAGGCCCTCGTCGCCAACGGCTGCACCGTGGTGTGTGAAGGCGCCAACATGCCATCCACTCCGGAAGCCATCGAAGTGTACAAGTCCAACGGTCTGCTGTACGGCCCGGCCAAGGCCGCGAACGCCGGCGGCGTCGCAGTCTCCGGCCTGGAAATGAGCCAGAACAGCTACCGCTTGAGCTGGACCTTCGAAGAGGTCGACGCCAAGCTGAAGAACATCATGGAATCCATCGTCGCCAACTCTCTGGCCGCCGCCAAGGAATACGGCGAGGAAGGTGATCTGATGACAGGCGCCAACATCGCCGGCTTCGTCAAGGTCGCCAACGCCATGGTCGCTCAGGGCGTGCTGTAAATCCTCAATTCCGCAAACTGACTAAGTTTTTGCATCAGAGAACTGCCTTGATACTGTGAGAACACAGTATCAAGGCAGTTCTGTATGTATCACGTATATGCAGCGATTATTTTCTATACACGGACGCATGATGGCGGCTTATTGCTGGACTTCACATCGACCTTACCAGCGTCTCATCAGCGTCTCACAAACGTCTCACCAGAACTTCGTATCAATGTGCCAAGATGTTAGGTTGATTACGAAGTCCAAATAATAAGTTGGTAAGTTGATACGAAGTTCGCACGAAGTTGCGACGATGAGGATAGTTGCATATGAAAAAAGGCTCCGCAGGGGAGCCTTTTTTCATTGAAGCTTGATTATTTGAAGCTTGATTGATTGGATCAGTCGTCGCCGAGGGTGACGTGCAAGCCGCCGACCAGCGTGCTTGCCACGTTGTATAGCATGGCGCCGATGGTGACCAGAATGGTGACCAGCACCACTTCGACAATGGAGAAAATGGTGACGGCACTCAGCACGGTCGGCAAAGTGAAAATGGATTCCAGATCCAAGCCGTCAACGTCAAGGCCGGTGGAGGAGAACAACTGGGTCACGCTGTCGAAAACGCCGACCAGATTCAGCATAGCCCACACCAAACCGGCTGCGACGACCTGAATGATGCCACCGGCGACGGACAGCATGAAGCTGACTTTTGCGGCAGACCATGCGTCGATACGCGTAACCGAAAGGCTCATACGACGAGCGCGCGGAACATTACGACGATTTTTACGGACAGTGCCGCCGTTGCCGGCAGCGCCGCTAACTCCAGAAGCGGAACGCGCAGTGCGAGGTGCATGGACCTCATTGCTTTCAGCTGCGCCGGCAACCGGACCGCTGCCCTTCATCACGTTGATCGGCAGCTCATTGTTTTCGGAGTTCTCGCTCATTATTGCTCCTTAGCGACTAATACGCTCGGCCCAAAACGGCTCACACATCTTGGGCCGAGAATACCAGCTTTTACCGACGTTATTCAGCCTGCTGCACGGACTTGGATTCCGTTGCCTGTTCAACAGTCGGTTCGACTGCTGCGGTGTTCTCCGAAGCTGCGTTGCCGCTTTCTTCGGAATCATCTTCGTCCTTTTCTTCGTTGCGCGCGATGGAGATGATTTCGTCATCCTTATCCGGCTTTGCGAAAGTCACACCCTGCGTATTACGGCCGGTGCGGTTGACTTCGGCGACATCGGAACGAATCACCTTGCCGGACTTCATAATGGCCATGATCTGGTCATCTTCAGACACCACAACGGCACCAACCAGCGTGCCTCGGCCTTCAACCAGCTGCACGGCCTTCACGCCTAAACCGTTACGGCCCTGCAGACGGTATTCGCTGATGGCCGTACGCTTGGCAAAGCCTTCGTTCGTGACCACAAACAAGTCCTTGTCGGTGTCGCCCCACACCACATCCATGGCGAGCAGTTCGTCACCTTCGCGGAACTTCATGCCCTGAACGCCGGCGGTCTGGCGGCCCATCGGGCGCAGCTGTTCGTCATCGGCACGGAACTTCAAGCTCATGCCGAGCTTCGAAACCAGAATGATGTCGTCTTCCGCGTTGCACAGGGCTGCACCGATCAGTTCATCATTCGTCTCGCCGTTTTCGTCGGTCATCAGGCGCACCGCAATCAGACCGCCCTGACGCGGCGAATCATATTCAGCCAGTGCGGTCTTCTTGACCTTGCCGCTGCGCGTGGCGAGCACCAGATACTTGGCGACCTCGTAATTCGGAATCGACAGCACGGTCTGAATCTCTTCATCAGGGCCAAACTGCAGCAGATTCGCCACATGCTGGCCCTTGGAATCGCGAGAGCCTTCCGGCAGCTCATATGCCTTCAAGCGGTAGACGCGCCCCTTGTTCGTGAAGAACAACAGCCAGTTGTGCGTAGAAGTCAGGAAGAAGTGATCCACCACATCATCTTCACGTAGTTTCGCGCCCTTGATGCCCTTGCCGCCACGATGCTGTGCACGGTATTCGTCTGCCTTGGTGCGCTTGATGAAGCCCGAATGCGTGACGGTGACGACCACGTTCTCTTCGGCGATCAAATCTTCGACGTTCATTTCACCGGAGTACGGCAGAATGCGCGTACGACGCTCATCACCATACTTGGAGACGATTTCGTCCAATTCGTCGCCGATGATCTGACGCTGACGTTCCGGCTTGGCCAGAATGTCGGCGTAATCGGCGATCTTGCGCATAAGCTCTTCATGCTCGTCGAGAATCTTCTGACGTTCCAAAGCAGCCAGTCGGCGCAACTGCATCGACAGGATGGCATCCGCCTGCACCTGATCGACGTCAAGCAGTTCCATCAGGCCTGCGCGCGCAGCTTCAGTGTCAGAGGATCGGCGAATCAACGCCACAACCTCGTCGATCATATCGAGAGCCTTCAAATAGCCCTGCAGAATATGATCACGTTCTTCGGCCTCACGCTTCAGGTAAGCGGTACGGCGCGCGACCACATCGATCTGGTGATTGACCCAATGGCGGATGAACGCGTCCAGGCTCAGTGTGCGAGGCACGCCATCGACCAGCGCCAGCATGTTGGCGCCGAAGGTCTGCTGCAGCTGGGAATGCTTATACAGATTGTTGAGCACGACCTTCGGAACGGCGTCGCGCTTCAACACCAGCACCAAGCGCTGGCCGGTACGGCCGGAGGTTTCGTCACGCATGTCGGCGATGCCTTGGATCTTGCCGTCACGCACCGCTTCGCGAATGGAAACCACCAAACGGTCGGGATTGACCTGGTACGGCAGTTCGGTGACGACCAGGCACATACGCCCCTTGATTTCCTCCGTGTTGACGACGGCACGCATCGTAATCAGGCCACGGCCGGTACGGTAGGCCTGTTCGATGCCCTTATGGCCGAGAATCGTCGCGCCGGTCGGAAAATCCGGTCCCTTGATGCGAGCGATCAGGGCTTCCAGCAGCTCTTCACGGCTGGCGTCCGGGTGGTCAAGCGCCCAATGCACACCGTCTGCGACTTCGCGCATATTGTGCGGAGGAATATTGGTGGCCATGCCGACTGCGATGCCGGAAGAACCGTTGACCAACAGGTTTGGGAAGCGGGCCGGCAGCACGGTCGGTTCCTGCGTCTTGCCGTCATAGTTCGGCACGAAGTCGACGGTGTCCTTGTCGATGTCGCGCACCATTTCCATGGCGAGAGGCGCCATACGGCATTCGGTGTAACGCATTGCCGCGGCAGGATCGTCGCCAGGGGATCCGAAGTTACCCTGGCCGTCGACGAGCAGGTTACGCATCGACCACGGCTGTGCCATACGCACCAACGTGTCGTAAATGGCGGAGTCGCCGTGCGGATGGTACTTACCCATGACATCGCCGACCACGCGAGAGCACTTGTTGTACCCTCGGTCCGGACGATAGCCGCCGTCATACATCGCGTAAATCACACGACGATGCACCGGCTTCATACCATCGCGCACGTCAGGCAATGCACGCTCGACGATGACCGAAAGTGCGTATGCGAGGTACGAGTCGCGCATTTCCTGCTGCAGATCGGTCGGCTGGATGCGTTCACCGGTCATCAGACCATAATCGGTATCATCGGCCTCCTGCGGGCTCAACGGTTCCATAGAACCGTCGGGCAGGTTCTGTTCTTCATTATTGATGTCGTCTGCCACTGTTGTTCCTTGAATCTAATGGTCGAAAAGTCACTTATCCGAAAATCGATCACGCGTCGATGAATCGCGCATCATGCGCGTTACGTTGAATGAACAGACGGCGAGGTTCGACTTCGTCGCCCATCAACATGGAGAAGGTTTCATCGGCTTGTGCGGCGTCTTCGATGTGAATCTGCTTCAAAATACGATGCTCAGGATCCATGGTGGTCTCCCACAGTTCCTGATAACTCATTTCGCCCAGACCCTTATAGCGCTGGATGCCTTCGCCCTTCGGCAACTGGCGGCCTGCGGCCTTGCCTTCGGCAAGCACGCGGTCGCGTTCCTTATCGGTGTACACGAAATCGTGCGGTCCCTTGGTCCACTTCAGACGGTACAGCGGCGGCATGGCCACATACACATAGCCGGCGGTGATCATCGGACGCATGTAACGGAAGAACAACGTCAGATTCAGCGTAGCGATATGCGCGCCATCCACATCGGCATCGGCCATGATGATGACCTTGTGATAGCGCACCTTCGAAATATCGAAGTCCTCGCCGTAGCCGCCGCCGACGGCGGTGATCAGAGATTCGATGGTGTCGGACTTCATCATGCGGTCGAGGCTAGCCCGCTCGGTGTTGAGGATCTTACCGCGCAGCGGTAGGATGGCCTGGGTGATCGGGTTACGGCCCTGAATGGCGGAGCCGCCTGCGGAATCACCCTCGACGATGAACAGTTCGCACTCTTCAGGATTGCTGGACTGGCAGTCCTTGAGCTTGTCCGGCATGCCGGCCGATTCGAAGATCGACTTGCGACGAGTGTTTTCACGGGCCTTCTTGGCGGCAATGCGCGCACGGGACGCTTCAATGGCCTTTTGGATGATGTTCTTCGCTTCGCTCGGATGCGAATCGAACCAGTCGCCCAAACGTTCGGTCATCACACGCTGCACGAAGGTCTTCGCTTCGGAATTGCCCAGCTTCGTCTTGGTCTGGCCTTCGAACTGCGGGGTCGTCAGTTTTACGGACACGACTGCGGTCAGGCCTTCGCGAACATCATCGCCGGACAGGTTCTCATCCTTGTCCTTCAAAATGTTCTTTTCACGCGCGTAACGGTTGATCAGCGACGTCAATGCCGCGCGGAAGCCTTCTTCATGCGTGCCGCCTTCCGTGGTGGAAATTGTATTGGCGAACGTGTGCACGGCCTCGGAATAGGCAGTGGTCCACTGCAAGGCCACTTCGGCGGAGATACCAAGCTTCAGGTCTTCGGCTTCGAAGTCGATGACTTCGTCTTCAACAGGAGTCGCTTTACGGCTCTTGACCAGATAGCCGACATAATCCTTGATGCCGTGCATGTACTGGTAGCTCACGCTCTGATGCAGCTCTTCGACGACATTGTCACCGTCGCCGGCGACCTCGTCACCAGCCTGATCGACATGACGCATATCAGTCAGGGAAATCTTCAATCCCTTGTTCAGGAAGGCCATCTGCTGGAAACGGTTGCGCAACGTTTCGAAATCGTAGGTGGTCGTTTCAAAAATCGCCGGATCGGCCCAGAACGTCACGGAAGTGCCCGTGGATTCGCCTTCGGCCATCGGCTCGCCCTGGGCCAGACGCGCGGTCGGCTTCTGATTCAGATACGTCTGAGTCCAGTGGAATCCCTGACGGCGCACTTCGATGTCGACGCGGGTCGACAATGCGTTCACCACGGAGATGCCCACGCCATGCAGACCGCCGGACACCGCATATCCGCCGCCGCCGAACTTGCCGCCGGCGTGCAGCTTCGTCATCACCGTTTCGACACCGGAAATGCCTTCGCCCGGCACTTCATCGACCGGAATGCCACGACCGTCGTCGACGACGCGAATGCCGTTATCCGGCAGAATCGTCACTTCGATATGCGACGCATACCCGGCCAAAGCCTCATCGACGGAGTTGTCGACGATCTCATACACCAGATGGTGCAAGCCACGCGGTCCAGTGGAGCCGATATACATACCAGGCCTGATGCGTACTGCTTCAAGACCTTCAAGCACCTTCAGATCGGAGGCGTCATAATGTTCGGGAGCCAGAGATTCATCCAGCTGCGCATCTTCGAGCTGGCCGGTCTCCTGCTGTGCTTCTTGAGTACCTTCAGTTGAATCCTTCAGCGAATCCGCTTCAAGTTCTGCCACAGAGAATTCCTCCTGCATTTTCGTACGGCAGAAGGCTTTTTTATGGGCGACATCCGTCTAGAACGCACATAAAGGGGCCTTCTAGCCGCTTATATAGTCTGCATGTGATTCTACTAGTCTCCGGAGACACGTAAGGATATGGCGAAATTTTATATATCGGATTCACTCATCGCCTATATCGGGCACCGCCACCGCGTCGCAAGCGTCCATTTTGCGGGCCTGTCACACGAATTTCCCGCACATCCAATCCGGAAAGGCGTTCACGAATCGTATCGGTCAATTGCGGAATCAAATATGTCAGATTCGTGGCCCACACCGGCGAATCCGTTTGAATAACGAGCACGCCATCTCGAAAAGAGGCCGCATACGAATGCTGAGCGATGGCAGGTCCCACCACTTGCTCCCAATGATTGCGCATTTGAGCGATTTTCAAATACGGCGTCCACTGCCGGTCGGAAGCGAATATGCTCAGCACACCGCCCAATAAGTCGGGGTCGCGCCCCGGCTTGCCAAAGCTTTCCCACGCGCGCTCATTGCGTTCGGCGCGTTCACGCAGCAATCCAGCACGGGCGCTGACACGTTCGAACACTTCCGCAGGAAGCTTGCGCGCATCCACATGCAAGGTCTGGTATAGAGGAGGATCCGGCATGATCAGCCTTCCTTCATATCAGACCTGATATTCGTGGCGTCCATATCGGGGGAGGCCAGCAAAGAAGCGACGTCAATGGTATTGACGTCATCCGAAAACGACGGCACATCGCCGGCGGAGGCGACGGTAATCAGCACCTGATCCTGTTCGCTTGCAAAGCGCAGAATCTGTTCGCGACGATGATCGTCAAGCTGGGCGAACACATCATCAAGAATCACAATCGGCTTGACGCCGTGCACATCTTCCAGCACGTCGTACAGCGCCATTTTCAGCGCCAGCGCCATCGTCCACATTTCGCCGTTCGACGCAAATTCACGGGCCGGCATATCGTTGAGCATCAGCGTCATATCATCGCGATGAGGGCCGATCAGGTTCTGCCCGCGCGCGACTTCGCCCGGATAGATTCGCTGAAAATGACGGCTGATTTCCGCCGCCGGCTCCTCATATATGAGCACTTCGTCAAAAGACGGCTCGTATTGCAGCACAGCCTGCTGATTGTCGCCGGTCAACGAGCGATAGATACGATTGAACGGCTCAGAAAGACGGTGTACGATGTCGGCGCGCATACGAGTCAGCGCGATGCCGGCTTCAATGAATTGGCCAGTCCATATTTCAAGGCCGCTTAACGCGGCGTCGGCGGAATACTCCGCGCTGCCATGACCCGCATCAGACAATGTTTTCAGCAATGCCGCCCGCTGTTTGGCTATATGCGTGCACTGTTGCACCAGCTGCGGATATCGCATATCCAGCAATGAGCCGGCCTGGTTGATGAAATTTCGTCTGGTCGCGGGATCGCCGGAAACCAATCGTTGATCGTCCGGAGTGAAGGCGACGCAGGGTATGCGTCCGATAATTTCGCGCATATACAAGGATGCGCCGCCATTGATGCGTGCTCGGTTGGCGCCGCGTGCGCTGATGGTCGCCTCATATGTCGTCGGCTGGCTTTCGGCGATGTCGGCATGCACGTTGACACGGATCACCGCTGATGTTTCGCCGCGATGCACCAATGGCAAAGATGATGATGTGCGATGGCTGGAACCGGTAGACAGCACTTCGATAGCTTCGACGATATTGGTCTTGCCTAAACCGTTCGCACCTTGCAGGATGTTGACGCCGGGTTTCAAATCAAGCAGGCAATGCTCCCATGAGCGGAAACGGTCCAATGCAAGGCGCGAAATATACATGATGCGGGTTTTCGAAAATTGAATGCGGATATCAGCGATTCAGCCGTTTCAGCTGTTGAAACGCATCGGCACAAGCAGATAACGGTAATTCATCGACTCATCGGAATCCATGTCCTTCTGGCCGTTGAACTCCACCGGCTTCACCGGCGTGGTCATCTTCATATGCACGAACGGTTCGGCGATGGCGCTCAATCCTTCAATCAGGTAGGACGGGTTGAATGCGACGGTGATGTCGTCGCCATCCATATCGACTTCCAAGGTTTCGCTTGCATGGGCTTCGTCTATCGTTCCGGCGGCAAGCGTCAATTCCTGACCGGAGAACATCATGCGAATAGGGGCGTTGCGTTCGGCAACCAGGGAAACACGCTTGATGGCGCTGAGCAGAGCCTGCTTGTCAAGAACGGCATGAATCGGATAGGAGTCGGCATACAGGCGGTCAACAGCCGGGAATTCGCCGTCGATCAGCTGCATCGTCGAAATGCGGCCGGCGTTTTCGACGCCGATCAGCGACGAGGATTCCGGATCCAAATTGAGGGTGACGTCATGGTGTTCGTCCAAAGAGCGTGCGACATCACGCAGCAAAGAGCCCTTAACCAGTGCGGTGGTATTGATGTCCGGCTGCTGAGGCGTCCAAGCGACGGTGGATCGAGCAAGACGGAAGCGATCGGTGGAGCTCATAATGATGTTGCCGCCTTGGAACTGCACGCGAATGGCGGTAAGTACGGGACGGTTTTCTTCACGGGACACAGCGACGGAAGCCTGATTGACGGCCTGTATCAAAGCCTGGGCCTTCATCTGGCCAAGGGTTTGCGGAACCGTCGGCAAATCCGGATATTCGGATTCCGGCATCAACTGCATGGTGAAGGTTGATTTGCCGGAAGTGATGGTCAACGTCGAAGCATCGGTAGAAAGATAGGTTTTCTCATACGGCAAGGTTTTGGTGATGTCAGCAAGGAGCTTACCCAGAACCAGCACGGAACCGGATTCGTCGACACCTGCATCGATGTGGTGACGAGCGGATGTTTCGAAATTGAATGAGGAAAGATGCAAAGTTCCGTCTGCAGCTTCAAGACGAATGCCAGCAAGAATCGGGTTGGAAGGACGAGAGTCGATGATGCGAGTGGTCCAAGCGACCGCATCGGAAAAGCTTTGGGTATTGATTTCAACTTTCATGTCAATCCTCGTTTCTGCAGGGGTACTGAGGCAATTGTATCGGCAATCGGCTTCGAATATTGTGCCGCTGGTATGTGGCTGTAGTTGATATGGCTATGAACCGATAAAGCTGTAAATAATCGAAATAATAAAGCCGGTGGATTTGTGGATAACCATAAAATTACTTAGTAACAGCGCGAAAAATGTGCATAACTCAAGTGTGGATAACTTTTGAGTGGTATGTGGAAAAGTAGGCGACTTATCCACCGGGTTTTGAAGCCGGAAAACTTATCCACAGAGCGCCCGGGCAATTCCACTGCCTATCAACAAAAAATGTGGAGTATTTAACGTGTTGTCCAAAGGCTTTTCCCACAATTGTGCAAAAGTATGTGGATAACTTTTTTTAAAATAATCCACATTCCCGGTGTGTCGTTCTTTTGCCCAACCCCTACTTTTTGTTGTTGCGCTGCTTCAATCGAACCGTCAATTCCATGACGTAGTTGTAGATCTCCTGCTTTTCCTGCATCTCGTCGCTGATCTTCGTATATGCATGCAGCACGGTCGTATGGTCCTTGCCGCCGAATACGCGTCCGATGTCGACCAAGCTCATGCTGGTCATCTCACGGGATAGATACATGGCGACCTGACGTGCCAAGGCGATGTTCTTCGTACGACGCGAGCCGACGATGTCATCAAAGGAAACGTGGAAATACTTGGCGACCTGACCAATGATATCGGTGGGTTTGATTTCCACATCCGTGGTGAAGAAATCCTGTAAGGTCTGCTCGGCCAACGCTCGCGTAACCGGTTGGCTGCTCAACGAAGCCACTGCGGTAACACGCGTCAGCGCGCCTTCGAGCTCACGGATGTTTTCGGTGAAACGTTCCGCGATCAGATCCAACACGTCATTGGGAATATTGGTGCCGTTCATGGACGACATCATGCGAAGAATGGCGATTCGGGTTTCCAAATCCGGCGGCTTGACATCGACGGTCAGACCGGATTCGAATCGTGAAATCAGACGTGCTTCGAAGCCCTTAAGATTCTTCGGAGCCACATCGGAGGCGATGACGATACGCTTATTGGCCTGATGCAGGCTGTTGAACGTATGGAAGAACTGCTCCAGCGTCGCTTCCTTACCGCCCAGGAACTGGATATCGTCGATCAGCAATACATCCACTTCGCGATAGCGGCGGTTGAATTCCGCGATCTGGCCCTGGCTTTGGTTCGGAGTCTGCAGCGCTTCGATGAATTCGTTGGTGAACTCCTCGCTGGTCACATAACGGACTTTAAGCTTGGGGTCCTTCAACAGCGCATAATTGCCGATGGCGTTCAACAAATGGGTTTTGCCCAGTCCGGAACCGCCATAAATACAAAGCGGGTTGAAATCACGGCCCGAGCCTTCGGCCACGGCCAAAGCGACCGTACGCGCGAAACGGTTGGAATCGCCGGGCACGAACGTGTCGAACGTGGCATTTTTATTCAGATGGGTCTGGGAATCAAGCAGCGGCTTGTTACGCCCGCCCGC
This sequence comes from Bifidobacterium sp. LH_512, assembly GCF_056356435.1. Taxonomy (NCBI): domain Bacteria; kingdom Bacillati; phylum Actinomycetota; class Actinomycetes; order Bifidobacteriales; family Bifidobacteriaceae; genus Bifidobacterium; species Bifidobacterium sp. LH_512. The sequence goes on from NZ_JBKEUE010000002.1 coordinate 195,164, forward strand.
AAACTGGGTTTTTGAGGGGAAGGTCTGTTCCGGCATGGAGCTTGGAATAGGCAGCTGCCCCTGCGCGGAGGATTCGGCGCTATTGTCTTTTTTCTCTTTTTTCGAAGATTTATGGGCAGGGAATGCGGGTTGCGGTTCTGGTTCCGCTGCAGGTTCCTCCACCGGAACGATCTTGAATGCCGGGAACATGTTCTGGCCGGTCGCAATCTGCAGGGATTCGAGCAGCGGCTTGTTCAGCTCCGTTTGCAGTGCTTCCTGAGTCGCCCAATCCGGCAGGCTCAATACGATGGTGTTGCCGACCATCGTTTCCGGAGTGACGCGTTCGAACCAGGACTTGTCTCGCGCGGTCAACGAGGAATTGACTTTAAGCAGTGCCAGCGTGTCGGACCATACGCCGCGGGCTTGCGCCGACGGATCATGTGCTGTGTTTTCCATGGTCCTCCTCCCCGATATGCACACCGAATATAAGTACAAATTACCTTTTTACTCCGATTCCTAGAAGTTATCCACCGCCTCGCGTGTTGAAAAAGATGCGTTTGTGAATAAAATTCTCGGTAAATGGGGATAAGATTGAACCGCATATCGGCGGAATATCAACATTTTTTGTGGATAGCCCGCGAAAAAGTTATCGACAAAAAATGTGAAAAGAAGTTTGTTGTTTTGACTTGGTATAGGGGTCAGAGTAATTTAGTAGAGCTTGACTCATGAGGAGCCGTGCCTAAGCATGGCAAAAAACCGGGAGCATTACATATGAAGAGGACATTCCAGCCGAACAACCGCCGTCGCCACATGAAGCACGGTTTCCGCCTGCGCATGCGCACCCGTTCCGGTCGCGCCGTGATCAACCGTCGCCGCGCCAAGGGCCGCAAGTCCCTCTCTGCCTGAGTTTTAACGGCATAGCAGTGGAACGGCTGAAAAGTCACCGCGATTTCGTTGCGGTGCTCAAACGCCGTCGTAGGGTATCTCGTGAAGACATCGTCGTGCACTATCTTGTGCATGACGATGTCTGCGATATTGCCTCCGCGGATGCATCGGCCAAACGTATAGGTCTGGCCGTATCCAAAGCCGTCGGCAATGCGGTGACCCGCAATGCCGTCAAACGGCGTTTTCGTGTGTTGGCTAAAAAATACGAGGCCGATCTTCCCGAATCCTGCGACATTGTCCTTCGAGCGAAGCCCAGCGCAGCGCACGCGGATTTTCAATCGCTTGACAGGCAGATGTCGGAATTATTCGCAGCTGTTCGGCGGAAAGCCGTACGCTGATGAGCACTGATTCCCAGCGCAACGTGCTGATTCGCGGTATTCGTTGGTATCAGAAGCATATTTCCGCGAACACCGCGCCATGCTGCAGGTATTACCCCAGCTGTTCGAATTACGCGTTGCAGGCGATACTGCGATATGGGTCGTTGCGTGGGGGGATTTTGGCGGTATTACGCCTGTTACGTTGTCGTCCGTGGAGTCGTGGGGGAATTGACGACGTTCCGCGGCGATACTCCATTTTCTACCGATTTTCATGGTCCAAGGCTCATGAGGAGCCTCGTTTGACCCCTTTGGCCTCAGACGATAAGGAGAAGGTCTGACGATGAATCAAGATCAATTCCTGCTCGATAGCGGATTTTGGGGATGGCTGTACAAGCTGCTGACCCCGGTTGAATGGCTGATGACCCAGATCATGGCCATCTTCCATGATTTTCTGACATTGCTGGGACTGCCGTCCGTCGGTTTCTCCTGGGTGTTCGCAATCATCTTCCTTGTGCTGGTGGTGCAGGCCTGCATCTTCCCGCTGTATTACAAGACGATGAAATCGATGCGTAAGATGCAGGCGATTCAGCCGAAGATGCAGCATATCCAGAACAAGTACAAGGGCAAGAACGACGCCGCCAGCAAAGAGGCGATGCAGCGCGAGATGATGAAGCTGTATCAGGATAACGACGCGAACCCGATGGGCTCGTGCCTGCCGATGCTGATTCAGGGTCCTGTGTTCATGTGTATGTTCTACACGCTGTCCGCGATTCCTTATATTGCTAACGGCAAGCGTGCCCCGCTCGGCGCCTTCGACGTGGCGACGGCGAAGGAATTCACCAAAACCACGGTATTCGGCACGAACGTGACCGATACATTCGTCACCGCCGATTCCATGGGCAAAGTCGTCATCGGCTGCTTCGTGGCGTTGATGTGTGGCTGCTTGTGGTTCATGCAGTACAACAACATGAAGCGCAATATGCCGGCAGGCTCTGCAAACAAGCAGGCCGAAATGATGCAGAAGATGATGCTGTGGGTGTTCCCGATCATGTACATCTTCTCCGGTGTCGCCATGCCGTTCGCTGTGCTGGTGTACTGGCTGACCAACAACATTTGCAATCTGGGACGTTCGTTGTGGCAGGTGTACGCCTTCCCGACCCCGGGCTCCCCAGCCGCCGAAGCCAAGAAGATTCGCGACCACAAGAACGAGAACGCGCGTCGTGAACGCGCCGGCCTCCCTTCTTTGGAAGATGAAGCTTTGCAGAAGGCTCGCGAGGAAGCTGCCAACCGAGAGAAGAACGGTTATCAGCGCCAGCAGCCGCAGCGCAAGAAGCGTAGGAAGTAGCGAATAATGTCCCGTATTCCGGTTCGGAGTGCGGGACACGCCCTTATCTTGAGGTCGCGTTGGGGAGACCGTTGGGGCAGTAGACTTGATCATTAATTCATGTAAAAGGAGCAGTCACTATGGCGCAGGATGATGACAAGACCATCGATCAGCTCAATGACGAAGCTGACATCGCCGCCGATTATTTGGAGGGGCTTCTCGATATCGTCGATTACGAGGGTGACATTGAACTGGGCATTCGCAACAATCGCCCGATGATTCAGATTGTCGCCGATGACGATACCGATATCAAGAACCTGATCGGACGTAACGGCGAAGTCGTTGATGCGCTGCAGCAGCTGACCAGGCTTGCTGTGCAGCAGAAGACGGGCGACCGTTCCCATTTGATCGTTGACGTGGATGGATTCCTGAAACGTAAGCGTCAGCATCTGCATGACATCGCTTTGGATGCCGTTGATGAGGTTCGTGAAACCGGTGAACCGGTGAACTTGAAGCCGATGAATTCCTTCGAACGTAAGGTGATTCACGATGTCGTTCGGGAAGAGGGGCTGAAGTCCCGCTCCCATGGCGAAGAGCCGCGCCGTTACGTTACCGTGTACATGCGCGCCACCGTGGATGAGACCGACGATGAATTCGAGGATCTCGTAGACGCCTGATTTGCAGGTTTCACGTGAAACACGCTTAGCGCCGCCATAGTGCGGCGCTTTTTTATAGGATGTCATGTATGACTGATGTGTTTGATGGGCCAAAATTAGACGATGAGATAGAAGGTTCCGGAATTCTGGAGCAAGTATTGGGCGACGCTTTGCCGAAACTTCGTGTTTTTCATTCGAAGTTGGTTGAAGAGGGGGAGCCTCGTGGTCTGATCGGACCTCGTGATGTGCCGATTATCTGGGAACGTCATATTTTGAATTCCGCCGCGATTGTTCCTTTTGTGAAGAGCGCGACGGAAAATCGTCGATTCAAAACAGTCGCCGATGTCGGTAGCGGTGGCGGATTCCCCGGAATCGTTGCGGCGGCATGCTTGCCGGATCATGATATTGTACTGATCGAGCCGATGGAGCGACGCGTGGAATGGCTGAAGGAATGCGCCTCCGCCATGGAATTGAACAATGTCGCTGTGGTACGTGCGCGCGCCGATGAGATGATTGCCGCCGTTGGGCGCGGCGGTAAGGCGTCTTCGCGAAAAGCCGCTTGCGATTTGGATGGCAATCCGATTTCCCAGAAGCATCCTTTTGCGGTGGTGACCTGCCGTGCGGTCGCTCCGATGACGAAACTGTCGGGCTGGACGCTGCCTTTGTTGGTTTCGGGCGGTCGTTTGGCTGCCTTGAAGGGACGATCGGCGCAGGCTGAAATCGAAAAAGCAGCCAAAGAAATCGGCAAGTGGGGAGGAGTGAATCCGCGTGTGATCGAAGCGCCCGTCGGCGAAGGGCTTGAAGAAACGCATGTGGTTGTTGTGGATAGGAAATAAGCGAGTTATCCACAAGATTACATAAGTGGAATATTTATCCACACTTCTTGACGTGATGCGAATTCGCGTGGAAAAGTATTGGAAATATTCGCGTTAGAGGGGTGGATAAACAATGGGGGTGCATGAGTTTTCCACTGCTTATCCACAATTATCCACAATGTTGGAAAAGTGTGGGATGAAGTCCGACACTGTCCATGCGACTGAAGAAACTGATACATGTTTAATGACTTTCAAGGGGGTACAGGTTCATGAGCGACTCCGAGCGCATTGATGAGGCGGCTGCGGTCGAATCCGCTGCAGACACCATCAAACGTATTTTTGGAGATCATAATTCTCCACTTGGCATTCAAATTGCTGATGAAGCCTCCCGTTATGCGGCATTGCAGGAACAAACGTTCCCCCTGCCGGAGAAAACCCGTCGTATCGCAGTCGCCAATCAGAAAGGCGGCGTGGGCAAAACCACTACGGCGGTCAACCTTTCCGCGGCCTTGGCGCAAGGCGGCGCTCATGTCTTGCTGCTCGATATGGATCCTCAGGGCAATGCTTCCACAGCGTTGGGTGTGGCGCATGCGTCCGGCGAACCTTCCATCTACGACGTGCTTGAAGGACGTATGGGCATCGCCGAAGTCAAGCAGACCTGTCCTGACTTCGAAACTCTTGACGTTGTTCCCGCGTCCATCGATCTGAGTGGCGCCGAACTGGAAATCGCCGATCTCGCGGACCGCAATGTACTGCTGAAGCGAGCTGTCGACGGCTTCCTTGAATCCAGCGAACAGCGTTATGACTATGTCATCGTCGACTGCCCGCCAAGCCTGGGCCTGCTGGTCATCAACGCGATGTGCGCGGTGACGGAAATGCTTATTCCGATTCAGGCCGAATACTATGCGTTGGAAGGCCTGGGACAGCTGATCAACACCATTGGCCTGGTCCAGACGCATTTCAACCCCACGCTGCTTGTTTCCACCATGCTGATCACCATGTTCGATCGGCGCACGATCTTGAGCCGCGAAGTGTATGAGGAAGTCAAAAGCCACTATCCGACCATCGTCCTCGACACGACGATCCCTCGAACGGTAAAAATCTCCGAAGCGCCAAGCTTCGGCAAAACCGTTGTGGCCTATGACCCGCGTGGCATGGGAGCCATCTCGTATTGCGAGGCCGCATTGGAACTCGCCCGTAAATCCCCGTTGGTGTTGCAGGCAATCGAAGCAAGAAGGAATGAGAACTGATTATGTCCACGAAAACACGTTTGGGCAAGGGTTTGGGCGCACTGTTTCCCGTGCTGCCCGGCGCACAGGACGAAGCGTCCAAACAGCATGAGGAAGTCTCATCCAATTCGGTGATTCCTGCCGCTCCGAAGGTCACTCCAGTCCACGAAACGGCGAAAGCATCAGGCGTTGCGCATGTTGCGGCTAGTGGCGATCTCACCGCTGAAAAGCAGCAGAATACTGCGGCGATCAAGCAGAAGGCCGAAAAGAAGGAATCTCCGGCATCCCACAAAAACTCCAAGTCCTCGAAGTCTTCCGCTCGCCGCGCTGAAATGCCTGGTCTGAACGATATCGCCCATCCGGCGGACATGTTCTTCAGCCCCGGCGTCGTCGCACTTGATCCGACGCCGCAGGTCGCAGCTCAAGCCGCCGAAGCCAAGTTGAAATCCAAGAAGGATGACGGCAATGAGGAACCGCAGCTGGCTCCGGTGCAGGGTGGCTATCTCGTCGAACTGAAGTTGACGGATGTCGGACCGAACACCCATCAGCCAAGAACCATTTTCGACGAAGATGATTTGCGCGAGCTGGCCGAATCCATCAAGGAAGTCGGCGTGCTGCAGCCTATCGTCGTACGGAAACGCCCTCTGGAGCAGATTGAAGCCGCAATCGCGGCCAAGCGTGCCGACAATGCCGACAAGGGCTCTCAGGACGCAATAGAACGTTTTGGCGAGGTTGATTCGCTGAACTTCGACGATCGTATGGACAGCATGTATGAGCTGATTATGGGCGAACGTCGCTGGCGTGCGTCGCAGATCGCAGGTCTCACCACGATTCCGGCTATTGTGAAAACCACCGCCGACACCGATATGCTGCGTGACGCGCTGCTGGAAAATCTGCATCGCGTGGCCCTGAATCCGTTGGAAGAAGCCGCTGCCTATCAGCAGATGATCGACGAATTCGGTCTGACGCAAGCGCAATTGTCGAAATCCGTGTCCAAGTCACGTCCGCAGATCGCCAACACCCTGCGCCTGCTGAACCTTCCTGCAGGAGTACAGAAGAAGGTCGCCGCCGGCGTGCTGTCGGCAGGCCACGCGCGTGCGCTGCTGGGTCTGCGCAATGATGAGGATATGGAATCCCTGGCCGATCGCATTATCGCGGAAGGCCTATCCGTGCGCAGCACTGAGGAAATCGTCGCCATGAAGGTCGCCGAAAGCGATCAGCCGAAGAAGCCGAAAACCAACCGACTTAATCCGTGGCTGGGCTCTCCGGTACAGCAGGGATTGGAAAATCATTTCGATACGAAGGTATCCATCAAGGGCACCAAGCAGCATGGCCGTATCGAAATCGTATTCTCCTCGCCTGAAGATATGGATCGTATTCTCGGCATGCTGATGCCGCAATCCGACGGCGATGATACGGATACCGGCAACGGCTGGGTCTGATAATTCAGCACAGCATAGCGACACATGACGAAGGGCCGCTGTGAGGGAACCCCACAGCGGCCCTTCGTCATACACAGCCCTGCAACAGCCGATATCAGCGTTCCTCAGTCAGATACGCTTGCGCATCCAATGCGGCGCGGCATCCCATGCCGGCGGCGGAAATCGCCTGACGATACACGCTGTCAACGCAGTCGCCTGCGGCGAAAACGCCGGCGGCGCTGGTGCGCGTGCTGGCTCCAGCCACCAACACATAACCCTGCTCGTCACGCTCGACGATATTCTTGGCGAAATCCGTGGCCGGAGTGTGGCCGATGGCAACGAACACGCCATTGGCTGCCATGTCGGAAGTCTCTCCGGTGACGACATTGCGCACGGTAACGGACTGTGCGCCGGAATCGTCTCCATTGACACGTTCCACAACGGAATCGGTCAGGAAGCTGATCTTCTCATTCGCCTGCGCGCGCTCGACCATAATGCGGGAAGCTCGGAATTCGCTGCGACGATGAATCAGCGTTACCGAAGATCCGAAACGAGACAAGAAGTCGGCCTCCTCGAAGGCACTGTCACCGCCACCGACCACAACGATCGGCTTATCACGGAAGAAGAAACCGTCGCAAGTCGCACAATAGGAGACGCCCTTGCCGGAATACTCCGCCTCGCCTTCAATGCCGAGCTTACGATAGCGTGAGCCGGTGGCGATGACAACGGCGCGAGCGGTATACACGTCGCCCTGATCGCAAGCGACGGTGAACAGGCCATCGTCTGCGCGCGAAACATTCGTCACATCATCCCAGACAAGTCGTGCGCCGAATTTCTCCGCCTGACGCTGCATGTTATCCATCAGGTCAGGTCCCATAATGCCATCAGGGAATCCGGGGAAATTCTCCACTTCCGTAGTGTTCACCAGCTGGCCACCAGGCGTCAGAGCGCCTGCGATAACAAGAGGCTGATAGCCGGCACGACCCAGATAGATGGCAGCAGTGTAGCCAGCCGGGCCAGAGCCGATGATAATTGCGTCATGAATCTGTTCTGTCATGATTCCACAATAGGGAATCTCAATGACGTGCACGCTGCTTCCTCTTACAGCGCATATCCACAAACGATATGGCGGCCGAAAGAGAAAATGGCGTGCGCGACGCGAAATCGGAGGAATCCGAGGAACTGAACGATTGACAGGTCAGACGGCTCAGTAGATCTCCACGGATTCGATGTACAGCTGGTTGCCGGGCAGGCTGTCCATCGGAACCCAAAGCATGACATCCTGGGTCTCCAGTACCTTGTCGAACTTGATCTCGGTGGTACCGCTTTCATCGAATGTGAATTGCGCGACCTGCTCACCCTGCGTCGGATCGTCGGTTGTATTCACACGAATAAAGCCCTGGCCGCCGGAAGAACGAATCGTAATAACCATACGGTAGGGCTTTTCCGGCTGTGACAAATGCATGTAATAGCCGAAGCCGGACTGGCCAGCTGGGCTTTGCAGGAAGTTCCGGTTATCAATCTGGAATGCGACGGTATTTTCCGGAACCTTCGGATCCGGCACGGCCTTGGCGTCCTTGTCTGCGGTGACAACCTCGGTTGAAGAATCCTGCGAAGAATCAGAGGAGCCGTCGGAATCGTTCTTCGAAGCGTCAGCCGAAGCGCCGGTTCCATCGCCGAACGGAACCTCATCAAGGTTCATCTCAGGCCAAGCGTTATCCTTCTCGTCAATCGTGAAAGAGCTGTCATTAACAGGATTTGAAAGGCTATGCAACGCCAAAGCAAGCGCAATCGCCACAACAACGACCATGGCGATAATAGCCACGGCCTTCGTCTGCAGATTGCCCAGAAGGCGGGCGTCGGCAACCTGCTCTTCCTGATTCTCGCGATTGGCGGCACGCGTCGCCTGAGGTTCGAACGAAGGCGGAACCGGCATATTGCGCGTGGGAGAAGGCACAAAGGAAATCGCTTCGTTCTGCTGCTCCTCATTCAGCTCACGCTGCGAAGCAGTACCCGGTTCAATAATGGAGCCATCAGGCGCAATCACGGGCAGACGATGAGTAGACTCGGCAAAAGACGGCTCATCTGCTGCAGCGGCCGAGGAATCGGTCGGAGTCAGTGGAAAAGAGAACTGGTCGGTTTCGCTCATGCCATTGAGATTCTCCTGACTCCACACCTGCTTGCTTTCCGCCCAAATGGATTTCAGCGTGCCGGGAGCGTCATTTTCGGCATTCGATGCAGAAGATGCAATATTGGCCGTCGCAATCGGAGAAGTCACCGCAGCCATGCCGTACGGGGACTGGAAATCCATAACCGGCACACGTTCCGAAGTGACAACGCCATCCGGATAATCATTGATATCACTTGCGGAAACCGGCGCCAAAGCGGCCCCAATAATTGAGCATTCGCCATCAATGGACGGAATATCAAGATCGGAAGCGTCCAGCTCCCTTACCGGTGTGAAACGGCCAAGCAATGCATCCAGCTCATCCAACGTGGCCAAAGCGACAACCGAATCATCATCACCATCCGACAACGCCAATCCACGGCGACAAATCACACGCAAATCCATTGGAACATTGTCGCCAAGTGCATCAAGATCGAAATCGCCAATCGCATATGACGGCTTACGCGTCAGCATCGCATACAGCAACGCCGCCAACTGGCGGATAATGTACTGCACTTCATTTGACGTCACTTCAGCATGCGTGTGATCCAGCAGCAGCGGGCTGATCGGAGTGTCAGCCAGTTGTACTCCGTGACGTGTAATGCGAACGGTATCGGTCGTAATCGCGTGATGTGTCAGCCCTTCGTCAAGCAGCGCGCGCGCACACTGCAGCGTTTCCGACATAATCGAACGTATCGCGTCAAACGTCAAAGGCCTGCTCAATCCGTCCTCAATATAATCGGACAGGCTGATGCCGGTATCAAGGCGTGTGACGATAACGATGGCGCCTTCAACACGATTCACCTGCAACACATGCGTGAAATGATCGTCATTCGTCACGGCCTTGCAGGAAGCCAAAGCGAGCACCGGATCCAACGCCTTCGCATTGTTGACAATGAACACCTGGCAATCGCGCGACAGCAGGTAATCATTGGCCTTCCAAGCCTGAATTCCGCCCGCTTCACGCAGCAACGACACCAGAACATACCTGTTGTTGACGGTATCACCCAATTGAGGTTTCATCGTTCCCTTTGACCTTACGATTCGCACGTTCGCATAAGAGCCCGGCCCGGCCGGCGCTGTTGTTATTCTAACGGGCGGGATGGTCCGCGGAACTCCTGCCGTTACGCATCGGAAAACGGCGAGAGATTATGCCGAACAAGGCATTCAACTCGTCGGTTTTCAGAAGCCTCAGCACAATCACATACACGCCTAATGTGGCGACTCCAAGCAGCGCGCACGAGCCCACGGCCTGCAGCCAATTCATATGTCCGGCATCAAAAGAGCCGGCCAAAGCCGGATTAAGAATTCCCGATATATTCACATGTGCACCCAGCAAGGAATGCACTGGAGTGCGCAGTATAAGGCCCGCCATGGCCGCGCACAGTGCGGCGACAATGGCTTTCGCAAAAGCGCGAGTAATACGTGCCCCATCCAAATCGCCCGCAAAACGACGGCGCAACATCACCACAAGCGGCGGGAACGACAGCAAATAACTCACCGTCGACGAAATTCCCATCATCAACACCCATTGCGTCGGGGGCAGCAGAGCGGCACCGCCCAGCAGAATCGCCACCTGCAACACCACCTGCAACACGGTGAAAATGAACGGACTACGCCCGTCCTCAAACGCGTAGAACGTACGCTGAATAATCAAATACGTGCTCGTCAACGGCAGCGCGCATGCCAACGTCATCAGCGGAAACGAAATCAGCACAGCCTCTTTCACGCTGACCGAAGGCAGCAGCGCAAGCGCGATCTCCGATGGCATCACAATAAAACCGGCCGCAAAATAGCACATGATCAAACCTACATTGCGCAAAGCCTCGCTCAAGGCATTACGCGCCGCATTCAGATCATGCGCAGCCGCAGCGCGTGAAATCAGCGGGAAAACAGCCGTCGAAACCGATACCGCAATCAGCGAATACGGCAGCACGTTAATCGTATTGGCATTTTGGAAAGTCGCATTGCCCGCAACATCAAACTGCGACAGCCCATACAGCGCTTCAGCCTGGGCGGGCGCGCCCGTCGTCACACGCGTAAGCACAATATTCACCAGCTGATCGACGATAACGATGCCAATGCTCCAGGCGGCGACCGGGCCCATCGAACGAAGGCCGATGCCGCGCACGCCCCACGTCGGGCGGAAATGAATGCCGAGACGGCGCAATGGCACGAACAGGATCAGCGCTTGGAAGGCCACGCCCAACGTCCACGTGCCGGCGGTGAGCAGAATGGTATTGCCGGTCCAAAAATCAAGCGGCTGCTCACTTGCACGGCCAAACAACGCGATGAACAGCGTGAAACCGGCACAGCTGATAACATTCGCACCCACCGAGCTCCACGCGTACGTGGCGAAATGGTTTTTCGCCGCCAAAATCTGGCCGAGTACCGTATACAGGCCGTAGAAGAAAATCTGCGGCATGCACCACAGTGTGAAGGCGTTGGTCAACGCCATCATGTCCGGATTGCCATTCACATACAGCATGGTCAGCAATGGCGTGGCGCAGGCCATAATCAGCGTGACGCCGGCCAGCAGCACAATGGCGAATGTGATCAGGCGGTTAAGCTTCGTTTCCGCATCGTCATCCTGCAACGTGCGCACAATCTGCGGCACCAACACCGCATTGAAAATGCCGCCGGACACCAGTGTGAAAATCACCTGCGGAATCATCGATCCGGCTTGGTACGCGTTGGCGGCCATGCCGGTTGTGCCCATCGCCCACGCCAGCAGAATCGTACGAAGCTGTCCGGTGATGCGGGAAGCGGCTGTGCCGCTGGCCATAATCAGTGAATTGCGGCCTACTGATGAACTCATTCGTCGGGATCCTTCGTACGGTTGAATTGGCGCCACAAGCCCACAATGCCCAGCAATACGGCGAATGCGATGATTACAAAGCCGCTTTTATCGTTGATTTGCAGCGCGCTGGTGATGGTGGTGGTCTGCGATAAGCCGAATACGTTGCCATTACGGTCGAGCAGCGTGGTCGTCGCAGTCGCCCGGCCGGATGTGATAACACGAATATTGAACGTCACCTGAGCTTCGGAATTCGCTGGAATACGAATATCTTCATGCCTGGATGTGACGATTTGCGCCGAATCGGTGATGGACGCCACCTGAATGCTGATGGCAAACGGCAAATCATTACTCACTGTCACCGGCATATTGGCCGTTTCACTGACAACAGACACGGTTTCGGACGGCGTGATGCGCACTGTATCGCCAAGATCGCTACGGATATTGCGTATCGCTTCGAGCAATGCGCCTTGTGAGTCGTCGTCCGCTTCGAGCGCGGCCAAAGTGAGATTCGTGGCGGTATTGGAAAGGCCGGAAGCCCATTCTTTAATGGTGCTTGCAGTATTGCTGGCGGCGGTCGATTCGCCGTCGATAATGGCGTTGCGGAAACGCGCAATCGTTGTGTTGGTCCGCTGCGACTGCTGCAAAACGGTATCAATCGACGTTTTGTGCTGCGCTTTCAATCCGGATTCCGTCGGAACGGCCTGCAACGCGTCCTCTCCGACCATGTAGGCATCGGCGGCGGCCAACGTCTGCAAATCGGTGGTGTTTAGCCAAGACGACTGCTCAATGGCCTGCATCAGAGCGTCCGCAAAAGCCGGGTCGACGTCTTGATCCATGCATACCAGCAGATTGCGTGACGCATACGGCTGTTCCATCTGGTAGAACGCGCTTTGCGCGACGAAACGCGACAGACGCCCCGCATCGGTGGTTTCGCCATCAGCCTGCGCGCTGGTCGGCTGGGATTGTGCCAATGCAGTGAGCACGTTTTGTGCGGCAAGCACAGTGACGTCGCCAGAATCGGTCGGCACGACATATTTGCCGGTTTCAACAGTGGCAGAGTCGTCCGTATCAAAATCATGTGTCGCAATGACAGTGGAGTATCCCTGCTCTGCAGCGACGTTCAACGCATCCAGTGTCCAATTGGCGTCGCCTTGCCATGCGTACACATTCGACTGCGCCTGCGCGTCGCCGAGCGCATCGCGCAAATCGTCAACTGCGGTTTCCGCATTCCAATCCTGTTCGCTGATGCCGGCATTGTCGAAAGCGTCACGATCGTCGTATGCGCTGTAATTGGTGATGTCGAAATTGGCTGGCTGCATGATGCCATCGGTTTGCGTCGGCATGGTAAGCGTGGTCAAATATGTCGGATCTCCGACGACCTGCAAATCATCATGCTTGGCGATTGTCTGTTCCAACGTTTTATGCTGCGCCGCCGCTTCTTTGCTGGGGGAGATGACATCGGATGCGCTGTCGCCTGCAATCTGATCGTCGATGGCATCGGTATTCACGCTCCAGCTGTCGCCGGTAAGCGGCATTGCCATGGTGATATTCAAGGCTGGCGTCTGCGCATTATTCAGATCAGCAGGCGATCGCGTCACAAACGTGTGGATGGCGTCAATGTGGCCGGCATCGTCGCTTAATGACACCAATACCGGTTTGGGCCCCCACGTGGTGAATGATTGCATGATGCGCGCGTCGGCGGCGACGTCAATGGAAACGGTGGTCGTTTGGCCGGGATTCAATGATGCGATTGCGGCCTGTCCGAGTGTGCTCGGCGTGGGGATTCGCGCGGTGCCTTCGGCCCATTGCTGAATGTCAGTGCGGGAAACGAATAAGTATGATGCGTTCGCAGATACGGTAAGCGTCGCATTATTGATGATTTCGTCAGTGGTGTTGCTGACGGTGACGCTCATATGATAGCCGGATGTGTCGGTGATGGTGGATGTCGCGGTGTCGACGCGCAAAATATCGGTGATGACATTGCCGTTGTCGGCCTCGCCTTGTGATTGCGTGTCACCGACCTGTGACGTGTTTCCGTCGGTATTGGCGTCGGATTGCGACGCGTCCTCGGCATATGCCGGCAATCCTGGAAGGCACGTCATCATAAGAGCTGCGGATGCGGTGGCGGCGAAAATCACATGCCATATCCGGCCGAGGGCGGAACGCCGGCGATCTGTCGGTGTGACGCGATGCTTCACTGTTGTGCCTGCCTATTCATCTTTCTTGCATACAGCCATGCGATTTTTCGTTCATTCGGATAACTCAATACACTATCCAATTCGCGGAAATCCACCCAGATTGCGTCTTCCGCTTCATGATCCGGATCGCCTTCCACAGTCAGTTCGCCGCCGACCTGACGAAGCGCAAAATGATGGACCAGTTTATGTACGCGCTGGCTGGTTCCGGTGAACCAATAGTCGATGGTGGCGATGGAATCCACTACTTCGCCTTTAATGCCTGTTTCTTCGAACACTTCGCGTACAGCGGTCTGCTGCGGTGTTTCGCCTTTTTCAATATGCCCCTTCGGCAAACACCATTCCAGATGCCCGCTGCGTGAATGCCGGGCGATAATCGCAACGCGTCCACGATCGTCGAATACCAGACCGCCTGCCGAATATTCACGCACCACCGGCAGATCCTGAGCATCCAAAGACGCGAAAGTCGTCGGCGCGTCGCTGGTCCGGCGTTGCGGCATAATTGCCGGCGTCGGCGTGTTGGACGTGTTTTCCTTCTGAGATTCCGGCGGCGTCGTGGTCACGACGGTGCGCTCCACACCTTGTCGATGTACCGAAATCGACTCGGACGTATACAGCAATTTGTCCGGTTCCAAGCCATTTTGGGTATGCGCGTCCGCAGCATGGGCAAGCATGCGTGCAAGGTCTGCGGGCGTAATCATGCATTCCACCTTACTCAACTCTGTGTGCAGGTGGGGTAACGGTATGCTGGTAGATGCATAAAACTTGTGCCGGAAAGGGTAGGCGTGAACTTCGAAGTATGGCCTGAAGCCATTGAATTAGGGCGACTGTTCGCCGATGAAGGTTATGAATTGGCATTGGTCGGAGGACCTGTGCGCGATGTCCTTCTGCATCGCAAATCTCATGATCTGGATTTCTGCACATCGGCGCGTCCCGAGGAATTCGAACACATTCTGCGTCATTGGGGGCGTGACGGATTCTGGGATATGGGCCGTAAATTCGGCACGTTGGGCGCTATGCGTCGCCGTGAAGACGGCACCGAAGTGCAGGTGGAAATCACCACATACCGTTCGGACGTGTATGACCCGGATTCTCGCAAGCCGGAAGTCAATTATGGCGACACGCTGGAGGGCGATTTGTCGCGTCGTGATTTCACGGTGAACGCGATGGCTTTGCGCGTGCCCGACTTGGAGTTCGTCGATCCTTTCGGTGGCGCGAATGATTTGGCGAAGGGCGTGTTGCGTACGCCGGTCGACCCGAGGCAGTCGTTTGCCGACGATCCGCTGCGCATGATGCGCGCGGTGCGTTTCGTCGCCCAATTGGGATTCCGTATCGAGCCGGAAACGGCGGAGGCGATTACCGATATGGTCGATCGCATTTCGATTGTGTCCGCGGAACGTGTGCGGGACGAATTGACGAAGCTGCTGTTGTCGGATCGCCCGCGTGCCGGCATTGAAGCATTGGTCGAATCCGGTCTCGCCGATATCGTCTTCCCGGAAATCCCGGCTTTGCAATTGGAGATCGACGAGCATCATCGTCATAAGGATGTGTTCGAACATACGATGACCGTTATCGAGCAGGCCGTTGCATTGGAAACGGATGATGACGGTCCTGTTCCCGCTCCGGATCTGACGCTGCGTCTGGCGGCTCTCGTGCACGATATCGGCAAGTCCAAGACCCGTCGTTTCGAGCCAGGCGGCAAGGTCAGTTTCCATCATCATGACGCCGTCGGCGCGAAGATGACACGTAAACGTTTGAAGGCTCTGCATTTCGACCATCATCTGGTTGAAGACGTCGCCAGTCTGGTGAATTTGCATCTGCGTTTTCATGGCTATGTGGAAGAACCGTGGACGGATGCCGCGGTACGTCGTTATGTGAAGGATGCAGGCCACTTGTATGAGCGTCTGAACCGTCTGACGCGTGCCGATGTGACCACGCAGAACCGTCGCAAGGCCATGACCTTCTCCGCCGCAATGGACGAGATGGAACAGCGTGTACGCGACCTGAAAGAGAAGGAGGATTTCGATGCCATCCGTCCGGATGTGAATGGCGATGAAATCATGGAACTGCTTGGCCTGGAACCTGGGCCGATGGTAGGCCGCGCCTACAAGCATATGCTGGAATACCGTCTTGATAACGGTCCTGTCGAGCATGATGCGGCCGTCGCCGAATTGAAGCGCTGGTATGAGGAGATTTCGGCGGCCTGATGGCGAGAAGCTCATGGCTGCAACGACTGTATAACGTCGTTGCGGTTTGCATGTGGCCCGCACTCGGGAAAAGTGCGGGCCACATGCAAATGGACGTTTTCGGATATTTGGATGGCGAGGAGCGGAAACCGTATAAGCCTGCGAATCAGCCTTCCGCGCCTGCCGCAGCGTTCGAATCCGTGGCCGAATCATCGCTTTGCGTGCCGGAAGACGGCAGGTCGGTCATGGAATCCGCAGCAACACAGCCTTCGATGTCTGTAATCTTTGTGCCGGCCTCCGGCACATCCTCCAAATCCTTCAAATCCTTGAAGGTCGCTCCCAACACAACGTCGATGACGGCATCCTGACGATCATCCATCACCATAACCGCGTCCGTGAAATTACTGGCCAACGTATACGCCTGATTAATGGAGTTCACGCCGAACAGAATCTTGGTGCGCTTCACATTCGTGCTGGTATAATTGCCGGCTTCCTGCATGCTGAAATCGCGCAGCTGCAGCGCTTCGCTCACCGCGCCGGCGAATCCGGAGAAGGACGTGCCGTTCAGCACGCGCACCTGAACATTGTTGTTCTTCTCATACACCGCATGCGTGCCGTCTTCCTTGCTGACGCTGCACGGCGCCGTCTGGCCATAATTGGGCAGAACTCGCTCGGAATTGGCGCGGCCCAAGCCGCCGACATGGAAGAAGAACAGCGAAGCGATAATCAGCGCCACTACAAGCAGCGCAGACACCATGACGATCACGTTTTTTTGGTGGCGTTGTACGTAACGTTTGCGAGCGGTGCGCTCGTCAAAGATTTGAGTCATGCCATTCCTCCATCCGGGCAAGCAATTGTTATCACCATATCGTCACTGGATGACGCATCAGCCGCCGCGATTATTGGTCTGCACGGATAGTCGGCTTCGCCGGAGCGACGGCTGTGATGATGCGGTCCACACACATATGCTGCGCCCAACTATCACGTACTGCCGTAGCGGTGGAATCATCCGCAACAAAGGCCACGACGGAAGGTCCGGAACCGGAAACGAACGCATGCGTGGCGCCGGCCTGCAATGCGGCATTAATTGCCTGCCCGCTGCGAGGATGCAGCGAAATCGCGGCGCGCTGCAAATGATTATCATCACGTTCGTCTGCGCCCAACACATCAAACGTCGCATACACTTCCGGTGTGCGCAATTCAGCCTTGTATGCGCCAATCAATACCGTTCCCGCATAGCCCTGCCGGCGTAATTCCATAGCAGCATCGCCGTCATCCGGCAACATTGTGATCTGCTCGCCGAAGCCGGTGCCGCGCGCATATCCGCCCGACAAGCAGAACGGCATATCCGCGCCCAACGTCGCGGCGACCTCACGCAACCGCTCAATCGGCCAATGCAATCCCCACAATGCGTTCAAGCCAAGTATGGTGGCCGCAGCATCGGCGGAACCGCCGGCAAGACCTGCGCCAACAGGAATGCGTTTTGTAATGCTGATTGCCACATCCGGATCACGCCCGCAAGCCTGCGCCATGGCAAACAGCGCCAACATGGCATGGTTGCGGCGCATCTCGCTGCACGACGAAGCGAGATCGCCCAAATGCGCGCCCTCCAACTGCAACGAAAAACCGGCTCCAGGGTGTTTCGCCTCAACAACAACCGTGTCATACACGCCGACCGCGCAATATGTTGTGTCCAATTCATGGCGACCGCCCCACTCGGCGCGAGGTTTGCCGACATGCAGCGTCAGATTCGTTTTGGCGGGGCAATCGACGCTGACGATTGACGGAAGATCGTCGTGGACT
The DNA here is from genome assembly GCF_056356435.1 of Bifidobacterium sp. LH_512. Classification (NCBI taxonomy): domain Bacteria; kingdom Bacillati; phylum Actinomycetota; class Actinomycetes; order Bifidobacteriales; family Bifidobacteriaceae; genus Bifidobacterium; species Bifidobacterium sp. LH_512. The sequence continues at coordinate 213,001 of NZ_JBKEUE010000002.1, forward strand.
GAACAATTCTGGACTGAAGAGGCGGTCATTGTGCCGCCTCACATGCTTCAACGGCGCGCGCCAATGCGACGAATTCAGTGATGGTCAGCGTTTCGCCGCGTCGCGTCGCGTCAACGCCGGCTTCGTCGAAAGCCTGAGCTGGAATGATCTTCTTCAATGCGGCGTGCAGTGTTTTGCGGCGCTGGCCGAAAGCCGCGTCAATCAGCTCGAATACACGCTTGCGAAGCCGCTCCTCCTGCTGCGCGTCCAAATTGAGACCTGTCAGCGGGCCTTCCCCGGCCGCGTAACGCTTGAACAGCACCAGCGCGGAATCCACATTCGGGGCTGGCCAGAACACGTTACGGCCGATATTACCGGCGCGCTCGGCACTGCCGTACCAAGCCAGCTTCACACTCGGAGTACCGTAGATTTTGCTGCCGGGCGTGGCCGCAAGACGGTCGGCGACCTCCTTTTGCACCATGACGAGGAAGGTATCGAGATTATCGAAACGTTCCAGCAGCGTCAGCAGAATCGGCGTCGCCACGTTATACGGCAGATTCGCCACCAACGTGAAATGCTCGTCATCGTTGAAATCGGTGAGATTCTCCGGTGTGACAGCCAGTGCGTCCATATTGACGACGCGGAAACGATCCAGCGCATTCGGCATATATTCGCCGATGGTGCGCGGGAGCCTTTCGGCGACCGGAGGATCGATTTCAACCGCAGTCATGCGCGCGCCCGTTTCCAAAATCGCCAACGTCAGCGAGCCCAGGCCGGGGCCGACTTCAAGCACATGGTCGCTGGCGGTGACGCCGGCTTCGCGCACAATACGACGCACCGTGCCCGGATCGATTACGAAATTCTGCCCGAATTTCTTTGTCGGGCTGATGCCGGCATCGGCGGCGATACGGCGAATGTCGGCCGCGCCCAGCAGACGGCCTTCGGCGGCATCATGTTCGTTGGTGTCAGTCATGCTTCTCGTCTTCTCTTTCTTGCTCTGCTATCTGCCGTCTTTCTGGTGGCTTCTGTTTTCGTTGGCGTTGGCGGCATGGTAATTGGAATCGTCAGGAACCGTTCGGAAATCAGTACCAGCCGACTTCTTCGGAATGCTGCCAGGCCGCGGAAGGACTGCCGTATCGTTGGGCGATGTAATTCAAGCCCCAATCGATTTGCACAGCGGCATCATCGCGCCATAATGCTCCGAATGATGCCATTTTGTCGGCCGGCAACGACTGTGGAATGCCGTAGGCGCCGGAATCTGGGTTCTCCGCATACCACAGCCACGAGGATTCACGCGTCCACAGTTTGACCAGATCCGTCCAATTCTGACCGGTCCATCCGTATTGGGCCGCCGCTCCTGCGGCATAGGCCTGCGCCTGGGCCGGTGTCGGATGGTACAGACGGTACTGCGACATATCGGTGCCGCCGTCGGTGTTGCCATTGTCGGAGGATCCATTGTCGGCGGCATCGTCGTTGGAAGCGTCGTCATTACCGGAATTGCTGCCGGCATCATTGTTGTTTGCGCCACCATTGCTGTCGGCGTTACCATTAGCGTCGCTGTTGCCAGAATCGTTGGAGTTATCAGAATTTCCGGAATCAGCGTTGACATCATTATTGGCCTCGCCATTGGCGTTGCCGCTATTGTTGGTGCCGCCGTTGTTGGCATCGCCATCATTATTGGAACCTGTTCCATTGTTGGCGCTGTCGCCTGTATTGTTGTCGCTGCCGTTATTGGCCTCGCCATTGCTGGCACCACCATTATTCGGCGCCGACGCATCCGGGCCAATAGCAATAATCTGATCGACTGCGATTTTCGTCGTCGTTTCCGAAATCAGCTCTTCGCTTTCGATTTCACCATCCACATAGGTGACGTCATACACCTGCTGCACTTCGCCATTTTCTCCTTGCTGGCGGATCTCGGTTTGACCGGGCGCCAAATTGGCGTCAACGATTGTGATGGTGTCAAAAGGCACGGTTTTCGTACGTGTTTCCTGCCCATGCGTGACGCGGCGAACGCGCAGAATCGTTTCGTCGCCGTTCTTTTCGACGCTGACGCGATCCTCCTTGTTCAGCACGATGCCCTTGGAATCGAGTATGGATGCCGCCGACAGCTTGCCATTCGGCGCAATCGAGCTTTTCCCGTCGGCGACAACCGTCACCGGGCCGTCTTCATTGATGGACAGGCCGCCGGTGAGCTGATTGTACACATTGTCGATATTGACGGTGACGCGCGAAGCATCCACCTCGTTCGCCTCGAAAAAGCCCAGCAGCTGCTCGGCGCTTGTCGCCACGGTCCAGAACGGCACTTCCTTACCATCAATGGTGATGGTCGTCTGATACGCGCTTTGCACCGTCACCACAGCGTGATCGGTCAGCGTTTCTCCGGAAGTGGATACCACCACATCATGCGTTTTGACACCAACCTTCTGCTCATCGAGCAGCCGGTCGACGCTCATCGCATACGTGGTAAGCGTCGTGGTCTCGCCATTAACCGTAAGAGCAACGGTTTTTCGTGCCGTAACACCAAATACGATGCATGAGGACAGTACCAAAGACGCGGCACATGCCGCCACGCGAACACGACGAAGCAGGACAAACCGTTGCGGAGTCCATCTGCGAGCCATGACACCTCTTTCCGACGGTTTGATTTCAACGCACGTAATTGTATCGTGAGTGCCGTTACAAAGGCCAAGAATTCGGTAAATACGATCATACCCGCACAACATGCCGTATCGTGGATTCGGATGGCAAAGTAGAAGGGGTGCGGGAGAGAAGGGGATGTCCCGCACCCCTGCGGACGAAGCAGGTTGGGGGAACGCTTCGTCCGGCCACCAGAAGCCATGAGTTAGGGGGGAAGGCTTCTGGATTTGACTTACTCGAGGTAAGACCTGCTACATGGTTGCGAACCGTGTATGTCTATAATCATACGTGATTTTTGCGAAAGAGAGCCTCCTGTCGGGATCGAACCGACGACCTGCCGCTTACAAGGCGGCCGCTCTGGCCATCTGAGCTAAGGAGGCGTTTGTGCTTTCCCTCCGTGCGTGTGCGGAAGGAACGAAGAACAGCTTACCAGTACCTATGACAAGGGCGGCGACAAGACAGGTCCGCCGACGTGGATCCACGCGCATCGGCACGAATTCGTATCGGCGGGCCAATCATTCCGGCAGCGGAATCACTCCCCGGTCATATTGGGAATCGGATCGCCGTCGGCGCCAATGGACGGCATCACCTCGGCGTTGCCGACATCGTCGGAGGACAGGCCGATCGCTTCAAGAAGACCGTCATAAATCGTCATGTCCGCAGCGGCGACCTCATTCAAATCCCAACGTGTACCGTTGATCGTAAGCGTCGGCGTGGTCATGGACCCCTTGTAGCTGCCGCTGGTGTTCCACAATTCGGAGCGCTTCGGCGTATACAGGTTGACCGCGTCCAACCAGTCCTGATAATCACGGCCAAAAGCGGCGTCCGCGACATCTTGCGCGACGCCGGCATCGAGCATCTGCTGCTTTATCTGCTCGTCGCTTACCGATTCATAGTCGGATCCTTCTCCTGGCTGGAAATCCTCCGCATACATTTTTTGGACGAATGTCAGCAGGTGCATCGGATCGTCGTCGTGATCGGCAAGATACAGCGCCGCATTCGCGGCACGGCTGGAATATTCGTCGGTGGACAGCCGATCCATAAACGACATGAAGTGCAGGTCGACGTTAAGCTGCCCCGCCTGCACCATTTCAATCAGGCCTTCATCCAATGAGCGGTGCACGCTGCCGCAGCCGGGGCACAGGAAATCCATATAGATCGCAAGGGTGGGCGCGCCGTCGACCGACGTGCCGTAGCCGTCCTTGGAGATAAGGACGCCGCCCTGATCGTCTGCCCGCTCAGGCTTCACCGATACGTCCTGCAGTTGGCCGTAGGCCTGTTCCACGGTGACGCTGTCGCTTGCGCTGCTGGAATGCGTCGCTTTATATACCGACACTGCGCCGATGACGATCAGAATGGCGACGATAGCGAGGACGATGGCGCCGATCAGCGTCTGCTGCTTACGTTCCTTCGCCGACTGTTCGGCCTGCGCCTTCATCGCGGCGGCTTCGGCGGCACGCCGCTCGGCGCGGGACCGGCGTTTTTCCGGACTGTTGGGATCCTGTGGCATATATGATCCTTTCCCATACGATTCACGCTCATAATAACGGGACGCTGGCATATCCGGCATTGGATGGACGCGGGGCACGCATGTCGATATGACGCGGTGCAAGCGTGGACAGTCGTCGGCATGATGCGTTTCGTCGGGCTCGTGATTTTCAGCGGGCCTTTCCGCGAAGACGTCCTGCCCCCAAGGCCAATGAGGTTCCGCCGGGAGCAAAGACCGCGGCCAGACAGCCAGCCGCACACGAGATCGTGCGGGCGAGTCCCGTCGTGGAGAATGCGCCATCCGCGGGCACCGGCAGTCGAACAGGCTGGCCGAACATGTTGATATCCAGTAGTTCGTAAGGCAGGTGCAACGCAATCATCAGAACGGCAAGCGTCGTCGCGGCGACGCCGGCCATGATCAGCGCACGCGTAATCGCGATGCCGGCCCCGCGCAGCATATGCCAAGGCAGCGCGCCAATGCGCAGCAGCCAATCGAAGCCATGCTTTGCGCCGTCGATGCGACGTTCCTGCCGTGCCAATTGCGCGTCAACGTTGAAACCATACGAAGCGATGGCCCATACCGCAAGCGCAATGCACAATACGGCCCAATGCAGGCCGGGCGCCCCGGCGATCATTGCGGGGAGCGCAAGCAACAGGCGCGGCTGCCTACTGCGTGACATGTAATGGGTTCTTGCGATCACCGCAGGATTCTGTGTCGTTTGAGGAGGTTGGGGCACTGCGAATTGCAGCCCTGCATACTGCGGATCTGCACATTGTCGATCCGTGCATCGCGTGATGCCGGATGGCTGAATCGTCGCATTATATGTTGGGGCGAAGGTCGTTTCAGAAGTCGCATACGATGGCGGCAACATTGCGGTTTGCGTCGGATCCGCCTGCCATGGACGGGATTCGGGCATCGCCGTGGTCGCTCCGGTGGATGGACCCGATGTCTTCTCGGCCGGCAGCAGTGACGTCGCATCGGTCGGCATGGCTGCCGTCGCGTCTGATTCCGACGGTGATGCCGTTGTCGGCATGACGGTTGTTCCGGAGGACATGATGATTCGCGTGTGATGCGTCGTCGTATCGGCATTGGTTTCGATGCTGGCAATGGAGGCATCGTCGAGATCATCATCGTGCCACAATCGACGCAAATTGCCTTCCGGCATGCCGTCAAAAGGGGGCATCATCTCCGCGTCGGACACATCCGTCGCGGCGGATGCGACGGCGGTTCGCCACGCGGTGGAATCAAGCGCATCCATGGAAATCGTCTGCAGCAATTCGTCCGGCGTGCAGCGTTGTTCGCGGTTCGGATGCAGCGCCGCACGAAAGGCCGCCATTGTGCGCGGCGGCAATCCGGTCAGACTCGCATTGCCCGAGGCGGCGCGTTCCAGCACCGCCATCATCGGCTTTGTGCCGAAGACCGGTGTGCCCGTCGCTGCAAACGCCAGTACCGATGCAAGCGACCACCAATCCGTCATCTCGTCCGAATCGGCGCCCTCGATGATCTCCGGTGCGATGAAACCGGGCGTGCCCATCACCAAGCCGGTGCGGGTCACGTGGCTTTCTCCTGCACCCATGGCAATGCCGAAATCCACCAATACCGGTCCCGTCTCGGCCACCATAACGTTCGTCGGCTTGATGTCGCGATGTATGATGCCGGACGCGTGCACCGCTTTCACGGCAGAGATAAGTTTACGGGCCAACCGTTCCAGGTCGTCGCCCATATAGCGGCCGTTCTCTCCGACGTCCTCACGCAGGTTCCTGCCTTCGATCAATTCCGTGACGATGAAGGCAAGGGAATCATCCAGTTCCATGTCGACGATCGAGCATACGCCGGGATGACGCACCTTCCGCAGTGCCATCGCTTCGCGGCGTAGCCGTTCGCGTGCGGTCTGGTGCTCCCGCTCATCCTGTGCACCGTCCATCGACAGGGAATCGCGTAGAATCTTCATCGCATATGAATGTCCGCCATCGTCGCGAACACGCCATACCGATCCCATCGCGCCCGCCCCCAAGCGGGATATCAGCGTATAGCCGCCCACAATCTGTCCGGGCTTCAAATCCAAGGCATGCATGTCGCTCATGGTTCTCATCCTAGCCTTGTTGCTGTGTTCCGCGGGAAGGGATGACGGTGGAATGAGAATGATTGCGTTATCAGTCTGCGTGCAGATTATGCGAGTGAAACGACAGGATGTGCAGAGCATGATGCGAGGAAGCTTCGAATTTGGTGAAATCGCGGTTAGCGACATGAGGGCGTGTATGCGGAGCAATCCTCAACGGTGAGCCTAGCGGAGACACCAACCCTCGCCATCGGAAGAACGGGGCAGCGTTTTTCCGGTGCAAACGAGCGGTGACAAGGAAATCGCCGTCCGTGTCGTCGAAGTATCGAGAACAAGGAGGAGACAGATGCTCGGCATCAATTGGAGTGACGTGATCAACGTCATTGCCTCACTGACACCTCAGCTGATCGCCATCGGCGTTGTGCTGGTTCTGGCGCTTGTGCTGACCTTTGCCGTCAACAAGAAGACGGTCAAGGAGGTTGCCACCCGTAAGCTGGTCCATTCCGAATCCTGGCTGGTGTTCCTGGTCGCGGTCGTCGTGTCCGTGTCCATGATGCTGTATGGCCCGCTGGCGAGCCTGTTGAACAGCGCCACCGCCACCAAGTACGAGCTGAGCGACACCACCATCGCCAGCGCCAAGGATCTGGCCAAGGAAATCCAGTCCGAAGCCATCACGATGCTCAAGAACGACGACGGCAACCTGCCGTTGGGCGACAAGAAGCTCAACGTGTTCGGCTGGGGCTCCACCAATCCGGTCTACGGCGGCACGGGCTCCGGCTCCATGAACGCGAACTACGAGACCACGTCGCTGTTGGACGGCCTGAAGGAAGCCGGCATCGAGACCAACGCCGACCTGAGCAAGCTGTACACCGATTACCGCGCCGACCGCCCGGCTGTGGCTATGGCGGAACAGGATTGGACGCTGCCGGAAGTGCCGGCCGCGGACTATTCCGACTCCCTGATCTCCGATGCCAAGGCGTTCTCCGATGAGGCCCTCATCGTCATCACCCGCGTAGGCGGCGAAGGCGCTGACCTGCCGACGAACATGAAGGCCGACGGCATCACCTACACCGACAACTCCACCGAATACGCCGACTTCGAAGACGGCGAAAGCTTCCTGGAATTGTCCCAGACCGAACAGGACATGATCGATCTGGTGACCTCCAACTTCGATAACGTCACCCTTGTCTACAACGGCGCCAACACCTTCGAGCTCGGCTTCGTTGACGAGTATCCGCAGATCAAGTCCGTGCTGTGGTGCCCGCCGGCCGGCCAGACCGGCTTCTCCGCCCTGGGCGACATCCTCGCCGGTGCGACCAACCCGTCCGGCAAGACCTCCGACACCTTCGTCAAGGATCTGACCCAGCAGCCGAGCTATAACAACTTCGGTGATTTCAAGTACGACAACATGACCGAATTCGGCACTGAGAACTTCGAGGAGGGCGAAACCAGCCCGGCGTTTGTGAACTACGCAGAAGGCATCTACGTCGGCTACAAGTTCTACGAAACCGCGGCCGACGAGGGTGCGATCGACTACGATTCCGTGGTGCAGTACCCGTTCGGATACGGCCTTTCCTACACCACTTTCTCCCAGGAGATGGGCGACGTGACCTATGCCGACGGTACCGTGAGCTTCGATGTGACCGTGACGAACACGGGCGACGTGGCCGGCAAGGATGTCGTGGAGACCTATTACAACCCGCCGTACACCAACGGCGGCATCGAGAAGGCGTCGGCGAACCTCGTGGCCTTCGAGAAGACCGACCTGCTGGAGCCGGGCGAGTCCCAGACCGTTTCCATCTCTTTCGATGATGACGACATGGCCTCCTACGACGATCAGAACGCCAAGGCCTGGGTGCTGGAAGCCGGCGACTACGGAATCTCCATCCAGTCCGACTCCCACACCACGATCGACGAAGCGACCGTGAACGTGCCGGAGACCATCACCTACGACTCCGACGACAACACGCACGACGGCGATGCCGTCGCCGCGACCAACGCCTTCGACGACACCCGTGGCGACGACGTGACCTACCTGTCCCGCGCCGACGGCTTCGCCAACCTGGAAGAAGCCACCGCCGCTCCGACGAATTACACGCTGTCCGACGAGATGAAGGCCACCTTCTACAACAACTCGAACTACGACCCGACCCAGTTCAACGACGATTCCGACGAGATGCCGACCACCGACGCCGACAACGGCGTGCGTCTGGCCGACCTGACCGGCAAGGAATACGACGACCCGCTATGGGACGAGCTGCTTGACCAGATGACCTTCGACGACATGGACAATCTGATCGCCTTCGGCGGCTACGGCACCCAGGCAGTCGATTCCGTCGGCAAGATCGCACTGACCGACGTCGACGGCCCGGCCTCGCTGAACAACAACTTCACCGGCGTCGGCTCCATCGGCTTCCCGTCCTCCACCTCCGTGGCCTGCACGTGGAACAAGGACCTGGCTCGCCAGTTCGGCGAAGGCATCGGCGACATGGCCCACGACATGCACGTAGCCGGCTGGTACGCCCCGGCCATGAACATCCACCGCAATGCATTCGCAGGCCGTACCTTCGAGTACTTCTCCGAGGACGCCACCCTCTCCGCAGCCATGGCTTCCCAGCAGGTCGCCGGCGCGGAATCCAAGGGAGTGTACGCCTTCATGAAGCACTTCGCCCTGAACGACCAGGAAACCAACCGTCTGAGCATGCTCTGCACCTGGTCCACCGAACAGGCAATCCGCGAAATTTACTTGAAGCCGTTCGAGGCTTCAGTGAAGGAAGGCGGCGCCGGTGCGGTCATGAGCTCCTTCAACTACATCGGCAACACCTGGGCCGGTGCCGATGAAGGCCTGCTCAACACCGTCCTGCGTGACGAATGGGGCTTCCGCGGCATGGTCCTGACCGACTACTTCGGTGGCTACGGCTATCAGGACGCCGACTGGGCGATTCGTGGCGGCACCGACGCCATGCTGGCCACCACGGACGTCACGAACCATATCGATGACAAGTCCGCCACCTCGGTGATCGCCATGCGCACCGCTTGCCACAACATCCTGTACACGGCCGCCAACAGCTGGCTGTATGCGGATGGCGAACCGGAAGTCGCAACCCCGATCTGGAAGACGATCACCTATGTGGTCTGGGGCGTGACCGCGGTTCTGGTCATCGGTCTGGAGGCACTGACCATCAAGCGCTACCTGGCTCGCCGCAAGGCCGCCAAGAGCGCCGCCGAGGTCGAAGCCTGATTTCGATGACGATGTGGATTGGATGCCCGACTCCATAGTCTGGGACGGGCATCCATGATGAGGATACGGTGAATGGCCGGATCTGCCACATGGTTGATCCGGCCATTCACCATACTTGTTTCGGGGCCGCATCCTTCCGTTTCCGGTGTTGCCCCAATACGTCCGGTTTCCGTATTTCGCGCCAGTGCCGCAGAGAGGAGCGTCGATGATATCCATTGCAGTGGTCGACGATGACGCCAGTGATGCGTCAGTGACCGAATCGTTCGTTGCAAGATACTTCCACGATGATGATGCAGGATACACGTTGCATTATTTCCCTGACGCAAATGCGTTGCTGCGGGATTACCGTGCGGAATTCGATGTGATTTTCCTCGACGTGGAGATGCCCGGCATCGATGGATTGGAAACGGCGCGGCGACTGCGTGAAATCGATGAACAGACCGTGCTGATATTCACAACGAAGATGGCGCAGTATGCGGCTGCGGGATATGACGTGGACGCGATCGGGTATCTGCTGAAGCCGTTGAACTATTACGCGTTCGACATCAAGATGCGCAAAGCGCAGGACATTGTCGGGCGGCGTCGTAACGTCACCGTCCCGTTGACGGTAGGGTCCGGAACCCAGTTTCTGTCCTCATCGGATATCCGGTATGTGGAAGTGCTGGATCATACATTGATCTATCATGTCGGAGAGAGGCAATATCGAACATGGTCGAGCCTGAAGGCCGCCGCATCGGTGCTGGAGCCGGTGGGATTCGTCATCGCGAACCGGTACTGCCTGGTCAATCTGGAGTGGGTGCGTGCGGTGGACGGCGATGTGGTCGATGTGGATGGCGAGAGCATACGGATCAGCAGGTCGCGGCGTAAGACGCTGATGCAGGCCCTGGTCGAATACCATGGGGGCTGATGTGCAACTCGGTGCGATTTTCTACACGTTCCCCGTTGAATTGTTGTGTGCGGTGCTGCTGTTCTGCGTTCATGTCCGGTGGCGCATGCCGCGTGTCGGCGCGGCGGCATTGCTGGGCATCGTCACTGTGGGCGGGTTCATCTACGCTCCGCTGGTGCGTCCTTTTGACGGGTACGATGAGATTTTTCCGTGGATTATACGGATGGTCGGGTTCTTCGGTCTATGTGCCGGCGCGCTTGTCGCAGTCCTGCATCAGTGTGCGGAGCTTCGGTGGATTGAATCACTGGTGATTGTGGCCGCCGGCTATTCGGTGCAGCATGTCGCCTTTGACGTATGCCAGCTGTTCTGCTTCGCGTTCTGGCCCGCGAGCATGCCCCAGATCGGGCTGGAATATTTGGGTGTGGTCGTCGCGACCTATGCGGTGGTGTATGGCATGGCGTATTGGCTGTGTTGCCGGAGGTTCGTCATAGACGGCGATCGCGTGATGCGTCGCATCGCATGGCTTTTGATCTCCATCGGCGTGATTGTTCTGGTCATTGTCTTCAATCTGGTGTTTGTGCAGCATCGTGCTGCTGAAACGCAATTGACGGGATACGTCTATGACATCGTCTGCGTGTCGCTGGCGTTGTCCGTGATGATGCTGGTGTCCGTCAACGACCATCTTCATGACGACCTTCTGCTCATCAGGGAGACGGATCGCCTGCGCGACCAGCATTATGAGCTGGCCAAGGAAAGCATCGAACTGATCAACATCAAATGTCACGACATCCGTAGGATCATCGCGTCGGCATCCGAAGGTGGCGGACGTCTCGATGCCGAAGCCATGCGTGACATGGAGAACGACATCCGCGTCTATGATTCGATGTTCCGTACGGGCAACAAGTCGTTGGATACGCTGTTGACCGAGAAAAGCCTGTATTGTTCCAAGAACGGCATCATGTTCGTTTGCTCGGCCGACGGTCGTCGGCTGGATTTTCTTGCGCGATCCGATCTCTATTCCCTGTTCGGCAACTTGCTGGACAACGCCGTGGAGAGCGTCGCGCAGGTGCGGGAGCCCGATAAACGCGTGATCGACCTGTCCGTGTCCGTCAAAGGCGGTTTGCTGTTCATCGAAGAGCGGAATTACTATGCCGCGGATAAACAGCCGAGCTTCCGTAACGGTCTTCCTGTCAGCACGAAACAGGACCGGCGGTATCACGGATTCGGTGTGCGGTCCATCGCCCGTCAGGTGAGACGATATGGGGGAGAGCTTTCCATGACCGCCGAGCATGAACGATTCTCGGTGTCGATCGTCATTCCCATCCCCTCATCCGCGGCGGATTCATGATGGTGTGACGTCATGAGCATGCGTTTCGCGCGATGAATCGGACGTTTCGCGTAATGCCCCGCCATGTGCCGACCGCACCGACGGTATCGTGACCTTGCCGCAAGGGGTGCGGCCGTCGGCGATGGCGTCGGCGTGAGAGAAAAGGAACGCAGCATGATCGGCGTGAATATGGATGATGTCATATCGGTGCTGAATAACCTCAGACCGTATTTGATCGCCATCGGTGTGGTATTGGTGTTGGCGATCGTCGCCACCATCGCGGTCAACAGGAAGACGGTGAAAGACGTCGCCGTGCGCAAGCTCGTTCATTCCGAATCCTGGTTGGTCGTATTGGTGGCGTCCGTGGTCGTCATCGCGATGATGTTGTTCGGCCCGTTATCCAGTCTGCTGAACCTGGCCACCAACCGTCACGTGCTGCAGGAATCGACTATTGAAGCGGCCGATGAGCTTGCATCCAAGGTCCAGCAGGAAGCCGTCACGTTGTTGAAGAACGATGACGATACTTTGCCGTTGAAGGAAAACAAGGTCAACGTGTTCGGCTGGGGATCGACCAATCCCGTATACGGCGGCACTGGTTCCGGCTCGATGTCTGACGCGTATCCCACCGTATCGATTCTGAGCGGCATGGCGAATGCCGGGTTGAAGACCAACGAGGAACTGTCCAAGCTGTATACGGACTATCGTTCCGACCGTCCCACAGTGGCCATCAACGATCAGGACTGGACTTTGCCCGAAGTGCCGGCTGCCGACTACTCCGACGATCTGATCGCCGACGCAAAGGACTTCTCCGATCAGGCGGTCATCGTGCTGACCCGTGTCGGCGGCGAGGGCGCGGATCTGCCTACCGATATGAAAGCGGACGATATCGTATATAACGAAAATTCGTCCGACTATCAGGATTTCCAGAAGGGCGAGCATTTCCTGCAGCTGAGCCGAACCGAACAGGATATGATCGATCTGGTCACCAGGAACTTTGACGATGTGACGCTGGTCTACAACGGTGCCAATGCGTTCCAGTTCGATTTCCTGGAAGACTATCCGCAGATTTCCTCCGTGGTGTGGTGCCCGCCGGCAGGACAGTCGGGCTTCAACGCGTTGGGCGATGTGCTTGCCGGCAAGACCAACCCGTCTGGCCGTACATCAGACACCTTTGTTCGTGATCTGACCAAGACCCCCACGTGGAACAACTTCGGTGATTTCTTGTATGACAACATGGACGAATTCGCCGTTGACGAGACGCCGTATGCGCCGACGTTCGTTGACTACGTCGAAGGCATCTATGTCGGCTACAAGTATTACGAGACCGCCGACGATGAGGGCGCCATCGATTATGATTCCATGGTGCGCTACCCGTTCGGCTACGGCTTGTCGTACACCTCTTTTGAGCAGAAGATGGGGGACGTGTCCTATGACGCCTCCTCCGGCGCGATTGCATTCGACGTGACCGTGACCAATACCGGTGACGTGGCCGGCAAGGACGTGGTGGAGGTCTATTACAACCCGCCATATACCAACGGGGGCATCGAAAAGGCGTCGACGAATCTGGTTGCCTTCGATAAGACCGACAACATCAAGCCGGGCGATTCCCAAACGCTGCATATCGAATTCGACGACGACGACATGGCTTCCTATGACTATCAGGGAGCCAAGGCCTGGGTGCTTGAAAAAGGCGATTATGTGGTCTCGATCAATTCCGACGCGCATACGGTGCTCGATGAGCAGACGGTGAATGTGCCGGAAACGATCACCTATGACACGGCGGAGAACACCCATAATGGCGACGCGACGGTTGCGACGAACCAATTCGATTATGCCAATGGCGGTCTGTCGTATCTGAGCCGCGCCGATCACTTCGCAAACTATGACGAAGTGACCGCCGCTCCGGCATCGTTCTCGATGCGCGATGAAGATAAGGCCAACTTCCTGAACAACAGCAATTACGATCCGACTCAGTACGACAACGACGAGGATAAGATGCCGACCACCGGCGCCGATAACGGCATCGAGCTATACGAACTGTACGGTGCCGATTATGATGACGCGCGTTGGGACCAGTTGCTCGATCAGCTGACCGTGGAGGATATGGATAATCTGAGCGCGAATGCGGGCTTCGGCACGCAGGCGATCGACTCGGTGGGCAAGATCGCCCTGACCGACTTGGACGGTCCGGCCTCGCTGAACAATACCTTCACCGGCGTCGGCTCGATCGGTTTCCCCTCCTCCACGTCGTTCGCATGCACATGGAACGTTGATCTTGCCGCCGCATTCGGCGACATGATCGGCCGCATGGCTCATGACATGGACGCTTCCGGTTGGTATGCGCCTGCGATGAACATCCACCGCAGCGCATTCGGTGGCCGTAATTTCGAATATTTCTCCGAGGACGCAACGCTGTCCGGAATGATGGCTTCCACGGAGATCGCTGCGGCCCGCAAGCAGGGTGTATACGCGTTCATGAAGCATTTCGCGTTGAACGACCAGGAGACCAACCGTAACAATATGATCTGTACATGGTCGAATGAACAGGCGATGAGGGAGATCTATTTCAAGCCGTTCGAAATGTCCGTGAAGGATGGCGACACCGGCGCGGTCATGAGTTCGTTCAATTACATCGGACCGGTCTATGCCGGTGCGAGCAGCGCGTTGCTTAACACCGTCCTGCGCGATGAGTGGGGTTTCCGAGGCATGGTCCTGACCGATTGGTACGGCAACTACGGATATCAGACCGGCGACCAGCTTGTCCGCAACGGCAATGATGCGATGTTGGCCACGTTCAAGAGCACCAATCATGTGACCGACCTGTCGGCCACGGGCGTGCAGGCGTTGCGCACTTCCGCCCATAACATCCTGTATACCGCTGTCAATAGCTGGAAGTATGCGGATGGTGAACCTCGCGTCGCCGCTCCCATCTGGAAGACCGCCACGTATGCGGTGATCGGTGTGACGGCTGTGGTCTTCCTCGCCCTTGAGGTCCTGGCCATCAAGCGTTTCCATGGACGTAGGGCGGCCGCGGCCGAATGATGTGGTGCGTTCGCCCCTCTCCTCCGGGGCGTTCGCTCCGTCCTGCCGGCCGCTGCCCGCGGCCGGCTTTTTGTTCGGGCTGAAGAGCGGTGAGCCGATGCGCATGGCGGCGGCATTCGAATATGCGCACGGTCATATGCCAGGCGGCAACCGATTGTGCGACCAAAACGACAGGTTGTGTAATCCTCCTTATGCGGCGCCTGCCAGACTGCTTGAATCAAGATAGCGACGGAATCGCGTGCGATGCAGCAGCGCGGCTTCGTGACGATAGGACAATTCAGTGCAAGGGAGAACGAATGGAACTCGAAGAGCTTTCGGTCGTTGAGAAGGCAGCCATGCTTTCCGGCGCCTCCGAATGGGACTCGCGCGGTAACGATAAGGCGGGTATTCCGAGCTTTGTCATGAGCGATGGTCCTCATGGCGTACGCCGTCAGCTGGGCGAGGGCGATCATTTGGGTTTGGGGGCGTCCAAGCCCGCCACCTGCTTCCCGACGGCGGGTACGGTGGCCAATTCCTGGGATCCGGAACTGGCACAGGCCATGGGCGAGGCCTTGGGCAAGGAAGCGCATGACTTGGATGTGAATGTGCTGCTTGGCCCGGGCATGAACATCAAGCGCAATCCGTTGTGCGGTCGTAATTTCGAGTATTATTCGGAAGATCCGATTGTGGCCGGCCGTATGGCTTCGGGTCTGATCCGCGGCATCCAGTCCAATGGCGTGGCCGCCTGTCCGAAGCATTTCGCGGTCAACAGCCAGGAACTGCGTCGTCAGGCCAGCAATTCCGTGGTTGATGAGCGCACGATGCGTGAGATCTATCTGACCGCTTTTGAAATCGCCGTTCGTGAAGCCGCTCCGTTGACGATCATGACCTCGTACAACGAAATCAACGGTGTGTACGCTCACGAGAACAAGCACCTGCTGCAGGAGATTCTGCGTGACGAGTGGGGCTTCGATGGCATGGTCGTTTCCGATTGGGGCGGTTCCAATTCCGCCGTCGCCGCCGTGAAGGCCGGCGGCTCGCTGGAAATGCCGTCTCCGGGATACACGTCCGTGCGCGAGCTGGTCGGTGCGGTCGCCGCCGGCACGCTGTCGGAGGCTGATCTGAATGCGCGCGCCGCCGAGGTTGCGAAGATCGCGAAGCTGACGAAGACGGAAGGAGTCGGCCGTGACGATCTGCTGACTGATGCCGTTGCGAAGGCGCATCATGAGGTCGCGCGCCGTGTCGCCGAAAACGCCAGCGTGCTGTTGAAGAACGATGATGCCGCGCTGCCGCTGAAGCAGGGCGTTCGCGTCGCCGTCGTCGGTGATATGGCGAAGGCCGCCCGTTTCCAGGGATCCGGTTCGTCGAAGGTGAACGCCACCCGCGAGGAGAACCTGCTTGATGAGCTGAATCACAGCGATAAGGTGTCCGTTACGGGCTACAGCCAGGGATATGATCGCCAGGGTGTTGCGAACAAGAAGCTGATTGATGATGCCGCCGCATTGGCCTCCCGCGATGACGTCGATGTCGTGATCGCTGTCATCGGTCTTGACGAGCGCAGCGAATCGGAAGGCTTGGATCGTTCCACGATGGCCATTCCGCAGGTGCAGAATGACATGATCGAAGGTCTGAAGAAGGCCGGCAAGCCGATTGTGGCCGTGCTGGTCGCCGGCTCTCCGGTTGAGCTGCCCTGGTTCAATGATGTGGCTTCCGTGCTGTACATCGGTCTGTCTGGTCAGGCCGGCGCATCCGCCGCAGTGCGTGTGCTGACCGGCGAAGTCAACCCGTCCGGACATCTGACTGAAACCTGGCCGATGCGCTATGAGGACTGCCCGAGCGCTGGCTGGTATCCCGCCATCGGCCGTGACGCGATCTACCGTGAAGGCCCGTTCGTTGGCTACCGCTACTACGAGACGGTTTCCATGCCGGTGCGTTTCCCGTTCGGCTACGGTCTGAGCTACAGCACGTTCACGTATTCCGGTCTGGTCGCCGACGAAACCGGCGTGGAATTTACCATAACCAACGATTCCGATGTCGCCGGCGCCACGGTCGCCCAGCTGTATGTCCGGGGCGTCGAAGGCGGCGTGCTGCGTCCGGCCCGCGAGTTGAAGGGCTTCCGGAAGGTTTGGCTTGACGCGCATGAAAGCAAGACCGTACGCGTCGATTTCGACCGTTACACGTTCCGTCATTTCGATGTCGAATCCAATGCGTGGAAGATCGAATCCGGTATCTGGACGCTGATGGTCGGCGACAATGCCGAGCACCTGCCGTTGGAAACCCGTTTCGCCGTTGCCGGTGACGCCAATCCGAAACCGGCCGATCCGGCTCTTGGAGCATACCTGACCGGACGTGTCAAGGAAGTCACCGACGCCGAAATGGCCACGCTGTTCGGCCATGAGATCGTTGCCCCCGGCAAGCCGGTGACGTTCGGTGTGAATGACCCGATTTCTTCCTGGGTGGATTCCAAGGGCTTCGCCGCGCGCACGGTGGCCAAGACTCTGGTCAGCCGCGAGGCGAAGGTCCGTCAGAAGACCGGTGCGCCTGACCTGAACACGCTGTTCATCCTGAACATGCCGCCGCGCGCCATGAGCAAGATGACTCAGGGCATGGTAGATTCCGCAATGGTTGACGCCATCGTCCGTATCGCCAACGGGCACACGTTCCGTGGTCTCGGCGGCGTGATCGCGGGATTCTTCCGCAACCAATCCGCTAACAAGCGTACAGCGAAGGAGCTTGAGCAATGAGTGAGAAGAGCAATCAGCAGGCCGTAGTCAAGGAGAATCCCAACGCGTTGGTCGCGTGGTGGCTCCGTGTGTGGGGTGAATTCTCCCGCAACCATCCGGTGCTGGCGAAGTGGGTCTATCAGATTTTCTACTTCTTCGTCTTCAGCATGGGCGTGACGATTTTCCAGTATCTGGTGTTTACGTTCCTGCCGCCGATCCTGGGCAAGGGGCTTGCCGGCACGGAATTCATGTGGCCGCAGGTGCACATGAACCTGTTCGGCGTGGATTTCACGTGGAGCCTGCTTGGCTATAACGTCGTCTACGATTCGTCCGGTGCGGTCATGATCGGTGGCGGTCTGGGCTACTTCATCAGCTATGAGGTCGGTTCGTTCCTAGCCCAGTGCATCAACTTCCCGTTGCAGCGCAACATCACGTTCAAGAGCCACGGCAACCCGGTGTACCAGGCGATGTGGTATTTCATCGCCTGGATCGTGATTTCGCTGATCTGCAACGGCTTCAACAATCTGTGGATGCCGATCGCCCAGGCCTATGTGCCGCTGGCCGTGTACAACCTTCTGGTCACGTTCATCACGGGCGGCGTCTCCATGGTGATCTTCTTCTTCGTCTTCAAGATCATCTTCCCGGAAGGCGAACCGGAAAAGAAGGGCTGACCGAACTGCGCCCGTGCCTTCGGAAACATACGGATAGGGGCCTCCCCATGGGGAGGCCCCTATTTTGACGCGTGCATGCGCCGCCCATGCGTTCAACGGAAAGTGAGCCGATGACGATCGGCGGTCACCGAGGCAGCAACACCGTCAACGTGAACCAATGATCTTCCGCGTGAATCGTTACTTCGCCGTCATACTGCTGTGCGATATGCCGTATCGATTTGACGCCGAATCCGTGGCGATGCGTGTCGTTGCGTTTCGTCGTGCGCAGATTGCCTTCCGTGTCCTTCTTCAGCGCGGAGTCGTAGTAGTTCTCGATACGGATTACCGTGAAACGTCCTTGCCCGTACAGGGCCAATCGGATGAGCCGCTGCTCGGGGTCATGCAACTGCGACGTCGCTTCGATGGCGTTGTCCAAAGCATTGCCGAACAAGGAGGCGATATCCATCGAGGACATGCCGGATAGCAGTTTACCATCGGCGACGGCGGTCAATGTGATGCCATGCTCGGCGCAGACGCGTGTTTTCGCCGTCAGAATGACGTCCAGCACAGGATTGCCGGTATGCTGCTGCACGCTGTATCTCTGCACCGACGCTTCAAGCTGCTCGAAGCCGGTGGCGACATGCTCGGGGTCCACCTCAGCGCGCAGAGCGGTGATTTGGTGCTTCAGATCATGTGCAAGACGTCCCAAGGATTCAATGTTTTCCTTGGACTGCAGATATTCCTGATGCTGGCTGACCAGCTGCGCGTTAATCGACGCCAATTCCGTCCTGGCCTCAAGTCGTTGTACCTGTTCCTGCTGCGCGTATAGAATCGCGAATCCGCAGAAATCCACCAAGGTGCGGATGTAGAACACTTCTTGCCCGACGCTGCCGGAAAACGGCGTATTCGTGGAGATAAAGCTCAGATTGCTCATGGCGAATGTCACCAGCATAATCGCCACCGTCATCACCGTTGTCGAAACGGACGGCAGCGTCGGGGAAACGCTGCTGAAATTCCCGCGCTCGGCCGTTCCCGCCATCGCAAAGCACGCCGCGTATGTCGCAATCAGCAGCGCAACCGCCTGCCAGGCGTATTCGTCGACATTGCGGTAGACGCCGACGAATGTCGCGAGCTGCCAGTGCAGCGACGCCACCAGTTCCCCTAAGATAAAAGCGCGTGCGGTGATGTACAGCGTCTCACGTTTGCCACCGCCTGTGCCGAACAAGATGATCGCAAACATGCAGGCGAAAGCGGTCGCCATGCCGAAAACCCAAAACCACAACGGCATCGCGCCATTGAAGTATTGGATGCTGATCATCGCGGCAAGACCGGCTATGCAGGCGATGATCGTGCGATGCAATGGAACGCGGCGGTATATGACGATGATATAGGTGATGCAGGCCAGCCATTCGCAGATTGCGGTGAACAGGCGCGGAATGTCCGGCAGCGCGTTGGTCAGCGTCACGTTCATCGCGTACTTCCCATATAGTCGGCCAGTGCGGTGAGAAAAGTCTTTTTGCGTGGTCGGCTGATGCGCAGTCGTTCATCGTCGGACATGACGCAATCCTGATCCTCGACGCCGACGACATGCCGCATGTTGACCAGATAGCAGGAATTCGAACGGAAGAAGCCCCGGTCCGCAAGCTTGGACTCCATGTCCTTCAAAGTGCCGCTCATTGAGATTTTGCCGGCAAGCGTATGAATGACGATGGTGTGGCGGATGGACTCGAAATATGTGATGTCGGCAAGGTCGATGCGGGTTTGCCCGCTGGCGGTGTCGACGAGCAGCGTGGCGTCGGCGTTTTTCCGGACCATGTCGATCGAGCGTTTGATTTCCTGTGAAAAGGCGAACCATGGGAGCGGCTTCAGCAGATATGACATTGCGCGCACCTCGTAACCGCTGATTGCGTATTGCGGCGCCGCGGTGATGAAAATGATGATGACGCTATCGTCGCGTTCGCGGATTCGTCGGGCGGCCGTCATGCCGTCCATGTTCGTCATTTCTATGTCGAGCAGCAGGATGTCATATACAGGAGAATATTTTTCGGCTATTTTTTCGCCGTCGTCGAAAATGGAGACGGTGAATTGGACGTCGTTCTCTTGCTGGTAGCGATTGAGGAAATCGAGGGTTCTCTGGCAGCTTGCCGGGTCGTCTTCGACCACGCCGATTCGGATGTCGCGCATGATTGTATCCACCTCTCTGCTGTGCACTACTACTGTACAGGACTGGTTTTATTTGTGTTTTTGGGATGGGGCGGAGTATTTTTCGCAGTTGTCCACAAAGGCACAATGCTGTAAAAGATGTTCACAACTGTGAATAACTCTGTGGAAAACGCCGGCATGTCCTGTATTTTTCAAAAAACCATAAAAAATGTGCGCTATTAACATTTCGCCGTGTATAGTTAGTCATGGCTCAATGAAGAGAACCTTCAATGAACCGGCAAAAAGTTAACGCTGCGGTTTGCGTTTTTGTCGAAGGCGTAAGACGTAGGCTGGAGCGGTGATAACAATCCCTTTACAACGGATCGTGAGGCACGTACCTGCCTCTGAAAGGATGTCAATATCATGGCAGAAGTCGTATTTGACCATGTTACTCGTATCTACCCGGGCAACGATAAGCCGTCGGTGGATGATTTGAATCTGGATATCAAGGACGGCGAGTTCCTGGTGCTGGTTGGCCCGTCTGGTTGTGGTAAGTCCACCACCCTGCGCATGCTCGCTGGCTTGGAAGAGGTCAACAAGGGCCGCATCCTTATCGGTGGCAAGGACGTCACCACGATGCAGCCGAAGGATCGCGACATCGCCATGGTGTTCCAGAACTACGCTCTGTACCCGCACATGACCGTTGCCGACAACATGGGCTTCGCTCTGAAGATCGCAGGTACCCCGAAGGAGGAGATCCGCAAGCGCGTCGAGAAGGCCGCCGAGATTCTGGATCTGACCGAGTACCTCGACCGCAAGCCGAAGGCCCTGTCCGGTGGTCAGCGTCAGCGTGTCGCCATGGGCCGTGCAATCGTTCGTGAGCCGAAGGTCTTCCTCATGGACGAACCGCTGTCCAACCTCGACGCCAAGCTCCGCGTGCAGACCCGTACGCAGATTGCCGCTCTGCAGCGTCAGCTGGGTGTTACCACCCTGTACGTCACCCACGATCAGACCGAAGCTCTGACCATGGGCGACCGCATCGCCGTCATCAAGCTTGGCATTCTGCAGCAGGTCGGCGCTCCGACCGAGCTGTACGATCGCCCGGCCAATGTCTTTGTCGCCGGCTTCATCGGCTCCCCGTCGATGAACATCAACACCCATCCGGTGGTCAACGGCAAGGCGAAGATTGGTGAAGACACCGTTGAACTGCCGGCTGAGGCCGTCAACAAGCTGACTCCGGAAGACAACGGCCAGATCGTCGTCGGCTTCCGTCCGGAAGACGCCGGCCTGGCTGCCCCGGATGATTCGAACGCGTTCTCTCTGAAGGTCATGAACGTCGAAGATCTGGGCTCCGATGGCTACATCTACGGCAACATTCTCACGGAAGGCGCCACTGAAGATGCCGGTCAGCTGATGTCCGACCAGAACAAGCTCACCACGATCCGCGTGAACCCGCGTGCTCTGCCGAAGGTCGGTCAGGTCGTCAAGATCAAGATTGATCCGTCCAAGATGCACCTGTTCGCCCCGTCGACCGAGCTGCGTCTGAACTAGTAGATACTTGGCGGGAGCTCGCTCCTGTCAACCATTAAACGAGGCGTTTCTCTTCCTCTCTTAGGCCTCGTTGGAAAAGCCCCGCATGGTTGCGGGGCTTTTCTTTTACGTATATGCGCTGCCGCGTTCATGGATGGCCGGCAATCGCGTCTAAGGGGAAGACCACTAGGTAAAATAAGGCTTTATGATGCAAGCAGGAATGGATTACTCGCAAATGGATCCTCGCGCAATGAAAGCGACGTCGGTGAAGGCTGAAGATGCCTCGGCAAACAGACCTGAGCCGCAGGCGCTGACGATTACCGCGGCAAGTTCGAACCCGAAGATGTTCACATTGCCGTGGGAGAAGCCGCTGGCAACTTGGCCCGCAGAGCTGTTGGCCAACCTGCCGCGAGGTATTTCCCGCCACGTCGTGCGTTTTGTACATGTCGGCGACGAAGTCTATGCCATGAAGGAAATTACCCGTACTGTCGCCGAACGGGAGTATGAGCTGCTGCGTCGCTTGCAGAAACTCGATTTACCTACCGTTCAGCCCATTGCAGTGGTGACGGGGCGTCATAATCGTGAGGGCGAGCCGTTGGAAGCGATTCTTGTCACCAAGCATTTGAAGTTTTCCCTGCCATATCGCGCACTGTTCGCCCGTAACCTGCGTCCGGATACCGCGGAACGCCTGATCGACGCACTGGCTGTACTGATGGTGCGCTTGCATTTGGCCGGCTTCTACTGGGGCGATGTTTCGCTGTCGAACGTCCTGTTCCTGCGTGATGCTGACGCGTTCTCCGCATTCCTGGTCGACGCCGAAACGGGTGATTTGCAGGTGAATCTGACCTCTGGCCAGCGTGAATACGATGTTGATCTGGCGCGCACTAATATCATCGGCGAATTGATGGATTTGAGCTCCGGCAAGCTGCTGCCGGGCGACGTTGATGAAATCGAAATCGGCAACCGTTTGTCCGAACGCTACCATTCGCTGTGGGCTGCCCTTACTGACACTGATAAGTTCAGCCCGGATGAAATGTGGAAGATCGAAAAGCGTGTTGACAAGCTCAATGAGCTTGGCTTTGACGTTGACGAGCTGGAAATGAAGACCGCTGAAGATGGCAAGCGCGTGCTGGTGCGTCCGCGCGTCGTGGATGCGGGCTATGCCAACCGTAAGCTGCTGCGCTTGACAGGCCTTGACGTGCAGGAGAATCAGGCCCGTCGTCTGCTTAATGATTTGGACGCGTATCGTGCTTCCACGTGGCGTGAAGGCGAGGATTTGGAAATCGTCGCCACTGACTGGATGCGTGAAGTGTTCGAACCAACTGTGCGCATGATTCCGCGCGAATACCGTTCGCAAATCGAACAGGCGCAGTTCTTCCATGAAGTGCTGACGCATCGTTGGTATTTAGCTGAGCGCGTCGGTCACGATGTGCCGATGGCCGAAGCCGTGCGCAGCTATATCAAGGATGAGCTGCCGAAGTATAAGCTGGATTCGAAAGCGCTGGGAGAGCTGCTTGAGGAAGCGGATGCTGGTGTCATCGACGATGAATATACGTACAACGACCCCGACGACGACGGCTACAATCCGGACGACGATCCGGACGCCGCGGTCTGGAGCCACTGATTTCCATGTTAAAATGCCCGGCAGCTTTCCGAGTGGAAATGCTGTCGGGCATTTAACATGTATGGTGCTTGGATTATTCCTTTGCGGCTTCGCGACGAGCGCGGGCGACCGCGTATAGGCTGATGCCCGCGGCGACGGAAGCGTTCAGGGATTCGACCATGCTGGACATCGGAATGCCGGCGATGGAATCGCAGACTTCGCGGGTCAGACGGCTCAGTCCGCTGCCTTCGGAGCCCAGTACGACGACCAGCGGATCGGTTTCGAAGCCGGTTTCGCCGACCAGCGCATCACCGCCGCCGTCAAGGCCAACAACGTAGTAGCCGCGTTCCTTCAAAGCGTCCAACGCCTTGTTCAGGTTGACGACGCGGGCGACCGGCATATGCGCGGCGGCGCCTGCGGACACCTTCCATGCGGCGGCGTTTACCGAAGCGGAGCGGCGTTCCGGCAGAATCACACCGTTTGCGCCGAATGCTGCAGCGGAACGAATCACAGCGCCCAGATTTTGCGGATCGGTAACGCCGTCCAAAGCGATGAACAGCGGGCGTGCCGACATGCGTGCCGCCTTAGAATTGGCTGCCTCCATGGCGCGGGCCTTCTTTTCGGCACGCTCAGCCAGCTCGATCAGTGAAGAATACTGGTATGGCTGTGCCTTGAGCACAACGCCCTGATGGTTGCTGGAACGCGCGATGCGATCCATTTCCATACGGTCGGCTTCGAGCAGGTGCAGGCCGTGAATACCAGCCAGGCGAACGATTTCACGAGTGCGATCGTCATGTTCCAGACGTGTCGCAATGTACAGCGTTGTCGCAGGAACTCCTACGCGCAATGCTTCAAGGACGGCATTGCGGCCGATGACCAGATCGTCGGAATCGGACGTGAACTTGGCGACGCGACGGCGTGCAGCCAGACGCGGATCGGCCATCTTACGACGATCGGCCACTTTCTTGGCCTTGTATGCCTTGTGGTATACGCGGTCCTCGGCCTTCGGCGTAGGGCCGTGACCGCGCAGTTTATTGCGATGTTTTCCACCCGACCCCTTGGTCGGACCTTTCTTAGTAGCCATAGATTTCATTGTCCCAGCACCCCTCAACTTGTGATGAGGGCATGTGCTATGGGCTCTGCGCCGTTTCGCTACACGGCAAGGTAAAGGTTCTATGGAATAATAATTGAGATGCATCGGCAGCATATGCGCCGATGCCCATGACCGCGCAGTCTTGCCATGCCGAGATGAGGACCATGCCCCGTCCGCATGAGGACTGACTACTCCGCGGCAGACCGAGGAGATAATTATGGTTGATCGCAGGAAAGATCAACACCAGTCCGGAAGCGAAGCGAATGCTGTCCGGGAATCTGAAACCACTCTGGCCCAGAAGGCGCTGCTCAACGATGTCGATCCTTCGTTGACCGATGCCGAGGCCGTAGCGCAAGCCCTGAATGTAGACCCGTCCACCGGTTTAAGCTCCGAGGAGGCCAAGCGCCGTTTGGAGAAGTTCGGTCCGAACGAGCTGGAGGGGGCTCCGCCGGTTCCGAAGTGGAAGAAGTTCCTGCAGCAGTTCCAAGATCCGCTGGTGTATCTATTGCTTGCGGCGACGGTGATTTCCGTCATCGCATGGTTCATCGAAAAGATGAACGCCGCTCCAGGCGCCGAAGGCGGCGAGGCGCTGCCGTTCGACGCTCTCGTTATTGTTTTGATTCTGATCGTCAACGCAGTACTCGGCTATATTCAGGAAGCCAAGGCAGAGCAGGCTGTTGAAGCGTTGAGTCAGATGACGGCACCGCAGACGAATGTGCTGCGTGATAGCAAAATCACTCGTGTCAACACTTCCGAAGTGGTTCCGGGCGACATCATCGTGCTTGGTGAAGGTGACACGGTTTCCGCTGACGGCCGACTGCTCGCAGCGGCTTCACTGCGTATCGCGGAAGCAAGTCTTACCGGTGAGTCCGTGCCGGTTGGCAAGAAGTCGGAAACCCTTGACAGTGCGAAGGCCTTGGGCGACCGCGCCAACATGGTGTTCAACGGCACTTCCGTCACACAGGGTACCGGTCGTGCTGTCGTAACCGGTACCGGCATGAACACGCAGGTCGGTAAGATCGCCGATCTGCTGTCCGCCACCGAAGACGAGGCCACGCCGCTGCAGAAGGAGATGAACTACGTCTCCAAGATTCTCGGCATTGCCGTGTGCATCATCGCCGTGGTTGTGCTTGTCGCGCTGGCTGTTATGGAAGGCTTCCACGACATTCACGATGTCATCGACTCACTGCTGCTGGCCGTTTCCCTGGCTGTGGCCGCAGTGCCGGAAGGTTTGGCCGCAATCCTTACCGTCGTGCTCGCTCTCGGAGTGCAGCGTATGGCCATGCACAACGCCATCGTCAAGAAGCTGCATTCCGTCGAAACATTGGGTTCCGCATCCGTTATCTGCTCGGATAAGACCGGTACGCTGACCCGTAACGAAATGACCGTTGAACGTGTTGTTACCCCGAGCGGCGAAGTGCAGATTACTGGCACCGGCTACGAGCCGGAAGGCAACATGGTCGGCATCGGCTCCGAGCAGGTCTCCGAAGCGGTTGCCACTGAAGTCATCTCTACGCTTGGCGCTGGCAATTTGGCGAATGACGGTGAACTGCGTAAGGGCGATAAGCCTGGTACCTGGGACATCGTCGGCGACCCGACCGAGGTGTCTCTGGTTGTCGCAGCCCGCAAGGTGAAAGCCGACGCGAAGTACTCGAACTTCCAGCGTGTTGCTGAAATCCCGTTTACTTCCGAGCGTAAGCGTATGTCCATTGTCGCGAAGGACAATGCCGAGGCCGGCAAGCTGACTGTGTTCTCCAAGGGTGCTCCGGACGTGCTGTTGGGCTTCTGCTCCCGCATTGCCGTGGCCGGTCAAGTTCGCCCGCTTACCGAAGGAGACCGTCAGACCATTCTCGCCACCGTCGAACGCCTGTCCGGCGAAGCCTACCGTACCCTCGGTCAGGCGTATCGTCCGCTGAACGTCACTTCTCTTGCCGAAGTGCCAGGCATTAAGGGCAACGCCGCAGGTGAGGTCACCGATATCGCCGAACAAAGCGACATCATCGAAACCGATCTTATCTGGAACGGTATGGTCGGCATCATCGATCCGCCGCGCACCGAAGTTCGTGATTCCGTTGCCGAAGCGCATCGCGCCGGAATCCGCACCGTGATGATCACCGGCGATCACCCGCTGACCGCTGCACGTATCGCCTCCGATTTGGGCATCATCGAAAAGGGCGGAAAGGCGCTGACCGGCGATCAGCTCGACGCGCTTACGGACGAAGCCGCCTTCGACAAGGCGACATCGGAAGTATCCGTTTACGCCCGTGTGGCTCCGGAACACAAACTGAAGATCGTTGAATCCTTGCAGCGTCAAGGCAACATCGCGGCAATGACCGGCGACGGCGTCAACGACGCCCCGGCCGTCAAGAGCGCCGACATCGGCGTAGCGATGGGCATTACCGGCACCGAAGTGACGAAACAGTCCGCCAAGATGATTCTGGCCGACGACAACTTCTCCACCATTGTCGCCGCCGTGCGCGAAGGCCGTGGCATCTTCGATAATATTCGCAAGTTCCTGCGCTATCTGCTGAGCTCCAACGTGGGTGAGGTGTTCACCGTGTTCGGCGGCGTTATGCTCGCCGGATTCCTCGGCATCACCCAGCCGGGCGCTCAGGGCGTCACCGTGCCGCTGCTGGCCACCCAGCTGCTGTGGATCAACCTGCTGACCGACGCCGCTCCGGCATTGGCCATGGGCGTCGATCCGTCCACCGAAGACGTGATGAACCGCAAGCCGCGTAAGCTCACCGATCGCGTGATCGACGCACAGATGTGGGGCGACATCATCTACATCGGTATCATTATGGCGGCCGTGACCCTGATCGGTATGGATATGCATCTGGCCGGCGGCCTGTTCACCGATCGTTCCGTGGACGCGCTGGGCCATGACGCTCAGATGACCGAAGCCCGTACGATGGGCTTCACGATTTTGGTGTTCGCTCAGCTGTTCAACGCGCTGGCCTCACGTTCGCACCTGCAGAGCGTGTTCGTCGGCCTGTTCTCGAACAAGTGGCTGTGGGGTGCGATCGGTATCTCGATCGTGCTGCAGCTGGTCGTCATTTATGTGCCGTTCCTGAACACCGCCTTCGGCACCACGCCGTTGGACGCCGTCGCATGGTTGGAATGCATCGGCTTGGCCGCATTCGTGCTGATTGCATCCGAACTGCGCAAGTGCGTGCTGCGTGCAATGGACAAGAACAGGAAGTAGTTCCGCTCTAATCGCAGCATTACGCCGTGTAGCGCTACGCAATGCTGCATAGCTTTGCGCAATGTCGTACAACACCGGCGCACAATGTGTGAGTACAACCCGCACATTGTGCGCCGGTGTCATATATAACGCACAATGTGTGTCCAAACGGCGCACATTGTACGTTGTCCTGAAGCACAATGTGCTCTTCCCCGTCATGTGACGCACATTGTGTGGGTGACACTCGCACATTGTGCGCGCGGTACAGAGGCGTTTGGGTGTACGCAGTGCGCGATGGCCTGACGCCAAAAAGAAACCCCGGCGGGGTGACCGCCGGGGAGAGAAAGGAGAGAGAAGAAGAAAGGGGTTCAATTGTCGGGAACTGTCGTGTTCTCGATCAGCGTCTGCTGATGTTTATTATGAAACCACCCGTTGCTGGGCACATCTCTCGTGTTGTCTGTGAAATTCCTGAGAATTTGACGTTTGCGCCAAAAACCGTCTCTGAATTGCCATCTCCGAAGTCGCCCAACTCATTCATCACAACAGTACTGTTATGACGGTTTGAGGGACGTTGGGGAGCCTGGAACGTCACATCAGTGCTGATATGACGAAAAAGTGGGCTGCAGGTGGGCCGAAATGTCATATCAGTACTGTTATGACATTTTGAGAGTGGACATGTGGGAGGGGGCATGAGTTGCTGGGATTGCGGAGGACTGACGCTGCGGCGGTGTAGGCATGTGGATTTTCGCGGGCAAGTTTGGGGGCGACGTTAGACTGATAGTCAGCAATACGTATACACTCGTTCGCCTGACTGCGATTGAATGATGATGAAAATGCAGCTGGCGTCACCCATGCGTGGAGGAACCGCAAATGCTGTTGTCCGATCGTGATATTCTCGCTGCCCGCGCCGATGGTCACATCGATTTGGATCCATGGACGCCTGAAATGGTACAGCCGGCATCCATCGACGTTCGTCTCGATCGTTTCTTCCGCCTGTTCAACAATCATGCGTACACGTATGTCGATCCGGCGGAGAACCAAGGCGAGCTGACTGAACAGTTCGAGGTCGCGCCGGATGAGCCGTGGATTCTGCATCCGGGTGAATTCGCGTTGGGCTCCACATGGGAGTATGTGAAACTTGACAGCACGATCGCGGCGCGTCTTGAAGGCAAGAGCTCACTGGGGCGTCTCGGCATCCTGACGCATTCCACCGCAGGCTTCATCGATCCCGGTTTCGAAGGCCATATCACGCTGGAGTTGTCAAACGTTTCGACGTTGCCGGTGAAGCTGTGGCCGGGCATGAAGATCGGTCAGATGTGCTTTTTCCAGCTGTCGTCTCCGGCTGAGCATCCGTACGGTTCGAAGGAGATCGGTTCGCATTACCAGGGCCAGCGCGGTCCGACGCCGAGCCGTTCGTATGAGCATTTCTACAGGGCGCAGATTACCGACTGAACACGGATCACGGCTTGTGAACCGCGCGACGCGGTCCTGCGGTCGTGCGCAAGAGCCACCTCGCCTTTTCCGGTCCTGTGACGAAACTCATTTGGAGGACCGTCGTTTTCCGGCTTTCCCCCGATAGACTGGTGTCAGGTATGGCCGGCAATGGTGCTGCACGGGAGAGGTGATGGTCATGGCAGACGATGAATATGATTTCTTCGCCAGCGCCGACGATGAGAACAGCGACTATGGTTCACTGGAATTCGACCGGTCGCATGGACGTAAGGGCATGCGCGCCCAGGATGTGCGTTTATCAAGCACGCTGAGCCGCCATTTTCGCGTGTATGCGCTGATTTGCGGCCTGCTGGCAGTGTGCGCCGCGGCGTCTTCCCTTGTGCATGAGGCCGCTCCGGCGGTGATTGGCGCCTTGGAATCGGTGCGCGGGCGTTATATCGCATTGACGGCAGCCGTGCTGATCGGCCTGACCATGCTGCTGGTCATTGTCGCGCGTACGACGGTTCCGAAACGCGCCAGTCATCACGGCGTCGCTTCGGGTGGCATTCTGATGATGCTGTGTGCGACGTTGCTGTTGATTCTCGGCGTTGTCATCGGCATTCTGTTTCCGTCAGGCATCGTCCAGCCGGCGGTACGCGATGAGGCGCCGGCCGATGACATTACGGCGATGGAACAGCAGATCGACCGGATTGCCGGTGATTGTACCAGTGGCTGGCAGGCGTTGAGCAGTGGGGGATTGCCGGGAATCAACGGCATTGAAGTGTGTGTGGATTCACGCGTCGCTTTTGTCTCGTTTGATTCCGCGGCGTCCGCGGCTCTGTCGATTGCGCCGTTGGAATCGCAGATCGCGCAGCTTTCCGGACAATCGATTGACATGTCCATGGATCTGTCGGAGTGGCGTGTGCTGAGTGGCGAACGCTGGATGGCATTCGGCAGCACCGACACGATGACGGCTTTGCAGGAGCGGTGGGGCGGTGATCTGTCCACATTGCCGGCGTCATCCGGACAGGGACGGTGATTCGTTTCGGCGGCCCTTTCGCGGCATCGCTCGGACGTATGGGTGAGAGCGTTCTATAGTGGCATGTATGAGTGAAGCATCACAACCAATCGTCGGACGTGAATCCACAGTCGTGCCAGGGCGTTTCGGCGATGCTCTGACGGTCGAGCATGCGCAATGGTCGCGCGGCAACGGTATGACCGCGCCGAATCGCCCGTTGTTCCTGTGCCTGCATGGCTGGGGTTCCAATGAGGCTGATTTGGCCGATATGATGCGCTATGTAGCGCCGTATAACGATTACGTCTCGTTGCGTGCCCCGCTGGTGCTGCAGGAGCCGGGCACGGGATTCTCCGATTTCGGCATGATGCAGGGGGCGTATTCCTGGTTTCATGATGCGGTGCCCTCCGGCGATGATCTGGATTGCGATGCGTATGCCGCCGCGCGGGCGGTTGATGCATGGGTTGCGGAGCATGTGCCGGAAAACCGCGATGTCGTGCCGATCGGTTTTTCGCAGGGCGGCTTGCTGGCCGTGCATTTGCTACGCGTGAATCCGGAACGTTACCGCGCGGCGATCAGTCTGTCCGGTTTCGTGGCGCCCGGTAATGTCGTGGGCACCGCGCCCGCGGACGACAGGCTGCCGGATATGCGCATCCCCGTGTTCTATGGCTATGGCCAGCGCGATACGGTGATTGCCAGGTATGAATCGCACGCCGCCGCGGCATGGCTGGAGGAACATACGTGGCTGACCGTGAAGGAGTACGCGAAGCTGGACCACGCGGTCAGCCTTGACGAATTCCGCGATCTTGACCAATGGCTGGTGACGAACGACATCGCTTCGGGCGTGATGTGACCGGCATGTGATTGCGGTCGCCCCATGCCCGCAATCACATGCTGGCGTCTGCATCCACGCTCATCACATACACATTGCGGCGCAGTCGCTTCGCTTGCATGCGGTTGATGTCGCCGGACTCGAACATGTCCTGGATAATGCCTAATTCGATGCCGTAGCTTTCGCGCTTGACGTCGTTGGCCTGTGCGATCGCCGCCGCGCTGACGCCCATATCGGGCCTGGAACGCAACGCTGCCTCGGCGCGGCGATAGTCGAGCAGCAGCGCCGAACAATACTCGGTGTCATAGGTGCTGTGGCGCATCTCCTCGTATAGACGGCTGATAACGTGTTCAATGGCGTCCACCTGGATGCGTCGTGTACAGGCGAAGATCTCGTCTTCGCTGAACAGCGGTGTGGTGTGGCGGATCTTGCTGCCGGCCCGACGCAGCAATGTCGTGATCTGTCGCTGTGTCGCCCTCACCCTTCCTTTGATCCGCCACAATGTCTTGCGTGAATGCCGTTCGGCGTCGACGTGACGAAGTGAGTTCATGATATGGTCCAGCATGCGCTCGCAGGCCTCCGTCTCGGCATGTTCTTCGGCGTGGCTTCCGTCGGCTGACGCTTGTTGTCTGATGGAGTCGATGCGGTCGATGACGTAATCCTTCTCCCAGTTCAACGCATCGATCTGCAGCCGCAGATAGCCCTCCGGATCGATGGCGCCGATGCGTTGTTTCAACCGTGTGATGCGTTTCGTATAGGAATCGACGACCATCAGCACGGCACGACGGTTATCGGACGTGATACGTCCGGTGAGCTCCTCGACGGTGCGCCGCAGCACCTCGATGGTGATTTCGTCGAGTTCGCGGGAATGCTGCGCACTGCGGTTCGGCGCGATGAGTGGCAGCAGGAAATTCGCGAGCAGCAGCGTGATGATGATGACTCCGCCGGCGATGAAGATCAGCTCGTCGCGCATGGGGAATTGCGCGCCATCGGCCAGCGTGTAGGGGATGGTGAACATCAATGACAGGGTGATGGTGCCTTTGGCTCCGCCGAAGGTCATAATGGCGGCCGATCGCCACCGGTCCGCCGTCATTTTGCGACGCAGGTGCGTGGTTTGGTCACGGGCGATGCGCAGCATGCCGGAAGTCCAGACGAAACGCATGGCTATGACCACGAAAGCGATGACCGCAATGGTGGCCAGCAGCTGAAGATTGCTGACATGCGGGTCATCCCAGCTGGCCGACATCGCGTTCGGCAGCAGCATGCCGAGCAGGATGAACACGATGCCGTTCAATGTGAACGACAGCACGGTCCATACGCTTGACGCGACGATGTTGGTGCGGGCGACGTTCGGTCCTACTGCATTGCGGTCGAAACGGATAAACAGGCCGGCGGTGACGACGGCGAGGATACCGGACACTCCGAGCGCCTCCGCCCCCATGTACAGCATGAACGGCAGGAACAGTTCCATGAGGATGCGTGTGGTGGTGCTTTCCCACCCCAATGCGCGCAAAGATTCGAACAGCAGATTGGCGAGCATGCCGACGAGGAGCCCGAACGCCGCGCCGCCGATGAACGAGAGAATGAACCGTCCGGCGGCCTGCCCCACTTCGAATTCACCGGTGAGGGCCGCCGCGATGGCGAATTGGAAGCCGATGATGCCGGAGGCGTCGTTGAACAGCGATTCACCTTGCAGCACGCTTTTCTGACGTTGCGTCAGTGCTGCGTCCTTGCCGAGGGAGCTGACGGCCACCGCGTCGGTCGGACCCAATGCAGCACCCAACGCAAGGGCCGCCGCCAACGACACGGCGGGCCAGATCGAGTGCAACACAAAGCCGACGGCTGCCATGGTGGCGATTGCCAGGCCGATGGCCAGCGACAATGACAGGGTCAGGGTCTTCAGCAATGCGGATTTGTCGATTTCATGTGCTTCCAGATACAGCAGCGGCGCAATGAAAAGAACGATGAACAATTCCGGATCCAACGTCACGTGAGGGAAAGATGGTGTGAGAGCGATCAGCACGCCCAATGCGATTTGCACAAGCGGGGTGGACACCTTGGGGATGAACCGACTGAGAAAGGACGATAGCACCACTGCCGCAACGATGAACAGAACCAATGTGAACACGTCCACGATGTTTCCCCTCTCTTGGATGGCCTCGTCTCTTTGTAAGGGTAGATGTTGCCGTGCCCGTACACTGGAGACATGCTGTCAAAGGAATATGCCGCGATGGGCGAAGCATTGCGTCTGGCTGCGGAAGCTGCCGCCGAGGGGGAGGTCCCCGTCGGCGCCGTTGTATTGGACGCCGACGGGGACGTGATCGGAATCGGCCGGAATAAGCGGGAGGTTCATGGCGATCCGTTGGCACATGCCGAAGTCGAGGCGATGCGGCAGGCGGCGGCCTCGCGAATGTCTTACGATGGGGATCCGTCGTCGCGCGCCTGGAATCTGGCCGACTGCACGCTTGTCGTCACCTTGGAGCCATGCCCGATGTGCGCGGGAGCCTGCGTGCAAACGCATATCGGACGCATCATGTTCGGCGCATGGGACGCCAAATTGGGCGCCTGCGGGTCGGTCTGGGATATTCCACGCGATCCCCATATCGGGCATGCTCCCGAAGTGTATGGCGGCATCCGCGAATCGGAATGCGCCCAAATCCTCACAGCGTTTTTCTCCTCCAAACGCGTTACCCGACAGGCGGCGTTATAGCGTTTTTATTTCCAGCATCGCGGAACACTCCGTATCAAAGCAAGGAAAAACCAAGTGCCTATCATCGGTACTGAAATGTAAGCGACTGAACAAGGATGGGGCGATGACGCACATTCAACTTTTCCATGGGACGGCTTCCGACGGCACTGCGTTGACCGCCGTATACGCGCAGGCGCCGAAGGCCAACGTCGCCTATGCGTTGGTCTGCGCGGCCGACCAGCTGCCGCATATCGTGCATTGGGGCCGACCGTTGCACGATCCCGAGAGCGTGCTCGGCCTGTATGACGCGCAGCGTCCTCAGCGTGTTTCCGGCGCTCTTGACGATACGCCATGGCCCAGCATTCTGCCGACGCAGGCGGAATCCTGGATTGGCCAGCCGCGTTTGACGCTGCGCCGTGAAGGGCATGAAACGCTGTGCAAGTTCACCGGCACCGACATCGCGGTGGACGACGACGTGTGCCGTGTCACCGCCGCGGACGCGGAGCAGGGCGTTACGCTGACCTGGGAGGCGCAGCTGGAAGACAACGGTCTGATCCGTCAGCATGCGACCCTTACCAACAACGCCGCGACGCCGCTCGAAGTGGGCGGCGTGGAGCTTGGCTTCCCCGTGCCGGCCATCGCGACCGAAATCATGACCACCACCGGCCATCACCTGCGTGAACGCTCCCCGCAACGCCAGCCGCTCACCATCGGCCGTTTCGCCAAGTCCAGTCTTGTCGGACGTCCTGATTTCGACGCGTCCCTGCTGCTGACTGCAGGTGTTCCGGGCTTCGGATTCGAGCATGGCGACGCGTATTCCGTGCATGTCGCATGGAGCGGCAATAGTGTGCTCTCCGCGGAACGACTGCCGTATACGACAGGGCTCATTGGTGGTGGCGAAGTGCTGTTCGGCGGTGAAATCATCCTGTCCGAAAGCGAATCGTATACGACTCCGTGGGTGTACGGCTCCTATGGCGACGGCCTGAACGAAGTCGCGTCACGCTTCCATCGGCATCTGCGCGACGTGCATCAGGCGTGGCGCACGCAGCATGGCATTGCGGCCAAGCCGCGCCCGGTCATCCTCAACACGTGGGAGGCCGTCTATTTCGATCACGATTACGATACTCTGACCGCGCTGGCCGATAAGGCCGTGGAATCCGGCGTTGAACGTTTCGTCGTCGACGACGGCTGGTTCGGTTCCCGTCGTGACGATACGTCTGGTCTGGGAGATTGGCAGATCTCTCAGGATGTTTGGCCCGACGGCGACCACAGCCTGAAGGCGCTTGCCGACTACGTGCACGGCAAGGGCATGGAATTCGGCCTGTGGTTCGAGCCGGAAATGATCAATCCGGATTCCGATACCTTCCGCGCGCATCCGGATTGGGTGCTGAAGCCCACCTCGAACCGTCTGCCGATGCAGGGCCGCAGCCAGCAGGTTATCGACCTGACCAATCCCGAGGCGTTCCAATATGTTTACGACGCAATGGATAAGCTGGTCGGCGAACTGGGCATCGACTATATCAAGTGGGACCACAACAAGATGGTCACCGAGGCGATATCCCCGTATTCCGGCCGCCCGGCCATCCATGGGCAGACGCAGGCCACGTACCGCATCTTCCATGATCTGAAGGCAAATCATCCCGGCCTGGAAATCGAAAGCTGCTCGTCCGGCGGTGGACGCGTCGATTTGGGCATCCTGGAAGTCGCCGACCGCATCTGGGCGTCCGACTGCGTCGACCCGGTCGAGCGCGCCGACATTCAGCGCTACACGTCGCTGCTGGTCCCGCCGGAAATGATCGGCGAGCATGTGGGTGCCAGCCCGGCACATTCCACGCATCGCGCCACCAGTCAGGAGCTGCGCATGGCGATGACGTTCTTCGGACACATGGGTATCGAGTGGAATCTGCTCAAGGAGCCGCAGGAGGATATCGATCTGCTGCGCGTGTGGGTGGAGGATTACAAGCGGCATCGTGACGATTTCGCCGCAGGCACCGTCGTGCATGGCGACGGCTCCGATCCGGCCGTGCGCTTGGACGGCGTCGTCTCCGCCGACAAGTCCTGTGCGGTGTACCGTTTCACGCAGCTCACCACGTCCGCCGCCTATCCGGCCGCTCCGGTGCGTTTGCCCGGCTTGGACGAAGACGCCGCATACCGTGTGCGCCCGCTGCCGGTCAGCATGGAGAACGGCCGTATCGGAACGTGGGCCGGCTCTGGCCAAAGCCCGCTCGGCTGGTGGAACGAGGACGGCATCGTCATGGATGCGCAGGCGCTGCAGGCGTACGGTATTCGTCCGCCGGCGTTGCATCCGGCGCAGGCCGTGCTGATTGAAGCCGTTCGCGTCTGATCGGTTTCGCGGCGTTAGCCGATATGCTGCACGATGACGCGGGCCGCCGCCGCTTTCGCCCATAATTGCCAATCATGATTGGCAATGACGAACGGAACGGGGGCGGTTTGGCTGTGTCGATATCGGTTGATGCCGTCACGAATCGAGTCGATGCCTAATTTAGCGATGAATGCGGATTCGCCGGCGATCATCACTTTCGCCGGCATCGCCAGATTGGCGATGATCGCGATTAGGGTGCCTAGGCGGAAGCACGTACGATTCACCAGCTGCGTCGCCAGCGCGCGATGCTCGCGTGCGTCGTGCGCGAACTCTTCGAAGGTGGTGGGGTGCCCCATCATCTGTGAATACTGTTCCGCGATGGAGTCATCGGTCAGGCATTGCGAGCATCCCACATGCCCGGATGGGCAGGTGGGACCTTCCGGGTCAATCGGAATATGACCTGCCAAGCCGTAGCTCTTGTCCGGATAATCCACCGGTTTGCCATGTGCCGCCAACGAATAGCCGACGCCCGCGCCGAATGTCACCACAGCGAACATGTCCAATCCGACGCCGGGGCCAAACCAGCAGGCGTCCACCAGCAGCGAATCGATGTCGTTGAATACGCCGCATGGCAGCCCGGATGCACGATGCACCATCAGGCCAAGATCGACCGGGTCGTTCCAATGGAGGAAAGGCGCGAACGTCACTACGGAATCCTGCTCCACATGCCCGCCGACTGCGATGCCGATGGCAAATGGCCGGGGCAGTCCCGCAGCCTCGACCTCTCCGGCGCATTCCGAGGCGAGTTCGGCGATCAACGCGGTCACATGCGTGGGAGACTGGTCTTCGAACAGGCGCTCATGACAGGACGAAACCACCTCGCCATGCGCGTCGATCGCCGCGGATGTGACGAGGTTCCCATGTACTTTGACGCCGACGACGGTGCGGGCCTTGGCGCACAATTGCAGCGCGGTCTGTGGACGTCCGCGGCGGTCATTGCTTTTTTTGGGTGTGAAGCCCTGCGGAAGCCGGGATTGCGGTTCCGTCGTCATTGACAGCTCTTCGATGACCCCGGCATAAATCAGGTCGCTGGTGATTCGGGAAAGAGCGCCTTGTGACAGATTCAGCATCTGCGCAAGCGTGGTGCGGGCGATAGGACCGTATTGTGCGATGGCTTGGGCCACGCGATGCGTATGTTCAGATCCGGAAAACCATGGTGGAATCGCATTTTCTTGTGCCACAGAGTCTCCTTATCGCCATTATTTCTTTCTTAGAGTCAAAAATACCGCGTTTTTTAATTTCATACATGCGTGAACGCGCTGGTGGTGGGAATGAAAAAACGAAATGCATATGCTGAGGGACTGTCGGGATATGGTAATGAAGCCTCATCTCGAAGGAGACAAAGGA
The DNA here is from genome assembly GCF_056356435.1 of Bifidobacterium sp. LH_512. Classification (NCBI taxonomy): domain Bacteria; kingdom Bacillati; phylum Actinomycetota; class Actinomycetes; order Bifidobacteriales; family Bifidobacteriaceae; genus Bifidobacterium; species Bifidobacterium sp. LH_512. The sequence continues at coordinate 250,265 of NZ_JBKEUE010000002.1, forward strand.
GCATTGATGAATCACGACTTTCACGAAAGGCATGGGGGATTGCGGCGTGCTTTGCGCGGTGCCGCCGTCGCTTCGTGCGCGATCGCAATCGGCATCGGCGCAGCGGGCTGCGGTAGCGATAACGCTGGCACGGTCACGCTGGATTTTTTCCAGTACAAGGCTGAAGCGGGAACATGGTTCGTCGAAAAGGCCAAGAAATTTGAGAAAACCCATCCGAACATCAAAATCAACGTCAACAATTCCTCCGATGCGACCACCGATTTGCGTACGCGTCTGGTGAAGAACCGCGAACCTGACGTCATCACCATCAACGGCGACATCAGTTATGGTCTGCTTGCCGAAACCGGCGTCTTCCATGATTTCACCGACGATCCGGTCGTGGACGATCTCAACGAAGGCATGGTCGATATCGCCAAGGCGTTGGTGCAGACCGATGACGCTTCCAAGAAGCGTCTGTATGCCATTCCATATGCCGGCAACGCCAGCGGCTACATCATCAACGTGGATCTGTGGAAGCAGGTCGGTCTTGACCCGGACAACCCGCCACAGACGTGGAGCGAATTCATCGACATGCTCGAAACGTTCAAGAATGCAGGCATCGCGCCGATGGAAGCCAGCTACGCCGATCCATGGACGCTGCAGGCCCCGCTGTCTTCGTTGAACTCGACGCTGGTGCCGGAAAGCGAATATGCAGGTCTGAAGACCGGTGAAACGACCTTCCAGGACCTATGGCAGCCGGTGAGCGAAAAACTGGTCGAGCTTTTCGACAACTACACGCAGGACAACCCTTCCATCACCTATCAGCAGGCCACGCAGGACTTCGCCAACGGGAAAGCCGCGATTCTGCCGCTTGGCACGTATGCGATTCCCCAGGTGCGCCTGATCGACGAGGACATGAACCTGAGCTTCGCGCAGATGCCGGCCACCGATAACGCCGATGAGCAGAAGCTTACGGCTGGTGACGACGTGATGCTGACGATCGGCGCGCACACCGACCACTACGATGAGGCCCGTGAATTCGTGGACTTTCTCATGGAGCCTGAAAACATCAAGGACTATTGCGACGCACAGTCCGCTTTCGGTCCTCTGAAGGAGACGTACGTCGGCGATAAAGCGTTGGCCAATGTGATGACGTTCTTCGAAGACAACCGCATCACCGATTTCTGCGACCATTATGTGCCGTCCAGCATCAACATCGCAGGTTTCATGCAGTCCCTGGTCTCGTCCGGTGACACCGACGCATTCCTGAACAGCATGCAGACCGAATACGACAAAGTCCAGGCTCGTAACTTCCGATAGGAGAGGAGGAACATCATGAATGCCAACAAGAAAAAGAAGGTAAGCCAATTCTCCAATCGCAAGGTCGACAGGGCGTATTACTGGATGACCGTTCCGGCGATGATCCTCGTGGCGATTTTCCTGTACTGGCCATTCCTGCAGGGCGCGTTCTATTCGCTGACCAATTCGCAGGGGTATGGCACATGGGATTTCATCGGAATCAAGAACTACATCGCCATGTTCTCCGACAGCCGTGTCGGGCATGCCTACCTGTTTACGATTCTGATCGCGATCGCCATTACTGTCTGCACGAATTTCATCGCCATGTTCCTGGCAGTGCTGCTCAACTCCAAGATCGCGTTCAAGAACGGCTTCCGTGCCATCTTCTTCGTGCCCTACACCCTGTCCGTGCTGGTTATCGGCTACGTGTTCAAGTACATCTTCATGGTGCCGTTGCCGGAATTAGGCAAGGCTCTGCATATCGGATGGCTGTCCGATTCGTTGCTGACCAATCCGGATTGGGCATGGTTGCCGATTGTGTTCCTGTCGGTCTGGCAGGGCGTGGCCTATTCGACGCTGCTGTACCTGGCCGGTCTGCAGACCATCGATACGGAGGTCTATGAGGCCGCCGACATCGACGGCGTGAACGCTTGGCAGAAGTTCTGGAAGATCACCTTCCCGCTGATCGGACCGTTCTTCACCATCAACATGGTGCTGAGCCTCAAGAATTCCTTGGGCGCCTTCGACCAGGTTGTGGCGTTGACCGGCGGCGGTCCGGATTCGAAGACCGAAACCGTGTCCTATCTGATTTTCAAGAACGGTCTGGGCAATGGCGAATACGCCTATCAGATGGCGAACGCCGTCACCTTCTTCATCGTTCTGGCCGTGCTGGCGTTCGTCCAGCTCAAGTTCTTCAGCAGCAAGGAGAAGGTCTGACTCGACCTCGACGGGACGTCTCAGACTGTTAAGGAGCATCGAATATGTCTAACGCATCCACAACAACCGTTGCCAAGCCGAAGTACCGCCGCGACCACAACATCAACTGGTGGCTCACCGCAGTGATCGCCGTGCTGTCGCTCACCGTTCTCATCCCACTGTATTTCACAATCGTCACCGCGTTGAAGACGCCGGCCGAGGCCGGCACCTTCAGCCTGCCCACCACCTGGGAATGGCATAATTTCGTGGACGCCTGGAACAAGGTCAATTATCCGAAGGCTGCGTTGAATTCGGCGATCATCACCGTCGCCGCAATCGTGCTGACGTTGTTGACCAACACCTTCGTGGCGTACGCAGTGGCCCGCAATATGGACAAGCGCTTCTTCCGCTTCCTGTATTACTTCTTCCTTGCCATGATGTTCGTGCCTTTCACCGTCATCATGCTGCCGATCGCACATCAGATGGGCACGCTGCATCTGGACAACCAGCTTGGCCTGATCATTCTGTACACGATTCTTGGTCTGGGTACCAACCTGTTCATCGCCATCGGCTTCATCCGTTCCATTCCGGTTTCGTTGGAAGAGGCGGCGCGTATGGACGGCGCCGGTACATGGCGCGTGTTCTGGACGATCATCTTCCCCTTGATGGGGCCGATCAACGCCACTATCGCCATCATGACCGCACTGTGGGCATGGAACGACTTCCTGCTGCCGCTGATCACCATCACGGACCAGTCGAACCAGACGATTCCTCTGGCGCAGTATGTGTTCCAGAGCCAGTTCACCTCGAACTATCCGATGGCATTCGCCTCCTACCTGATGGCCATGGCTCCGGTGCTGATCGTCTACGTCTTCGCCCAGCGTTGGGTCGTCGGCGGCGTGATGCGCGGCGCCGTGAAGTAGTGGCGAATGACGCACATCAGCATCGTCAAATGAAAGGCCGGCGGAAATTCCGCCGGCCTTTTTGCGTTATTTCTTGCCGACGCGCCAATCGGAACGGGGCATAGGAAAGTAAAACTTGCGACTATACGATTTGCAAGCAAAAGGCCATGAATTGATGAAACAGGCGAAGGAGCTGAAAATGACCTCTTACAATCGTCCGGCGCTCGCTGACGATATCCGTACCAATGGCGCGACGCCGAATCCATGGTGGGCCAACGCCGTGGTGTACCAGATTTATCCGCGCTCGTTCCAGGACACGAACGGAGACGGCGTCGGCGACATCAAAGGCATCACGTCACGGCTGGATTATCTGGCCGATCTTGGCGTGGACGTGCTGTGGCTGAGCCCGGTATACAAGTCCCCGCAGGACGACAACGGTTACGATATCTCCGACTATCAGGACATCGATCCGTTGTTCGGCACCCTGGACGATATGGACGAGCTGCTGTCTGAGGCGCATAAGCGCGGTCTGAAGATCGTGATGGATCTTGTGGTGAACCACACTTCCGACGAGCACGCCTGGTTCCAGGCCAGCCGCGACAAGAACGATCCGCATGCGGACTGGTATTGGTGGCGTCCGGCGAAGCCGGGCCATGAGCCGGGCACTCCGGGTGCCGAGCCGAACGAGTGGGGTTCCTATTTCGGTGGCTCCGCATGGCAGTACGATCCGAAGCGCGGCGAATACTTCTTCCATCAGTATTCAAAGAAGCAGCCTGACTTGAATTGGGAGAATCCCGAAGTGCGCAAGGCCGTCTACAAGATGATGAATTGGTGGATGGACCGCGGCATCGACGGCTTCCGCATGGATGTGATCACACAGATTTCCAAAATCATCGACCGTAATGGCCGTCTGCCGGGCGAGACCGGCAGCGAGATCGCCGATGAGCCGGTCGGGCCGGAAGGCTATTCCAATCCGGGCGGTTTCTGCTCCGACGGCCCTCGCATCGACGAATTCCTTGCCGAGATGCGTCGCGAGGTCTTCGAGGGCCGTGAGGGTTTCCTGACGGTGGGTGAAGCGCCGGGCGTAACTCCGGCGCGCAACGAGCACATCACGAATCCCGCGAACAAGGAACTCGACATGCTGTTCCTGTTCGACCACATGGGAGAGGCCGAAGGCCGTTCCAAGTGGGAGCTGGTCCCGTTCCAAATGCCGTGGCTTCGCGGCAAGCTTTCCGCGCAGCAGGATGCGGTGAAGAACGCCGGATGGGCCAGCCTGTTCTTCTGCAATCATGATCAGCCGCGTGTGGTTTCGCGTTGGGGCGACGACACCACGGAAGAAGGCCGTGTGCTGTCCGCCAAGGCCTTCGGCTTGCTTCTGCACATGCATCGCGGTACGCCGTACATCTATCAGGGCGAGGAACTGGGCATGACGAGCGCTCATTTCAAGACGCTTGAGCAGTATCGTGATTTGGAGTCCATCAATGCGTACCGCCAGCGCGTCGAGGAGGCGAAGATCCAGACTCCGGAATCGATGATGGCTTCGTTGGAAAAGGTCAGTCGCGATAATGCGCGTACGCCGATGCAGTGGGATGGTTCCAAGTACGCCGGCTTCACCGCCGTCGACGCTCCGGTTGAGCCGTGGATTTCCGTGAACCCCAATCATGTCGACATCAACGCGGCCGGCGAATTCGATGATCCGGATTCCGTGTACTCCTTCTATAAGAAGCTGATTGCATTGCGTCACAACGATCCGACCGTCGCTGCAGGCGAATGGCAGCTGGTCGATTCCGATAACGATCAGGTCTACGCGTTTACCCGCACGCTGGGCGATGAGAAGCTGCTGGTTGTGGTGAACCTGAGTGGTCATTATGCGACGATTCCGCCGGAAACTGCCGCTCTGATCGCTGATGGCGTTGCTGAACCGCAGGTTGTGATCAGTACGTATGATGCGGCCCGCAGTGCTCGCCATTTGATGAAGGGCGAGCTGGCCTGCTGGGAAGGCGTGGTTGTGCGTTTGTAGCATTCCCATCGCCTGTTTCACGTGAAACAGGCGATGTGTTACACGGAATATGGAATATGTAGGCGGTTCGCAAGGCGGCCGCCTACACTGCTACGTATGGAACAGAAAGACGTCCTTAAGGCGCTGCAGCGCGATCATGCCGCCGAATTGAAACTTGCCGCCGAGCGATTGAAAGGAACCGCTCGCCACACGGAAATTATCCCGTCGCCGACGCTGTCGGAGATGACGGGTCATGAAATTTTGTTGAAGCCGGAAAATCTTCAGGTTACCGGTTCCTTCAAGATTCGTGGCGCCTATAACAAGATCGCTTCGCTGAGCGAGGAGGAGCTTGCTCGCGGTATCGTCACCGCCTCCGCCGGCAATCATGCGCAGGGCGTCGCATATGCCGCCCGCGAGCGTGGCGCGAAGGCGACGATTTGCATGCCGACGATCACGCCGCCTCTGAAGGTCGACGCCACGAAGGCGTACGGCGCGGATGTCGTGCTGCACGGTGATGTATTTGACGAGGCTGCCGCATATGCCGCGGAGCTTTCTGAAAAGCGGGGCATGATTTATGTGCCGCCGTTTGACGATTATGAAGTGTTGTGCGGTCAGGGCACGATTGGTCTGGAAATTCTTGAGGATGTGCCGAACGTTACCGATGTGGTCGTGCCGTTGGGCGGCGGTGGTCTTGGCGCCGGTGTTGCGTTGGCGATTAAGACCTTCAAGCCGGAAGTTCGTGTGATTGGCGCTATTCCGGAAGGCAGCCCCGCCTTCAAGAATTCATTCGCCGCGGGCCGCGTCGTACCCGCCGATCAGGTGTCGACGTCGGCTGAAGGCGTTGCAGTGAAACGTCCAGGCGATTTGACCTTCGCTCTGCTGGACGAATTCCTTGATGATCTGGTTACGGTCACCGAACGCGATATTAACGAAATGATTCTGCTGATGCTGGAAAAGCACAAGCTGGTCGTTGAAGCCGCTGGCGCGGTGTCGTTGGCCGCTTTGGAGCACCTGAATCTGCGCTCCCGCAAGTTTGCGTCGGCCGAAGGCCCGCACGTTGTCGTGCCGATTATGTCTGGCGGCAATATTGATACGGTGACGATGGGCGCTGTAATCCAGAAGGGCATGATTGCCCGCGGCCGCATCATGAATTTCGAAGTCGAATTGCCGGATGTGCCTGGTCAGCTGGTGAAGGTCGCTTCCATTCTGGCTCGTGAACGCGCGAATGTTATCGCGTTGAATCACGATCAGTTCAAGGCTTCCGCGCATTACACGAATGCCGTCGCCTTGGAGGTCACCGTCGAGACGAATGGACCGGATCATATCGACCGCGTGCTTGCCGCCCTCCATGCGGAAGGTTTCCAGCCGCGTCGTATCTACTGATGTGCTGCTGGTGGCGTGACGCTACCGTCATCAATCGCAATTAAATCAATATAAAGATATAAAGTTGGCCGCCTGCACAAACTTGTCAGGCGGCCAACTTCGTCTTTTTATCATCTTTTTACCGTCTTTTACTGCAGGTCTGCTGGCTGCTGACGCAGTTGCCGTCGCAGCTTTAGCCGCAGCCTGTCAGCTTGTCACTGCTCGGCGATGGTGCGTTCCACCAATTCCGGCAGCGCGACGGCGATGTCGTCATGGATTAGTGTCGTTGCAAGCCTGTCGTATTGTGTGCGTCCCATATTCATAATGGTGATCGGCACACCTGCCTGCGCGGCAACTGGCACCAGCGAGGCCGCCGGGAATACTTCCAAGGTGGATCCGATCCCCCAGAATTCGTCGGCCTGCTGCGCTAGACGCATCGACTTTTCCATCGCGCCATCTGGCAGCGATTCGCCGAAGTAGACGACGTCGGTTTTGATGAGCCCGTCGCAAGGCATGTTTCCTTTATATGGCAGTTTACGGCGGCAATGCGGATCCGGGTTTTCGCCCAGATGCGCCATGATGTCGGAGGTGTCGTATTTTGCATGGCATTTCATGCAGTGTGATGTGCCGATGGTGCCATGCAGATTGACGATGACGTCGCTGCTGTTGCCGGCCTTTTCGTGTAGCGCGTCGAAATTTTGTGTGGCGAGCAGGCTCAGCATGCCGGCCTGCTCCAGTTTGACGAGCGCTTTATGCGCGGCGCCTGGCTGCGCGTTCCATACGGGGGATTCCTTCTGCCAGCGCCATGAGTATTCGCGGTCTTCCTTGTTGGAGAAGAATGCGTCGATGTCATATACCTTCGTTTGTTCAGGATGCTTCGTCCAGACGCCGTCGGGGCCGCGGAAGTCAGGGATTCCGGCGGATGTCGAAATGCCTGCGCCGGTAAGAATTGCGATACGTTTTGTCATATGCATTACGGTAGTCCTTTTACTGTTTCTTCGTTTGTTTTTTCGCCGTCGCATTTTGCCAGGGCGCGAAGCGGCCGCTGTAAAAATAAACGCGAGATGAATTGTCGTGTTGCTTGCGATGAAATTTGATGGTTATTCCATAATTGTTGCGGTTTCGGTTGTAGTGTTGACATCGACGGAGATGTCGACGATAGATGTCAACAGGATTTGACGGCAGTGCGACACGCCGTGGAGGCCTTGAAAACATTGACCTCCTAGCTTTTGCATACCTGTCGATTTGCATTCTTTTGCAGGTAAGAGTAAATTAACTTCTTGCTGCCGCACGGTGCGGCCGGGGGTTCGGTCCCGTGGCCTGTTTCGTTGCGTGTGGTGGTGGTTTGAGAACTCAAGAGCGTGTCTGTACTACTTATGCTTTATGTAAGTCAATGATTGCCAGTCCGATTCCCGCTCCCGCGTTTCG
>NZ_JBKEUE010000003.1:0-194626 GCF_056356435.1 Bifidobacterium sp. LH_512
CGCTTTCCCCCAGGGACATGCATCCCTGGGGAGCATCCGGCATTACCACCCGTTTCCAGGAGCTATTCCGGTGCATGGGGCAGGTTGGTCACGCATTACTCACCCGTTCGCCACTCTCACCGGCCAAGCAAGCTTGGCCGGATCCCGTTCGACTTGCATGTGTTAAGCACGCCGCCAGCGTTCATCCTGAGCCAGAATCGAACCCTCCACAAAAAAACCTTCATGAAGAGCATCCGAATAGATGACTCCAACAATAAGAAAAAAGACGAGCACGTCCTATAAGGAAGGACGCGCACACAAAAACCCCGACCCCCATCAAACGCCCCTCGGCGACTCCCCCGGACAGGGGAAGCGGGAATCGGACTGGCAATCATTGACTTACATAAAGCATAAGTAGTACAGACACGCTCTTGAGTTCTCAAACCACCACCACACGCAACGAAACAGGCCGACCGGAACCATCCGGCGCCGTACCGTGCGGCAGCAAGGGATAAACCTACACGCCGCCCGACGAAAGCGCAAACCGGAAGACGCGCGGGACCACGGGACCCGTTGCAAACACACGCATCCCACGGCGTGTCGCAACAGCGGCAAAATTCACAAAATCAACGACGACCGCAACGTTTGCCGCCGACACCGGACTTGCCTTCAGCACCCCACGGGCCACGGCCTTCGTCCCTCAAGATCATCAAATGATGCTTCATCGCAAGCAACATAATGTGCGAATCCTCAAGGCCCAGATGACGCTCCGACGCATCAGCCGGCAGTGCGCCCTGCCTTTTCGCATATGCTTCCAACGTATTGTCGCCATACGGATGGGTTTCATCAGGCTTCGATCCCTCATCCCAACGCCGACTCATCGGCAACGTGTCAAGAATCGTAATGCGGCCGGCGCGATAGCTTTCCGCATATCCTGCGATATTCAACATGAAAAAGCCATGTTCGAATGTTGCATTATGCGCAACATAAGGCTGCTGTTCCAATCGCTGCAGCAATCCTCGCTGTGCTTCAGGCCATTCGTCGAAAAGGCGATACCCCACCCCGCGATCACGCACATCAATGCCTGTCAAACTGCGAATAAACGGATTACCAAGCAACGCATTCGCCGGCGTGACGCCGAACGGCAAACGCGACTGGCCGTACGCGTCGCCGCCATCATACGAATCCTGCTCGTAACGGTAGCCCGACCGTTCGCTTTCGGGGCGCGGCGACGCCATATTCATGTATTCGAAACCAACATCAATGATGTATACGCGGGCGGGGTCGGTGCCGGTGGTTTCAATATCAATGCCCATAACCATGTCCACATCACGGCCAGGCAGATATGCGTCTCGCCAATCGGGACGTCCATAATTCGAAGCATATTGCGATGATTGCGGCGTTTTCGACGGAGACGCGGACCGCGAATCAGCCTCGCCGAATTCACGATGCGCGTCACCAAAAAGCGTCACGCTGCCGCCAGGCGACGTCACACCACTCAGATTCGCACGCGCCATCGCATAACGGCCAGCCCGCTCCTGGCGACGCGTCTCCTTACGGCGCGCGGCACGCGCATCAGCGATTTTCGCACTGCGATCTTGAACGTCAGACACGTCAACGCCATCAACACCACGCAAGACCGGCACCGTAACGCGGCCACGGCGATCTTGGAACATCGTCCACCAGCGGCGCTCAACACCAATATGCAGCAGCAACGCAATCTCATCGTTCAAACGACGATTCGCATACGCCAACGCGCGCGGCAAACGATATGACACAATCAAACGGTCAAAATCAGTCATGAATGTGGAATTGCATTGCGCAAGAATCGCTTCAATGCGGTCGCGCGTCGCATAATCATGACGCAAGGCGGCCTTCGCGTCATCGATATTCTGTGGGACATCGTCAGAGGAAACACCGTCGGAGGCATCTTCGGCAGCGCTATCAGAAATGCCATCGCTCTGCAAATATGCGCCCGCAAAACCAATGCCATGCTCCAGATCAAGGCCTTCAACCCACTGCCAATCAATCGAAACGCCATCGGCATCAACAGGCATCGACGCAGCCCATTGGGCGACATCTTCCTTCGCCTGAGAAAGCCAAGCGCGGTCGACCGGAAACGATGTATTGCTCATACCCGTTCATCGTAGTCGACCGCGCCCCACCAGCAACGCATTCGGGCGAATGCGTCAATATGCGGGATGCTGCGAATTGTTAGATTCGTTTTTGATTGCTGATGATTGCTGCGAGATGTTTGCGATTGCATGAAAAACGCAGAAACGCGAAAACGCGGAAAACATTCGCGCATTACATTTCTCGTATTACAGCGTTACCGCGTCGCAGCATCTCGCATTACAGCATCACATCATTACAGCGTCACAGCTCAAAACCAAGCTCGCGTGCGGCATCCGTCGGAACGGGATCCTCACACCAGAAATCCTCAAGATTCTCATATGTGGTCAGGCTGCGGATCTCCGCCTTATCGATATACAGTTCGCCGCTCAAATGATCGGTTTCATGCTGAAAAATGCGCGCGGGCCAGCCATGCAGACGCTCCTCATGATGATTGCCGTCTTCATCCTGCCAGCGGGCGACAATGTCAAGCCAACGTTTACGCACGGCCTGATAGCCGTCGAAGCTCAGGCAACCCTCGTAAAAACTGCGGGTTTCCTCTCCGACCGGCTCATAGCTCGGATTGATGATCACATGGAACGGCAGCTCGCCGATTTCACGCGGATCATCCTCATCATCACGAATATGATCTTCCAACACGGCCAGCGAAAGGCCAAGACCGATCTGCGTCGCCGCCAAGCCTACACCCGGCGCTTCCAACATGGTCACACGCATTGTTTCAATCAGCTTATCCAGCGTCTTGCGGCTCAGCTGGCCGTCATAACGCACCGTCTGCTGACGCAGCACCGGCTCGCCGGCCTGCACGATCGGCAGCAGCTGTTCCTTGCCGGCGGACTTGATCAGCTTTTCGACGTCGCGATTCAATGCAATATCAACTTTGGCGTTCTTCGAAAACATTGGTTTCTCCTTCGAACATCACGAATGCATCAATGCTACAACGCGCTGCGATGTGCTCTGGCACGTTGCATTACGGCAGCACAACAGGGCGCATCACCGGTTTCGCGGGCAAAGCCACACATCTTCGCTTACAGTGCCAGCTCCTCCGCAACCACCGCGGCAAGACGCTCGCACACGGCATCCGCCTGTTCCTGCGTTTCCGCCTCAGCCATAACACGCACCAGCGGCTCGGTGCCGGACGGGCGCAGCAGCACACGGCCAGTGTCGCCAAGCAGCTTCTCCTCGCGAGCGACGGCGGCCTGCACCTTCGCATTCGTGGAAGCAGCCAACTTGTCAACATTCGGCACATTCACCAACTGCTGCGGCAGCTGCGGGAAGTCCGCAGCCAACTCCTTCAAACTGCGGCCCGACTTCATCACCTCGTTGCATAGCGTCAACGCGGTCAGCGTGCCGTCGCCGGTCGTGGCGAATTCGCGATTGATCACATGGCCGGACTGTTCACCGCCCAACGAATAATCGCCACGCAGCATCTCCTCCAACACATAGCGATCGCCGACAGCGGTCTGCACGGTTTTAATGCCCATCGAACGCAGCGCAAGCTTCAGACCAAGATTGCTCATCACCGTCACGACCAGGGTGTCATGATTGAGTTTGCCTTCGTTCTTCTTCGCGCGCGCCAGAATACCCATGATCTGATCGCCGTTGACCATATTGCCGTCCTCGTCCACGGCAAGGCATCGGTCGGCATCACCGTCGAAAGCGACGCCCATCATCGCATCGGAGGCCTTCACCATGGCCTGCAACTGCTCAGGATGCGTGGAACCGGCGTTCTTGTTGATGTTATAGCCGTCCGGCGAAGCGTTAATCACAATCACGTCAGCACCGGCACGACGCAGTGCCTCCGGAGCGACCACCGACGTGGCGCCATTCGCGCAATCCGCCACGATTTTCAAGCCCTTCAACGGGGTCGACTGCGTTTTATCAAGACCCATTGGCGCAATCGTTGACACCAAGTGATCGATATACAAATTGGTGGCCGTCACCGTATCATGGCTGACGCGTCCAACGCCGGCGCCGGTCGGACGTTCCCAATCCTGCCCCAACACCGCTTCAATTTCGTCTTCCTTCACGTCAGGCAGCTTGAAACCGCCACGAGCGAAGAACTTGATGCCATTATCCGGCATCGGATTATGAGACGCAGAAATAACGGCGCCCATTTCAACATTCAGAACAGACGTCAAATATGCGACGCCTGGAGTCGGAATGATGCCAGCATCGATAACATCGAAACCACCTGCAGACATGCCGGCAGACAGCGCGGATGCCAGAAAATCGCCGGAAACACGAGTATCGCGACCAATCAGTGCACGACGACGGCCTCCAGGATGATTGTCTTTCGTGCCGCTATCACCCAAAACGCGCACTGCGGCATCACCCAAATCCAATGCCAACTGCGCAGTCAAATCCCTGTTGGCCAATCCACGAACACCATCTGTTCCGAACATACGTGGCATACGTCCACATCCTCGCTAACTCGAATTGTGTTTTCCGTGCACCATCGTACCCAACACGATGTGCGGAAGCGGTAACGTGTGCCTTTTCGCGGCCGTATTCGTTGGATTTCCTTTTTGAATCGTGATTGAGATTGGGAAATGTCATAACGGTGCCGGGATTACGGTTTACAGGCTCGCAGGCAGGCCAAATCGTCTAACAAGTACTGATGTGACAGTTGAAGGTCTGAAAAGAAGAGAAAACGTCATATCGGTACTGATATGACGTTTTTGATTGGTACGGAAAAGGGCTGCAGTTCGATTGGGAACTGCAGCCCGATTGCGGTATGACGTCGCCTGATCTACAGGGTTGCCTGATTTACAGGGCGATGTTGTAGTCGCGGACCTTCAGCATACGATGCGTGGATTCGACGTTGCCGCGGATGATGCGGATCAGCGCGTTATCGGCATCGGTGTGGCTGGACAGCCATGCGTCACCGTATTCGGCCAGCTTGGCCGGGTCGGCATACACCGGGTACAGGCCTTCGAGCAGCGCTTCGGCCATGTGGAAGGTCTTGTGCTCCCACACCCAGTCGACCACGTCGAAGTATTCCTTCGCGTAGGATTCAGCCAGTTCGGTGTTCGGCGTCGCGGCGAAACCGCGGGCGACGGACTCAAGCTGCATGTTGGTCAGGTCGTCGTTATGCAGCGCCTGATCCCAAGCCCAAGCCTTCGCTTCGGCGGTGGCGCGCATGGCGCGGGCACCCATGGCGAATTCGCGGTTTTCGGTGGTGTCGCGCTTGGCGAGTTCAGCGTCGATGGCAGCTTCATCCATGGCGTTGACCGAAGCCAAGGCCTTGATGACGGTCCAGGTGAAGTTGTTGTCGATTTCGAGGCCTTCCAGCACGACAGAACCGTCCAGCAGACCCTTGGCGTTGGCGGCGAACGCTTCGTCGCCTTCCACGCCGTAGTCAAGGAAGGCGCAGGTGAGCTGGAACTGTTCGTCGGAACCGGCTTCGGCGGCCTGAGCCAGCTTCCACAGTTCGGCGGCGACATGTTCCACGATGGCGTCGCGGTTCGCCGGGTTGGTGTAGTGGCGGGCCGTGGTCTTGATCTGAGCCAGCGCGTAGCGGAAGGTGGTGGACTCGTGTTCGGTGGCGAGAGCAGCCAGCGAGGTTTCGATGAACTGCTCGGCCGGCAGCTCGCCGTCGCGGGTCATATCCCAGAAAGCAAGCCAGATCACGGAACGAGCCAGAGCGTCGTCGAAGCGATACAGGTTTTCGGCGGCGAAAGCGAGACTCTTGTCGTCGAAACGCAGCTTCGTGTAGGTCAGGTCGTCGTCGTTCACCAGAATCAGGGCCGGGCGCGGCTTGCCTGCTGCGGCTTCGACCACGGTGGTTTCGCCGTCGACGTCGAGTTCGATCTGGTCGGTGCGCACGATCTTGCCGGTTTCCGGATCTTCGTTGTAGAAGCCGACGGCCAGACGATGAGCACGCAACACCGGGTGTTCGGCGGCAGCGGACTGCTTCAAAGTCAGAGACTTGATGGTGCCATCTTCGTTCTCTTCGACCTCGGTGGTGATCGTGTTGATGCCGGACTGTTCCAGCCACTGGGCGCTCCAAGCCTTCAAATCACGGCCGGAGGTGGCTTCCAGTTCGCTCAGCAGATCTGCCAGCGTGGCGTTGGAGTAGGCATGCTTGTTCAAATAGTTGTGAATGCCTTCGAAGAACTTGTCGCGGCCCACATAGGCGACCAGCTGCTTCAGCACAGAAGCACCCTTCGCATAGGTGATGCCGTCGAAGTTCACGTAGGTGTCGTTCAGATCGTTGATCGGAGCGACGATCGGATGCGTGGTGCTCAGCTGATCCTGATTCAAGGCCCAGCTCTTCTCGCCGGAGCTGAAGGTCGCCCAAGCGTCCTTCCATTCGGTGGCTTCCGCGGTGGCGAGCGTGGAGGTGAATTCCGCGAAGGATTCGTTGAGCCACAGGTCGTTCCACCACTGCATCGTCACATAGTCGCCGAACCACATGTGAGCCAGCTCATGCAGCACAGTCACGACACGGCGTTCCGCCAGAGCGTCGGTGACCTTCGAATCAAACACATACTGGTCGCGAATGGTGACCATGCCGATGTTTTCCATAGCGCCGGCGTTGTATTCCGGCACGTAGATCTGGTCGTACTTGGCGTACGGGTACGGCACGCCCCAGGTCTTGGCATAGAAGGCGAAACCGGCCTTGGTGATGTCGAACAGGTAGTCGACGTCCTTGGCGAAGGCTTCGGCCAGAGACTGGCGGCAGTACTGGGCCATGGTGACGGTGCGGCCATCCTCATTGGCGTATTCGGTGTGCCATTCGGCATACGGGCCGGCGCAGATGGCGGTCAGGTAGGAGCTCATCACCGGCGTGGTTTCGAACATCCACTGCTTGGTGGTTTCAGCGTCATGATCGCCCATCGTGCCTTCGGCGGTGACGGTATCGCGTTCCTCACAGGAAGCGACCGGCATGTTGGAAGTGACGATCCATGACTTCGGAGCCAGCACGGCAAAGTCGAAGGTAGCCTTCAGATCAGGCTGGTCGAAAACGGCGTAGACACGGCGGGCGTCCGGCACTTCGAACTGGGAGTACAGGTAGATGTTGCCATCGGACGGGTCGACGCTGCGGTGCAGGCCTTCACCGGTGTTGGAGTAACGGCACAGGGCCTTGACGGTGACCTCATTGTGTTCCTTGAGGTCGGCCAGTTCAACGCGGCTGTCGACATACACGGCTGCCGGGTCGAGGGATTCGCCGTTCAGCGTCACTTCGCTCACTTCATCAGCAATGATGTCGAGGAAGGTGGCAGCTCCCGGCTTAGCGTCGAAAGTGATCACGGCTTCGGAACCGAAATTCTTCGGACCAACCGTCAGATCAAGTGCGACCTTGTAGTGGATCGGGCCGGAAACGACACCTGCGCGCTCCTGAGCCTCAATACGGGTGAGATTTGCTCCTGGCATGTCTCTCCTTTTCTTGACAACGTGAGACGGCGTGAACGGTTATGCCGTTCCACGCCGTCTCTTTTTTTATTAAATCTGCTTGGGATTCACCGGATGCTGAGACGCCTGTTAGCGGCCCAATCCCATCGAATCGTCGATATCCTGCGCGATATCGGCCACAACCGGCACAATCATCGGCTTGCGATGCAACTGACGGGCGACCCAGCTGCCCAGCGTGCGACGCATAAGCTGCTGCAGTTTATACGTGTCATGCGTGCCGGTCATCATCGCGTCCTGCAACTGTTCAATGATCTGATGGCGGACCTTGTCGAATTCGCTTTCGTCTTCAGCCACGGCGTTGAGGAAGATCTTCGGTCCGGACACCACGCTTGCGGTCTGCGTATCGACCACGACGAAGCTGGACACGAAGCCTTCCGTACCGAGAATACGACGCTTCTCAAGCTCTTCATCGGTCAGCTCACCAACCGAATCACCATCGACATACACGTAGCCGCACGGCACCTGGCCGACGATTGCCGCCTTGCCATGGTACAGGTCGATAACGTCACCGTCTTCAGCCAGTACGACGTTCTGCGGATCGACGCCGGTCTTGACCGCGATCAGGCCGTTGGCGACCAGGTGGCGGTTTTCGCCGTGAATCGGCATCGCGCACTTCGGCTTGACGATGTTGTACAGGTACAGCAATTCGCCTTCGTTGCAATGGCCGGAAACGTGGACGGCGGCGTTCTCCTTGTTGACGACGCGCGCGCCAAGCTGTACAAGCTTGTTGATGACCTTGTAGACGCCGTGCTCATTGCCCGGAATCAGAGAGCTGGCAAGAATCACCGTATCGAATTCGTTGATGGTGATATCGCGATGGTTGCCGTCTGCGATACGTCCAAGAGCGGCCATCGGCTCACCCTGCGAACCCGTGCACATGTAGACCAGCTTGTCGTCCTGCACATCGGCAGCCTGCTTCAAGTCGATGACCGTGCCTTCCGGGATATGCAGGAAGCCAAGATCCGCAGCAATGGACATATTGCGCACCATCGAACGGCCGACGAACACAACCTTGCGTCCATACTTGTGGGCCGCATCAACAACCTGCTGCACACGATGCACGTGGCTGGAGAAGCTGGCAACGATGATCTTGCGCGTGGCTTCAGCGAATACGCGGTCGAGTGCCGGACCAATCGTCGTTTCCGGTTTGACGAAGCCGGGAACCTCGGCGTTGGTGGAGTCGGCCATCAGCAGGTCGACGCCCTGCTCGCCAAGCTTGCCGAATTCAACTAAATCAGTGATGCGGTGGTCCAGCGGCAGCTGATCAAGCTTGATATCACCGGTGTCGATGAGGCTGCCAGCCGGAGTCTTAACGAAAACAGCCATCGCATCCGGAATCGAATGGGTGACGTTGACGAATTCCAGATTGAACGGACCGACCTTGAGCTTATCGCGGCCGTGCACTTCCACCAATGTCGGATTGATGCGATGTTCCTTGCACTTTGCTTCCGCAAAAGCCAAGGTCAGCTTGGAACCAATCAGCGGAATATCCGGGCGCAGCTTCAACAGATACGGGACGCCACCGATATGATCTTCGTGGCCATGGGTCAGCACAAGCGCGTCAACCTGATCAAGACGGTTTTTAATGTAGTGGAAATCAGGAAGAATCAGATCGACGCCCGGCTGCTCTTCTTCAGGGAACAGCACGCCGCAATCAATCAACAGAATATGGCCGTTATATTCGACCACATTCATATTACGGCCGATCTCACCAAGGCCGCCGAGCGGAACGATACGCATCGAGCCCTTGCGGTACTTCGGAGGGGCAATCAGGCCATCAGCGCTCTGAGGCGTTGTCTCAACCGGCTTCGCAGCGGAATTACGGCGAGAGTTGGAACGCTCGGAAGAAGCGCGACGAGATGTGGAACGCGTTGCGTTTGTACGAGAAGATTCGCTTTTTGCCGCGCCACGGGTGCGCTTGGCCGACTGGCCGGAGCGCTTACGAGTAGAGGATTTCTTAGTTTCTTGTTCTGTTGCCATTTCCTAGTTGGATTTCTTTGTAATCAGTATCCGCGCCTATGCGCAGACGAGGTATATAAGGGCCGGCACAGTCCTCAATAGTGTCATGCCGGCGAAAACATTCAGGCCAAGCTCAGTCGAGCAGTCCGGATTCGCGCATGCCCTTGGCGGCGCGGTCAAGTTCCACCGGGCCAGGGCCGACATTCGGCAGACGCATTGTAGTGTCAGACAGCACGCCACGCACTTTCAGCGAAGCTTTGGCCATAACAGCCTGGAAGCCATTGCCGTTCAACGCTTCGACAAGCGGAGCGAGCTGCACGGAAAGACGCTGCGCCTCATGAATGTCGCCACGATCGAATGCTTCGGCCAAATCGCGCATCGGACCTGCCGCAGCATGAGCAATCACGGAAATAATGCCAACCGCTCCGACGGACAGGAACGGAAGGAACAGGCCATCATCGCCGGAATACCAAACCAAACCGGTTTCCATGCGCTTGCGCACAGCGCCGGCGATATCGCCGGTGGCATCCTTCACGGCCTTAACATGTTCAAGTTCAGCGAGACGACGATAGGTCTCCAACTGAATATGCACGCCGGTACGCCCGGGAACATCGTAGACGATAATCGGCCTATCCGTCGCATCATTCACAGCCTGATAATGGCGGAATACACCTTCCTGAGACGGACGGGAATAGTAAGGAGCGACGACCAGCACCGCATCAGCGCCAGCTTCCTGCGTCTGCTCAACCATACGCACGGTATGTGCGGTGTCGTTAGAGCCAGCGCCGGAAATAACCGGCACATCAACCACATCGCGAACAGCCTTGACCAGATCCACTTTTTCATCCATATGGGTGGTCGGAGATTCGCCGGTGGTACCGTTGACGACCAAGCCATCGGCACCATCCGCAACCAATTGCTTGGCCAGTTTCTGTGCAGCTTCGAAATCGATGGTCCCATCGGTCTTCATTGGAGTCACCATAGCGGGAAGAACACGCCCGAACGGAGCCGGGTCAAGAAGATGAATCGTACCGTCACTCATAGAGCCAACGGTACTTCGCGGTCGGGACTCACGCGCAATACATGCGAAAAAATTCTGACGGGTCTGCGCAATGCGCTTCAACCCGCCAGAGAAGTCACCATAATGAATTTGCAATCATGCCGACTTGTCAGCGATCAATCACAGATCCAAGAATTTATCCAAGCCAACCGTCAAGCCTGCGTATTCTCCGGAGGCGATCTTGCGAACCGCCAGCAGCACGCCAGGCATGAAGGAAATGCGATCAAAGCTATCGGCACGAATCACCAACTGTTCGCCGTCATTGCCCAACAGCACCTCTTCATGGGCGTTCAAGCCACGCAGACGCACCGCATGCACGTGAACGCCCTCGACGATCTGGCCACGAGAGCCACCGTCAGTTTGGGTCGCATCAGGCATCACGCCCAAACCTGCTGCCTTACGCGCTTCGGCAATGCCCTGCGCCGTATGAATGGCTGTACCAGAAGGAGCATCCACCTTATTCGGATGATGCATTTCAATCACTTCAGCGGATTCGAAATACGGAGCGGCCACCTTGGCGAAATAGTCGGCCAATACTGCGGAAATCGCAAAATTCGGCGCGATGAACACCGACTGGCCCTCACGAGGAGCCTCAGACAAAGCCGCACGGACGCGATCCAACTTCTCATCGGTCCAACCGGTGGTACCGACCACGACATCCACGCCTTGCGAGATCAGGGCCAGCACATTATCCAGCGCGACGGCGGGAACGGTGAATTCCACCACGACGTCGGTGTTGTCCGGCGTAATCAGCGACAGATCGTCCCCCGCGTCCAATGCCAACGCCAGCACGGCGTCGTCAGCGGCATTCACTGCGTCCACCACGTGCGAGCCCATGCGGCCCTTGGCACCAACCACAGAAACCTTAATCATCGCCACTCCTTTACCAGTCAAATCTTCTATCGTTTCCCGATTATCACATCCCACGTTACACGCGCCCTCCACGATGAGACAGCATCCATCCCGACAACGCGATCAGCAACGAGCAGCCGACGAACACCCAAGGCATCATGAGACCGGTTTCCGGGGAAGCATGGTCCAATACAATGCCAGTCGTCAAAGACCCGAAGGATGCGCCCATCGTGCCGGCGGTCGACAGCCAGGACAGACCTTCAGTCAGGGATTCCGACGGAACGCTTTCCTTGACGATCAGATTGCCGGAGGCAAACACCGGGGAAACGGTCAGACCGGTCAGAATTTCGGCGATGCCCATCGCAATCAAATTGCCCGTCAACATATGGACGACGAAGAATCCCAATGTCATCAAAGCCAAGAACATCACCATGTGACGCCAACGAGACCCGCGCAATTCATGCGAACCGAAGATCAACGCGCCGACGCAGGAACCGACCGCAATCATCGCCAGCTGCACACCAAGCAGCCGCTCAAGCCCAAGCCCTTTCATCACAGCCGTCATCGACACGTCAAAAGCGGTGAAGCTCATGTTGAACACGATGAACACCACCATCAACGGCAGAATCCCCGCGTAGGAGAGCACGCTGCGTCCGCTGCCGCGTCCGACACGCCGTTTCAGACGGTCAAGAACGAACCGGTCCGCAACCGTGGCGGCGCCAACAGACGCATCGTCATTCGCCCTACGAACATCGGCGTCATCCTGCGAAGCGACGGAGACATTGACGGCACGCATCACCGGCGGCTGCGTATCACGCAGAGCGAAAAACACCGTTCCACCGATCGCGCAGGCCATCGTAGGTACGAACAGCTGCGATACCGGATGCACCGATGTGGCCAGGAACGCGGCGAGAATCGGACCGAAGATAAACACGATCTCATCGATGGCGGATTCGAACGCATATGCCGTGTTCAGCAAAGAACCGTTCTCCTCGCTCTGCAGCACATATGCCCATCGGGTTCTGACCAACGCACCGAAGGAAAACTGCGTCAGGCCCATGAGAATTGCCAAGACGAACAGCAACGGAATCGGAACCTTCATCAACGCTGCGAAAGCGAACAGCAACATCGCCGCGACCTGCACGGCAAGCACCAGTTTCCCGACGCGCCGCTGGCCGAAGCGGTCGAATAGCTTCGCATAGAACGGCGTCACCGCCGCGGTCGACAGGACGTATGCCGCGCTCATCACGCCGGCGACCGTCCAATTGTCATACATGTGATTGAGAGCAAGCACAATGCCCAGACTCATCATCGACATCGGCAGGCGCGCCAATGCGCCGGAAGCGCTGAAAGCCTTCGCTCCGGAAATACGGAACAGCTGCGCGTAATGAGAGCCGCCGCGCGTAACGCTTTTCGACTTCACGCCGCTCATGCCCGCACGACCTCCCCGCGATAGATGAACATGTCTTCGACGACCGCCCTGTCTTCATCCGAAAGATCGGAGACTTCCGCACATAAACGCTGCGCGATGCGCGTCATGCCGTGAGCATCGTAAAAGCTCACGTCACAGCTGGAATCGGTATGCAGGTAGAAGTCGGCAACATGTCGAGACGCGAAATGCTCATGCAATTGACGCCACAGCGAGCCGCCGACCCCGCATCCTCGAATGTCGGGATTGACCACGAACAGTTCCAATTCGCCCTGCGTGGTTTCGTTCGCGGCACTTTCGCGCTCCAAAACCAGCTCAGTCGCATACATGTGATTCACGGCCTGCAATCTGCGTGCGGCGGTCTCGTCCGATTCAAGTTCCTCCACGACCCTTGCCATCTCTTCAGTGGTCTGAGGCAGGCAAACAGGCTGTCCGACGACACGGGCAAAGGTGACGCCGGCAAGGACGCCGTCAGACGTCATCGCGACATTGGCGAACGTCGTCGGCTGGGCATAATGCAATATAAAATAACGCGAAATCAACTTGGCATAGCGGCTCTTGGCAATGTCGCCCGTTTGTCCCCAGGTTCGATCAAAAAGATCGACGACTGCGTCAAGATCGTCCCAACGCATCGAACGATAGGTCAATGCCGGCGGCATCTTCGCGTTGCTTGGTGCGGCGGCATCCTGTACGGGTCCATGGTCATGCCTGGTCGAGGTCATGGCATGCAGCTCCTTAATCTTCTCCACATCCTGCATGTGTGCCCGCCCACACTTGCCCCCGAGGGTCGCGGATTCCTTCCGACGACGACGCCCGCAGTGCGTTCCTCCCACGGGAGACACCGCATGCCACGCCCTCTGGGGACGGGCATGCGATCATGTCAGTCGTTGTCGGATTGTTCCGGAATACCGGAGCTCAACTCGGCAAGGATTTCCTCTTCTGTTTTCTGTTCGGCCCTCACTTCGCGCCGGGCCTCGTCTGGTTCACTCAGATAATAAAGCGCGGCATCGATACTCTCCAACGGCACGCCTTCCATCTTCGACAACAACAGTCGATACATGTCCAACTGCACCAGTTTATGCGCAATATCATCCGATCTGCGCGGGCGTTTTCCGGTTTTCCAATCGATAACGGTGTATGTTTTCGTCGGATCGTTCTCGTTGAGTCCGCCTCGGAAAACGGCGTCCAGTTTTCCGGTTACCACATGCAATCCCGGCAGGTAGGCGACGATTTGACGTTCCGCCCATACGGGATCACGACGTGCCCAGACCGATGTGGACAATCGACGACACCATTGCGTTATGGTCTGTTCGAATCGCGGCAGATCGCCATGCCGCTCGTGTTGTTCTTCGGACGATGCGTCAAGTTTGGCCAGCAAATCCGCGCGTGATTCAAAGGATTCGCTGAACGCGGCATCATCCTGACCACTGCCCAGCGCGCGCTCCCCCATAATGAAGCGCGCAGCCCAATCATGCAATCGTGTGCCCGCTTGCGCTTGTGCGGAGGCGACGCGAGGAATCGGGCGCACCAGACTCTGCCAATAGTCGCGTTCTTTGCGCTCGTCCATATTTCCCGCGCGAGCCTGCAATGCGGTGACACCTTGCGCTTTCTGCTGCGCAACCCGCGCGCCGACTGTTCTCAGCAACGAAATATCCGTATGCTCGCCCAAATCTCCGACACCGAAGCGTCCTGCAACATCATTCAATACGCGTATCGCATGCGCGGTCAACCCGTCGGGATGCTGTTGCGCGAATTCACCATCGTCATTGTCGCTGATACGTGTAGTACGCGCCAATTCGACGCTGCCATTCAAGGCTTGTGCAATATGCGCGTCCAGCGAACGCGGCCACAGAATATCAGCACTATCGTTTGCCGCTTCTTTTGCCTTGTCGCCGTACAGGCGTTCTGCTTCAAGCGCATCGTCGACGATCGCGCGATGGTATTCGGCTGCGGCATCGCCGATAAAACAGGCGATAGGATGCGGCCTTGCCGCAGGCTGATCATGTTCGGATGATTCGTTATCGGATTGTGCGGCATCCGCGGCAGATTGTGCGTCTGATTGTATATGCTGCGAGTCCTCCTGCATATCGACGATTGCGTCAGGGCGTTTACGGAATATATCCCATATTTCCGCGAAGAATACGGATGCTTCGTCAATAATCGCACTTGACTTCGTCTGCTCGGTTTCCTGCCCTTTTTCGGCATACGTGAGCAGCGCGTCATGTTTTGCGCGCGTCAATGCGACGTAGGCGAGACGACGTTCGTCGGCATGCAATCGTCGTCCATATTCCTCCTTTTGAGTAAGGAAATCCGAATCCGTTTCGATGCCGTCCATCTGAGCGAAATGACGATACAAACCTTGGGATTCCTCGGCCAGCTGCATGCAATCCATATTGTCGAAAGCGTGAAGTGGATCTTGCGCAAGAGAGACGTCGTGCGGGAATCTTGGCAATATGGAAGCGTCGGCACGGACCGGAACCGGAACCGCACACGCATTGTATAGCCAGGTTTTTGCGGTTTCCACATATTCCGGTGGCGTCCACACACCGTACGGAGCGTCCGGCATGGGGGCGCTCAACTCACCGCTTCCCTGTGCCGTCACGGCAAGACTATCGCCTTGGCCACTGGGAAAACCGCCTTTTTTCAAGCCGACCACAGCAACCGCATCCCATTCCAAGCCTTTCGCCTGATGGACGGTCATCAACACGACATCGGCGTGGTTGTGCGCTCCGATGGCAGGCTCGTCAGGGCTTTGCCTCATGGCATCCAACCATGCAACGAATCCGCGCAATGTTCCCACATGGCCAGGCTGCAATTCCGACATATAGGAATCGGACAATTCTTCTATCGACGTCAATGCAGCATGCAGCGATCCCGCCGACGTCGTATCCGACACCGTCGCGGAAGCATTCGTAATGGTTTTGGCAATGCTGTGCGCGACGATCATGTCAATATCCAAATCCAACGCTTCGATGCAGGCATGAACAGCGTCTCGTACCGGCGCATTCGCGTGGGATTGCACGAGGGACAGCATTTTCGCACAGTGCCCAATGGCTTGTTTGCCGCTATCGCTCAGCCGCGGTTCATCGGCCAATATCGCCGCTATGTCGTCGTCAAACAGCAGATCCAACAGGAATACGCCGCCACGGGTCTGGTCGCGATGCTCGCGTACCGCCGCCGATAGTTCGTCGTCGGTAAGTCCTTCCGGTACAAGACCGGCTTCGACCAAGGCATGATATTGGCGTTCTTCGTTCATGCGTTCCGCCATGGATGCCAATACGCACAAATCTTGCGGGTTGACCGCATAACGGGGAGAGGCCAGCAGTCGCATCAATGACGCCGAATCCGAATGGTCGGCGATAATGTGCATGACCGCGAACAAATCAACGATTTCCGGACGGTCGAACAACGCCGAATAGCCGACGATCTGGCAGGTCAATCCGGCTTCCTCACATGCGTCACGATATTCGCCCATATGTGTCTTCGAACGGAACAGCACCGCTACATGCGGCGCCTTTCTGTCAATGCCGTCCGCATCTGGTTTGCCGTATCGCTTGACCGCCTGCTTGATGAAGCGTACAACGCCATCGACTTCCTGATTGGCCCAACGATATCCGGCAAGCATCAAAGTTCCACGCTCGGCGGTTTCCAACGGTCGCAACGGTTTGACGCCAACCTCGTTTTGCAATGCGCTGCTGCGGCGCCTCGGCTGTGTTCTCAGCGGAATGGTCAGATCGTTGGCGGCTTCCAGCACAATGGACGGGTTGCGTCTGGTTTGCGTCAGCGAGCGCGGCTGTCCGCTCATGCGGAACGCGTTTTGGAATTGTTTGAATGCGCCCGGGCTGGCTCCACGCCATGCGTAAATGGATTGGAAAGGATCACCCACCGCGTTCACCGCGGAGGATGCGCCTTGCTCCGGATGGAACAGCGCTGCGATAAGCGCAGCCTGCGTGGTTGAAGTGTCTTGATATTCGTCGAGGAACACGTGGGTGAATCGACGGCGATATTGTGCGCCGATTGAGGGGAATCTCGTGACCAGTTGGAATGCCGCCACGGTGAAATCGGAGAATTCCGCCATATTCGCATCATGTTTTGCCTGCTGATAGCGTTCGGCCACATGAAGCAGCACATTGCGACGATGGGCGACGTCGCGCATTCGACGTGCAGCATCGACCGCAAGGATTTCGCGATTGTGTTGCATATCAGCTATACGCTGCTCATACACTTCGTCGCTATCTTTTTTTCGCCGCTTCGGTATTTGGCATCCCTTGTCGGTCGGCAGTTTTTCCGGCATGGTGAAATCCGCTGTCAGATTGTCGATATGGGCGATGAACGCATCATCCCATGCGCGCACTTGTGCCGCGGCAGACGCAAAATCCGGGCATCGTTCGCTGATCATGGCGGCATTGCATGCGTCGGTAAGCGACAATACTTCGCACACCACAGTGGAGAAATCAGATTCCATGCCGAGTTCCGCGACAATGTCATTCATACATGAGCCCACGGTGTCGGCTGCCAATTGGTAGGCGCCCGCGTCGGTTAGCGGCTGGGTTGACTGGTCCATGCCGACCAGAAGCCCGTACTGGCGCACGATGGATTGGAAGAACGCGTCATATGTGTATACGGACGGTTTGAGGAAAGCCGTGTCGGGATCATTGGATGAACGCTGCGATTCGACCGCTGCGGATACTTTCGTCAACAGCTGGGCTGCGGCTTTTTTGGTAAAGGTCAGGCCGAGGATTCGTTGAGCGGGCACGCCACGCTTGATCAGTTCGACGATGCGCCGCGTCATGGTGTAGGTTTTGCCGGAACCGGCGCCCGCCACTACGAGCACATCATCGTTGGCGCCGGCCATCACGACTTCGGATTGTTCCGCGGTGTCGGTTGGACGCTGTGGTGCCGGATTCCGTTTCATCGAATGCTGCGAGGGATTCTGTGCCATGCTCATCTCGTCGCCTCCATAATGGTGATGCTGTCATCCGGCCAGGCCGGGCAGACTCGTTTGAATGGGCAGTATTTGCACATGCTGGCATCTCGCTTGGCACGTTGCGTCATCGACCGTCTTGCGCCTGCGGCGAATACCACTCGAGACAACATATCCAACGCCCACATTGCCGGCTCGTAGCGCAATTGCACAATGCTGTGCCATAGTCCTGAATCAATGCCGTCCGGAGCTTGCTCCGGAAGATCGGGGTAGTCGTAGAGAACGCTCATCTTACCTGCGTAAAGTCTTGGCAAATACACGTTATTCAACGCACAACCATCAAATAAGGCGGGCTGGAATACCGTCTCCTCACCATGGCTTTCGGCCGGATATTCTTTTGCGAACACGTCATACAGCACAGCCTGACTGATCTTGGGCGCACTGCTGAATCGTATCCTGCGCTCTGCGTCGGAGTGCAAGGCAGCCCCTGCGAATTGCTGCGCAAGCTGATAGCAGACCAACTGCAGATCATTGAACACCGCTTTGCCGGAATGGGGGTTTTTGCCCGTTTTATAATCCAACAAACGCGTTACGATTCGACCATCCTGCATACGGCGATGCTCCAACCGGTCGATACGGCCGGAAAGCACAATCGTCATTTTCGGATCCGCCTCCTGCGGCATTCCTCCAGTCAACGTCGCCATCAGCGCGAATAGCGTATTCGTATCCATCTGGCATTCCGGGAATGTGTTGTTCCACAAGTAGCGAATATCATCGCATGTGAAACGAGCCGAGAACTCCACTTCGCATTGCGCATCCACCAATGAGCCGACAGGAATCGGCGCTTTCTTGCCCTTCTGTGCATATTCCGCCGTCGTCGATTTGACGAAATACGCAGCGATATGGTGGGCGATGGTCGACGTTCGCCCCGTGATTTGACGCTGCCGATATGCGGCGTCCGCCTCTCTGGGATTGCGTTCCACAGGCATGTTCTCCTGGTACAGGTCCAACATGCGATCGGCGATGGCATCAATGCGCTGCGCCACGCCCTCCTCATCCGTTGCGAATACGTTGACACCGTATTCATCATGATCAGGCCTGTCCAAGCCTTCCAAGGATGCCAGTTCGGCCATTTTGTGAATCTGCGTGCCGAAACTGGCATGCACGGAGCCTGCTCGCGGACCGCCATACCGGTTTTCCAAAGTCCATCGCAATGGGCATTTCCAAAGGTTATCGGCCTGCGATGGGGAGAGGAAAACGGTAAGCGGATGCTGTTGCGCAACGGATGGCGCCGCCGTATTCGTGCTTCTTTCAGTTGCGGCGTCGCCGGCAACATCGTATTCGGCGCGATTGACGCATTCGACATGGTCGGCGCGGCCAGCATGATCGGCGTTCAAACGTTCAGACGAAGATTCCGATGAAAGGAACGTCCAATATTCCGGATCCGCCGCTTCAACGCCTTCACGTTGCAACAAGCGCAATGCTCGAATCGCATCCTCAATATCGGTTTCATTATCGAATCGTGCGGCCGACTGCGTTTCCTCTGTGATATCCGCATGATCATCCGCATGATTGTCTGCATGCCGCATCGCGCAGGCGGAAGCCAAAATCGAACGCGCCGCCGACACCAATCCGCGCTTGTCAGCATCCAATCCTCCGCGACTGCCGTCGCCCACCGATGTGTATCGCACATCCGTGATTTCCGCAGCGCGTGGCACCATTTCAGGAATCAGACCGTACAGAAAATCAGACGGCGACGCATCATCATTATGAACGGCACTTAACGTCACGCATTCGTTTGCACGTGTCAAAGCCACGAAAAAGCTCTTCTTTTCCGCATACAGAGTCTGTTTCAAACGGGCGTCCACGCCATCCTGCGCACCATTTTTAAGACGACCGTACATTGCCAGGTCAGCCAAGTCCTCAGCGCCGAACAGCGTATCGCGTTCCTTCAAATTCGGCCATGTTCCCTCCTGCAATGCCGGAAGCCATACCAAAGGCCATGTTCGGCCGGCCACACCGGCAGGAGTCGTAATCGTCACCGCATGCTCGATCGGGCCGACATGAGCCAGTGAATCCGCTTCGACCTGCATATTCTGCACTTGTACGACAAGATCGCGAATATCACCGGCAAACACTTGCGCGAACTGGAATAGGCGCATTAATGCGTCAAGACGGTCATTGGCGGTTTCCCCATCCGAACCGACCGACAATGCCGTCTGCTGCCAATCATGCTCCACGTTGCATGCCTGCCAGGCTTCCCACAGGATGTACTGCGCAGGATTGTTCTCGTCACGCCAGTCAGATGCTGATTGCAGACGATGAATGCTTTCGGCGGTTGTGTCCAACGCATGAACGCACCGTTCCAGAGCATCCAGATCATTACTGGTACCGTTACCGACGGCGATCGAGCGCATCGCATCAAGAACGATTCGCTGATCGGTGTCATCGGCGAAAACCAGCAACGCCCACACTGACAAGTCGTCGAATACCGACCAGTCACGCTGCGGTACTTCCAACAAGGAATCGTCGACGATTACGCCATCGGACTCGGCGGAATTATCGTTATACTGCGTTTGGAACGAATCAGCCAAACGCCGCCAAGCATCAGCAATAGCGCGTAATCGTTCCGGAACCTCACTTGAAGGCTCCGAGACTGCAGCGTCTGCGGGGGGCTCGGCCGACGTATCCGCGTCCACTGCAAGATCATGCAGGTCCATCAACGACATCAATGTGTCGACAATGGAATCCAGCCGCTGCATATGCATGGGACGCGTCCCACCGGAGCGTGTTTTCGCATCCATCAGTGGACTGGACAGCAGCCTGCGCATCATCGAAGCGGCCCACGATGTCGGATCATTCCATGAATCGCCGTTGCCGTCATCGGAATTCACCACCGTATTGCGTTCATTGGCGAGCTGAGCCAGGGCGAACAACCCCTGTACTGCAGGCTCGTCCTTCAACGGCCGGCTCACCGATGTGAATCGTACAGGCACATCTGATTCACGCAACGCACGTCCGATGGTCTGCACCGTTGCGTTATCGTGCGCGATCACCGCCATTTCGTTGAAATCACGTGAATCAATAAGATGCGTTTTTTTAATCTGCCATACGATGTCGTTGATTTCATCGTCGGAAGAGCGCATGATACGCACCCGTACCGTGCCATCATGCAAACGCGCGTCCGACTCCTCCAAAGGCATAACGGGAAAAGCACCGGGATATTGCGGCATTTTGCCGGGGCGATCCGGCACCGCTCCCATGCCTTCCTGATTGCTCAAAATACCGAGCGATATTCGAGACGCCACCGTATCCAACATGGTGGGGTCTTCGCCATCAGCACGATTCGTCAACAATACCGGCGGCAGTTCACAACGCTTCGCGTGGAAACGCCCTAATTCAACGGGGATAAGCGCTGCGGCGGCGTCCGAATCCGGTTCATGGTCATTGTACGCCGCTGCGGATTCGGCGACCCGTACATCCAAAAATTCGGGATACGAGCCGCGGAAAACCTGCACGGCCTCATCATTATTGCCGACCAACAGCAAACGGCATCCGCGATCATGCAGTTCCTGCACCATTGCGACCGCCGCCAATGTCGTATCCTGCCAATCATCGATGACCAGCAGTTGAGGCACGATTTCAGGCAACGCCTGCCCGGTTTCGGAACATAGCAATTCTCTCGCTTCGATAAACAACCGAGCATTGTCCAGACGGTATTCGTTCGGGTAGGCGGTTGCAATATGATCCGCATACTCTCGCCACAATGCGAAAGAAAGTCGCCATTGTGTTTCCAACCGCTCGCGCGCAATCGGTTCCATAGACTGTTTCACAAGCAATTGCATAACCCGTGGCTCATCGTCATACGTCAGGCCAAGCTCGTTCATACGCGAAAGCATGTCACGCAATTGGGCGATAAACGCGTCGTTGACATGGCGAGCAAAAGTCGTGGCGCTATCCACCGAAGAGTCGCCTGCCGGCGTGCCTTTCTTGGAAATCTCGATTTCCGCCCCACCGTTTTCTGGCATACCGCCTGCCGGCTCTTGTCTGACCACGTCCATGCCGGTCAGCACATTCGCCCATAGGCGTTCTCGCATGAAATATCGCTGCAACAGTTGGCATACGTCGCATAAATCGCCGGCGACGGCATGTGCGATGTGCACCGCAAGCACATCACGCAACAAAGCATCCTGTTCCGCGCCATTCAGCAGCTTCGCTGGCCGCTTGCCGTCATGCGCCCGCACCGCGGAGATGATGCGAAATGCAACCGCGCTCAATGTGGTGACCGGACGAGCCTGCGACAACACTGACAGGTCATGAATCACGCGACCGTTCAGCCGATCCGCGATCACACGATTGGACACTGTCATCACTGCGCCGCTCTCTCCAAACGACTGCATGCCTTTCAGCAGCGAGCGCAGCGCGAATTCCGTTTTGCCGGCGTGCGGAGCGCCGGAAACCGCCAATACGCGCGTCGAATCGCCGTCTGGGGTGCGTAATGTCCCATCTATCAACGCCTGCACATCTTCGTCGCCAACCATGTTTTCAGGATAAGGCCCGCCTTGCATCATCATCGCGGACCAACCGGAGAGGCAACGGCGTGTCTACGAGCGCCGCAATGATTTGGCTGTGCTCGCGACGGCGTGTCCAACTGATTGGCATCTGCCTTGTCGATGACCTACCCGTACAATTGATGATGTCCGTACGAGGGGTCGAACGGAATCAGGAGACAATGATGTCCGACCGAGCGACGCCTGCGGTTCCCTCTATGCAGCATGGCGCACTGCAATGCGATATTTCATGTCCTGATGATTCGCTTTACGATGCATCGCCCTGTGATATTTCGGTTTGCGGTGTTTCGTTGTGCGATGTCATGCAACGTAGTGTTGAGAGATGCGTTGGCATGCCTGACTGCGTATTGCAGATGGATGCCGATATCTTTCCGATTGAACTTTCCGGATTGTCGTATGTCGCTCCGCTTGGCAGCGGCTCCACCGCCATGGTCGCTTTGTACGAGCATCGTGAATCGGCTCGCTGGGTAGCGGTCAAGCTGTGCAGACGACCGCATGATGCATTGTTGAATGATCTGTTCCGCAATGAGGCGGCATGCATGCGGGCTATTAACGACCACCCGCATATTTTGCCGATTCTTGGATCCGGGGTTACCGATGACGGCCGAGGCTACATCATTTGCGAATACGCGCCTAACGGAACGTTGGATGCCGCGGTGAAGGCTGCCGGCCTACAGTGCAGAATGCCGGTTGATCAGATTGCGGCGCTCGGTGTGCATATGGCGGATGCGTTAGCGGCAGCGCATAGTCGTGGCATTGTCCATCATGATGTGAAACCGAGCAATATTGTGCTGTCGGCTTCCGACAAGCCCATGTTGGCTGATTTTGGCATTGCCGATTCCGTATATGCCAGCAGTGTGGCCGGATATTCCACTGTGTGGGCGGCTCCGGAATGTTTTGACGTTCATGCTCGATACCGGTATGAATCAGCGGATGTGTATTCGTTGGCCGCCGTGGTGTATGCGCTGCTCACGGGAAGCCCACCTTCCGGATACGCCGGTAGTGCAAGGTTCTTCGATTCGCCAGTTTCAGCGCCTGATGAACGGAACGCCCCGCCCATTGACTGTTTGGACGTGCCTGATGCTCTGAAAACGACGCTTCGGATTGCACTGAATCAGAATCCGGAGCAGCGATATTTTTCCGCTCTCGATTTCGCTCATGCATTGCAGGATGTGCAGCGTCAATGTTTCGGTGAGGCCACGCCACTGTATGTGGAGGGGCAAGGCGAAGCGTCTGACGGGTATACGAATCACACACCTGCTACGAAGCGCAGCTCCGACGGCGGCTTATACGGCATTCGCAAACGGGCCGACCGGAATGTGTCGGGCAGTTCGGATGCAGAATATGCGCAGGAATTTCGGCATACCTATGTTGGATGGAATCTGACCGTCGGAATGCTGATTGCCGTTGCCCTACTGTCACTTTATATGGCGATCCGCATGGCTGCGTTTGCTTCCGACGTGTTACCTGCCGTCACGTCTTTGCAGGTTGTGAAGCCTGACGGCATCGAAAACCGGTCGTTCTCGTATCACACCGATATTGCGATTACGGATGAGGTGTAGGCGATGCGTATAGGGTTGCGGAGTGGTGTAGTGCAACGGCGCATATGGATGTTGCCCGTTATCGCATGGCTGTTGATGGTTGTGCTGATTGTGATCGGCGCCATTGTGATTGCCGCCGTATCAAAACGTCAGATGAGTCTTGACGATGGAAGCGTATGGCTGTTGTCGCAAGAGCATGGAGCGGTGGTTCGGCTGAATATTCCTTCACAGGAGCCGACTGCACGTGTTGATGTGGACACGGCGAACCTCGATTTGCATCAGCATGATTCGTTTACGGCATTTGCTCAAGCCGGTCGAATCACGGTAGTCGACGAGGCCACCATTGAATACGAAAATCCAATGATATTGCCTGATGATGTCACGGTACATACCGGCGGAGGCAGTGTCGCGTTCCTGCACGCGCGTACGGGAATGGTCTGGGCGATCAGCGAAAGCGACAGCGTCAATGCCGTCTTCCCAAAAGAACCGAGCATGGAATTAGGAGACGGCGGGAAGGTGACGGTTTCGTCTGATGGCTCCATATGGGGATACCGCCCGCACGATGGCATGGTACTGAAATTGGATGATGCTTCCGACACGACCATTGCGTTCATATGCTCGTTGACTTCTGAAGCTTCGATGCAAGCGGATTCGTTTACCGTGGTCGGCGAGGAACCCGCAATGCTTTCAGGGCATCGGGTGTATACCAAGCACGGCGTTGTTGAAGTCAGTTCCCTTGCGTCACCGATCACATTGCAGTCTTCGCCGCATGATGCCGTTCAACAGAGGTGGCTTGCGGTCGCAGGACTTGGACAGATGGCTGTTATTGATTTCGATGCCTTAAACGAGCCGCCCGTTGTTTTGGACTCGGGACAGACCGGCGAGCCTGCGGTTCCGGTTTCACTGAACGGATGCGTATATGGCGCGTGGCAGCAGAAGGAGAACAATTATCTGTCTGTTTGCGATCCGAACGTGGATGCAGATATGCCGGGCTTTCGCTCTCTGCACGATATTGAATCTTCTTCAGATCTGGTTTTCCGTGTGAATCATGGCTATGTGGCGCTTAACAACATTACGGATGGCACTGCTTGGGCGCCTTCAGAATCTGTGGCGCCGATGGATATCCGTTGGGATGATATTGCAGGTCAAGATGGCACGCAGGAACAAGATATTCCACAGTCCACGGCCAATGCGTACAACACCATGCAGGACTGTATTGCCGATACCGTTCCTGTCATAGCCAATGACGATGAATTCACGGTACGGCGTGGAAGAATTCAGATTCTCGACGTGCTGCACAACGACGTTCAATCGGATTGTTCCGTATTACGCATCGAACGAATAGGACGTATACAAACGTCTGGGCAAACCGCATCCGGGCAGACTGCAGCCATGCAATCCACATCCAAGAAAACCACAGCTGGACGAATCGCTTCCGAACAGCTTAAAAACGCTGTTGATATTGCACTGGCATATGACGGGCGTTTCCTCCAGTTCGACGCCAGCAATGCAGCTGACGGCAGCGTGCGTTTCACCTACGAGATATCCAATGGGATTGGACAAACCGCGCAAGCGTATGTCACCGTCAACATCCATGACGACGATAATCATGCTCCTCAGCGGCACAATGTGCCGATAGAGTATCGCATCGAACAGGATGGAATCCTGCAGTTCAACGTTTTGGAAGGATTCTTCGACCCTGACGGTGACGCTTTGATGCTTACGCGGGCGAATGTCATCGGCCAGACGCCGGCCCAGTTGAGCACGCGCTCAGATGGACTGGTGGAATTCATGCCCAACGGAGCCCCAATAGGCAGAGTTGATGTGGAAGCGTTCGTAAGCGACGGAATCGAAACATGCAAAGGAACCATATCCGTTCTTATCAGAGAAAACGGTACTTTGCCCGCGCTATTGGATCCGGTTTCCGTAACGGCATTCACCATGACTCCCACAACTATCGACATGACGGAACATATTCATGCCACAGGAGCGAGCAGTCCTTATATCACTGATGTGCAGACAGATGGAAATACGAATGTCTCCCTCTTGAAAGGAGGACTTGGCATATTATTCGAAACCCAGTCTCCAGGAATCCATTATCTGTCATATTCCGTGCTTCAAGGCACTGTATCGAGCACAGGGCGCGTACGAATTGATGTTCGCACTTCGTCCGGAGAAGACGCCGCTTTGCCCTTAGCCGTGAACGATGTGACTGTTCTCAATCCTTCGGGAGAAACCATTATCGCCCCATTGCTCAATGACATCGACCCAACTGGCGGCGTTCCCGCGATTATCGATGTGGAAGATCCAAGCAATACGATTTCGCACGCGATTGTGGAAAACCGCGTTCATCTTATATCCCGTGAAACACTGGAGATTCCAATCGATGTAACCTATACAATCGCGAACCGTTACGGAAACGACGTTGGCACCATCACCGTGCTTCCAAACAACACTCATCATGTTTCCGGCAATACGATGCATGCGCCGAATATCGAAGTTCAGGTACGAACTGAAGGATTGGTATCCATTAAGGTGCTCAATCATATTATCGGCACTCATGAACGCACTTTGAGTCTTGAATCCGTTCATCCAACGAATCCCGACATATTTCAAGGATTGGCTTTCATATCAGGCGATGTCGTCCGATATCAGGCGAATGCCGCATCCGGCCATTACGAATTGCTGTATACGGTCCACGACGACCTAGGTAATATCGCATCCGGAACCATTGATATCAACGTGCACGACAGCGATGCCGCACACAAAGCCAAACCGGTTCCCGACGATATTGAGACGCAGGCCGAAGCAGGCAGTCAGACGCGTATTCCCATTGATTTGACAGGAACAGACACGGATGGCGATGACCTCCAATTGCTTGGATTAGGTAACACGGCACCGACACTGGGGCGAATCACTACCGTCGGAGCCGATTACATGATGTATGAAGCGTATCCGGATTCACGCGGAACCGATATATTCACCTATGCCGTAGAGGATTGGACCGGACAGCGAGCGCAGGGAACCATACAAGTGGCCGTATTCCAAGAAAATGGAAGCACCAATATGCTTGCCCGCAATGATACGGTTACACTCCGCCCATCATCCACCTCCACCGTACAGGTTACGGCTAATGATCTGTCTTCGGATGAATCCAACCTCGTTGTAGACGAGCATTTGGAATCCGTCGATATTCCAAACGCACAGGTTCTCGACGATGATTCAATATTCCTAACCGCCCCACAGGAGATTGGAACATATCACATTGTATATCGGGTCCATAATGATGCGGGATTGTCGGCAAGCGCGGTGCTTACCGTCATTGTCGACCCGGATGCTTCTATCGCACCACCCATAGCCTACGACTACCAAGTGCCTCCGTCTGAGACCGTTGATAAACGCACGATTACCGTGGATATGTCTCCTTGGGTTGTTAATCCTTCCGGATCGCAAAACGATTTGTCTATCAGCGTGCATCCTTCGGCTGCGGAGCGTGCACGTATCAGCGCGCATAATACGATGGCGGTCAGTATCGATCTCACCGAGAAAACAAGTTTCATACCTTATGTGGTAACCGACACCGTTCATGGTCTTACTGCAACTGCTTTTATACAAGTTCCGGCCTATGGCGTGTTCCCTCCCACGCTGCGCCCAAAAGCCCCTGTACTATCGGTTGAGGCAGGTGATTCGCTGGAAATCAATATCAACGATCATGTTCGTGTGGGAGTCGGCAAACAGCCGATTATCGACCCATTGTCAGTGAGCGCCACCAAGGCATCCAATACCGATTTCGTTAAGGATTCCAGCACGCTTGTGTTCACTGCGGAATCGGATTATTCTGGCCCGGCTTCTTTGACGTTTACGGTAAGCGATGGTCGGTTTAGTGAAGACACGGCGTTTATCAATACTTCGACATTGACATTGTCGATTAGCGTATCGGGAAAGCAGGTTGTTCCTCCGACTTTTACCGATACCGTTATTGATATCATGCCAGGGGAAGATCCGCTGATGTTGGATTTGTTCAAGCTCACTCGCGCATACGATGATTCCGACTTCTCATATTCCGGCGGTGGTCATCAAAACGGAGTCACCGTCACCGTACAGCAGGATGGGCTGTTGAACGCACAGGCTTCCTTTGATACGGCAATAGGTGGAATCGCTCATTTCCCGATTACCATTACGTACTCGCAAGGCGTAGTGCATGCAGGAATATCCGTTCGAATAGTCGCTTCGGACCGACCTTTGGCGAATGCATCCGTACCGCCTATTACGATTGCGGCCGGTTCAAAGCAAACAACGGATGTCTTCCAGCATGCGTTCAATCCATTCCCTGAAACACCGTTGACATTAGTCGATTGCTCTATTGATCACGCTGCGTTCACAGTCTCTTGTACAGATGACGGCGTCGTATCGATTACGGCGGCGGAACACATCGATTCCGGAACTTACACGGCCCATTTCATCATAGATGATGCGACCGGAAGCGCCGAACGACGGGTAACGGAAATTTTCAATGTCACAGTTATCAACGTTCCACAAACACCGCGCTTGTTGGAAAAAGACTGCGATGCGGGCAATGGAATGGTTATGCTCCGCTGGAATGCCGGGGCTTCCAACGGTTCGCCAATCACTGGTTTTGAAGTTTCCTGGTCGGGTCCTAATACCGGCACGAAATCGTGCGGGGTGCAGACCGCTTGCACAATTGATCAGTTACGCAATGGCCAGCAATACCATTTCGTTGTTCGTGCTATTAATGCGGTTGGCGCCTCACCAGATTCGAATACCGTGTCGCTAACGCCGGATCAGTTGCCTTCCGCCCCAACCGGTGTAGAAATTCGTCCAGGATATCAAACCGTTATCGTGCATTGGAATGCTCCACAAGGTGATTTCAGCCAAATCGTAGGATATCGCATCACATTAATCGGGCTGCCTTCCGGCAGCATTGCCAAGGAAGCGTCAGCAACGGCTTCTTCGGCAAGTTTCGACATCAGTCACAGCCATATACATGATGGAATGTCAGTGACCGCAGTCGTCGAAGCGCGCAACGCGGTCGGATACGGGCCGGAATCACGCCCCTCCTCCCCCGCATTCCCATGGTCGACGCCAGACATGCCGAATGTGCACGCTTATCAAGCCAAGCACAACGGCAACAGCGTTATCGTTTCAGGCACGCTCTCGGATTTGCGCAATACCACATGCTCTGAAATCGCTTTGCATCTGGAAAACCGCAGCGCGGTCGTGCCTTGCGCGGCTCCGTCACACGCATTTACGTTAACCAGTGACGATTATTTTACGGATCTCAGCGTCTCAATCACATTGAGGACTGAAGAAACGTCGCCAATCACGAATGCGGGCGAACATGTTCATCCAACCTACGAACCCACTCCGCCTGCACGGGTCTCCATCATTCCACGCGACAACCATTGCATAGTCACGTGGGATGCGACCGGTACGTACCATGATGCGTTCGTCCTCCATGTACAAGGCGAGGAACACACAGTAAAATCCGAGTCGTATCAATACGAAATCCAACCATGGTCGCCATGCGGAACGGTCAGCGTGCAGCAAACCTTCAAAAAGCGTGTAAGCGAACCCGCCAGCGCGACCAATAACGATATGGCGAACAAGCAACCGGCAATCATAAGCCTATCCATGCGATGGGATGACCGTAATACCATCAACGCCACCATGCGGAATATCACCTACGGTCAAACCGCAATACTCGTCGTCACCGTATACCACGAAGGCGAAACCGCTTACGTCACGCGAATCCCCGCATTACAAACAGCGGCGACATTCGACTTATCCCGATTCGAGGGAGACGGCATTTTCACATGGTCCGTTCATCTCGAAAACGGTGAGCCCGAACTCATTGATTCCGTTCGTGACCAAGGTATTGTCACCAGCCGTCATATGAATCAACGACCGGAAGCATTGTCTTCTGATCAGGGTCTGGCGCAAGGCACCGGATTGGTAGACGACTCCCCGATTTCCAGGCCAAGGAGCAACCATGATGATGACATCGAATAAACGCTTGCCGAAAACTGCGCAACCCAAGCACATTACCATGCGATCAAACGACGAAACTGCATACTTGCCCGTGCACAAGGAAGTGCAGATTGATGACCGGACGCGAATCAAGCCTCGAATGCAAAACCGCGTCAGCGCGCACTTCGATGACCGCACGCATATCAACGACCGTACGCTGCTTCGCGATGTGCCAGCGTCTCCCCCGCAATATGCACGGAGCAGCGCAGCAGGCACAATCGCAACGAAACCGCATTCTGAATCGTTCCAAACCAGCTACATGGCGTTATCGGACAGCCTGAACACAATCATATTAGGCAAGGAAAATGCGGTGCGATTGTGTATTGCGGCTGCAATTGCTTCGGGACATATTCTGCTCGAGGATGTTCCGGGAACAGGTAAAACACAGTTAGCGAGCACACTCGCCGCCTCGCTTTCCTTGTCGTTTGCAAGAATCCAGTTCACCCCCGACATGCTGCCCTCCGACATTTTGGGTACGACCATTTACAACCAGCATGATGGAACATTCCGATTCCGTCCCGGTCCGATTTTCGCATCCATAATTCTCGCGGATGAGATCAATCGAGCTTCACCCAAAACCCAGTCGGCTTTGCTGGAGGCCATGGAAGAAGGCGCCGTCACCATCGATGGAATTCGCCGCCCTTTACCGAAACCTTTTCTTGTTATCGCCACACAGAATCCGACCGACCATGTAGGTACGTACCCGCTGCCGGACGCGCAACTAGACCGCTTCCTGATTCGCGTTGCGCTTGGTCCGCCAGATCATGACGCGTCACTTCGGCTGCTTGGCAGGGCAAACGCGACGCCTAAGGCGACACCGATATTATCGGCGGATGAGTTCGCAGCCTTGCATGATTATGCACAACATGTGTATGTCAGCGATGCAATCAACGAATATGTCGTACGTATCGTGGAGCAGACCCGTCATACTGAATCCGTTGCCTGTGGTTCGTCGATTCGCGGCGCATTGGCGCTTATTCGCTGCTCTCGAGTGTGGGCTGCTCAAGATTGTCGAGAATTCGTAATCCCCGATGATATTCGCGACATTGCCGTCCCTGTATTGGCACATCGTATACGGATGACGCCTGAATCCAATATGGCTGACGTTACCGCCGCCGACGCCATCACGGATGTAGTGAATGCTGTGCCGCTACCGGAAGCAGGAGTATCATGAACCTCGATTTTCTTTACGCGGTTGCATCGAAACAACGGATTGTTGCCGCCAATCTCATATCAAAACGGCATAGTCGGAATAAAACGCATATCGGTTTGACACATGTCGGTAAGTTCTTGGCTTGTCTGATGATGCTTTGCGCCTTGGGGTTTCGTATGTTCCACTGGCGGGAACTACTCGTATCCTGCTTGCTTTGTTTCGCCTGTTGCATGCAGGCGCCGCTGCTGCTACGCCGTCATCGCAACATGCATGCCACGATAGTGTGCCCACATGCCGCAGTCGTTGGAGATACCGTCGAAATGTCAATAACCGTGACTAATTCAAGCGCGCGTTCGTCACCACAATTAGAGGCTGTTTTGCCGCTGAACGATCACAACGTCATATTATCGATTCCCGGTATCGACGCATATAGCGAAACTCGCGTAACCGTACCATTCCACGCACAGACTCGCGCCGAACTTGAAGCAGGACCTTTGCTGATATATCAGGAAGATCTCTTATCGTTGGTCTGGAAGAAATATCCGATATCGAATGCCACGCATATATTCATTCATCCTGTCACCATGACTGTCGATTCCTTCCGCAATAAGGATTCCTCAATATTGCACGAAGAAAGCACTGCCAGCGCCGCTGTACAGGATATGGAATTTCATGGATTGCGGGAATATGAACCCGGCGATGACCTTCGCCATGCTCATTGGATCAGTACCGCGAAAACAGGACGGCTGATGATTCGGCAATACGATGCGTCGCGGCAAGCTGAGCCGCTTATCGTACTATTCACCAGCGCCGCCTCGTACGGTTCGGCTGCAGAATTCGAAACTGCAATAAGTCTGTACGCGTCATATGGTTTGAAGAGTCTACTTGATCATCATCCAACACATACCATCTGCACTGATGATATTCATCAATGCCGCATCTGGACGAACGCAAGAACGCTATTGAATACTTCAAGTTCGCTGCAGCCTGACTTTGACGCCAAAATCACGTCACACGCCGATCATGTTCAGAATCTGCTGCAGTCCGGCGCATACACGTCATACATCGTAATTGTCGGTTCCAATCATACCGACGCAATGTTGTGTGGTATGA
The DNA here is from genome assembly GCF_056356435.1 of Bifidobacterium sp. LH_512. Taxonomy (NCBI): domain Bacteria; kingdom Bacillati; phylum Actinomycetota; class Actinomycetes; order Bifidobacteriales; family Bifidobacteriaceae; genus Bifidobacterium; species Bifidobacterium sp. LH_512. The sequence continues at coordinate 32,178 of NZ_JBKEUE010000003.1, forward strand.
CGGCGTATGCGCCCCAGTCGAGCAATGTTCTTATCATCCGCGTTTGCGAAAACGAAGAATCCTCCATACGTCGTATTGCAGGAGGGTGGCTTATAACAGTCGGATCCCTACTTGAATTCAGGCAATTCAATAAGGAGATTCCATGACCACCCGCGCAATCCGTTTCGTATTCGATTGGATCGGGCGCATATATGAGTATTCTCGATTCCGCTTACTGCACGGAAGTTCCGATGGTTCGCGTTCTAACGATTCACATCCCATCAATACCCGACCTAAATGGAACAGGCCCAAAGCGATTATCGTTGAATCGACTATAAACGCCAATAAGTTCGAGCATTCCACCGTCATGTCGACGAAGCGCATTCTGACTGCATGCATGGATTCACCCATTCTTGTTATCTGCATGCTGCTGGCCTGCACAGCCATGATTGACGTGTATGGCTCAATCGCACTATGGTGTTTGGCCGCTATTCCAGCATCCTGTATCGGAGCGATCATCGCTTTCGTTCCTTCTTCCGACAGTGTTTTTGGCTGGCTGGCAAAACTGGGCATAATGCTGTTCGCACAATTCACGATCGGTCCGATTGTACTGTTGCATGAAACAACGTTGTTTCATGTGCTGCCGACCTCGGCGACACTCATCCAAGGCTTCCAGTCGCTTTTCACCTCATGGAAAACAATTATCGGAATACCGCAGCCCGTCGCACGGCTCGGTGGCGCTCCGATCGCGTTGTGGACGATTATGCTGTGGATGACGTTCCTTTCGGGATCGCTATTTGCACGCGCAACCGCTGTGAATACTTACAGATATACGAAATCCGAAAAACATAATGCTTCTTTCAAATATGTCTTCGCCAGCATGATGACGATATGGGCGTCGCTTGTAATCAGCAACCTTCTCGGAACACAAACCAATCGAAGCGTGGTTCAAGGCTGCATTGGCTGCATGATCGTATCAGTACAAGTTCTATGGTGCAACCTATACCGGCGAAGAATGCTTTCTATGCGGTTCCCCCCGTCTCGCCATCTTTCTCGGCACGATGTTTTACAACTGCTGCGAAACCATTGGAAGTTCAGCATCGTGACACTGTTCATCATCGCATTTGTTTGCCCAGCCATGATTATGCCACTTGGTAGCAGAATCACCTTGCGCGACTGGTATACGCCACCAATTGACTTATATGGTAGATCCAGTCCGCTGTCAGGCATGCGGTCGCTTCTCAAACAGCATGCCGATGACATCGTACTATCCGTAACCGGGCTTCCTGCCGGTACTCCGATCCGGATTGCCGTAATGGATTATTTTGACGGGAATATTTGGAGTTTCACCGATGATGAGGCGAACGCCTTCCATCCGATCGGAGCTTCTATGGACGGGGATCATTCCGGTAATCCTTTCACCGCAACGTTCACTATTGGAGAAGGATTGGATGACATTTGGCTTCCCTTAGCCGGAGAAACTTATTCCATAACATTGCATTCCAACAATGACGGTCTTTCGATGGGGAATAATTCCACCGGGAATAATTCTTCTTCCGAAAAAGTGCCGGCGGCAGCGTCAACGCTTCTCAACGCATATGACATCAATATGTTGTATAACGCGAAAACGCATACCGGCTTGTTCGTTCCCGGCTTGGTTCCAGGCCTGTCATATACCGTGTCTGGAACAATTCCCGAGAATCCCGATATCGCGGAGATAGCCGACTGCGATGGCGTGACCATGCAGCAATCCGACGCCCAACATGTTCCAGCTTCCGTTGGTGATATGGCCTCTATTCTCGCGGGATCTCGGTCATCTGCTGGTCAGACCGCCATATCGTTGGCGGAATCCTTATCGAGTTCAGGATGGTTTTCGCATGGCATTGACGGTGATTATCCATCTCTGGCAGGTCATGGCAGTCATCGTGTTGATATGCTGCTAACTGGTGACGCTATGGTCGGCGACAGTGAGCAGTACGCTTCGGCGATGGCGTTAATGGCTAGAGAATTAGGCTTGTCGTCACGCGTGGTGCTTGGGTTCACCAGTGATGGTCAGACTGCTGACGGAAATCACGTGGAATTCACTGGAGCTGACATACAGGCGTGGGTGGAAATACAGTTTGAACATTATGGCTGGGTTGCGTTCGATCCGACGCCCTCGGAAACCAAAATTCCGGATGATGCATTTGATTTGTCGCCACCGAATCCTCAGTCGACTATTCGACAACCCGGCGTTCCTTTGGCTGAGCGAATCCGTGAGGAGACCCGCCCTAACGGCCACAGCTCTATTTCGGGGCAAAATGCAAAAGCTCCGGAAACTACCAACAACGAACAACCACGTCCGCTTGTACTGGCTCTGTATGCAGTATCAATACCGTTAGGATTACTGTTTCTAATAGTTGTCGGACTGCTGGCGCTCAACTCGATGTTGATACATGTTGCGCAGCGCAAAGGAACTCCGGCGCAACGGATAGCTGCCGGCTGGAAGATTCTTACCGGTTTAGCGGCATATTGTGGTGTGGATACAAGCGGCACGCGCAGGGATCAGACAACCCGCATCATCGCGTACATTCGCTCTACCAGGAACGCGAATCGGAAACGCATACAGAATCATATGTCTCAGCAGACTATGCGTCAGCACCATGCGAATCGTCTCTCCACGCATTGTGATGAAACGACGCTTACGGCGTTGTGCGCTCAAGCCGATAAGGCGATGTTTTCTCATGAAGTGATGTCGGAGAGGCAAGCGCGGGAATATTGGTCTGCGGTGCTTGCGCTGCGACGATGGATATTGCAATCCATACCCAAGCCACTGCGTTGGAAGATCAGGCTTGCTTTGCAAAAGGCCTGACTTCCACGTTTGCGAGAAGTCAGGCCTTTCACATTACAAGCAGTCACCTAACCATGTCTGCCATGTCGTGACCATCAGTTGCCGATCACAGCTCTTCGCCGAGGTCCATCTGGCCGCCGTTATCATCCAGGAAGTCGTCCGGGTTGAAGTCGTCGCCGAGCTTCAGATCGCCGAAGTCAATGCTGGAGAAGTCCACATCGCTCAGGTCGGCGTCGGAGAAGTCCGTGTTCACGTCGCCACCCAAACCGAAGTTCGGGTAGATGGTGTCGCGAATGGCCTTATCCGGCTCCACAACAGCGTTGCGGTAACGAGCCAGACCAGTGCCAGCCGGAATGAGCTTACCGATGATGACGTTCTCCTTGAGGCCCTTCAGGTCGTCGACCTTCTGGCTCAAGGCGGCTTCGGTAAGCACGCGGGTGGTTTCCTGGAAGGAGGCGGCGGACAGCCAGGAGTCGGTGGCAAGAGAGGCCTTGGTAATACCCATGAGCTCCGGACGGCCGGCGGCCGGCTTGCCACCGTTCTTCACGGCTTCCATATTCGCTTCCCTGAAGCGTGCCTGATCGACGAGTTCACCCGGCAGCAGCTTGGTGTCGCCGGAGTCGATCACGGTGATGCGGCGCAGCATCTGGTGCACGATGACCTCGATGTGCTTGTCGTGGATGTCGACGCCCTGGGAGCGGTACACGGTGTGCACTTCTTCTACGATGTTCACCTGGGCGGCGCGAGGTCCGAGGATGCGCAGGATCTTCTTCGGATCCACGGAACCTTCGATCAGCTGGGTGCCGGCCTTGACGTGATCGCCATCCTTGACCAGCATCGGAGCACGGCGGGTCACCGGGTAGGTGATCGGTTCGACGCTGTCGTCGTCCGGCTTCAGTGTGACCTGACGGCCGCGCTCGGTGTCTTCGACCTTCACGACGCCAGCGAATTCAGCGATCGGAGCCTCGCCCTTCGGGGTGCGGGCTTCGAAAAGTTCCGTAACACGCGGAAGACCCTGCGTGATGTCGGAAGCCGAAGCGACGCCACCGGAGTGGAAGGAACGCAGCGTCAGCTGGGTACCCGGTTCGCCGATGGACTGTGCCGCGACGATGCCGACGGCTTCGCCGACATCCACCAGCTTGTTGGTGGCCAGAGACCAGCCGTAGCACTTGGCGCACACGCCACGCTTGGATTCGCAGGTCAGCACGGAGCGGGCCTTGACTTCCTCAACGCCGTGGGCGACAAGGTCGTTCAGCACATCCATGCTCAGCGCGTCGCCGGCCTTGTACAGCACGGTAGTGCCGTCGGCCGGATCGATCACGTCGGAGGCGAGCAGACGGGAGTACGGGCCACCGTCGGCTGCCTTGACCAGCACGAGGTTGCCGTTCTCGTCGCGTTCGCCGACCTTCATCGACAGACCGCGCTTGGTGCCGCAGTCTTCTTCACGCACGATAACGTCCTGGGAAACGTCGACCAGACGACGGGTCAGGTAACCAGATTCCGCGGTACGCAGTGCGGTATCGGCCAGACCCTTACGTGCACCGTGCTGGGAGATGAAGTATTCCAGCACGGTCAGGCCGTCACGGTAGTTGGACTTGACCGGTCGAGGAATGATTTCGCCCTTCGGGTTAGCCACGAGGCCTCGCATACCTGCGATCTGACGAATCTGCATCCAGTTGCCTCGTGCACCGGACTGAACCATGATGTTCACGTTGTTGTCGTCGTGGAAGTTCTCACGCATGGCGTCGGCGACCTTGTCGGTGCACTCGGTCCACAGGTTGATCAGTTCCTGACGGCGTTCCTCGTCGGTCAACAGACCCATGTCGTACTGGGAGTTGACCTTCTCGGCCTGAGCCTCATAGTCCTTGACGATGTCTTCACGATCCGGCGGAGCGACGATGTCGGAGAACGCCATCGTAACGCCGGACCACGGTGCGCGGGTGAAGCCCAGATCCTTCAAGGCATCCAGGGTTGCGGCGACCTGCTGGGTCGAGTAACGCGTTGCGATGTCATCGACGATTTTCGACAGCTTGCCCTTCGGGGCCTGCTCGTTGATGAACGGATAGTCAACTGGCAGGGTGCCGTTGAACAGGATGCGGCCGTAAGAGGTGGCGAACAGCACGGAGCCGTCAGAGAAGCGCTCTTCCTTGACCACGTCCGGGCTACCCGGTTCCGGATCAACGACCTTGACTTCGCTCGGTTCCCAATCCTTCGGCAGCACGAAGTCTTCAGGCATACGAATCAGCACCTTGGACTGCATATCGATCTCGTGACGGTCGAGAGCCATTTCGGCTTCTTCCAGCGAGGAGAAAATGCGGCCCTGGCCCTTGGCGCCTTCCACCACGGTGGACAGCCAATACAGGCCCAAGATCATATCCTGGCTCGGCATGGTAACGGTGTGGCCGTCAGCCGGCTTCAGGATGTTGTCGGATGCCATCATCAGCGAGCGGGCTTCAGCCTGTGCTTCGGCGCTCAGCGGCAGGTGGACTGCCATCTGGTCGCCGTCGAAGTCGGCGTTGAATGCGGCGCAGGCAAGCGGCGGCAGGTGGATGGCCTTACCTTCGACCAGAATCGGTTCGAAGGCCTGGATGCCCAGACGGTGCAGCGTAGGTGCACGGTTGAGCAGCACCGGATGCTCGGAGATGACCTCTTCGAGCACGCCCCATACTTCGGAGTCGCCGCGGTCGACCAGACGCTTGGCGCTCTTCATGTTCTGGGCGAGGTTCAGGTCGACCAGACGCTTGATGACGAACGGCTTGAACAGTTCCAAAGCCATCGGCTTCGGCAGACCGCACTGGTGCATGCGCAGGGACGGGCCGACGACGATAACGGAACGGCCGGAGTAGTCCACACGCTTACCCAGCAGGTTCTGACGGAAACGGCCCTGCTTGCCCTTAAGCATGTCGGAAAGCGACTTGAGCGGACGGTTGGAGGCACCGGTGACCGGGCGTCCACGACGGCCGTTGTCGAACAGGGAGTCGACGGCTTCCTGCAGCATACGCTTTTCGTTGTTCAGCATGATTTCCGGAGCACCGAGCTCAATCAGTCGCTTGAGTCGGTTGTTACGGTTGATCACACGACGGTACAGATCGTTCAGATCGGAAGTGGCGAAGCGGCCACCATCCAGCTGAACCATCGGGCGCAGATCCGGCGGAATAACCGGGATCACATCCAGCACCATGGCTTCCGGCTTGTTGCCGGTGGTCAGGAATGCGTTGACGACTTTGAGTCGCTTCAGCGCGCGGGCCTTGCGCTGGCCGGAGCCGGTGTCGATTTCTTCGCGCAGCTGCTTGGAAGCGGCTTCCAGATCAAAGTCCTGCAGGCGCTTCTTGATGGCTTCAGCGCCCATGCAGCCTTCGAAGTAATCACCGTAGCGATCTTCCATTTCACGCCACAGGTCGACGTCGCCTTCCATGTCGCCCGGCTTCAGGGACTTGAAGCGGTCGAACACAGCGCTCAGACGCTGAATCTGCTCGTCGTAACGCTGGCGGATCGCAGCCATATCGCGCTCGGCGCCGTTGCGCAGCTTGGCGCGTGCGGAGCCCTTGGCTTCGCCTTCGGCTTCAAGCTGGGCCAGATCGGCTTCGACCTTCTTGGCTCGTTCTTCGATGTCGAGGTTGCGGCGCTTCTCCAGGTTGGCGATTTCGTTGTCGAATTCTTCCTGAAGGTCCGGCAGATCCTGATGACGCTGCTCTTCGTCCACCTTCGTCACCATATAGGCAGCAAAGTAGATGACCTTTTCGAGGTCCTTCGGAGCGATGTCCAGCAGATAACCCAAACGGCTCGGAACACCCTTGAAGAACCAGATGTGGGTGACCGGTGCGGCCAGTTCGATGTGGCCCATGCGCTCACGACGCACACGGCTCTTGGTGACTTCCACGCCGCATCGTTCGCACACGATGCCCTTGAAGCGGACGCGCTTGTACTTGCCGCAGGCGCATTCCCAGTCGCGGGTCGGGCCGAAGATCTGCTCACCGAACAGACCGTCCTTTTCCGGCTTCAGGGTACGGTAGTTGATGGTTTCAGGCTTCTTGACCTCGCCGTGGCTCCAGTTACGGATGTCGTCGGCGGTGGCCAGGCCAATCCTCAGTTTGTCAAATGCGTTGACGTCCAGCACTCTAATGTCCTGTCTTTTTTGTTGGTTGCTCACGTTTCGGGGACCGTCCGAGTGCGGCATTCAGCGGACTTTCCTTGCCTGCATCTGAATGCCGCCTCTTCCGTACGGCCATCGGTCACTGGAACTCGGGCATCTCCATGGCCTGGTCGGCCTTGGCGGCCGAATCCGGGCGGGCTCCGATGTTGAAGCCCAGATCGTCGGAGGCTCCGGCCGGATCGTCGTCTTCGTCCTTCATGTCGATGGCCACGCCTTCGGCGTTCAGCACTTCGACGTTCAGGGACAGGGACTGCATTTCCTTGAGCAGAACCTTGAACGATTCGGGGATGCCTGCCGGCGGCAGGTTATCGCCCTTGACGATGGCGCCGTAGACGCGCACGCGGCCGTCGACGTCATCGGACTTGGTGGTCATCATTTCATGCAGCGTGTATGCGGCGCCATAGGCCTCGAGGGCCCACACTTCCATTTCGCCGAAGCGCTGGCCACCGAATTGAGCCTTGCCGCCCAACGGCTGCTGGGTAATCATGGAGTACGGACCGGTGGAACGTGCGTGGATCTTATCGTCGACCAAGTGATGCAGCTTCAGCATATACATGTAGCCAACGGAGATCTTGCCGAACGATTCGCCGGTACGACCGTCGAACAGTTCCGCCTTGCCGTCGGAACCGACGAGCTTGTTGCCATCGCGGTCAGCCAGCGTGGTGGACAGCAGGCCCTTCAGCGTATCCTGACGGACACCGTCGAACACCGGGGTCGCGACCGGGGTGCCCGGAGCGCCCTTTTCCGCGCCCTGCGGCACGTACTTCTTCCAAGCGGCTTCCAGATCCGGATCGAGGGAGATGTCCCATCCGGCGTGAGCGACCCAACCCAAGTGCATGTCGAGCACCTGACCGAGGTTCATTCGAGAAGGCACGCCCAGCGGGTTCAACATGATGTCGACCGGAGTGCCATCCGCGAGGAACGGCATGTCTTCTTCCGGCAGAATGCGGGAGATAACACCCTTGTTGCCGTGACGACCTGCGAGCTTATCGCCTTGGGTGATCTTACGATGCTGGGCGATGTAGACGCGAATCATCTGGTTGACGCCATTCGGCAGCTCGTCGCCGTCTTCTTCGGCGTCTTCACGGGTGGTTTCCTTCACCGCGATGACGGTACCGGTCTCGCCGTGAGGCACACGCAGCGAAGTGTCGCGAACCTCGCGGCTCTTCTCGCCGAAGATGGCGCGCAGCAGGCGCTCTTCCGGAGTCAGTTCGGTTTCGCCCTTCGGGGTGACCTTACCGACCAGGATGTCGCCGGCTTCGACTTCAGCGCCGATACGGATGATGCCGCGCTCGTCGAGGTTGGCCACCGCGTCCTCGCCGACGTTCGGCAGGTCGCGGGTGATTTCTTCGGCGCCCAGCTTGGTTTCACGGGCATCGATCTCATACTCTTCGATGTGGATCGAGGAGAGCGTATCGTCCTGGACGATACGCTGGGAGATGATGATAGCGTCTTCGTAGTTGTAGCCGTTCCAAGGCATGAAGGCGACGAGCAGGTTCTTGCCCAGTGCCATTTCACCCTGATCGGTGGCCGGACCATCAGCCAGCACAGTACCGGCTTCAACACGTTCGCCGTCCTTGATCAGCGGAACCTGGTTGTAGCAGGTGGTCTGGTTGGAACGTTGGAATTTGGCCAGCTTGTAGCTGGAGGTGGTTCCGTCGTCGTTCATCACACGGATCATGTCGGCGGAGACGTAGGTCACGACGCCAGGCTTTTCGGCGAGAATCACGTCGCCGGAGTCGACGGCGGCACGCCATTCGGCACCGGTACCGACAAGCGGGCGTTCCGACTTGATCAGCGGAACGGCCTGACGCTGCATGTTGGTACCCATCAGTGCGCGGTGGCCTTCGTCGTGTTCCAGGAACGGAATCAGGGAAGCGCCGACCGACACCATCTGGCGCGGGGAGACGTCCATGTAGTCCACAGAGCTGACCGGCACATCGACTGCCTCTTCTTCGCCGACTCGGGCCAGTGCCTGAGAATCAACGAAGTTGCCGTTGTCGTCCAGGTTCTGGTTGGCCTGGGCGATCACGTGTTCGGCGTCCTGGTCTGCGGTCATGTACACGACTTCGTCGGTGACATGACCGTCGACAACCTTACGGTACGGCGTTTCGATGAAGCCGAACGGGTTGATGCGGCCGAAGGTTGCCAGAGAACCGATCAGACCGATGTTAGGGCCTTCAGGGGATTCGATCGGGCACATGCGGCCGAAGTGGGACGGGTGCACGTCTCGCACTTCCATGGAAGCACGGTCACGGCTCAGACCGCCCGGGCCCAGAGCGGAGAGACGACGCTTGTTCGTCACGCCGGCGAGCGGGTTGTTCTGATCCATGAACTGGCTCAGCTGGGAGGTACCGAAGAACTCCTTGATGGTGGCGTTCACCGGACGAATGTTGATCAAAGACTGCGGAGTGATGGCCTCAGCGTCCTGGGTGGTCATGCGTTCGCGCACGACGCGTTCCATACGGCTCAGGCCGGTGCGCAGCTGGTTCTGGATCAGCTCGCCAACCTGGCGGATGCGACGGTTGCCGAAGTGATCGATATCATCCACGTCCACACGCAGGTCGACGTCCTGGCCGTTACGCTTGCCCGGGAAGGTGGCGTCGCCGGCATGCAGCGTAACCAGATACTTGATCGTGGAGATGATGTCTTCACGAGTCAGGCTGCGGTCGTTGATATCGCTTTCGAGACCAAGCTTACGGTTGATCTTGTAGCGACCGACGCGAGCCAGATCGTAACGCTTGGTGTTGAAGTAGAAGGAGTCGAGCAGGTTGCGGCCCGCTTCCGGGGTCGCGGTGTCGGCCGGACGGATCTTACGGTACAGATCGGTCAGAGCCTCTTCCTGGGTCTCGATCGTTTCCTTGGCCAAGGCATCAAGCACCAGCGGATAGCCCTTGAACGCCTCGGCGATCTCCTGCTTGGTCATGCCGATGGCCATGAGGAACACGATGGCGGACTGCTTGCGCTTACGGTCCACACGCACACCGAGCACGTCACGCTTGTCGATTTCGAATTCCAGCCATGCGCCACGGCTCGGGATGATCTTCGCACCGAAGACTTCCTTGTCGGAAGTACGGTCCTGTGTACGGTCGAAGTAAACGCCCGGAGAGCGCACAAGCTGAGAAACGATAACTCGCTCGGTGCCGCCGATGATGAAGGTGCCGTGCGGGGTCTGCAGCGGGAAGTCGCCCATGAACACGGTCTGGGACTTAATCTCACCGGTATCGCCGTTCTCAAATTCAGCATTCACGTACAGTGGTGCGGAATAGGTGTAATCCTTTTCCTTGCATTCCTGCACGGTATGACGCGGCTCCTCGAAATACGGATCCGAGAAAGTCAGGCTCATGGTCTGCGCGAAGTTCTCGATCGGAGAGATCTCCTGGAAGACCTCATCCAAGCCGGAGGTGTGCGGCACGGTGTTGGTGCCGTTCTCCAAATCCTCTTCAACGCGCTTCTTCCAGCGTTCGTTGCCAATCAGCCAATCAAAGCTGTCGGTCTGCACACCCAACAGATAGGGCACATCGATAGGCTCACGGATGGAGCCGAAGTTCACACGGTCCGACGCCTTGCGCATGTCGATATCATGCTGGTCGGCGCGTGCGATGATGGTGGTGGTGTTCGTCGTAGCCTCAGCCAATGGACGTTCCTTATCGCTCGCTAAATCGTTCGATTCCCCGGAAGCGCCTTCAACGGCCACCATATGCCTGTACGCGGGCGCTTCTTCATTGTCAGCATGCCCGCCATATGACATGCATATACGCAAAATATAAGAATATCAAGGCCTAGGGATATTCGACACTCCCGAATTCAACGCCTCCAAATCGCATTCCGCGAACTGCTTTGCAAAGATCGAAACAATCAATCCTTCAGCCTAATCCCTATTGACGAAATAGTGCGTCAACTGCATGGACTCCAGGCCTGCAGCACGATATATGCGTCTTCTATCGGTCAAATACTCGATCGGCTTGCAAGCCAACGGGCGAACGGGAACATCCAACGCCTTGGAAAACGATTTCGCCACATCCAACGCGAGTAAATCACGGTTCTCCGATGTGGACAGCCTCGCATTCGTGACTTCCAAAACCTCCCATCCCCGGGACCGAAGCCATCCTCGTTTCTCTTTATCCCGCTCCCCCTGATTCGCATCGGTCATATGGAAACGGCCATCATATTCCACAATGGTCATCAACTCCGGATAAGCCATATCAACCACCCACGGAGACTCGCGATCCGAAGCTATTTCAACATTCACCTGCGCGGACCCCAGACCGCGGCAAGCCAAAGCAATACGCTGTCTCGTTTCAAACGACGAATCCGTATCCTCCCTCATCAAAAAAACGGCTTTGGCCAAACGCTTATGACCGCCAAACCCCGGATATGCTTTCAAAAAAGCCCTTATCCGATCTTTGGTGGTTTGTTTCTGCACACCTCGGCGCATCATGCAGTCACCGAGCACAACAAGATCCAGCAAAGGAATCACCGTAGCCATTTGCGCAAGCGCCAACTCGGGAGAAACGACTTCGAACGCAGCGGACGCAGCCCGAGAGCAGGATTCCAACATCTCGGGAGAACATTTGTGAACGACAGCTCCCTTGAGTTTGTATCGCCTGTCACTCGTTCCGACCGAAAGATGGATTTCATTCGCATCAAAACCACCAAGATATTGACGCGGCAATTCCACACCAAGTATGCGCAACGCCGAGGTGTGGCTAGCGACAAGAGGCAATGAAGTCCGCCCAGCCAATAAAACGAGACGCTCATACTCCGCGATATAGCATTCGGAAGCCTCCTTCTCGACCAAGAATCTCGACGTTTCCCGTCCTGGTCCCGGCCAGTTGAATCCTTGTATCGTACCCATTACTTCACAATAACGAAGCGGGATTTTATATCAACAGAAAAGCCCCGCACCGTGGATAAGTGGATAGACACCGTATATTCCGACACTGCGCGTCAAACACAGCCTGATGCATTTCATTGCCTCGATACCGCGCAGGACTTCAACTTCTCAGCATTACGCACCTGATTCGCATAGTCTGAACGCGAAACCATCATCCAGCCTGCGTATGGAATCATGCATACTCCACGCATTCAGCAGACCATGCGCACCGCCTTGTTCCCAACCGCACGCCGGAACTCCGAAAACCACTATGAACCCATTATTGGCAATCTGTCAGTAAGAAAAATGGCGCAATTACGAAGCTATCTAACGATTGTGTGTAGCTACTCCACGAACATGCTGTGGTTTCCATAGGAAGAATAGTGGAAATCCGCCATTCTTAATGTTCTAAATTCGTGTTTTGAAGACGAATAACGAGTTCAGGTACACACAATCGTCAGATGCGCTCTCAAACAAGCCATTCTTCAATACGGTCTGCTTTGGTAGCCGGTTTTTCAAAAACCCACTTGCCACATGCGCCGAAATCATTCCACGGTAATCGTCACGGAATCGCTTTTCGCCTTCGGCGCATCCTTCAAGCTCAGCTGCGCCACATATGTACCGCGGTCTACACGCGGAAGCTCGGAATCATCCACACATTCACTGCCCGTGCGATTCGCATTCCATGTAATGGTCTGGCTGTCCTTATCACCCTTCGCCATCAGCAACGGACGAGAGACGGCCGGGCATACGTCGGAACGCCAAATCGTTTCATTGCCGGATGTGATGGTCAGCACACGGTTGTCGTCTGCGCCGTTGACCAAACAGCTTGCATCTCCCTCATGTACAATCGTCGCGGTGAAATCCAAGGAGCCGCCCACGCCCACGCTTTGCGAAGCGGCCGACAGCGACAAACTCACCGAATTGGCATCACAATCCGCAGTTGGCTTGACAGCCAATGGTTCAGAAACGTTTTCACGATCCAGCGCGACGGATTCATGTATTATCAACGCCGAAACCGCACCGATACCACGTCCGATGCTGTACACGCAGAACAGCGTCAACGACAGTGTCAGCAATGCGGCAATACCCACGACAATGCGACGACGACGATATATCGTCTGCTGCTTTTTGCTGCGTTTCGAAGGTCGCCTGGTTGCGCCGCCTGCCATCATTCCTCCGATTTCGTTGCCGTAACAGATGCCATAATTGAATTGCCTTTTTCAAACCGCTTTTCATCATGATATGACGAAAACGAAATGATGATTGCAATCATCAGAATCAGACGATTAATACGAACAAAACAATCAAATATGATCATCGACTACGCGGGCAGACGTACAGAGCCGCCATCAAGCATCTCGATCAGGCCATCCTCATCCAATGAGGCGATGCAGGCGTCCAATTGAATATGGTCAGGCCACAATGATTCGATTGCGTCGCGCGTCAAAACGCGGTCGCCGCCTTCCGGAAGCGCGCGCAACGCCTGCAAAATCAAACCACGTACTTGTCTGTCGGTTCCTTGGAAACGTTGGCGCGGACGAGTGCGGCGCTCCCCCAATCCTGGACGGCCGGCAGCAAGAAACGCACACGAATCAGCCAGTGGGCAGCTTTCGCACAGCGGTGACTTCGCAGTGCAAATGACCGCGCCCAACTCCATCACCGACTGATTCCATGTCACGGAATCGTCTCCCGGCGGCAGCACGCGCTTCGTCAAATCACGTTCAAGCGCGGAAGCCGCGCCGCCCAACGATTCCTTACCAAGAAACACACGCGACAGCACGCGACGAATATTCGTGTCAATCACCGCGACGCGCTCGCCAAATGCGAAGCTCAGCACGGCGCTGGCCGTATAGTCGCCGATGCCGGGAAGGGCAACGAGCTCCTCATAGGTGCGAGGCAGCTTGTTATCGTATTCGTTCGCAACGCAGGCGGCGCATTCACGAAGCCGCAACGCGCGACGCGGATAGCCGAGCCGCCCCCACGCGGTGATGACATCCGCAGTAGGCGCTTGTGCCAAGGAAGCCGCATCAGGCCAGCGTTCCATCCAGTCAAGCCAGTATGGCACGACGCGGCTCATCTGCGTCTGCTGGCTCATCACTTCGGAAACCAGCACGCCCCATGCGTCCGCGCGGCCGAAACGCCAGGGCAGGTCGCGGGCGTTGGTATGCCACCATTCGAACAGCGGGTGAATGATTTGTGTGTCGTTCATCATTCATATTCTTAGCAGCTATGACGAACGAACAGATGAATGATGCAACCGTGGGCGAACGTGCGGGAGAAAATCCCGAATCCCGCGTGGAGAAAATGTTTGAATACGGCTATCGCAAGTCGAACTACGGGCCGGACGAATTGGTGACGGATGCACACGGCAATCCGATTTCCGTGGTCGACGCGATGCTTTCGGCAAAGGACGCCGCGAAGGCGGAGACATCGACGCCTCATCTATGCTACTACTCCCCCCGCATTCCAGGCAATACGGGGTCAGCGATCCGCCTGTGCGCGGTGACGGGCACGATCCTGCATTTGGTGGAGCCGTTGGGCTTCAATCTGCGCGATACGAAGCTGCGCCGCGCCGGCCTGGATTATCACGATATGGCGCATGTCGTACTGCATCCGAATTTCGATGATCTGGTCGAATCGATGCCGGATTCCCGCATCATCGCGTTCACTGCGCATGCGACGAAGCTGTACACCGACATCGAATACAAGCCGACCGATATTCTGCTGTTCGGTCCGGAACCGGGAGACATCCCCGATCCCATGGACATCATGGCCGGCCCGCATGTGGCCGAACAGGTGCGTCTGCCGATGCGCCCGAGCCTGAGAAGCCTGAATCTGACGAATTGCGCGTCCATCGCCATCTATGAGGCATGGCGTCAGCTGAATTTCGCCGGCGGCAAGTAGTTCCGCGCAGCGGCGAGACGCTTGCAATCAAAGGCGACACGCTGAATCGACTTACGAAGAATCAGAAAGCGTGTTAGGTTGATTTCCTGTTTTGATAACCGCATGGCCTAGGTCGTTTTCCAAGGTCGTGCGGTTTTTTGTTGCATGACAGAGAACAGGAGCAGAGTGACGGCATCTTCACCCACACATTCGTCCAATCAGACATTCCCCGAAAGCGGCGTCCGTTCCCAGACACCGCCCGTTTCCCACTTCCGGAATCCGCATAAGGTGATGCTCGGCCTGTATATCGGCGCGTTCCTCGGCATGCTGTCCGAAACGTCGATGAACATCGCGCTTCCCGCGTTGATGGATGATTTCTCCATCACTTCCGGCACCGCCCAGTGGATGGTCGTCGGCTACATGCTGGCCATCGGCGTCGTGCTGCCGTGCGTGGGGCTCCTGCTGAAATGGATTCCGGCCAAGCGCCTTGTGCTGACGGCATTGGCCTGCTTCCTGGTCGGTTCCGTGATGTCCGCGGCCGCCCCAGTATTCCCGCTGGTGCTGGCCGGCCGCATCATCCAAGGCATCGGCACCGGCATCGTATTGCCGACGATGTATGCGGCCATCATGCGGGTGTTCCCGCCTCATATGCTGGGTGCGGCCAATGGTGTCGCAGGCCTGGTCATCATGTTCGCTCCGGTCATCGGCCCGACCTTGTCCGGTATGGTGATCGGAGCGTTCTCCTGGCGTGCCATCTTCGTGTTGTTCGCCGTGGTTGCCGTGGTTGCGCTGGTCTGCACGGCCGCGTTTTTCGTCACGCCGATCGAACAGACTCGTCCGTCCGTGGACGCATTGTCCGTGCTGGCGTCCGTCATCGGATTCGGCTGTCTGGTCGGCGGCGTCAGCATGATCGCCGATATGGGCTTCTCGCCGCTGGTGGTCGGCCTGCTGGTCGTTGCCGTTGTCGTGATCGCGTTCTACGCCCACCGTCAGCTGCATGTCGCGAATCCTGTACTGGACCTGCGTGCTCTGGGCATTGCGTCATTCCGCATGCCTGCGATCATGGTGACGTGTTCGTTCGCCTGCACGCTGGCGATGATGTATCTGGTGCCGCAGGAACTGCAGCGCGGTCTTGGCCTGGATTCGACGTTGGCCGGCATGCTGATGCTTCCTGCAGGTGTCGTGAATGCGGTGTGTTCGTTTGTGGCGGGTCGTCTGTTCGACCGTCATGGCGCGGCCGTATTGGTACGCATCGGCGGCGTGGTGGCCATCATCGGTTCCATCATGTTCCTGTGCATCGGAGTCGGTTCGTCGCCGTTGTTCTTCATCGCCGCCCATGTTGTGTTTATGGTCGGCATTCCGCTGATGCAGCAGTCGACGCAGTCGGCCGCGTTGAAGGGGCTGCCACGTGAGATGGCCGCGGACGGCAGCACGATTCTCAATACGATGCAACAGGTGGTGGGCGCCGTCGGCACTGCCGTCGCCACGTGTCTGCTTGGTTTGGGGCAGGCGTCCGGAGACGCCGCACAGGGTTTTGTGAACGGGTCCCGCTATGGATACGTGTTCGGACTGGTACTGATCGTGCTGGTGCTGGCCGGATCGTTCATGATGAAGGAGCCGAAAGGTTTGGAATGCCCACGTGACGGGCGCTGAACACCGATGACGCCCGCCCGCTCCGTCGAATGACGGAGGCGAAAACGATCAGAGGGGCGGCGCGGGGAATCGTTCCCGCGCCGCCCCTCTGATATTGGTATGTTCCCGGCTGCCGTTCGACGGAGCGAAGGGTGTGGGGTCAGTTCTTGAAACTGTGGATTGGTGCGGGGATGCGCCCTCCTCGCGTCACGAACGCCTCGCAGCTGGTCTGGTTGACCGGCATGATCGGAGCATAGCCCATCAGACCACCGAAATTGGCCATCTCACCGACGCCCTTGCCGGCGACCGGAATCACACGCACGGCGGTGGTCTTCTGATTGACCATGCCGATTGCGGCTTCGTCGGCGATGATGCCGGAAATCGTCGCGGCGGTCGTGTCGCCGGGGATGGCAATCATGTCGAGACCGACCGAGCACACGCAGGTCATCGCTTCGAGCTTTTCGATGGTCAGGCAGCCGGAAGAGGCTGAATCAATCATGTTCTTGTCTTCTGAGACCGGGATGAACGCGCCGGACAGGCCGCCCACATAGGAGGACGCCATGATGCCGCCCTTCTTCACCTGATCGTTCAGCATGGCCAACGCGGCCGTCGTGCCCGGGGCTCCGACCTGTTCGAGGCCGATCTTCTCCAGCACTTCGCCGACCGAATCGCCTACGGCTGGCGTCGGCGCCAAGGATAGATCGATGATGCCGAACGGCACGCCCAGACGACGGGAGGCCTCCTGCGCCACAAGCTGACCGACGCGCGTGATCTTGAACGCGGTGCGCTTGATGGTTTCGCACAGGAATTCGAAATCCTTGCCTTTCGCCTCGTCGAGCGCGCGGGAGACGACGCCCGGACCGGAAACGCCGACGTTGATCACGGCGTCGCCTTCGGTGACGCCGTGGAAACCGCCGGCCATGAACGGATTGTCGTCCGGGGCGTTACAGAAGGCCACGAATTTCACGCATCCGTAGGAGTCGTTGTCAGCCGTGCGGGCGGCGATGTCCTTGATGATATGCCCGAGCAGTTCGACGGAATTCATGTCGATGCCGGTTTTCGTCGAGCCGACGTTCACCGACGAGCAGACGATCTCCGTTTCGCTCAATGCCTGCGGCAGCGAGCGGATCAGCAGATCCTCGGCGGGGGTCATCGACTTGGACACCAGCGCCGAGTAGCCGCCGATCAGGTCAACGCCGACTGTTTTTGCGGCGCGGTCGAGCGCGTGCGCGATTTTGACGAAATCCTCGCTCGTCTTGCAAGAGCTGGCGCCGACCAGAGAAATCGGCGTTACCGTGATGCGTTTGTTGACGATCGGAATGCCGTAATCGCGTTCGATCGCCTCGCCGGTGGACACCAGATCCTTGGCGTACGTGGTGATTTTGTTGTAAATATTGCTGCAAACAGTGTCAACATTGTTGTCGGCGCAGTCCAGCAGGGAAATGCCCATCGTGATCGTGCGCACATCGAGCTTCTCCTGCTCGATCATTCGGTTGGTCTCGTGGACCTCCATGATGTTCAGCATGCGTGTTCCTTGATTATTGCGGTGAATGTTGTCATGAATATTCAAACATCGTTGAATACTTCAGCAGATACTTCAGCAAATACCGTGATGGATATCGTGCTGAGAATTCACGTGATCACACGCGATGCATCTTCGTAAAGATCTCTTCACGCTGGCAGTGGATGCGCACGCCGATTTCCTCTCCGAGCGCGGCGAGCTCTTCCACGAGTTTGCCGAATTCGTTGTCGGCGGCAGTGACGTCGACGATCATCATCATGTTGAAGTATCCGTCAATGATGGTCTGCGAAATGTCAAGAACGTTGACTTTATGATCGGCAAGATACGTGCACACGCGTGCGATGATTCCGACGGTATCCTGCCCGACGACGGTGATGATGGCCTTGTTCATGAGTCTCCCTATGTATTGGGCGCTGCCGTACGGTTTGGGCGCCTGTTATACCGTTGTACCGTTGTGTGACGCGCCGACCGGCGGGATTGCGCGGGGGCAGCTGCCGATGGGCGGCACGTGCCCAGTATAGGCGTTGTGCCGGCTCATCGGCAGGATTTACGCGATATTACGGAACATTGCAGTGATGACGTGCGGCGCTGCGGTGATGCCGGCAAAGCGCGAAGCTGCGCAGAATCGACATATCAGTACTGTTGTGACGAAATGAGGGTCTGCGGATTGGAGGCCGTCGACGGGCGGCCACTGCCGGATTGAGACCACCGCCCGGATTGGGGGCCGCTATTGGGCGGCCGCTACCGGGAGGGCCATGCGATCAGGCATTAGGCCTCACGCGACGCGGCGGCTGCGGCGTAGGCCGGCAGTGCGCGCGGCGCGTTGAAGCCGCGGGCTTCGAATTCGTCGGCGATCTTCTGCGCAATGGCATGGCCTTCGCCCTTGTTGACGAGGGCGATGATGGAACCGCCGAAACCGCCGCCGGTCATGCGGGCGCCGTAGGCGCCGTTGGCACGGGCGGTGTCCACGGCTACGTCGAGCTCGTCGACCGTAACTTCGTAATCGTCGCGCAGGGAGTCGTGCGATGCGTTGAACAGGCGTCCGGCCTCTTCGATGTCGCCGATGGCGAAGGCTTCGACGAAACGGTCGACGCGGGCGATTTCGGTGACGACGTGGCGCACGCGCTTCTTCATGGTCTCATCGTCAAGCTTGGCGAGCACGTCGGCGAGCGCTGCTTCCGGATCCGCCGCGGCGGCGACTTCTTCGGCGGTGACGCGCAGGTTGTCGACGCCGAGGACGCGAGCGGCTTCCTCGCAGGTGGCGCGACGCTTGGCGTACTGGCCATCGTTGAGCTGGTGCGGAGCCTGGGTGTCGAGTACGAGCAGTTCGAGGCCGTACTTGTCGAGGTCGAAGGCTTCCGGGGAGACGCTTTCGAGTGCGCTCAGACCCGGTCGGCAGTCGAGGCGGATGGCGTGGCCCATGGAGCAGCGCATGGAAGCGTTCTGGTCGAGGCCGCCGGTGGAGGCGCCTGCCATGTCGTTTTCGGAACGGATGGCCATGTCAATCAGGGTGACGCGGCCTGCGTCGGTGCTGCCGTAACCGAGACCGTACACATCGTCCAGCGCGAGTGCGGTGGAGCAGGTCATGGCCGCCGACGAGCTCAGGCCGGATCCGAGCGGCACGCAGGAGGCGAAGGCGGCGTCGAAGCCCTTTACGGCGTCGAAGCCTGCTTCACGCATTGCCCATGCGACGCCGACCGGGTAGGCGGCCCAGCCTTCGACGCCGCCGGCCTGGAGGCCGTCGAGGTCCGCTTCGGCGACCTTATCAGGAGCCACGTCGGAGACGACGCGCACGGCGGTGTCTTCGCGCGGGGCGAGGGCGATGAAGGTGCGGTGCGGAAGTGCGATCGGCAGGCACAGCCCGGCATTGTAGTCGGTGTGTTCGCCGATCAGGTTGACGCGGCCAGGGGCGGCCCACACGCCGGTCGGCTCCTTGCCGTAGGCGGCACGGAACAGGTCCGTGGCGATGCGCACGCCGTCTTCGTGGGACAGCGGTTTGATGAATTCAACGGTGCTCATAGAACGATCTTTCTTTGTTGTGAGATTTCAGCGCGGCTCGGACACTGCTTAGGCGATGTCGATCGGGCCGAGCTCATGGAAGCGCTTGGCGATGAGTTCCGGCGTGGTGTCGGAGATCCATGCGGCCATGCCGGATTCAGAGCCCGCCAGATACTTGATCTTGTTGGCGGCGCGACGGAAGGAGAAGAACTGCAGGTTGAGACGGTAGTTCTCGCGGCGCTTGTCGTGGATCGGTGCCTGATGCCATGCGGCGATGTACGGCAGGTCCATGCCCTTGCCGTCGCCGGTGTCGAAGAAGGCGTTGCCGCGCTTGAGCAGCGTGGAGTACATCTGGGCGAGGTCCCAACGTTCGTCGTCGTTCAGCTCATCGAGGGTGAGGACGTCGCGCACCGGGGCGACATGCACTTCCAAAGGCCAGCGGGCCGCGGCCGGTACATAGGCGACCCAAGAGTGGTTGCGCATGACGATACGCTCTTCGGCTTCGATTTCGGCGTTCATGATGTCCTTGAGCAGGTTGCCGCCGGTCTTCTCATGGTAGGCTTCGGTGTGCTTCAGTTCGGTTTCCATCTTCGGCGCGATGAACGGGTAGCAGTAGACCTGGCCATGCGGGTGTGCGAGGGAGACGCCGATTTCGGCACCGTGGTTTTCGAACGGGAAGATCTGTTCGATGCCTTCCATCTTGGAGATTTCGGCGGTACGGAACGCCCAAGCCTCGACGACGGTGCGCAGACGGGAAACCGGCAGGTCGGCCGGAAGGCCGTTCTCGTCGGGATCGAAGCAGATGACTTCACAGCGGCCGGCGGCGAGCTTCTTTTCCCACAGCGGGTTGCCGTTGATGTATTCCACGTCTTCGGAGCGTCCCGGAACGCGGACCATGGAGGGGAAGCGGTTTTCGAAGACGACGACGTTGTAGTCGGTGTCCGGCACTTCGCCGTCCTGGTACGGGTCGCCCGGCTTGCGTGCGGCCAGCGGGTTGCCTTTGGCGGTGGCGCCCGGGCCTGCGGTGATCGGTCGGTTCATGCGAGCGGTCGCCATCGGAATCCAGTCGCCGGTGAGCGGATCGCGACGCATTTCGGGAGCCGCGTACGGCACTTCTTCACCGGCGGCGTTGAGCTGGTTGGCGAAACGGTATGCAAGCTGACGGGGATCGTTCAGTTCGCGCGTCTTCGCACCGGACACGTACTCCGGATCGTCGTCGAGATAGAAGAATTCGCGTCCATCGGCCAGCGTGGTCGGTGTGATGCGGATATGCTCCTTCGCATATGTTCCCGGAGTGTAATTGGCGAATTCACTCATTGTCGGAATCACTCACTTTCTTCAATATGTTCGCTCTGGTGCGCCAGAACGAGTTCCTTGACCAGATTTCTTGTTTCCGCCACCGATTCGGGGTCAAGCCCATCGTCGGTGATGACCGTATCCACTTGGTCGAAGCGTGCAAACAGCGACAGCGACGTGCAGCTCCACTTGGTGTGATCGGTCAAGATTATGGTGCGATCGGCGATGTCCATCATCGCCATATCGGTTGCAGCTTCCAGCGAGTTGGGCATGAGGAAGCCTCTGGGAATGGACACGGAGTGCGTGCCCAAGAAGACGGTATTGACGCGAAGGGACGCGACGACTTTGTCAGCGATCGGCCCGACCAGCGAGTTGGATCGGGTGATGACGCCGCCTGTGACGATGACCTCCACGTCTTTGGATTCGAGCGCTTGCACCAATTCCGCCACGGGGATGGAATTGGTGAGGATGGTGATGCCGGAGGATTGCTGCGATTCGAGCAGATGCTGCGCGAAGACGTATGCGGTCGTGCCGCCGCCGATGGCGATCACGTCGCCGGGGGCCACATATTTGACAGCCTCCTGCGCGATGGCGTCCTTGAGACCGATGTCCATCTGCGACTTTACAGAGAACAGCGGTTCGCTCAGCAACGTGCTGGTCGTGACGGCGCCGCCATGAACTCGTTTCAGCAAGCCTTTATCAGCCAAATCGGCGATATCGCGACGAATAGTCATGGCGGAAACGCCCAATTCCTTGGATAGAGCGGTAATGCGCACCGCTCCTCGTGTGCGTAGCCTGCTCAAAATCAAATGCTGACGTTGTGACGATATCATTCGAACATTATCGCACACATTATTCCAAAATAAAAACTGATTTGAGCGTTTCCAACAAAACACGCCGACCGTACGCAACATCATCAACAATAATCATCACAAAATCGCTCATTCCATCAATATCTCCCCCTCCTCCAAACCGTCATATCAGTACTGTTATGACGAAAACGGCAACCCGAAACACCACAAAACCGTCGCAACAGCACCGATATGACGAACGGCAACCCGAAACACCGCAGAATGTCACATCACCACTTGATGTGACGGAAATGACAAGTGCGGAATAATCGGGGATGACTCTGTATGCCGGGGTGAGGTGAGACAATGGGAAGCATGAATTATGTGAGCGAAAATTTTTGGCACGACGCCGTGAACAAAGCGACCACCGATCTGTTCACCTTTGGGTATAAGCACATCATCAAGCCGAATTTTGTGTTCAATCACCGCCCGGACGAGGCACATGACCAGATGATTGAATTCTGCCGCATCGCCAAAAACATTCCGCCGCTGATGTGGCTGTGCCGTGAAATGCTCGACTATACCGACCCGATTCTTGAAACGAATGTGATGGGCATCGACTTCGCCAATCCGTTCGGTCTTTCCGCCGGCCTTGACAAGAACTGCGAGATGCCGGTTCTGCTTGATAACGCCGGTTTCGGCTTCGAAACGATCGGCTCCACCACAGCCCGCCCTTGCCCCGGCAATCCGAAGCCCTGGTTCCATCGTCTGCCCGAATACGATTCGATGATGGTGCATGTGGGCCTCGCCAACGAAGGCTCCGACAAAGTGATCGCGCGAGCGGAGCAGGCGTGGACGAAGACGCAGTCCATGCAGATTTCCGTGTCGATCGCCCGCACGAACGACAATCTGACCGGCGACATCGACGAAGGAATCGAAGATTATTGCATTTCGATGCGTCGCGCGGCCGGCCGCACCGCCATGGTGGAGGTCAATATTTCCTGCCCGAATACGATGGCCGGCGAGCCGTTCAACGAGAGCCCGGACGCACTGGACCGCCTGTTCACCAAGCTCGACAAGATTGACCGCCCGCAGCCGACGCTGGTGAAGATGCCGTTGAACAAGTCCTGGGCGGAATACAAGGATTTACTTGACGTGTTGGCTGAGCACAATGTGCAGGGCTTGAGCATTGCGAACCTGCAGAAGGATCGCACAGGCCTTGATATTCCGCGCGATTGGAAGGGTGGCCTTTCAGGCGGCCCGACGTACCATGCCAGCAATGAGATGATTCGCCGTGTATACCGCGAA
Source organism: Bifidobacterium sp. LH_512 (assembly GCF_056356435.1). Lineage (NCBI taxonomy): Bacteria > Bacillati > Actinomycetota > Actinomycetes > Bifidobacteriales > Bifidobacteriaceae > Bifidobacterium > Bifidobacterium sp. LH_512. The sequence goes on from NZ_JBKEUE010000003.1 coordinate 55,449, forward strand.
TATGGCGACCGTTTTGTGATCGCCGGCATCGGCGGCGTCTCCACGCCGCAGCAGGCGTACGAGAAGATTCGTTACGGTTCGAGCTTGGTGATGTTCATCAGCTCGCTGATGTACCGCGGCCCGCAGCAAATCACGGTGTTGAAGCGTGGTCTGGCTGATTTGCTGCGCCGCGACGGCTTCGAGCACGTGTCCGAAGCCGTCGGCATCGACGCCTGACGGCGAGCGATGCCCTGGCATGTCCCATATATATACGACATGATGACATATAGCACATGGCTGGCCGTCAATATCGATGGCCAGCCATGTGCTTTTTGAAAATTGCAGAGGATTCGCGATTAGAATGCGCCGCGCACATATTGCGGCAGATATGGCGCGTCCTCGACAGCGACGCCGAGTTTGTCGGCGGCACGCAGCGGCCAATATGGATCGCGCAGTGCGGCACGACCGATTTGCACGGCATCAGCCTGACCCTTGCGTACGATTTTCTCGGCCTGCTTGGGCTTGGTGATCAGGCCGACTGCGGTAACCGGAACTTCGGCACGCGCGCGAATTTCTTCAGAGAACGGAACCTGATACTTCGGCTTCGCCGGAATCGTCACATCGGGCACAATGCCGCCGGTGGATACATCCATCAGATCAACACCGTGATGTTTCAGCACACATGCCAGGTCGACGCTTTGATCCAAATCCCAACCGCCCGCAGCCCAATCAGTGGCCGAAATGCGCACGAACAGAGGCATATCCGCAGGAATCACTGAACGCACGACGTCCACGACTTCGACCAGCATGCGAATGCGGTTTTCAAAACCGCCCCCATATTCGTCTTCACGCTCATTAACCAGCGGATCCAAGAACTGCGAGAGCAGGTAACCATGTGCGGCGTGAATTTCAATCGCGTCAAACCCGATATTTGCGGCACGCCATGCGGCGTCGCGGAATTGTGCCACGATCTGATGAATCTCGTCAACCGATAGCACGTGGGGCATGGCCATATGCCCATACGGCTTCGCGCTTGGGCCCACCGTCCGCCATCCGCCCTGGTCTACCGGCACGCTCTGGCTGTTAGGAACGTTCATTGAGAAGCATCCACTGGACCCTTTTCGCCCGGCATGATTCAACTGTACGGCCATCGTCGCGCCGGCGGCTTTCGCATCGTTGACGATCCAACGCCATGCATCCATCTGATCGCCGTTCCACAAGCCCAGATCACACGGCGATATGCGCCCCTGAGGGCTTACCGCCGTGGATTCAACGATAATCAAGCCAAACCCGCCAACGGCACGCGAAACGTAATGCTGATAGTGAAACGGGGTCGGACGTCCATCTCGTGCGAAAGCCGAATAGGTATCCATCGGCGGCAACCAGATGCGGTTGCGCACGGTCACATTGTGCAGCATCAACGGTTCGAACAGACGAGAAACAGTATTGGCGGCCTTGTTTTCATCCATATGCGGGTCCTTCTCCGATTGTGATGCGGAACGCATCATGCGGCTTTACGCACTGCTTGTATTGTACGCAGAACGCCCGCCTTGCCGGGCGGGCGTTCATATAGTGTTCACACACAACCTTGCGTTACTCACCGGTTCCGATTACATGCGAATCACCTGTCCGGAAAACCTGTGAGCGATGCCGACTACTGACCGGTGTCGCCGCCAGCAGTGTTGCCGCCGTCGGCTGTACCGTTCGCCTCATTTGAAGTGTTGGCGTTATTCGAATCGGTTGTGCCTCCGGTATTCGTCGAATTATTCGTGGTATTTGAATTCGTATTGCCATTCGTATTCATCGAATTAGTGGAATTCGAATTAGTGGAATTTCTGTACGAATTACCCGAATCGACAGTCGCGCCATTGATTCGCGTAACGGTACTGCTAGTCGCCGTGTACTTGCTGGAAGGCTGACCATACTTGTTATCGATTGGCAGCTGCTTGCGCTCCGCATAAGCGTTCATGAAATCACGCCATGCCGGGGCTGCGATGGTACTGCCGTCCCAATAGGAGTGATATTCGCCGTTGATGGAGATATTGGCGATCGGATTGCCGACCGGGTTCTGTACATCACCGACCAGCACGAAAGTGGCGATTTCGTTCGGAATGAAGCCGCCCGTGGTCACCAACTGGTCTTCATGCGTACCGGTTTTGGCGAAGGTTTTACGACCATTCGCCAACTGGGCTACGCTGCCTGCGCCGTCGGAACGTACAACGCCCTGATTCAGGGTGTATGCAAGCGTTTGGATGATTTCCGGATCAACGGCCTGATGACAGTTGGCCGACGGAACGTCCAGGCTCTTGCCGCTCTTATCGGTGACTTCGGTCATGGCAATCGGATCACACTGCACGCCGTTGGAGGCATACACGGCGAAAATGCTGGCCATGGTCAATGGAGAAACGTTGACATTGCCCACGAGCATGGCGGGCACGAAGGAGGACGGGGAATCCTTCAGTTCCGCGCCCGTGTAGGCATCATGATAGCCGACTTCCGTAGCGGTGTCGGCCACCGCGCACAAGCCGATGATGGCACCCATTGAAGCCTGCGTGGTGTTATGGGAGCGAACAAGACCCAGGAAGGGGCTTTCCGGATTAACCGTGCTATTGGTCAATGCGTTGGTGACGTTCCACACTTCGCTGCCGCCGGTGTAGTCGTCGCAGGCGAATTCACTTGTTGGATAACGCGTGGTGGTCTGCAGATTCTCATTGATGGAATGCCCCGCTTCCATCCACGCAACCAAATTGATCGGTTTCCATGAGGAGCCGATGGAGAAGCCTTGGCCGCCGCCGTCAACATAGTCCACGGCATAGTTCATCGAGTCAAGCGTCTGATCGGTCTGCGCCGCGTCCGTGGCGTCATAGGTTCGGTTGAGGCCGAAGCCCAGCACTTTGCCGGTACCTGGTTCGACGGAGGCCATGACGATCTCCATGCCGCTGGAATCGTCCGGAGGGATGGTGTTGCGTGCGGTCTCGTTCATCAGCGTATTGGCGTCGATGTCCAAAGTCGTGACGATCTTCAGACCGCCTTCCTTCAGCAAAGCGTTACGATCAGCTGCAGTCTTGCCGAATTCCTCGGAATTCTGGATCTTATGCACGACGTAATCACAGAAAAAGCCCGCGTCATACTGCGCGGCCATGCAGCCTCTGGCCACCGATTGGATGTCCAACGTATCCTTCAGCGGAGTGTTGACCGCGTCCTGATATTCTTTTTCGGTTTCGATGAAGCCCTGTTCATACATCAGCTGCAGTACGACGTTGCGCTGCTTTTCGGCTTCTTCCTGATTCTCTTCCACCGAGGGGTCGTAGTTCTCAGGATTCTTCGTGATGGCGGCGATGGTGGCGGCCTGCACTATATTCAGTTCGGATGCGGAAACATTGAAGTATCGCTCCGCAGCAGCTTCCACGCCATACAGATTGTTGCGACCGAACTGAGCGATGTTCAGATAGCCCTGCAGGATTTCCGGCTTTGAATACACCTTCTCCATCTGCACGGCAATCAGCATCTCACGGATCTTGCGGGCGATGGTGTCTTCGGAAGCGTGGTATTGGGCGATCGGATCGTTACTCTCCTCCGCCTGCATGATCAGCACGTTCTTCACATACTGCTGGGTCAGGGAAGATCCGCCCTGCTGGTCGCCCTTCATCATGTATGTCTGCACGAATGCACGCATCACGCCTTGAACGTCCACACCGGAATGCTGCCAGAAGCGCTTGTCCTCGCGGGCGACGACGGCCTGCTGCATCGGCTTGGAGATCTCCTTCAGCGGCACCACGACTCGGTTCTGCTCATAGAACTCCGCAATGACGGTAGTGCCGTCATTCGCATACATCGTCGATTTCTGCGGCAGACTGGTGACATCGAAGTCGATGCCTTCGACCTGCAGCGACGGCAATACCGCCTGGGCGACATTATTCATGCCGACCACGGCCGGCAGCAGGAAGAAACTGGTCACTGCGCCGCCGCCGATGCACAGTGTCAGATAGGCGAGCACCAGTGCAAGCACGCGCTGAATAGTCAGTTTCTTCTTCTGCCTTGCCGGGTCACCGGGCAAAGAACTGTTAGGCATGGTGTTGTTGGGCATGTTGTCATTCTATGGTGGCGGGTCTACTTCGCCATGATTCGCAAGCCACCCTCACGATTTCATCGCATACGTATTGAATATCTTGAAAAACGCTGGAAAACCGCCGAAAAGAATCAGCATGTCAACGACGAGAACGTCGAATCAGCATGCCGGGCTGATAGATGATGATGGAACGTCCCTCTCGAGCGATCCACCCGCGATTGGCGAAATCCATCAGCGCCTTATTCACGGTTTCACGTGAAGAGCCGACCAGCTGTGCCATTTCCTCTTGGGTCAGATCGTGAGGCACTTTCAGGCCCTCTTCCACAGGTTCGCCGAATCGTGCGGCAAGGCTGAGCAACGTTTTGGCCAAGCGTGCCGGAACATCCATGAACACCATGTCAGAAATGCGCTCGTTATTGTCGCGCATACGATGCGCCAACACCTGAAGCATGTCCACAGCCACGCGCGGATACTTATCGAGCCATGCGAACAGGGCGTCATGTTCCAGCCACACTACGCGCGTGCCGTTGGACATGGCGACTGCCGATGCAGTTCGAGGGCCACCGTGTGGGTCGAATACGGGGATTTCGCCAAGCAGCTCACCATGTGCATGAATGCTGAGCAGCTGTACACGCTTATCCCGGGATTCGCGAATCAGCTTGACCCTGCCTTCCTCCAGTACATACATGCGATGGTCGGTATCGCCCTCCCGAAAGATGGCTTCGCCTTTCTCATATACAGCCTGCTGGAGGAACGGAAGCAACTCTTTCGCCTGCTGCGGCGAGACTTGTTTGAACAGTGCGGTCTGCAGCAACATGTTGTCATCTTCCCGGAACGCATTCGGCGTACTCGCGGCCATCACACCTCCCTGAAGCTCACGGACTGATTCGCATCATCGTCGATCACCGTCACATTGTAACGCGCCTCGCAACGTCCAGCATGTGATTGATAACATCCTCACGACTCGTCTCAAGATGACGATTCAGCGGATCGACGCGTTTTTGCGCTGATTTCACCGCCTTGTCGGACACTTTTTCCGATGACGTACGCAATATTTTCGACATGGTTTCCGTGTCGATGTCATATGCGAGCGACGTGTGATGCAATACCGCCCCCGGGCCGTTGCCGATTGCAGGGAATCGACGCTGCGCAGCGCCACCGACTTTGCCTTGACACGTTGCAATGTCGTTCAATCCGCTGAAGCCCACATCGACGCCCAAATCACGCAGCGCGTCGACGGCCCAGAAATCACATAGCCTGTATGACGCTTCCGTGCTGATGCCGTCCACGAAAGAATGCGGCACGGTAAGAGAATAGGTGATGACACTGCCGGGGCGTACGAAGATGGCCCCGCCGCCCGTGCAGCGGCGCACCACTTCGAAGCCATACCGACGCACCGCATCCGTATCCACTTCATTATCCACGGATTGGAACCGTCCGATGGCCACCGCTTCGCCGGACCATTCCCACATGCGCAACGTTGCGGGACGTCTGCCGGCGGCGACCTCCTGTGCCCACTGCACATCGGTGTCCATCTGGTCTTGCGGCGAGCGCGGATGGTCGTGCACGATCAGCCAATCCTGCGCACGCCAACGTTTTATGTATTCCTCGCGTTCCGCGTCGGATACGCTGCGCCCGTGCGATGGCTTGTGCACTACGGGAACCGTGTCGTCGCTGCCGCTGCCGCTGTATGAGCGCCATGCACGGTTCCATGCGCACGCGATTGCGGCGGCGTCCGTGCCGATAAGGTGCACGTCCGGGTGGCCGTTCATCGCCATGGCGATGGTGTATTCATACTTTTCGCTGCGAATGCGTTGCGCAAGCAATTGTTCGATTTGCCGAATCAACGCTTTGCATTCAATGTCATTGCCTTCGACGAAAAAGTCGCCATCAAGCTGCCCGCGCACGACCTGCCCGTCATCGTCGATAAACAGCGAGACCCCGACGAGTTTGCCGCCGGGGGTTTTGTATTCGCCTCTTGCCTGGTTCATCAGTCGATCAGTTCCACGTTGCGCGCATCACGATGCCATGTGTCGCCGATATTGGAACACAGGATCAGAATGCCTTCGATGAAGCCCCATGCGCAGGCGATGATGGGGCCCAAACCGAACAGGATCCAGCCAAGCAGGGTCAGCAGCAGCTGTGCGACGGCTTTGCCGTTGTATCCGAGGTAGAAATTGTGTACGCCGAATCCGCCGAGGAAAATGCCAAGCAGGCCTGCCACAAGTTTTTTGCGCGGCACGTAACCGTATGGGATGTTCGTCGGTTGGCCATACTGCGGTTGCATGTAGGGCTGTTGGACGTAAAACTGGCCGGCGTTCGACTGCTGGCCGTATCCTGGCTGGCTATACGGAGCCTGACCGTAAGATTGCTGACCGTACTGGGGTTGACCATATTGGGATTGGCCATGCCCTTGCTGGCCATACTGGGTCTGATCATAGCCCTGCTGGCCCAGCTGGGACTGCCCATAAGCAAACTGACCGTAGTCAGACTGTCCCGGCTGGCTCGACTGCGGCTGGCCGTAGGGCTGCCGGCCGTCATTGAGCTGATTGTTCACATTATTTTCTTCCATACATCAACGATAACGTATGACATTCGGCAGGTACAGATTCCTTTCCCCGATTTCTCCCTGAAAACAATCAGGGTCTCGCAATTGCGAGACCCTGCATTATGTGATGCGCTGTGTTACATGCGTGCGAGAATGTCGCGGCCGACTTCGTCGGTGCTGCGCTTGGTTGCACCCAGCTCTTCGATGTCGGCTTCCACTGCGGCGTCGACGCGTGCAGCGGCGTCGTCAAAACCAAGATGGCGCAGCAGCATGGCGGCCGACAGAATCGCAGCAGTCGGATTGGCGACGCCCTGGCCGGCGATGTCGGGAGCGGAGCCGTGGATGGGTTCGAACATGGACGGGTATTCGTTGGATGCGTTGATGCAGCCGGATGCGGAATATCCGACGCCGCCGACGACGGCGCCCGCTTCATCGGTAAGGATGTCGCCGAACAGATTGTCGGTCAGGATGACGTCGAAGCGGGAGGGGTTGGAAACCATATAAATAGTGGCCGCGTCGATATGGCAGTAGTCGTGGGAGACTTCCGGATATTCCTTGCCGACCTTGTCGACAAGACGCTGCCACATGTCGCCGGCGTTGACGAGCACATTCTTCTTATGAACAAGCGTGATATGCTTGCGGCGTTTCATAGCCAGTTCGAAAGCGTAGCGGACAACACGCTCGACGCCGTATGCGGTGTTGATGGACACTTCGGTGGCGACTTCGGCCGGGGTGTCGCGACGGACAGCCCCACCGGCACCGCAGTACAGGCCTTCGGTACCTTCACGAACGACGACGAAATCAATATCGCCCGGATCGGCAAGCGGGGACTCCACGCCCTTGTACAGCTTGGACGGGCGAAGATTCACATACTGATCCAAATCGAAACGAAGTTTCAGCAGCAGACCGCGTTCCAGAATGCCGGCCTTGATACGCGGGTCACCGACTGCGCCCAGCAGAATCGCATCGGTTTTCTTGATACGTTCCTCTTCATCTTCGGGAAGGATCGCGCCATCGCGCAGATAGCGCTCCGCGCCCAAATCGAACGGTTCATATTCGAATTCAGCCACGCCCTCGGCAGCCTTTTCCAAAGCCTTCTGGGCCCACGGGGTGACTTCCTTGCCAATACCATCACCCGGGATGACGGCGATGGTGTACTTCTTCGTTGTTTCGCTCATAGCGGCGACACTACTCGCGCCCGCATGGAGCGAGCGCGAGGCTTTCACCAGGTGGACATGGGCGTCATATATGTGGACACCGCGAATATTCGATGGTTTCAGGCTCCGACTACGCCCATGATATATAGGCACCACGCATTCTCGTAGGAGATCTCCTCCCATTGCTTGTATCGACCGGAGGTGCCACCATGGCCGGCTTCAACTTCGATTTTCGCCATGGCGTCCACACCGGCCGACTGCAATCGGGCCAGCCATTTCATCGGTTCGACGTACAGCACGCGAGTGTCGTTCATCGATGTGGTGATGAAAATCTTCGGAAAATCGGCGACACGACTATCGTTTGAGTTTTCCGGCGCGTTCTCATACGGCGTATACGATTTCATATACGCGTATACGTCGGCGTCATGCAACGGGTCTCCCCATTCGTCCCATTCGGTGACTGTCAGTGGCAATGACGGGTCGAGAATCGAAGTCAATGCGTCAACGAACGGCACATCCGCTTCAACGCCCGCATAGCATTCCGGCGCCATATTAGCGATGACGCCCATTAACAGGCCGCCTGCGGAGCCGCCATCGGCGACCGTGCGCGCAGGATCGGCCAATCCTGCATGTTGCAAGACCTTCGTCGCATCGATGAAATCCTCAAAAGAATGCTTTTTATTCAGACGCCTGCCCTGCTCATACCAGGCACGTCCCATTTCGCCGCCGCCGCGAATATGCGGAACCGCATACAGTACGCCACGATCGAGCAGACTCAGGCGTGCCACGGAAAAGCCCGGATCGGAGCTGATTTCGTACGCGCCATATCCGGTAATGAACATGGGGCATGCGCAAGTGGGCACATCACGACGCCACACCAGTGATACCGGAATATGCTCGCCGTCACGCGCGGTAATCCACACGCGGCGTTCCATATAATCGCGAGGATCGAACCCGCCCAATACTTTCGCGCGCTTCAGCAAGCAATCCTCGCCCGTGGCCGGATCGTATTCGTGCAATTCGCCCGGACGCGTGTAGCTGGAAAATGAATAGCGCATGCGCGGCGCATCATATGAAGGATTGCCGCCTGTACCGATCGTGTACAGGCGTCGGGTCTCTCCTGGCAGCGCATCGGCCGTGGCACCGTCCGACATATCGATCGACGATGAATGGGCGGCGGCATGCGGTCCGGCGGTGTCATCGTCCGTCATCCACAGCGTCGCATTGCCGGCAACGTCTGCGGCGACATCGTCATCGTCCATGAATTCCGGCGCGTCCCAGTCGTCCTGCAGCACAGGAGGCGTCAGTTCAATAAAACGCCATGGTCGGCCTGCAAGAAAATCCTCAGCAGCATCCTGCTTCGTCATCACCGCAAGGCGGCTCATGCCGTCGGCGCGGTACGACAAGGACACGTAATGCCGATGCATTGCGATGCCTTCAATGCCGAGCCCGTGCGTCCCCTGCAAAATAGCGGGATTATGCGTATTGCAATACGCCTTGCCGACAGGCTGGCGGGAAGCGCCAATCTCAACACGGTCGCCTTCTTCACAGCCGTACGGCGAGCCTGACGCGACACACACGCCCTCCCCCAGGCGGTACGGCGGCTCATGGGACCGCATGTCAATCACGTCAATCTCAAAATTCGGATTGTATGCGTTGTGGTACACCACAGCCAGCGGAATATCCTCACCGTTTTCACCAGCGCCCTCAAAACAAGCGAAGCTCACATCATATTCAACGCCCACCTCACGCGTAATAAAAGGCTTGAAATCACCCTCCGGCGTCGCCACCGGCAGCATCAACACTTCCGTCGTCGTCTTCGAGCCTGTGCCGATCACGATATTGCGTTCATCAAACGACAGTCCCACACCGGTCCAGAAACGTTCATCCTGCTCGCAGAACACCTCGACGTCGGATTCAACCGGCGTGCCGACCTTATGACGACGCACCGCGCACGGACGCCACGCATCATCCAACACCGAATAGAACACCCACCGGGCATCCGGCGTAAAACAGGCTCCAGCGATGCCTTCAAACACTTCCGGCAGCTCTTGGCCGGTTTCAAGGTCGCGGATGCGGAAATCGTAGCGTTCGTCACCGCTGTAGTCCACGCCATACAGCAGCCAACGGCCATCCTTGCTGATATCCATGCCGCCGATGCGGAAAAACTCATGGCCTTCGGCCTCACGGTTCGCATCGAACACAATCTGCTCGCCGGCCATTGCGCCAGGTTCATCCATGGCATCGACCGCCGGCGGATCCCAATCGTTCTCATCGCGAATCGGCAGACGGCATTGCACCGCATACTGGCGACCCTGCTGCGTGCGAGTGAAATACCAGAAACCATCCATGCGCGTCGGCACCGACATGTCGGTCTCCTGCACATGCGACTTCAACTCATCGAACAAGGTTTGACGAAGCCCCGCCAAAGGCTCCATACGAGACTCGCAATACGCATTCTGCGCGGTCACATAGTCGCGCACATCCGCGGAATCCTTGTCTCGCAGCCACTCATACTGGTCCACGAACACATCGCCGTGGAAACACCGCTCCTGCGGGACGCGCTTGGCAACAGGCGCTCCCACTGGAGATACGGCGGAATCCGCGACGGACATTGCGACTTGCATTGCGTTCGGCTCGGACACCGGTACCCTCTCACTCACACTCATGCACGCGATTATATTGCCAGCCAAAAACCACAATTCCGCAGCAATGTCGCATCCCAAAACGCGAGTGCATTCGTCCACAAGCGTCTACACCACCTGGGACACATCCGGCCAAAGCGCATAATTGGATTTCTTGCTTACTGCGAAATGCCACTGCCGCAAGCATTCAGCTAGTGCGTGACGTGCTCCAGATAAGGGAGCATGGTTTTCATGAGATTGGAGCCTGTGGTGCCGGTGAACACGGGAACATCCGTGACGGGGATCGGCTGGGTGACGGCGCGGCCGCCTATCGTGCCGAGACCACCGGACGCTTCACGCGGCGACAGCTGACGAATGCCAATGGCCAGCACACGCCCCGGATACCGACGGGCGATCGTCGCATAGGTGGTCGGATCCTTCTGACCGTCGTCACCGATCAGAATGAATTTCATATCAGGAAAATCGGCCATCAACTGTTCGGTGTATTCCAGCTTGTGCTGCACGCCGGAAGGCACGAAAGTCTTCGGGCGCGGGTCAAGATCGCGCAGCAGCAACGGGCCTTCCGGATAGCCGTGATACGTGATGAAATGACGAATCGAACTTTCCACATTCCATGGCGATGTCGACAGGTAGAAGAACGGGGCGTCCGGGAACATGTCCTGTAACTTGGAAAACAGCACGCTCATACCGGGCACCGGAGCGCGTTTCTTCGGATCGAGCAGCAGCAGATTGTAGGCGGCCTTCCAAAACGTAGGCGCTTGTGTAACCATAATCGTGTCGTCGACGTCGGAAATAATGCCGACACGGCTGCCCGTCGGAATGGTGAACAGGTTCGCCGTAACCGGCTTGCGGTGGCGAACATAATAGCCGACACGATGTATTCCAGGCTCCAACGTGTGCTCGGCCACAAGATCAAGGTAGCCTGCGGAATCCGACACCGCATAACGGCTGTTACGCTCACGGGAATGATCGACTTTGTCGTACGATTCCGATTCGCCCACTTGCACGGTCTGCAACGGCGTACCATCAATGGCGATGCGCACGCGCACGCGAGGCGAGGGAACTGCGAACATGCCGTAGATGCCGCGACGCCACTGCGCGGGAATCTGTTTTGCCGGGCCATACACCGTGCGGCAGATCAATCGGGAGAAATCCTCCGTACCATAGCCGACATACGGTTCAACTTGGGAGAACCAGCCCAAACGATGCGCCATATTCGTGGAAAAATGCACCCATAGACCGAACGCATGCGTGATGGTGCGACGCATCAGACGCACCAGCAAAGGTTTGCGTTCAATGCGTTCATGACGCGACGCGGAATCGAAGGTCGTAACGTCCGGATGCGCAGGAATCGGCACGGTCGGAGTATCGTCCGCCGCCGCAGGCGCCACCGCTTCGTTCATCCGCTCAATTGGGTTGCTCATACCTCAACTATAGAAGGTACGCATTACCCAAAAGCGAACATGAATATAACAAGACCCTCTTCATCCGACCAACATATGTGGTATCAGCCAAATGAAAAGGGTATATATCAAGCGGAAAATCAGCGAATCACAGTCGACAAAACCGCAACGGCTACGCTGCCGAAAGGCGACGCTACTGTGCGATCTTCGCGTATTCTTCGGCGCTCAGCAGCTCCGGCTCGTCGTCATCCAGCTCGATTTTCAGCAGCCAGCCTTCGCCATACGGATCGCCGTTGATGATGCTCGGATCGTCGGCGGCCTCACGATTCACATAACGAATCGTGCCGGAAACCGGGCTGACCAACGGAGAAACAGCCTTGGAAGACTCCAATTCCATGATTTCGTCGCCAGCCTGCACATGCGAATCGGCTTCAGGCATGTCCAAGTAGACGAGGTCGCCGAGCTGACCGGCGGCGTATTCAGTGATGCCGATCACGGCCGGAGAGGAAGAGGCGTCCACCCACACATGCTCGTCGGAATATTCCAGATGTTCGGGGACGGACAGGTTCACGGTTTCATTTGCTTCGCTCATGAAACCAGTGTACGACATAACACAGCGGTTTCCGAGCACAATAAAGTTCACGGAACGTGAGGCCGGCACGTGTGGCGATGAGCACGACAATGACGTCACATTGCAGCGACGATGCACGACAACGACGCCATACTGCGACAGCGGCACGCGACAGACTCATGACGAGGCATCGGCATCGCGGCAGCCCTTACGGCAACTCGTGGCCGACCCACTCCTCAATCATGTAGCGCGCGATCGTGGCCTTGCCAGGCGCCTGCATACGACCGGACGTCAGCTCAGCCATGTATTCGTCGCGCGTGGCCCAGCGAGCGTTTAACGTTTCCGAGCCGTCGACGCGAATATCGGTGTCCAATGCGCGGGCCTTGAAAGCGACCATCAGAGACGCGGGGAACGGCCATGGCTGCGAGCCGAGATATTTCATCTCCCCCAGCGTGATGCCGACTTCTTCCTTGGCTTCTCTGCGGGCCGCATGCTCCAGATTTTCGCCGGCCTCCACAAATCCCGCGGATACCGAGTACAGGTTGGAATCATTCCACGCGCTGTTGTGTTGCAGAAGAATACGATCTTCGGAATCTACGATCACGGTGATGACAGCCGGCTCGATACGCGGGAACAGCAGACGATTGCCGTCCGCAGTGGATGTGCAGCGCTGCGCCCATCCGCTCATCGACGTTTCCACCGGAGCACCGCATGTCGGACAGCAACGTTGGCGCGTATGCCAGATGCTCAAACACACCGCCGTCGTGGCCTGGCCGGTTTCACGCGAGGACGCGTGCGGTGCAAATACACGTAAATCCGCCCAATCGAATCGTTGGATGGCGGATTGCAGCAGCGACAGCTTCGAACGGCGTGGACGCATCGTCAATCCCATGCTGTCGTCGAAAGCGTCGTCCGCGCCTTCATCGGCGGAATCCGACACCATGCATGTTGCGATGTTCGCGTCTTCAACGCGCGTGATATCCACGGCGATCACGTGCTCATCGCGCCCACCACCATAGGATCCAAGGAACATGGCCACCGCTTCAGAATTGACCCGCAGCGATTCGAGCACATATTCGCCCGGCAGGGTGGCCAAGCGCATGTTCACATTGGTGAATCCGATGTTGCTTTGACCGTGTGGCACGGCGACTTTGCCGCCGCGGGTGAGGATCACTTTGGTTTGCGGCTTCTGCAGCAGCGACGAGATAAGCGCCGGATCCGCGCGACGCTCAGACTCGTAGTCAATGTCGCCTTGTGCCAATGGCAGGAACGGCAGTGCCTGCGTCAATGACAACGGTGAAAAGAATCCCATGTGCTTATGCCTCCTATGCAGCGGCCATCTTCGGCCGCCCATTTACCAACTTTTCGTCATATCGGTACTGTTGTGACGGTTTTGAACCTCCGCAAACCCCCAAACCGTCACAACAGTACCGATATGACGATTCGGGAAGGCTTCCGACGGGTTCCGAACAAGCATTCAGTCGATTCCCGACTGGAGTTCAGCCGATTTGCGACTGGAATTCGACGGGCGTCATCCGAAAAACGGCTTCAGAAAATACGTATCTCACGATTGTGTGTACCTCCCTCACATAGCAGACGTTTTACGCCCGTTTTCCTCATTCACGCCGATTCACTCGGACCTCAATGTTTTCAAGGCTTCTTGCATTAACGTCACCAATGCTTGAGCGACCGCATCAGGGTGTTCATACGCACTGAAGTGCCCACAATCGTCAATTACCATTTTTTTGACGCGGGTTTTGCTCATCTTGGCGGCGAGCGAGCTCATGGCTGCTGGCGGACTGGAAGGATCGAGGTCGCCGCAGATCACGGCTGCAGGCGCAGTGATTGCAGGCAGCTGATCGTTGAGGTCGGGGCGGCCGGCGGCCATGCGTTCGCGCCAGGCGATGCCGTTGGCCGGTTGCTCGTTGATCCATGTAGTGAACTGGTCGATGTATTGCTGCGACTGTTTGATGGTGGAATCGGTGTCGGGATTAGCTTGGGCGAAATGCATGACGGGCTCGTGGCTGCCGGTGGTTTCGCAGATTCCGGCGATGCGCACACGATTGGCGCGTGCCTGCGGCGAATCGGCGTCACCTTTGGTGTCGCATAAGGCGACGCCGGCGACGGTTTCGGGATGCAGACGTTGAATATCAAGTACCAGATAGCCGCCCATGGAAAGGCCGGCCCATACGGCTTTCTGATAGCCATGCTGGTGGAGCAGTTCCACGTAGGCGTCCGCCATGCGATCAAGCGCATGCTCATATGCGCCGTCTTCGGAGGCGCCGCCGCTGGCTTCAACGTTTGGGATCGGCCCTTCGCCGGCACCGGGCATGTCAGGCGCCCAAATCGGGAAAGGATTGACACCGGCGGCGTCGGCCTGCCCGATGATTTCTTGCGCGCACTGATCCCACATGCGATGATCCACGGGGAATCCGTGCACCAGAATCAGGGGGATGCTGTCGGCGTCACCGACTGCGCGGTACACATTGTTATGCAATTCAATCGTCATATCGTCACATCCTATCCGTCATTACTTAACGTGAGGCGCCATACACGGCGGCACATTCACAAGATCGCATCACAACATCGCAACGCCGCAGCCGCAAAGCCACATCCCAATATTCCAACATCACTGCGTCACAGTCGCAAGGCCGCATCGCAACGATGTCACAGACCGCAAATCGACAACGCCTGCCGCACGATCGTGTCTTCGCCGTTAGCCATCTGACGAAGGAAGGTCTCGAAAATCTCGTCATCCGGCGAAGCCCATTCAACATCCAGCGTTTCATCCTGAGGCTTGCAATCGCCGGCAATGGGCACGACGTAGCACAGGGCGATCGCATGCTGGCGCGAATCATGGTATCGGCCGATGCCGGGAGTCGGGAAATATTCTGCGACCGTAAACGGCTGCAATACCGCGGGCAGCTGCGGCAGGGCGATATCGCCCAAATCTTTGGCGATATTTCGGGCGATAGCTTCGCGGATCGATTCGTGGTACAACACGCGGCCGGCGATAAGCGTGCGTTCGATGTTGCCGTCCGACGAGGCGCGCAGCAGCGAGCCGACCTGGACGATCCGGCCAAAATCGTCAGTGCGGATAGGCACGATACACACATACGGAATGGGCATGCGACGACGCATCGCATCGATTTCGGCGCGGTCAAGCCATCCGGGCGGATTGCCGCGGCCTGATCCCCGAATGAAATCTTCGGGCGTAATATTGTCGAATTCGCCGCGCTTACGACCGGCGTCAAAATCGTCGTCGTCGGGCACTTCGTCGTTCAGAACTCGCATACCGTCCATTATCACCGCTCATATCCAAAGAACCTGTAAGCATACGTTCATGTCGCAAAATTCGTCTGTCGGCTGATTACAGGTGGGAATGGGAATTTTGGACGCCCGCTCATGGTTGTATCGGTCATAGCAGCCATGCCCGGTTTCCTCACGCGAACGAGCGACCGCCAGCGACTTCCACAAGAAGTACAGGGCACGCACGACACACGGACGGACACACCCAATGACAGGCGCGGACAAAAACGGACAACCCCTTGTGCAATCTTTTGTGCGGACCAGATGCGGCTTGCGCCTTTACGAAGGCGGAGCTTACGCACAGATACGACTGCGAAACGCATAACACGTACAACATGTAAGGAGCATTTATGGCAACGCATGCAGTGACTTCAAAGGACTTCGAACAGGTCATCACCGGCAACGACCTGGTGTTTGTGGACTTCTGGGCGACCTGGTGCGGCCCGTGCCGCGCGTTCGGACCGACATTCGAGCAGGCCAGCGAAAAGAATCCGGACGTGTATTTCGCCAAGGTCGACATCGACCAGAACCAGGATCTGGCCGCTGCCGCCCACGTGCAGGCCGTGCCGACTCTGATGGTGGTCAAGCAGGGCAATGTGATCTTCCAGCAGGCCGGCGCCCTGCGCGCCTCCGACCTGGACGACCTGATCGCTCAGGCCAAGGCGCTCGACCTGAGCAAGGTCGAAGGCGCAGCGACCAAATAGGATCGCGTTTCCACGGGTTCAGAACACATGCAGACGTTCACAGGCGGCTCCTTCCAATAGAAGCCGCCGTTTTCGTTGCGATCACGCCGTCTGCGCCGGCGGCCGTTCCCGCTCGTCATTCACGTCATCGTCCGCCGAAACCACGTCATACAATGGCGGAAAGACGGGCACATGTTATAGACTATGACTCGTGCGTGCTTTCCGGCGAAGCTTCTGCGCAAGCGCACGCAACGCGTCAGATGCAGGCCATGCGCACGCCCGACGTCATGAATCCCGCCGAGGAACTGTAGCCGTATCGAGGAGCATAATGGCCAACCACCGCAGGAAGCGCAACGTGCTGCGAACCCTGTCCATGCCGACCAAACACCAGTGGACCATGATTGGAGCCTCTGTCGCACTGGTCGGATTGCTTGCCACCGGCGGCTTGCTTTCCCAGAACATGTACGGCACCGTCACCGCCGACGACCACCCTCAAGCTACAGCATATTCCGCGACTGAATCTTCCGCCGCATCCCGCGGCAACGCCCGTGACGCACTGTCCGGCGACACCTCGTATATCACTGTCAAGATCAACGGCAAATCGCGCGTGATTCTCGGCACCGATTTCACGACGGTGAAGTCCGTGCTTGATGCCGGCGAGATCACGCTTGAGCCGGACGACACGGTCTCCCCCGCGCTGGATGAAAAGGTCACCGAAAAAACCGTCATCACAATCGAACGCGCCGGCGCCGAATTGGAAACCTCCGAACAGCCAATCGCCTTCAACACGGTGAAGAAGGAAACCAGCGAGCTGCCGGCCGGCACCGAGAAGGTGGAGTCGGAGGGCGAGGAAGGCGTGATGGAGACCACGAGCCTGGTCACGCGCTCCGGCGATGCCGTGATCTCCTCTAACGTGTTCGCGTCATATGTGAAGAAAGCACCGGTCGACCGCGTGATTCTCGTAGGAACCGGTGCCGTAAGCGATTCCAACGTCTCCGGCAGCTCAAGCGGCTCCGGCCTTGGTACCACCATTCCGGCCAGCGAAATGCAGTCCTGGGCGCATGACTATCTGATTTCCAACGGCTACAGCGAAGCCGATTTCTCCGCCGCCGTGTACATCATCAATCATGAGTCCGGTTGGAATCCGACCGCCACGAATCCTTCCTCCGGCGCGTACGGTTTGGCGCAGGCACTGCCCGGCAGCAAGATGGCTTCCGCGGGCGCAGATTGGGCGACCAATTACCAGACGCAGTTCAAGTGGTTCGTCGGATATTGCAATGGCCGTTACGGATCCCTGCAAGGCGCCTATAATTTCTGGGTCGCCAACGGCTGGTATTAAAAATTCCGATATTACATTCTGCTGACACGAAACATAAAACCCCTGCGGCCGTAACGGTTTGGCCTGATTTAGGCGGCCATTCCGCTACAACGGTTTGATGTTTTACAGCCCGGCGGGTGGAATCCTGAAATCGTCATATCAGTGCTGATATGACGATTTTTGGAATGAGGAGTATGGGATCAGGCCTTCTTACGACCGCGCTTCTTCATAGTGCCGTTGGTGGCGTCATCGACATTGAAGATGGCGACCTTTTCGTTGCCGTAGACGGTTCCGGTAATGGCATAGTATGCGATTTCATTGTCCGAAACTTCAGGGAAATCAAAGAACTTTTTTACGGCGTTCAGCACGACATCATTTTTGATGCTGACAGACGCATTCTGCTTGCCTTCCGGCTTGCTGAATTTGATGGCGTTTCCCTCACGACCACTGCATGCCTGAAGTGCAATCTGCTTGGTTTTTTCATTGACCAGCACTTTTACATATGCCGGATATCCGAGTGCAGCTGCAGTGGACTTATTGAAACGAATAGCAGATTCCGTAATGGTCACAACAACTTTACCGATTGGGGCAACCAATTTAATTTCTTCAAAACCTTGCAATAATGCCATGATTTTCCCTCCATCTCAATATAACAATTGATATTGATTCTATAACAAAAAGCACCGTTATAAAAATAAATATATTTCTTATTATTAGATTAATAATTGATCAAAATATTTGAAAATGCATATTGTAATTCAAATCCGGAGATCATGCGTGTTGCGATGACAGAAGAAAGGAGTAAGATGCGAAGGTTACCTGTGCAACAAGGCACCATTCCGTGCGAGAAACAGCAAGAAACGAGTGAAATATGATCAAAGGCA
The DNA here is from genome assembly GCF_056356435.1 of Bifidobacterium sp. LH_512. Taxonomy (NCBI): domain Bacteria; kingdom Bacillati; phylum Actinomycetota; class Actinomycetes; order Bifidobacteriales; family Bifidobacteriaceae; genus Bifidobacterium; species Bifidobacterium sp. LH_512. The sequence goes on from NZ_JBKEUE010000003.1 coordinate 74,015, forward strand.
CTATGCCACAGAACAGCGAAGAACCCGACGAAATAGCGAAGACGCGACACAGCAGCCTCTCGCACGCCCTCACTCGCGAAGAATCATATAAAGACGGACATTTAACACATGTCGCGTTCGTGTCAATCGCCATTCTTACCTTCATTACTTTCGTCGGCAACTTCACACAACTCCAACTGAGCGCAGCACTGCCAACTATCGTCTCCGAATTCGGAATCTCCGTAACCACCGGACAATGGCTCACCTCGATTTTCCAGCTCGTCATGGGCGTGATGGTGCCGCTTACCGCATTCTTAACTCGTCGTTTCTCCACTAGGCAGATCGTTATCACGTCCATGATGGTGTTCACATTGGGCTCTGTACTCGCATGGATCAGTCCCTCGTTCATTCTTGTATTGGCCGGACGAACGCTTGAAGCAATCGGCACCGGCGTAATGTGGCCCGTGCTGCAAATCACCGTGTTCTCCATCTACCCGCTATCGCGCCGCGGTATGGCAATGGGCACCGTCGGCATGGCGATGAGTGTCGCGCCCGCCATCGGACCAACCTTGGGCGGCCTGCAGACCGACTTGAGCGGATGGCGTTCCATCTTCCTGACATTGACTATCGTCGGCGCGATCGGTCTTATTCTGGCTGCATTCGGATTGCGCAATTTCGGCACGAACGATCCTGACGCCAAAACTGACTTCTTCTCCGTAGGCCTGTCTGTTTTCGGCTTTGGCGGATTGATGTTCGGCTTTACCAATATTGAGGCTTACGACTTCACGCATCCGATGGTGTGGGTGCCGATGCTTGTCGGCATAATTGGCATTATCTGGTTTGTGATGCGTCAAATTCATGGACAGCGCCGATTCGAAGCTGCCGAGGCTGCTAGGGATGCGGGCAGCAACGGCAAAGCTATGCAGCCGCCGCTGCTCAATCTCATGGTGCTCAGGAACCGCAGCTTCACCATCGGCACGGTGACCGCCGCGCTGTCGTTCTTCGCGTTCAGCTCCATCACCGTGATCATGCCGCTCTATATCCAGGACTGCCGCGGCTACTCCGCCACCATCAGCGGCCTGGTCATGCTGCCGGGCGCGCTCGGCCAGTGCATCGCGCAGTTCTTCGGCGGCAAGGTGCTCGACAAGTTCGGTGCGCGCCCGGTGGTGCTCGCCGGCACCCTCACGCTGCTGTTCGGCACCATCATGATGAGCCTTGTATCCATGACCTCGTGGATCTGGTGGGTGTCCATCTGGCAGTTCACACGCCAGATCGGCATGGGTTTCGTCCTCATGCCCGTCACCACATGGTCGCTCAACTGCCTGGAACCACGCGACGTGTCCGCCGGTTCAGCCGTCACCAATACGGTCCGGCAGATCTCCGGAGCCGTCGGCGCCCCGATCCTCGTGATCCTGATGGAAACGTTCACCCAGCTGCGCCAGACGTATCTCGGCGGCGGCGCCGACGTGGCGATTGCGGCCAACGTGTTCGGCATCCAGTGGGCGCTACGCGTCAGCGCACTCATCTGCTTCGGCATGGTGCTCACCGTGTTCTTCGGCGTGAAAGGCGACGGCGCAGGCTCATCGCATGATGTGGCGCGGCGTGCGATCTCGCACATGCACGCCGTGCATGTGCTGCCGCATCATCACGATCACACCGTGTGAGGTGATGCGGGGCGCGGCGTAACACGACGGAACAAGCATCATGCGGCAATCCACGACAATGCGTCATCATATGTCAAACGCAGCCGCTTCCCATATGCATCAACAAAATGTTCGTTCGCCAACCGCGGCAGCAAAGCACGGTTCTCCTCCACGGCAGCATCAAACGCTTCGGGCAATGCATGCACCAACATGGCAAATCTTCCGAGTACAGCATCCTCAGCAAGATGCATGCGCTGCGCGAATCGACGCAAATGTTTGGCACGCAATTGCAGCAATTTGCGCTGCCCACCAATCGTCATCGCCAAAGTCGTGCTGTATCCATGCGCCACAGACCCCGCATACGGAAAGACGGAAGCCAGATCGTACAAAGGCGCCAACGTCACACGAGTACCTTCCAGAATCAGCGAATAATTTTTGGCGTGGCCATCCGTGGAGCCGAGTAGATAGCTTGCCATGATTCCATCGGCAAAGCCTGAACGTTACGTTCAGCTTCATGAAACGCATCATGCTGACGCAGCATCACCGCATACCGCTCCGACCTCGGACCACCATACTTTTCATATTTTTCCCGAGCGGAGACTCCCAAAGCCTGCGTGAAATCAACCTGATGAACGGCCTCCACTTTTCCTTGCTCGTTCAGATGACGGTCAAAACGCGTCACGACAATCGCCGGAACACCCTCGAACAGCACGAACTTCGTTTCGGCAACGTTTAAGCCCAAAAAATGCGCGATTCGCATCGTGAAATGCTCGTCAAACGCCTGATCCGGCAAGCCGGGGATCCCCGGCTTGATAATATGCGTGGTCCGAGCCGTACCTTCAGCCGAATACCACTGACCATTTTTCCATAACAACGCAATTTTACCCTGCTGCCCCGCAACCGCCCAGTGCTCCTGCTCCGTAGCCGGCTGGAGGCCCGAAGGGGCGGCCTCGCGAAGGCGCACTGCGATTTGCGCATCGGATATCGGAGACACGCGGTCGTCACGTTGCGGAATGGTCGAATCAGCAGACAAGCGCAGTGCACCGGACGAATCCAAGCCAACCGCCATCAGCAAATCAAACGCATCCACAGACCCGGACTTATGCAAACGCGCTGTGTTTTCACGCGATTCCATGGATTCGGAGACTAGCGCATCCAAGAAAATCGCCGGTCGGTCATCGAAAAAATCGCCCTCCTCAATCGGGAGGGATAACGAGAGAGGCGTCGCACCGGACTGCCACCGATACCGTTCATCGTACGAAAACGTGATATGAGACGACAGTCCCGCATTCCGGCCAAGAGCCCGCGAAAAACCGGATCCCTTAAAGAAGCGGCCAACTAGAGTGCGATCCAAAAACGCATAAAGGGTAACGCCTCCCCCATTTTCGCTCCGCTTGGCGCGTTCTGAATGTACCGACATCATTCATCCCCATCTTGTAAAGCCACTCGAGATACGCCGTTTACGAAATCGGAAACTTTCGAACTCGGACGGCTGGTTTTCGCGGTAGCGCGGTCAGCAAACTCCTCCGCAATACGGTCGAGGGTCACCGTCTGCTGCACATCAAGCGTGAGGCCCACGATATGTAAGGCGCTCAAAATCGTCGCGAATCCAGGGTTCGGCACTTTACCGTTCTCAAAGTCCACCAGCCAACGTCGTGAGACGCCCAAGCTTTCAGCCATGGTTTCCTGACTGATGCCTAAATGCTGACGCCGATTACGCAGCAGCTTGGCATATCCGACTACCGAAGTCACATACATGTGCAAAATATATCACACAATAATACAGAGTGAAATATTCTGCACTTTTCTTGTGCGCGGCAAGAGCCCGGCAGTCAAACCTTCTTAATTTGGTTAAATCGCCAGCCTTTCGCGTTCTTACTACGCCCAACCAGCGATTGACACATAATCTCGCACACATCAAATACGACGAACTGTAGCTATGCCGCGCAGCGATAGCGTAGGCCGACACCAACCATGCCGTATCCAACGACATCGCCATGTAACGCAGCAACGCAAACGTACAATGTGCTGCTCAAATAAGGCACATTGTGCGCCAACCGGTGGGGCGACGCACAATGTGTGGGTGGCACATGCACATTGTGCAGGCGTCACATACACAATGCGCGCCCCATCATAAGGTCTGAGCGCAATGTGTCAGCAATACATACACATTGCGTGCGTATTAGTAGCACAATGCGCTATGCCACATACACATTGTGCGCGTATCGCATGTGCCACATACATTTTGTGCGCGTCAAGGGGAATAACAACATAGCATCACGCTTGGCCGGTAAGCGTCAGGAACACGAGCGCGACGTTCAGCACCACCACCAGCGCAGTCACGACGATGCAAAGGGCGTGCTTGAACGGACCGTCCGCATATTCGCCCATCAGTTCGCGATCATGCGTGTAGCGGGTTAGAGGGATCACTGCGAATGGAATGCCGACCGACAGAATCACCTGCCCTACGATCAGCGCCTGCGTCGGATTTTCCGCAAACCACAGCACACACAATGCAGACACCAGCGTCACCACGCGGCAGGCCCACATGGGCGGCTCCCAGCGCAGCAATCCACGCATGATTGCCGAACCGGCGTATGTGCCCACCGAAGTCGAACTCAGGCTGGAGGCCAGCAGTCCGATGGAGAAAACCGTGCCGACCGCAGGCCCCAACACCGTTTGGATCGCTTGCTGAGCCCCTTCGATCGTGTCGGTGCCGCTCATGCCGTGCAGCGAATTCGCCGCCAGCACGAGCAGTGCCAAGTTCACCATGCCGGCGACCAGCAGCGCCCATACCACGTCGATTTTGCCGACGCGCAGCTGCCTGCGGATGCTCGGCCGCCTCTCCCCCAGCACATAGTGGTCGTTCACCAGCGTCGAATGCAGATAGATCGCGTGGGGCATGACCGTCGCTCCTAACATGGACGAGGCCATCAGCACGGTATCCACGCCGTCGAAGCGCGGAATCAGACCGCCTGCAAATTCCCCGGCATCCGGCGGGTCGATGAACAGGCCCGCGATGAAGCCGAACGTGATCACCAACAGCAGACCAATGATCATGCGTTCGAATATGCGGTGGGTACGCCCGCCCTGCAACAGCAGCAGCACGGTCGATACGATGCCGACGATGCAGCCGCCCCAGAACAACGGCAGTCCGAACAGCAGCTGCAAGGCGATCGCGCCACCGATCACCTCCGCCAAATCGGTGGCGATGGCGATCACCTCGGCCTGCATGAAGAACATGAACCGCCCCGCATTACCCATGCGTTCACCCAGCAGCTGCGGCAGTGACTTGCCGGTGACGATGCCCAGCTTGGCAGACTGGTATTGGATGAGCACGCTCATGAGGTTTGCCAGCACCAGCACCCACACCAACAGGTAGCCGTATCGTGCGCCGGAGGTGATGTTGGCGGCCACATTGCCCGGGTCGACGTATGCGACGGCCGCTACAAACGCAGGTCCGAGAATGTCTGCGATGGCATGGTCATGCTTCTCTTCCATACCGCTACCCTACCGCATCTATGTTGCGGGGATTTCTTGGGCGGGGCAATTGTGCAGCACGGCCAGCATGGCGCGCTTTTCGGCGGTGGTGACGGTCAGATCGTACTTGTCTTTGACTCCGATCTGGCGAGCCACGTATTCGCAGCGATAATCGCCATTCGTGGGCAGCCAGTATGCGGCCGAAGCGGAACCCTTCTCCTGATTTGCCGGGCCGTCCACGGCAAGCAGGTTGTACATATCGTTGCCGAACTGTCGCTGTTTGGCGGCGTCCCAGTCGCGTGCGCCCGACTGCCACGCGTTCTCCAAGGCGACCACGTGATCGATCTGCACACGCGAACTCGTGGCCTGCCCGCGCACAAAATCAATGGTTTGCGCGGTATACGGATCCTGCAGCGTACCGGATTCGACTTGGCAGCCTTTGGCGGCGCTGTAGGTGACGTCGGTCAAGTCACGGGCAAGCACGTCGTCGCGCACGTCGCAGCCGTTGCCATCATCGTCGGTGCCGCGATAGTCGAAAGCATCGCGATCATAGCCGGAAGCGTTTTGATTGTCGTCGACGATAAGACGTTGCAGGGTCTCTGCCGCACTGCCGGCTGCCGTGTATTCGCCGGTGATATCACCGATGATCGGACTGATTTCCGGCAACAGTACGCCGGAAAAGATACCGACGACGACTGCCATAATCGCAAGAATCAGCAGACGTTCCAGAGGATTGGACGCGTTGAAGAGGCGACGCGAGAAACGCGCGCCGACACTGCCCCGCCTGTTGCCGCGCCGCACATCAGAAGAACGTCGCTTCGCCATACAGCATCACCCAACATCTCTTTGCAAAATTTGCAACCCACAAACTTACAGCCGCCGTATTCCAGACTGTCACAGACCGTTGCATCCAATAGTTGAACAAGTTGGATGCAACCTCAATCGGCCCACCACAGTAACGATCTGGCAACAGGCCCGCTAGCAGCCCCGCCATATAAGACGTCCGCCACCGGCGGCCGATTCGCCCGGCCGATCAGGCGTAGGAGAAGGTCAGCGGATCATGGCCGGCTCGGGTCGGTCCGTCAAGCGCATCAATGGCGGCATGCTCGTCGGCGGTGAGCGCAAAGCCGAACAGATCCAGGTTTTCACGCTGGCGTTCCGCATGCACAGACTTCGGAATGATGATCGTGCCGTTTTCGATATGCCAACGCAGAATCGCCTGCGCCGAGCTGACACCGTGCGCGGCGGCGATGCGTTCAATCGTGCCGTCGCCCGCATTCAGGTCGGCGCCGCGTGCCATCGGCGAATACGCTTCAATGGCGATGCCGTGCTCACGGCAGTATGCAACGACTTCGCGCTGCTGCCAGGTGGGGTGCAGTTCGATCTGGTTGACGGCCGGGTATTCACCGGTCTCATCATGCAGGCGCTCCAGATGTTCCGGCAGGAAATTGCATACACCGAGCGTGCGCACACGTCCTTCCTCGCGCAGACGCACGAACGCCTTCCAGGTTTCGCCGGAACGCCAGTCAAATGGGGTCGGCCAATGAATCATGTACATGTCCACATAGTCAAGCTGCAGCAGACCGATCTGGCGGTCGAATGCGGCGAGCGCGGAGTCGTAGCCTTGTTCGGAGTCGCGCAGTTTGGTGGTGACCCAGATATCGGCGCGCTTTTCGCCGGAATTGTAGCCGAGGCTGGCGAGCGCACGTCCGACGCCGCCTTCGTTGTTGTAACCGGCTGCGCCATCGATATGTCGGTAGCCTGCTTCGATTGCGCTTTCGACGACTGGGGTGACGCCTTCATCATCGATGCGCAGCACACCGAGGCCGATTTGCGGGATGCTGTTGCCGTCGTTGAGCGCGATGTTGGGGATGGTGGAATTATTGGGGGTGCTCATGTGTGCTCCTTGTTTGTTGTCGGCCTCCTATGCCGGCTGTCGCCGATGATGCCGTTATCTGCCGCTGCCGCCGACGGCAGTGCCAGCCGTATTCGCTACAGTTCAGCTTAGCGTGTGGTTTGTCTCGCTATGACGTGCGATAGGCATCGAATGAGTTCGTGAAGGAGATCTTCGCCTTGAATGCGCCGCAAAATGCAGTCGACTGCGCTGCGGCTGACCCATTCCAGGCAGGAGTCCATGGTGGTGAGTGGGATTTGCAGGTAGGCGGCTTCTTCGATGTTGTCGAAGCCGATGACTTGGACTTGGTTGGGAATGTTGATGCCGGAGGCAGTAAGCGCGGAGACGGCTCCGATGGCAAGCTGGTCGTTCAACGCGATGATGCCATCGAACGGCATGCCCGAGTCGATGAGCTGCTGAGTGGTTTTGGCGCCGGCTCCGATGGTCCAGTCTTGGCCGGTGACGCCGACAAGCGCCGGATCGGGCGTGAGACCTTGTTCCAGATGCGCTTGGATGATGCCGCGCAAACGCAGTTCCGCATTGCCTTCCACTGCTTGGGCGAGCTGCGTTTCATCATAGGGGCGATGCGCTCCGACGACGGCGATGTGGTGCGGGCGCCGACCACAACGAGCGGGAAGTCCACGTCGAGGTCGTCGGGGGTGATGTCGACGACCTCGCTCATGGAGAAGATCATGCCGTCGCATACGGTGGGGTTGAATGATTCCAGGAGCTTTCGTGCGTCCTTCGCCGACCCTTCGCCATATGTGACGACATACACTTGGTAGTTGCGCTGGCGGGCTTCATCGATGATGCGATTGGCTAGTTCCGCCAGGTACGGCGCGGTCAGCGTGGGGACTGCGAGCGTGATGGCACCGGTTTTGCCGCGATTGAGGTTGCGGGCCGCAACGTTGACGCGATAGTCAAACCGTTGTACGACCTTCTTGACTTTTTGGCGCGTGGCGTCGCCCATTCGGCCGGTTCCGTTGATGACATTCGATGCGGTTTTCAGCGAAACCCCGGCTTCCTGGGCGACGTCACGCAGGGTGACGCGTTTTTGGGACGTTTTGCCCGCTTCCATCACTGTTTTCGTCTTTCTATGGTCTGACTGTTCTCTTATGACGCAATCATTGCGCGGTTGTAACAATCAGAATACCGTTGCGCTGCAACGTGTACGCCATTTCGCCGCACTGCAACTCACTGCCCTGCAAGCCAACGTCCGAAAGCGCTTGCAATGCGGCTCCCAAATCACACACCTCACGGAACAGCTTCGTGTTCTCGCCGGCATGCGGCACCATCGCGGAGTGGAACGCCTCCGCACCCGATGCGGACTGCCTCCACTGGAAAAAGCAGATCGCGTCCACGCCCATCGCCACATGAGCCAGCGAATCGCGCAGCAGCTCGCCGTTGCGCTTGCGGGCGTTCAACGGCTTCCACTGCACGGCGGACGTGGAATGTTCCATCACATACCACGGCTTGCCGAGCGACATGGAATCCATGAGCGCATCCGAGCAGACCAACTCGTCGAGATGCGATTCGCCTTCGTGGAAATAGTGGTCGTTGGAAAGGAAATCCACTTCATCGGCCCACTGCGGATAGTTCATCACGCACTGATCGGTCGACACCATGAAATTCGTGGTGAACGGCTTGTCAGGGCAGATTTCAGCGATCGCATCACGCTCCGCACAGTAGAAACCCTTGAGCATGTCGTTGCCGAAACGTTCGAAATCCAACTGCTGCGCGGGATTCACCATGGAATCACCGCCCATGTGATATGGCAGCAGCACCTCGTCGAAACCGTTGACCCACTGCGACCAGAAAGCAGTGCCCCAAGCGTGGTTCAACGCGTCGATATCACCGTATTTGCGTTCGCACCATGCACGGAAGGCGTGCAGCGCATCGTCGGAATAGTCGTGGCGGTTGTTCCAACCGTACTCGTTGCCCAGCCCACATGCCATGCGGTCACGTATGGATTGTCTCCGTAACGTTCGGCAAGACGGCGGCACATGGTCAGCGCGTATTCCTTGAATACAGGACTGGTCGGGCGCCAAGACTGACGGGAACCCGGGTTGATGACATGACCGTAGCGATCGCGCGGCAACACTTCAGGATGCTTCTCATACAACCACATCGGCGCGCTGGCCGTGGCGGAAGCAAGATCCGTCGCGATGCCGGCCTCGCCGAGCATGGTGATGATTTTGTCAAGCCAAACGAAATCCCATGTGTCTTCTGTGGGCTGGATACGGCTCCAGCTGAAGATGCCAAGGGCGACCGTGTTGACACCGGCCTTTTCATCAGGCGGATGTCTTCGTCCCACACGCTTTCCGGCCACTGGTCGGGGTTATAGTTCCCGCCGTAGGCGATTCCTTTGCCGTCCGAGGTCAACAGTGCCGGCCATTTGAATGGTCGCCGCATAGCAGCTCCTTATATGTTGATGTGTACGGTATGCAAGATACGTCCGCCTGCCGGCGAATCACTTCAGCGTCACGGAATACCCCTGCTGGGTGCCATGATCGGCCAGTTTCTGCGCGTAGTTCCGCAAAGCCTCCTTCATGGTGACTTCGCCGACGAACGCGCGGGTGATTTCATCGCTGTAGGTGGCCTGGGCGTACGGGTTGTACGGCAGGTACTGGAATTCTTCGGTCGGACGCTGCGCGGCTTGAGCAAGAATCTCATTGACGTTCTGACCGCCGAAGAAATCATTGGTTTCCTGATGGGAGCCAACGCTCGGGTCCACGAAATCATCGGACTGCAGAATGGATTTCAGCGATGGGAAAGTGCCCGTGTCGGCCATCATCTGAGCGCCCTCGCCATGAGTCATGAATTCCACGAACTTGTAGGCTGCGGCCTGATTGGTGGACTGGGAGACCACGGCCAATGCGGATCCGCCGTCTTCCGCGGAAACGGTATCGCCCTCATTCCACTGAGGCAGCTGGGCCACACGCCAGTTGCCTGCCTGGTCAGGTGCGCCGTTCATCAGGTTGATCGGCATCCAGGCGCCGATGGTCAGCGAAGCGATGGTGCCGTCGTTGAGCTCACGATTCCATTCGTCGCTCCAATTGACGGTCTTGGTATCGATAAGGTCCTCGTCGATCAGCTTCTGCATGAAATCCGCCCAACGCTGCATGCCTTCATCGTTGACCATGTCAATGGTGATGTTGTCGCCGTCAACTTTCCAAGGTTTAGCGCCAGCCTGCCAGACCTGCGCGGTGAACGGCTGGTAGTCGGTCATGTTGGCGATATAGGAGCCAGTGGCGCGAATCTTCTTGGCGGCCTCATAATAGTCATCCCACGTCTTGATGTCTTCGCCGTTCACACCGGCCTTGTCGAAAACGGCCTTGTTGTAGAAGAACATTTCCGGGCCGGAATCGATGGGAAGCGCATACGGCTTGCCGTTGTACTGCAGTTTGTTCCATGGGCCGGAGGTGAAATCGTCTGCGTAGCCATCCGCGCCGAACTGGCTGAGGCCAGCCAGACCGCCGGTGACCGCGAATTGGGTGACGGTCGGATCTTCCAACATCACTACATCCGGAGCGCCATTGCCCGCCTCGATGGCGTTGGTCAAAGCGGTGGAGGTGTCGTCTGCGGTACCGGTGCTGTTGAATTTCACGGTGATGCCGGGATTCGCCTTTTCAAAGGCGGCGATGATATCTTTCATGGAATTTCCGGAATCCCAGCCCCAAAACACCAGATCGGCATTATCCGCGTCACCTGCGTTGGAAGCATTGTTGGTGGTATCGCCGCCACCGCACGCCGCCAAACCCGCAACCATGGCAACACTTGCCGTCATCACGACGAATTTCTTAAGATTACGCGTTCCCAGTCTCCTTTAACCGTTCGAAATACGCCCTTCGAATGCCTTCCATTTGGTACAGCTGTGTACCAGCAATCACCATGACACACAGTCGTATCAATTTGTCAAATGCCCACCATTCCCCGTCAAACCCCTATCAAAACCCGCCCCAATCCCAAACCGTCAAACCCACGCGGTTCCAACGGTTCGGGATAGAAGGAAAAGCCGGCGGAGTGCTACATGCGAAGGGTGCGGTCGGCGATTCGCATGGTGGAGTCGCGATGAGAAACCAACACAATGGCGGCGTCGCCCTCTTCGGCCAGCGCGTTGATGGAACGCAACACAACGGATTCGTTGAAAGCGTCCAGACGGCTGGTCGGTTCGTCGAACAGCACCAGGTCGGCGTCGCGCAGGAACATTCGAGCCAATCCGATGCGCTGGCGTTCGCCCTCCGACAGGCGACCGCCCAGCTCCCCGACCGGAGTATCCAAGCCCTGCGGCAAGGATTCCACCAAATCGGCAACCGCAGCCTTGCGCAACGCCGCCCACAACAGATCGTCCGTCGCGGCAGTGTCAGCAGAGGTGACCCCGGCAGAGGATTCACCGGCAACGTCCGACTTGGGGAGGGCGAGGAGGAGGTTGGCGCGGATGGTACCGTCGAAGAGGTAGGTTTCTTGGCTCATCATCGTTTGCACGCGGCGGCGATGCGACGCGTCAACCTCAGGCAGCGGCACGCCGGACATGGCAACGCTGCCGGATTGCGGATCCCAGTAGCGCATCAACAGCTTCAGCACCGTCGACTTACCACGGCCGGACGGGCCCTGAATTCCAAGGATCCCCGCGCGTGGAACATCCAACGAAACATTCTGCAGCACTGCGCTACCGGAAGACGAAGCCCCATGTGAGGATGCGCCACCGGCAAAATCGCCAGCAGCATCGTACGCAAAGGTCACATCCCGCAAAGCCATGCCGCTGTAAGCGGGCTTCCTGGCACCGCTCTCCACGACGGCGGGCTCTTCATCCATCAGGGCGAACAGGCGACGTGCCGACGCGAACGTCTGCGTCAGGCTGGCCGGCAGCGCGCTCAACGCCAGTGTCGGGCCGAACGAGCTGGCGATCAGCACGAAAGCGGTCAGCAGCTGCGGCGTCGTATACGGGTTCCCCAACGCCAGCACAATCGCAAGCAACGCCGCAGCGGCGGTCATCGCAACGACCAGCACGCCACCCAGCCCAGCGAAATCGCCATTGCGCAGGCTCAGTTTCAGACGGCGCGACCACAGCGAGCGAGTGCGTGCAAGAATGTCGGCCAGTCGCCGCTCGCCTTGCGCAAAGCGGATGATCTCGTCGAGGCCACGCATGTCGTCGAGCATCACATCGTCCAGTTCGGAGGATTCCTTGCGGATGCTTCCGCCCATGCCACCGACTGCGAGTGCGAACAGTCGCGGCAGCAGTATGCCGACGAGCACATGGACGGCGGTCAACAGCACGGCCATCCACGGGTTGATTGCGGCTAGCACGCCGGCGAAAACCAGCGTGGTTGCAAGCGCTATCACCGTCGGGGAAATAGTGTGCGCGAAGAAGATTTCCAACAGTTCCACGTCGGTGGTGATCAGTGCGATCATGTCGCCCTTGCCCTTGGAAACGAGTTTCGCGGGGGCGAGTCGGAGCAACGCCGCAAAGGCTTTCGCACGGAAAAGGGCAAGCAGTCGGAAGGCCACATTGTGGTTCATGTATTGCTCGACGTAGCGCAGACCGCCGCGGATGAGCGCGCACACGGCCATGGCGATCAGCGACTGTTCGACGCCGAGCCCCCACACGGGGTTGCCGGAGGCGGCGAGCACGGCAGCCAGGCCGAAGAATGGCAGGAATGCGGCGGCGAGGTGACCGACGGTGCCGGCAGTGCACGCGATGATCATGTACGGGCGCAGTGGACCGACCATGCCGAGCAGTCGGGCGATCAGCGGCCATGAGAATTCGGAATCGGCGGATTTGCTGGCATTGCTGCGATTGGCATTGCTATCGGCACCGCCTACATCACCGCGATTGGACCGCGACGTGTTGCGGACGGTTTCACGGCGGGCGCGATGTGACATGGGCATGGCGTCGACGGCCGCTTGGACGGTTTCAACATCCGCCGAGGATTCGACCGCACCGCCGCTAAGCGATGCGGACGTGACCGCGGCCGCGAAGGATTCGCTGTTCGTGGGATTGCCGGCGCGCACGCGGCGGCCGACCTGTTCGATGTTCTGCTGCGCGCGGAACAGCGCCGCATACGTGCCGTTGGCACGCATCAATACCGCATGGCGGCCGCATTCGACGGTTGCACCATGGTCAAAGACGACGATTCGGTCGGCGTCGACGGCGTTGGCCATGCGATGCGTGATCATGATCACCGTTTTTTCGCGCGCAAGATCGCGGATGGTATCCATGATTTTCGCTTCGCTGTCCACGTCGACGCTGCTGGTCGCCTCATCGAATACGTAGATCGCGCGGTCGCTCAGCAGCGCGCGGGCGATGGCGATGCGCTGGCGTTGACCGCCAGACAGGTTGGCGGCACCGGATTCGATGCGCATATCCAGCCCGTCGGATTGTTCGCGCACGAAATCATCGATACGTGCGCGGCGCAGGGCGTCCCACAGAGTGGCGTCGGAAACGGCGTTGCCGGGGACGCCCGAGTTGGCGGCGCCCGCATTGGGCATGGCCATCAGCAGATTGTCGCGCAACGTGCCGGCGAACAAGTGACTGCGCGCGCACACCAAAGCAACGAGACCGGTCAAGGATTCAGCATCAAGGTCGCGAAGTTCAACGGCATCATCAACCAATCGGCCAGCGTCAGACGCAACACCGTTCGTCGACGGGCCACCAAGATCAGACGTCACAGCATGCCGTACGCCAATCGAACCGGAATAATCATCCATCAAACCAGTCAGCAAGGCGGCGGCAGTGGATTTTCCAGAACCCGAAACGCCGACAATGGCAGTCAACATGCCCGGTAGAGCCGCAAAATTCACGTCAGACAACGCCGCACGAGACGCCTTGCGCTTCACAGCATCGCCAGCGGCTGCATCACCAGCAGCACTGCCGGAATCGTCGTACGAATATCCAACATGATCGAACGTCACCGCAACGCCACGGCCGCCGGCAGCAAAGCGACACTCGCCATACTGCGGCTCCGGCGCATCAAGCAATGTGAAAATACGCTTCGTCGACGTCATGCCATTCATCGCAACATGGAAGAACGAACCCAACTGGCGCAGCGGAATGAAAAAATCAGCCGACAGCAGCACAATCAGCAGCACACCGGCAACCGTCAACGTCGCACCGCTGAAATATTGCCAAACAGCGACGCCGATGCCGAGCGCGGTGCCGCCATACGCGACGACATCCATTGCGGTGAGCGAACGCAGCTGAATCTGCAGCACGTTCATCGTCATCACACGGAAACGTTCCGCATTCTCATCCATCTTCCCGGCGGCCGCGGCATCCGCGTCAAAAGTCTTCAACGTTTCCAAACCCTGCAGATCGTCAAGGAAGGCGGCACCCATGTCGGTATAACGTCCCCAGTACTTCTTGAACACGCGGGAAGCACTCATGGCCACCATGCCGACGATCAGCACAATCAGCGGCGCGCACACCAGCAGCGTCACCGCAGCCGGCATATTCAGCGGGGCAACCACGAAAAACAGCGTGATGGGAGCGAGAACCGCGTAAAACAGCTGCGGGAGGAACAATTCGAAGAAACTCTGAATCTGCTCAATGCCCTCGCCGGCGGACTGGATAACATCCGACGTGCGCACGCGGCGGGCGTAGGAGGGCCCGAGAGCGAGCATTTTGCGGTAGAGCGCGCCGCGCAAAGCAAGCTTGACGCGCTCCGCGGCCTCAGTGCCGAAACGGGCGCCCAGGCGAGAGACGACGAAACGCACCAGCATGATCAAGGCAAGCGAAAACAGCGTCTGCGCGATGTCAGGCGCGGCAATCTCCTCGTAGCCGAGAGAATAGAGGTTCGCCGGGCAGATCAGGCTAGCTTGAATATCGCACTGAAAAAGCTTCGAATCGGAAGCGACCAGCAGCTGGCTGAGCAGTCGCACGAGGATGAACGCGAAAGCGATATTCGCCATCAGGCCGGCCCACAGGCAGATAACCTTACCGGCGATCAGCCTTTTGACGCCAGGAACCAATGAAAACAGTCGTTTGTCGAACATTCCAACCTCGCTGCTGATTGAATCGTCGGTGTTGCGCGCATTATTTTGCTCGCGCATTACGTATTTCAACCTACCAATTTCGCGACGCTTTGAACAGACCTCTGTTAGCTTTTTCACACCAGTTCAGCTTCAATAGGCACTTTTTGCGTTCAGTAGACATTCAATTCGGAGTGCCGACCGCCATCATTGGCTATTCTCCGTGACGGATCTTCTTGATCGGGTGCCTGCTGAACGGAAAATGCCCACTGAACGCGAATAATGTCCACCGAAACTCGGTGTGCCCGATTCAGTGGGTGCTTTTCGGCTTCACTGGGTGCCCAATTCGGGGCACGAACGCCATTTTTTTGAAAAAACTCGGCTTTTGGGCACCCAGTGAAGCCGAAAAGCACCCACTGAACGCTGCTCTGCCTCCACAAACACCTAAAAATTGACACCGTAACACAAGATTGTCAGTTCATACAAAGGGCTGCGGAGTGTTCTTGTCGGTTCCCACAAAACCGAGCTACGCATCCGTAACTTAGAATGGCCATAGCCAATAAATACCGGCTAAGCCGGCCCGAGCGAATCGGCGATTCGCAGAAAAGAAGAAGACCTACCAATGCTCAGCGAATACACCACTCCTGGTTCCATCAAAGTGGCCGACAACGAAACTCTGTATTCCCTGCTCCCCCAACGCATCGCCCGCACCGGCGAAGACACCGTCATCGCGTCACGCAAAATCAGTCCGGGCCACTGGCAAGACGTCACCACCGGCGAATTCAACCGCGCCGTAACCGCAGCCGCCAAAGGCTTTATCGCATTCGGTATCCAGAAGGGCGACGCGGTCACGATTTTCTCTTCCACCCGCTACGAGTGGGGCGTGCTCGACTTTGCGTTGGCCTCGATTGGCGCGGTGAACGTGCCGATTTACGATACGGATTCCGCAGCACAGGCCGAACGTATTCTAAATGATTCCGATGTGAAACTGGCCATCGCCGACAATCGCGAGCGCTTTGACCGTTTGGATTCCGTAATCGACCATTGCCCGTCGCTGAACCGCATTCTGATGATGGACGCGAACGCGCTGGGTGCGCTTGAAGGCCTAGGCGTAGTCGTTTCCGATGAAGAGTTAGATGAGCGCATTGCTTCGGTGAAGGCCGATGATCTGGCGACGATCGTGTACACGTCGGGCTCCACGGGCACACCGAAGGGCGCCGAGCTGACGCATCGCAATTTCCTGAGCATCGTGCGCGCCGGCTATGAATGCCTGGGCGAAGTGCTGTGCGAGAACAATCCGCGTCTGCTGCTGTTCCTGCCGCTGGCGCATTGTTTCGCACGCTATGTGCAGTATTGCTCCATCGGCTCCGACTACGGCGTGGTGGGTTATCTGCCTGATACGAAGTCGTTGCTCCCGGACCTGCGCTCGTTCAAGCCGACGTATCTGCTGGGCGTGCCGCGCGTGTTCGAAAAGGTGTATAACGCGGCCTCTCGCAAGGCCGGCACCGGATTGAAGGGCCGCCTGTTCTATAAGGCCGCCGAGGCGGCGCGCGAATGGTCACGCATGCGGCAGGAGGGCGTGCGACCGACCGCCCGTCAGATTGCCGAACATGCCGGCTATGAGGCGTCGGTGTATCGTACAGTTCGCGGCGCTTTGGGTCCGAATATCAGGTATGTGGCGTGCGGCGGTGCTCCTCTGCCTGTTGATCTGGCGCATTTCTACGCCGGTATCGGCCTGCCGATGATTCAGGGTTATGGCCTGACGGAAACGTGCGCGCCGTTTACGGTGACTCGTGTGAACGACAATCTGATCGGCACGGTTGGTCAGCCCGCGCCGGGCGCTTCGGTGCGTATTTCCGACGATGGCGAGGTGCAGGTGAAGGGTGCGAACGTGTTCCGGGGCTATCATAATCTGCCGGAGAAGACTGCTGAGGTGTTCACCGAGGATGGCTGGTTCCGCACTGGTGATTTGGGTTCGCTTGATGATGCCGGCCGTTTGACAATCACGGGCCGTAAGAAGGACATCATCATCACTGCCGGCGGTAAGAACGTGTCCCCCATTCCGATGGAGCAGGAGATTACGAAGTGTCCGATCGTCGAGCATGCGGTGGTTGTCGGCGATAATCGTCCGTTCATCGCCGCGCTGGTCACGCTCGATCCGGAAGGATTGGAGCAGTGGCTTCCGACGGTTGGCCTGAGCGCCGACACCCCGTTGGAGCGTGTTGCCGTTGCGGCTGCTGTGCATGATGAGATTCAGAAGTATGTGGATAAGGCGAATGCGGCGGTGTCCCGCGCTGAGTCGGTGCGCAAGTTTGTGGTGCTGGATACGCAGTTCACTCAGGAGAACAAGTGTTTGACGCCGTCGCTGAAGGTGGTGCGTCCGATGGTGAACCGCGTGTTCGCCGATGTGATTGCGCACGAGGTGTATGGCGTTCGGCAGTGACGCCGTCATGATGATGCGCGACGCACACGATACGCGCGCCATATGAGGATGCCGCCGTGCGGATGATTTCGCACGGCGGCATCCTCATATGCGGTCATACGGCTCATACGGCGACCGCACGCCGGAATCGACGGCGGCCGCCTACCGCTCAGTGACGGTTTTCGAGACGGTGGTACATTTCGGAGACCTGCAGGTCACGCTCGAAATCACGGGCGTTGGTGTTCTCGTCGATGACGGCGAGTTCCACACCGGCCATGCGGGCGAAGTCCTCCCATGCCTCACGACCGACGGAGGTGGTCATGCAGGTGTGGTGGGAGCCACCGGCACGCAGCCAGCATTCGGCGGAGGTCTTCAGGTCCGGAGCCGGCTTCCACAGACCACGGGCGCACGGCAGGGCCTTGAGCTCGCCGAGCGGTTCAACCACGTCGACGACGTTCATCAGCAGGCGGAAGCGTTCGCGCACGTCGGCCATGGAGACGACGACGGTATCCTTCTTCGGGGCGACGGTGAACACGAGGCGCACCGGATCGGCCTTGCCGCCGATGCCGAGCGGGTGGATTTCCAGCTTCGGCTTGGCGATGGTACCGACGGACGGGGAGACTTCCAGCATGTGGGAGCCGAGGATCATCTCGTTGCCCGGGGTGAAGTTGTAGGAGTAGTCCTCCATCAGGGAGGCGCCGCCTTCGAGGCCGTAGCCCATCACGGCGCCGATGCGCACGAGCACGGCGGTCTTCCAGTCGCCTTCGGCGGAGAAACCGAAGCCGTACTCTGACGGGAAGCGCTGCGGGCCGACGCCCGGCAGCTGCGGCAGGGCGCCGAGGTCTTCGAAGTTGTCGACGCCGGCGCTGCAGCCGTTGGCCATCATCATGTTGACCATGGCGGCCTCTTCCTTGGCGGCGATGAACAGGGAGTCGTACTTGGCGTCCAGCAGGGCCGGATCGACGTCGTACTTGGCCTTGTAGTCCTCGATGACGTCTTTGACCTGACTGTCCTTGACGGCGTCGTATGCGGCGACGAGCTCATTGACGGCCCAGGTGTTGATGGAGGCGCCGAACACGCGCTCGGCTTCGGTCTTGTCGCCTTCGGTGACGGCGACGTTGCGCATGTTGTCGCCCCAACGCATGACCTTCATGTTGTTGGAAGCATCCCAGCCGGCGCAGGCGCGAGCCCAGGTGCCGATCTTCTCGGCGACTTCCGGATCGGTGTAGTGGCCGACGACGATCTTGCGGTTGATGCCCAGACGGGTCACGATGTAGCCGAACTCACGGTCGCCGTGGGCGGCCTGGTTCAGATTCATGAAGTCCATGTCCATGGTTTCCCACGGAATCTCGAAGTGGTGCTGGGTGTTGAGCTGCAGCAGCGGTTTGGTGAGCACTTCGAGGCCACGGATCCACATCTTGGCCGGGGAGAAGGTGTGGCACCAGGCGATGACGCCGATGACGTTCGGGTTGGCGGAGGCTTCGACCATGAACTGCTTGACGCCGTCGGAGGACTTCAGCGTCGGTTTGAGCACGATCTTGGCCGGGATCTTGCCGGTGGCGTTGAGCGTGTCGACGATTTCGGCGGACTGCTGGGCCACCTGGCGCAGCGCTTCTTCGCCATACAGGTCCTGCGAGCCGACGCCGAACCAGATTTCCTTGCCCTCAAACGGGTTTGCCATAACCATAATCGGTTTCCTCACTTCGTTGTTTGTTGATGATAAAAGATTGCTGTTCAGTGCTGGCCGTAGACGTTCTGGTAACGGTCGTTCAGGGACGCAATGTCTTCAGCCGAAATCGGAATGATGTCGCCGAGCTGACGTGCAGCCCACATGGTGTGCGCGACTTCTTCGGTCATGGCGGCGGCCTTGACGGCGCCTTCAGCATCCTTGCCGATGGTGAACGGGCCATGGTTCTGCATGAGGACCGCCGGGGACTTCGGGTACTTCTTCAGGGTCTCGACGACGCCTTCGCCGATGGCTTCGGAGCCGATGAGGCGGAACGGGCCGACCGGGACTTCGCCGCCGAATTCGTCGCCCATCATGGTCAGCCCGCACGGAATGTTCTGGCCGGTGGCGGCCCATGCGGTGGCGTAGGTGGAGTGGGTGTGCACGACGCCGTAGACGTCGGGCATGTGGCGGTAGATGTAGGCGTGGGAGGCGGTGTCGGAAGACGGTGCTTCGCTGCCGTCAACGACGTTGCCGTCGAGGTCGCACACGACCATGGAGCTCGGGGTCAGGTACTCGTAGCGCAGGCCGGACGGCTTGATGACGAACAGGTCGGCGGTATGCAAGCGCTGGGAGACGTTGCCTGCGGTCCAGACGACCAGGTTCCATTTGATGAGCTGGTCGTGCAGGTTGGAGACGACTTCGCGCACCTGCTTGACTTCAGCACGGACCTCCGGCCCGAAATCGGCGAGTGTTGCCATTGTTGGTTTCCTTTCTTCGATCGATGAAGTTCTATATACAAATGGTTTTCGCTGATCGGAATCGAACCGCACGCGTCCTGCGACGCGGCGGACGTTCCGTCACTTGGCTTCCAACGGGATGGTCTCGATGGCCGCGTGCTCGATCGGTAGCCCCTTGCGGAACAGGTCGAAGAACCGTTCGAACCCTTCGACGTCGCCCGCATCCGGTGTCTCGGTGGTGGACTGGGCGTCGCGGAACACGCGGGCGTCAAGATAGTCGTCGAGCGCCTGATCGGCGTGGAAAAGATAGTCGGCAAGAACGGCCATGCCCCATGCGCCGCCTTCGGCTGCGGTGCCCATCACCTTGATCGGAGTGTTGAACGCCGCGGCGAGGATCTTCTGGGCGACCTTCGGGGTGGTGAAGATGCCGCCGTGTCCGACGAGCGAATCGACGGCGACGCCTTCGTCCTTGGTCATAACGTCCATGCCGATCTTGACCGGGGAGAACGCACTGAACAGCTGCGCGCGCATGAAGTTGCCGAGGGTCATCCTGGCTTCGGGGCCGCGCGCGAACAACGGACGGCCTTCCGGCAGATCGGCCAGGAATTCGCCGGAGCGGAACGGATAGTTGACGAGGCCTCCGCAGTTGGAATCGACGTCATCGGCGATAGCCGCGCGGAACAGCGTGCCGTACAGGGTGCCGGCGTCGACCGGCTGTCCGATGGCCGCGGCGAACTGCCCGAACAGACCGACCCATGCGTTGAGGTCGGAGGTGAAGTTGTTGGCGTGGCTCATGCCGGCGAGGTCGCCCGCCGGGGTGGTGACGAGGTCGACTTCCGGATGCAGGCGCTCAAGCTTATGTTCCAGCACCACCATAGCGAAGATGGAGGTGCCTGCGGAGACGTTGCCGGTACGGACGCGCACGGAATTGGTGGCGACCATGCCGGTGCCGGCATCGCCTTCCGGCGGGGCCAGAACGATTCCCGGCTGCAGGGTACCGGTCGGATCCAGCAGTCGGGCGCCCTCGGCGGTCAGTTCGCCCGCCGGAGTGCCCGCGACGAGCGGTTCCGGCAGCAGGTCCTCGATGTTCCATGGCTGAGTCTGGATTTCAGGCAGGGCGTCGAATCGGTCGATGAATTCGGTCTCCCACGTGTGGGTGGTCGGGTCAATCGGGAACATGCCGGAGGCGTCGCCGACGCCCAGCACCTTCCGACCGGTGAGCTTCCAATGCACGTAGCCCGCGAGGGTGGTGAAGAAGTCGACCTTGCCGACGTGTTCTTCGTTGTTGAGCACGCACTGGTACAGATGCGCCACGGACCAGCGTTCTGGGATGTTGTATTGGAACAGTTCGGACAGCTTTTCGTGGGCTTCGTGGGTATTGGTGTTCTGCCAGGTGCGGAACGGCACAAGCAGTTCGCCGTCCTCATCAAAGGCGAGGTAGCCGTGCATCATTGCGGAGAATCCGATATGGCCGATTCTGGTGAGCTTTTCGCCATAGGCGTTTTCGACGTCATGCGCCATGTTGGCGTAGGCCGTGCGCAGGCCGTTCCAGATTTCCTCGACGGTGTAGCTCCACAAACCGTCCTCCAGATGGCTGGCCCAGCTGTAATCACCGGCGGCGATGACGGTGTAGGTATCGTCGATGAGCACGGCCTTGATGCGGGTCGAGCCGAATTCGATGCCGAGGGAGGTCTTGCCGGCGCGAATCTTCTCGGAGATCGCGGCGATTTGATCGTCAAGATTCTGCGTTACTGCCATGGACGCTGGGCTCCTTTTCCTACCGGTGGCTCCACGCCGCCGACGTCAATGTTCCGAACGCGACACAACCTCATCGTCGTGCGATTGTTAGCGCTCACTGTTAACGCTCACTATTGTAAGCAAATCCCATAGACGACACAACCGAAAACAGGAATCCGACACGCGGCACAAACGACCGCGTTGTGACCATGCGACAGATTCCAACGACAACCGCATCGTCACCGACGCCACCGCAGCGGCAACACCGCGTCACCGACGTCGTACCATCATCGGCCAACGGCGACGCCAAGGGAGCTGCGCGTCACCACCTCCGCGGGAATCAGGCCGGCGCCATGCTGCACCATCGCAAAACTGGGCCCATCACCCTCCCCCAGCAAACGCAGCGCCTCACGCATCGCCGCAACGCCAAGCTGCTCGAAATCAGGACGCACCGTCGTCAAAGGCGGGAACATATTGTCCATCGCCGGCATATCGTCAAAACCAATCAGGCTCACATCCTGCGGAATACGCACGCCATGCTCGTGCAACGCGCGTGCGACGCCGACGGCTTGGCTGTCGTTCGCCGTCACCACGCAGGTCGGCGCCCTGCCGCCTGACCGGCCAATGTTGTCAAGCACATGGTTCATCTTGCCGTAGGTCTCGGCCGAATCCCACGTCTCGCACTGCACGGTCACCGAACTCACCGCATTCGCAGCGCACAATTTATTCCACGCCATCAGGCGCGTCGCCGCATCACGCCACTCCTTCGGCCCCGCAAAATACAGCACCGAACGATGCCCCTGCCGCGCGACCAGCCGCATCACATTCGCCATCGCACCCCACTGGTCGACGCCGACCACCGAAACGCGCCGGCGTTCCACGGCGCGCATCAAACGCAGCCCCTCCTGTACGTTCACGGCGCCATGCGTAGACGTCACGATGACACGCGGCTGCATGATCTGCGTACGACAGGCGGCGGAAAACATCACGTCCGTCGGCGCCAGGAAGATGAACGCATCGACGTTCTGCTCGTCAAAAGTGCGGCACAAATCGTCGAATTCACGCTGCGTGCACAACGCCTCATGCACCATCGATACCGAGACGAACAGGCCATGCGAACGCGCGGTCGACTCGATCGCCGAAATCGCGGAGATCGGACCGAAGAAACGCTGGCCGCCCGCAATCAGGCCGATCGTACGAGAGCGGCGTGACGCAAGCGCACGCGCGGAATTGCTGGGCCGGTAGCCGAGCTCATCGATGGCCCGCTGCACTTTCACGCGCGTCGCATCGGAAACGGACGGCGAATTATTGATGACACGGGAAACCGTCTGATGACTGACGCCGGCGAGCTTCGCCACTTCGAAGATCGAGGGACGTTTGCTGCCGGTACTACGCTTGCCTGCCATATTTGCCTCCCTGCTACCGTCTATTTCTTCTTGTTACTGCGAGGATACCGCTATTACAAGATTCATAGTGAGCGCTCACAGTCAGCGTGTTCAGTTGGCGCGTCACGCCGGCTGCGCCGCGGCAAGTGCATCAATACGGGCGCGGAAGGCCGGCCAATCCGTGCGCATGGCGGTCAGCAACTTGCGATTGGGCACGTCGTCGATCGGCACCCATTCGATTTCCATGCTTTCATCGTCGTTTGCCTGCGGATCAACGGTATGCCCCGGCTTTTCGAATGCGAAGACCGTGGTGTAGCCCCAAGGACCGTGATCCTCACGGTATGCACCGACCACATCAATGTCCTCCGGCGTGATGTTGGCCTCTTCGTACGCTTCACGCAGCGCGCCTTCGATCGGGGTCTCGCCGTCCGCACTGGCGCCTCCCGGAATGCCCCACGTACCGCCTTCCGCACTCCACAGTGCACGATGCTGCATCACTACATGCGTCGGTTCGCCAGTTTGCGCGTTGCGGCGCACCAGCAGGATGCCGGACGCGCCATTCAATCCCCAATGCTTGCGCCCGCAATCGCAATCGATCCAGCCATCGCCCGGCTGCTTCACATTCTCCTTCGGCGGCGGCACCGTCTTCTCCCCCGTCTTCGAATCGGTTACGGCGCTCGGATACTGGTCGTCGCGCTTCACGTTCCACAGGTCGGTCCATTCAATGCCAAGTTCGGCGGTCAAACGTCGCGCCAAGGGCAGGCTCAGGCCGATGATGCCATGCGGGTCGCCTTCAATGCCATCGATGAAAGCGCCGCCGAATCCGTCAATCGTAAAGGAGCCTGCCACTTCCAACGGTTCACCGGTTTCAATATATCGTTCGATGTCACGGTCGGAATACTCACAGAAATGCAGCGTCGCCTTGCTGGCACCACGGGCGACGCGGCCGGTGGCGAAATCAATGAGGCAATGTCCCGTCCATAATTCGCCGGTGGCTCCGCGCATGGCATGCAGGCGTTCGCGAGCGACATCGGCGCTATGCGGCTTGCCGTAGCATTCGCCGTCCATCAGATACATGGAATCGCAGCCGAGAATCAGCGGCCCAACGGCGCTGGCGTTAAGGCCACCGTGTTCGCTGGCGCCAATCGCCGACATCGGGCAGGATTCCGTTGGGATGGCGACATTGGAAAAATCACGCGTGCGCGTGATGTCGGAAGGATGCTCTGCCGATTCGTGGGCGCTGTCAGCTTTTGCAGCGAGCGGGCGGCCGGTAATCTGTTCTCCGGTAGCCGCGGCCGCAGCGTTGGCAACGTTTCGATAGGCGTCGTATACGACGCGTGCTTTGGCTTCAGCCAGAATCATGACTCGCTGATTGACGTCAAGTTCATCGACACTGACGCCGATTTCGGCGGCGGCGCGTTCCAATGCGGCCGGCTCATCAACATGGGATACACGAATCGTCGGGCAAATGCCGGCGGAAAACAGCACGTTGCGGCGCGGAAGAGACTTCGAGGCAAGAATCAGCGGAATCGTCATGATTCCAACCTTACCAATGCGGATGCGGCCCGTCCACCATAAGCACAAGCCCGGAAAGGCACTGCACACATGAAAGCGACCAGAAACTTGGCTGATTCTGGAATCCGTCGGTCTGCCGGCCAGCAAGCGTGACCGTTTTCAGGGTAGATTTCGGTCACATTTGCTGAAAAAGACCACCCTCATCAGCAAAAGTGACCAATTTCGGGGCTAGTTTCGGTCACATTTGCGGAGGAAGGACGCCCACATCAGCAAAAGTGACCGATTTGAACGTAACGGAACGGACCGGGGCTGGGTGAAATCAGGACGGAATTAGCAGCGATTGACTTGGACGCCGTTGGTATCGATGGCCAAATGCAGAACACGCCAGTGGCCGCTGTCGAGCTGTTTGGCAGCAACCTGTTCGATGGCCTCGCACGCGTCGCCATGATGCAGCACGAGTACGCAAGGACCAGCACCGGACACCATCGCCGCATAACCGCGAGCGCGCAACGTTTCAATCAACTCCCATGACGGCTCCATCAGTCCAGCACGATACGGCTGATGCAGACGATCCTGTGTGGCGACGTACAGCAGCGCGTTCGGGTCGGTACTGGCGGCGGCCAGCGTATCGGGATTCATGGCAGCCGGCAACAGCCCTACGCGTGACACATTGTAGACGGCATCCTTGAACGCGATATCGCCCGGCAACGCCTTGCGCGCCTTTTCGGTGGACAGTTCGAAGTCCGGCACGAATACAGCGGCGGTCATATCGTCGGAAACGCGATAATTCACCGTGTGGAAACCGCCGCGCAGCGGCTCGCCTTGTGGAATCGGCACGGAGCCGACACCTTCGCCGGTTTGCAGGTTCCACGACATGGTCAGACCGCCATACACGGCCGGCGCCACATTATCGGGATGACCTTCGATGGCCGCAGCCAATTCAAAAATGGCGTCGCGATTAAGCTGACCGTCCTGCGCGAAGGCAGCGGCCGCTGCGATGCCGGCGACGATCGCTTCGGCGGACGATCCCATGCCGCGGGCTTGCGGAATATTGTTGTGCGCTTCCAGCGTAAAGCCGATGCGTCCCAGACCGAAGGTCTGGCAGGCGCGACGGAAGGTGGAGACGACCAGATGTGTTTCGTCGCGCGGCAGTGTTTCCGCACCTTCGCCTTCGATGATGACGTGCGCGGCAGTATCGGTGGCGGCAGTATCAGCTGTGCCGCCGGTCAGGGTGAATACCAGTTCGTCGTGATAGTCCAAAGCCAAGCCAACGGTGTCGAAACCGGAGCCAAGGTTGGCGCTGGTGGCTGGTACATGCACGTGCACTTGCTGGGTTACCGGAATCATGGCCTTCTCCTTCGCATTTCACTTTGCTGCGTCATTATGTGATGTCACATTGCCGTGTCACTTGCGTGACGTCACCTTGTGATGCCATATCGCGATACCCATTGTTATACACATTGCAGCATGGAATATTGATTTATGCCACATTGCAGTACGCCGCATGCGTCATTCCGGTATTACAAATGGGCGACCCCACGAAAAGGTCGCCCATGATGGCGCCGGTTAATTAGATCAGTAAGGACTGATGGGGCCAGGGCCAACCCGATTAAAACCAACCCGATTAAAACCAGCCCGATTAAAACCAATCGATTCGGATCAGTCGAGCACGCGCAGGATGGACGGCTCGCCGGCCACGCAATCCAGCTCGCACACGTCCTTGACGGTGGCGCGCAGCGTCTGTTCGTCGGTCAGATGCGTGACGATGCGCAGCTGCTGCAGCTCGCCGTCGTAGCCGGGCTCGTTGAGCGTCGGCTTGAGATCCTGATTCACGCCGTTGATGGAAACGCCATGGTCGGCGAACTTTTCGGCGATTGCGGCAAGCACGCCCGGCTTGTCGTGAATAACGAAGCGCACCGCGAACGCGGCCTTGGACGCATTGACCGGGGCCTTCGGCAGATTCTTGTACAGCGGGATGGACGGTCCGGTGCAGCCGGAGGCGATATGCCGCGCGACGGTGACGATGTCGCCGACGACGGCGGATGCGGTCGGAGCGCCGCCTGCGCCACGACCGTAGAACATGAGGTCGTCGGCTGCTTCGGCTTTGACGAAAACGGCGTTGAAGGAACCATGTACGGATGCGAGCGGATGGTCAGTACCGATCAATGCCGGGTAGACACGGGCGGAAACGCCGGCTTCGCTGCTTTCGACGACGGCGAGCAGTTTGATGACTTTGTTCTCCGCGGCCGCCGCGGCGATATCGTCGGCGGTGATTTTGGTGATGCCTTCGACGCTGACATCGTCGATGGTGATGTTCGTATGGAAGCCGAGCGTGGCCATGATGGCAGCCTTGTTGGCCGCGTCATAGCCTTCGATGTCGCCGGTCGGATCGGCTTCGGCGTAGCCCTTGGCCTGGGCATCCTTGAGCACGTCGTCGAAATCGAGGCCCTTGGTGGTCATTTCGTCGAGGATGTAGTTCGTCGTGCCGTTGACGATGCCGAGCATGCTGACGATTTTGTCGCCGACGAGGGATTCGCGCAGCGGGCGCAGGAACGGGATTGCGCCGCCGACCGCTGCTTCGAAGTAGATGTCGACGCCTTTGGCTTCGGCGGCGGCGTAGATTTCTTCGCCGTATTTGGCGAGCAACGCCTTGTTGGCGGTGACGACGGAAGCGCCGTTGCTGATGGCCTCAAGCACGAAAGTACGCGCCACATTGGTGCCACCGATCAGTTCGACGACGATATCGGCATTACGGCATACCGACATGGTATCGCTGGTCAGCAGGGAGCGGTCGATCCACGGAAAATCGACTTCATCCGGATTGAGGCATGCTACGCCGGACAGTTCGATCGGCCGGCCGATGCGTGCGGCGAGTTCTTCTTTCTGCTCGACAATCAGTCGCGCGGTCTGCGAGCCGACGGTGCCTGCGCCCAACAATCCGACGCGAATCGGGGAAGCCTGTTCCTGTGCCACTTACTGTCTCCTTGCGGTCGATACGCCTTATTGACTGGTCTCATTGTACGAATGAAATTCGACACGCCGTATTTCGTCTCATATTCGTAATTCGTGAAAATACGTTCCGAGAACGATGCGAACGCGATATCAGTAGACGGCAGTAGACGCGACGACTACACAGTAATGAGCAGCATCCGGTGTGTATGCATTTCTCTATAGATGATCTTTTGAAAGATAACTTAACAATTTACCTGTTACTACGCTGACACAGCGTATGATGGAACACAAGCGATGCCGCATCCTGCATATGTGGGAGCGGCCGTGCCCAATGATTGTGCATGGCCGTGAAGATTCAAAGAAGAACGTTCACGATATCGCGAAAAGAACAAACAAAGGAGTCTGGAAATGAAAGCCTATATCCAGCGGCTAGGCCGAGCGCTTATGCTCCCGGTCGCCACACTGCCTGCCGCGGCACTGTTCCTCGGCATCGGCTATTGGATTGATCCGTCGGGTTGGGGCGGTAATAACGTAGTCGCCGCCTATCTGTGCAAAACCGGTTCCGCAATCCTTGACAATCTTGGCCTACTGTTCGCGGTCGGCGTCGCCATCGGCATGGCGCGTAACAAGGACGGCGCTTCCGCGCTCTCCGGCCTCGTCGGCTTCATGACCGTCACCACCATCATGGGCTCCGCTTCGATGTTCCTCGGCTTCGACCCGGCGACCGTCGATAAGGAGCATCCGGCGTTCGCAGCGGGCGCCATCGGCAACAAGAACGTGTTCTTCGGCATCATGGTCGGCTGCGTCGCAGGCGCGCTGTACAACCGATTCAGCAAAACGAAGCTGCCCGATTTCCTGGCCTTCTTCTCCGGCCGCCGCTGCGTGCCGATCCTGACCGCGGCCATCATGTCGGTCGTCTCGTTGGTCCTGCTGTTCGTATGGCCGCTCGTCTACAACGGCCTCGTCTGGTTCGGCGAATCCCTGATGGGCATGGGCGCAGTGGGCGCCGGCATCTACGCGTTCTTCAACCGACTGCTCATCCCGACCGGTCTGCACCACGCGTTGAACAACGTGTTCTGGTTCAACTTGGCCGGTATCGACGACATCACGAAGTTCTGGAACGGTGTCGGCGGCCTGTCCGGCGACGTCGCTGCGGTACGGGCGACCGGCGGCTTCCACCCGTGGGGTACCTACGTCACCGGCATGTATCAGGCTGGCTTCTTCCCGATCATGATGTTCGGCCTGCCGGCGGGCGCGTTCGCCATCTACCGTTGTGCCAAGCCAGAAAAACGTAGGGCTGTCGGCTCGCTGATGCTGGCCGGCGCACTCGCCGCCTTCCTCACCGGCGTCACCGAACCGTTGGAGTTCTCCTTCATGTTCGCCGCCTTCCCGCTGTACGTGGTGCATGCCCTGCTCACCGCCCTGTCGGTGTTCATCGCGGCGGCCTTCCAGTGGATCGCGGGCTTCAACTTCTCCGCAGGCTTCATCGACTGGTTCCTGTCGCTGCGCGTGCCGCAGGCACATCAGCCGTGGATGCTGATCGTGCAGGGTCTGGTCTTCGCGGTCATCTACTACTTCGTCTTCATGTTCGTGATCAAGAAGTTCAATCTGAAGACCCCTGGCCGCGGCGACGACGACGAGGAGATCGCCTCCGCCGCATTCGACGAGCCGGCTCCGGCCTCTCCGACCGTCGCGCCGGTCGCCCAAGCGGCCGACAAGTACGCCGAGCTTGCCTCCAAGCTGTATGCGGCTCTCGGAGGCAAGGCCAACGTCGTCGATATCGAAAACTGCGTGACCCGTCTGCGCATGGGCGTCAACGACACGTCCAAGGTTAATCTGGAAGCAATCAGAAAACTGGTTCCGGGCGTCAAAGTGTTGGACGAAAAGAACGTTCAGGTCATTGTCGGCACACAGGTGCAAGCCGTTGCTGATGCGATGAGTGACATTCACGCCAAGGCTTAATCCCAAACCCGTACGGTGGGGTTCGCTGCAACAGCACAGCGAACCCCACGTCTCACGTCAAATCACAGATAAGGAGTTCCACATGGCAGGTTTTCTTTCATCGCTATTCCGCCGCAACGAGCCTGGCCAAGATGCAGAGCCGGCGGAGGCCACTGTCACGACGCCGCAGCCGAGCCAGCCGATTACGTTGCCGATCATCGCTCCGGTCGATGGCGCTTGCAAGCCCATCGACGAGGTCCCCGATGAAACCTTCGCAGCAAAGATCCTTGGCGACGGCTTTGGAGTCGTGCCGACGACGAGATCGGTACTCGCTCCGGTCAGCGGCACCATCACCACTATCGCCAATGCCAAGCATGCCGTCGGTATTACTACTCCAGGCGGCGTTGAGGTACTGATCCATATTGGCGTGGACACCGTGCAGCTGAACGGTGCTCCGTTCACCATGCATGTGACCACCGGTCAAACCGTTCAGGCCGGCGATCCGATTGTGGACGTCGATATTAACGCGGTTGTCGCCGCAGAAAAAGCCACTGACGTAATCGTCGTATTCACCAATCCCGACCGCATTGAAACGTTGACGGTACCCGAACCGGGCGCAGTCGCAGCCGGCACGGAAATCGGCAAACTCGTCGTCAAAGCGTAACCGGTATCGGTGATGGTGTCATGGACGTCGTGGACATCGACGACACCATCGTCACCACCGACATCACGGACGTTGCGGTGATCACCGGCATCGACAATCCGGTAATCACCGCAACGAAAAAATACCGAACGCAATCACGACCTATCGCATATTGGGCCCTGCCAGTGAACGTCTCACCGGCGTGCTCTTCTGTGAAGTGGCCGCCGCACAGCGCTACACACCGCACAATGTCACGCGCCGTAAAACGACACGGGCCATAAAACGGCAATTCCGCAGTCCGGCGGCCTTAATCCACATCATCCATATCGATCAATCATTCGCTGACGTCCAAGGCCAGCAAATCGTCGACAGTCTGACGGCGAATCATTACATGCGCATCGGCCTCGCTTACCGCGACCACCGCCGGAATCAGCGCCTGATTGTAATTGCTCGCCATCGTGCGACCGTATGCGCCCGTCACCGGCACAACCAGAATGTCGCCGCGCTGAATGTCGGCTGGTAACTGGCATTCGCTGACGATGATGTCGCCCGATTCGCAATGCATGCCGACGATGCGGCATAGCTTTGTTTCGGCCGCACCCACGCGATTCGCCATATGCGCCGCGTATTTTGAGCCGTATAGGGCCGGGCGAATGTTGTCGCTCATACCTCCGTCGACGGACACGTACACACGTTCGGTCACCGGATTGTCCCGCTCGTCTTTGGCGTCGCTCAGCGCCACGGTTTTGACAGTGCCCACACGGTACAGCGTCACACCGGCCGGCGCCACGATCCAACGGCCCGGTTCGAAGGAGATCACCGGAGCGGGCATTCCCAACGCACGATTCACACCGGTGACCGCTTTGGCAAGGCGGGCCAGTTCAACATCCACGTCCATGGAATCTTCGCCATCCGTATACGCCACGGAATAGCCGCCTCCCAGATCGACTTCCGGCAGCGTGTAGGCGTCGGTGGCGTAGAAGGTTTTGCGCAGCAGCATCATGCGGCGGGCCGCCTGGATGAAGGCGTCCGCATCGTGGATATTTGATCCGATATGCGAATGTACACCGACCAATTCCAGCGTGTCGCTGCGGCGCAGAATGTCTTTCAGCACGGCAATCGCCGGACCCTCGGCCACAGTTTCCATAGCGGCGGCCAGCATGCGATCATCATCGGACACGTCGGCGGCGTTCAGATCGTACGGATACTTGATGTCATAACGCAGGGCGCGGCCTTGCTGAGTTGTTTCTCCAACCTCGACGGCAATGGTATCGTCGGCAGCATGAACAGCGGCATCAGTGGAAATGGCAACACCGGCAGCAGCATTAACGGCATGCTCGCGCAGCCGTGCATTCGCCCCAGCCGGCGTCACCTCAGCCAAATCCTCCAGCATATCCAGCACGGAGGCATCCGCGCCGACCGGCAGTAGCGGCACGCCGAACTTCTGATCCTCATGCGCGGTGGACACGAATTCGTGACCGCCCGCGTGAATGCCGGACGTAACGCGCAACATCACACGCGCACGCTTGCCCAACTGTTTGGCGATGCGTTCGATGCGAGCCGGCTCATTCGGTTCGTCGACGACGATCTTCGCAAAGCCCTGTTCAATGGCGAGCGCGATTTCCTCATCGCTTTTGTTGTTGCCGTGCAGCACGAGGCGGCGGCCTGGTACGCCCGCGGCGAGCGCGATGCGCATTTCGCCCATGGTGCAGGTGTCGACGAGCATGCCTTGTTCAGTGACGATGCGCACGATTTCCTTGGATATGAACGCTTTGGCTGCGAAGCTGACGTGCGTGGTCGTGGTGGAGAAGGCGGTTGCCGCGGCTTTGACGAAATGCGCCGCGCGATCCGCGACTTCGTCGGTGTCGATGAGGTAAAGCGGCGAACCGAATTCGTTCAGCAATGATTCGGCGGTACGACCGTGGAATTCAATGACGCCGTCGTCGTTGACACTACTGGCCTTGGGCCAAATCGGAGTGACTGGCATAATGCTCCTTCGCAAATGTTCCGCTAGGTATTGATGTTTGCTACTGATACTTGCTATTGGTATTTGTGACATGTGATCTTGGCCTGCATTTTTGTCATATCAGTACTGTTATGACGATCTGGGATTGGCGATGGATACGCGACGACCCCCTCGCGTTATGTGGCGTCACATTCCGTAGCGTCACATTCCGTGGCGTCACATTATGCAGTGTTGCATTGGCGAGGGGGCCGGGCGTTATGTCACATCTTGTCCGGTGCGGTGACGCCCAGAAGGTCAAGGCCGGAGGCGATGACGGCCTGTACGGCGTCGTTGAGCTTCAGACGGGCTGCGGCACGGGCCGGTTCCGGAGCTTTGGCGATGCGCATGGCTTCGCGTTCGGCATCATCGGCACGCTCTTCCGGCTCGGTCAGGGCCATCGGAACGACGCGTTCCACGTTGTACCACTTGTGGTACGTGGCGGCGAGGTCTTCCAAATAGTGGGCCACGCGATGCGGGGCGCGCAGGTCGCCGGCTTCACGCAGCACAGCCGGCCACTGCGCCAGGGCGGCAAGCACTTCGCCGTCGGCGACGGTATTCAGCAATGCCAGATCGGCGCCCTCGTAGCTGATGCCGGCTTCGGCGGCATTGCGGTCCACGTTGCAGGAGCGCGCGTGCGCGTACTGCACGTAGTACACCGGATTCTCGTTGGAATGGGAGGCCAGCAGGTTCAGGTCGATGTCGACCGGCGAATTGTAGTCGGTGCGGGCCAGCGAGTAGCGGGCTGCGTCCACGCCGATCGCTTCGGTCAGGTCGTCGATCGTCACGACGTTGCCGGCGCGCTTCGACATGCGCACGGGCTTGCCGTCCTTCATCACGTTGACGAGCTGTCCGATGAGGATCTGCATGTTCTTGCCAGGCTCGTCGCCAAAGGCGGCGCACATGGCCATCATGCGGCCGATGTATCCGTGATGGTCGGCGCCCAGCATGTAGATCGCCACATCGGCCGGATCCTGCTCGCGATGACGCTTGTTATAGTAGTAAGCGATATCCGCAGCGAAATATGCGGCGTTGCCGTCGGACTTGATGATGACACGGTCCTTGTCATCACCATGCTTGGTGGAAGCGAACCAGGTGGCTCCGTCCTTTTCGAAAATGTCGCCGCGTTCGCGCAGGTCGGCGATCGCCTTGTCGACCGCGCCCTGCTCGTACAGGCTGTTCTCGTGGAACCACACGTCGAAATCGACGCGGAAGTTCTTCATCGAGCGACGGATCTCGTCGAACATCATCGGCACTGCGCGCTTGCGGAATTCCTCACGCTGCTCGGAATCGCCTTCGCCAAGCGGATTACCGTCATTGTCGACGCCGCCGTCGACGCGCGGCAGCGACAAAGCGTCAATGCCTTCAGCCTTGGCCTCGTCGATCACGCGCTGCGCGATTTCATCGATATACGCGCCCTTGTAGCCGTCGATCGGGCATTCCTCGCCGTGCGCGGCGGCCACCAGCGACTTGGCGAAACGGTTGATCTGTTCACCGTGATCGTTGAAATAGTATTCACGCACGACCTTCGCGCCGTTCGCTTCCAACACGCGGGCCATGGAGTCGCCGACAGCCGCCCAACGGGTGCCGCCGATATGAATCGGGCCGGTCGGATTGGCAGACACGAATTCCAGATTCAGCGTTTCACCG
The DNA here is from genome assembly GCF_056356435.1 of Bifidobacterium sp. LH_512. Lineage (NCBI taxonomy): Bacteria > Bacillati > Actinomycetota > Actinomycetes > Bifidobacteriales > Bifidobacteriaceae > Bifidobacterium > Bifidobacterium sp. LH_512. The sequence continues at coordinate 107,632 of NZ_JBKEUE010000003.1, forward strand.
CCCAAATGGTCGTTCTTGCCATATGCGGCGCCGGCTTCGAGCACAGCGTCCACAACGGCGGCTGCGGAAGCGGAATCCAATGTGATGTTGATAAAACCGGGGCCGGCCACTTCCACCTTGCTGATGCCCTCGGCGGCGGCAAGGCGTGCGGCGAACAAGTCAGCCAGATCATGCGGCTTCATGCCGGCCTTCTTGGCCAGCTGCATGGCGGCATTCGAAGCCCAATCGCCGTGCGCGCGATCCTTCGGGCGCATCACGGCAAGCTTGGACGTGTCAGGAATCAGGTCTTCAGTCAGATTACCCGCTTCACCGGCGGCAACAAGATCGTGCGCGATGGCGGAAATCAATTCACTCAATGCTTCAGGGCTCATTCTTCTAAGAATACCGAGCACGCAGACAGCGGCGGCCCATCCATTATTAAAAGAAGCAGCATGGAAGCAGCATTCGAACAATCAAGTAAACTCCGATGACATACGCGACTATCGATTTGTCAAAATTAGACGCCTTGACGGCGTATCGGTCGCTGCCCGTCACCGAAGCGGAGAATCCGCTGCCTCTGTATAGGCGCCGTATATGCACAACGCGACAGCGGCCTGCGGTCAACGATGATTACTGGCTGGAGGCTGCCGCCGCGTTGTGACGACGATAATACTTTCTAATTTTGCGATTATCGGTCTTGTGATTTACAGCGCTGCGATGGCGTCGATTTCGACGAGGGCGCCCTTGGGGATATCGTTGCCGCCGAACGCGCAGCGAGCCGGCTTAACGCCACTGACGAACACTTCGGAATAATGGGCGTCAACTTCTTTGAAGTCTTCCACGTTCTTCATGTAAATCGTGGTACGCACCACGTTGTTCAGACCAGTTCCGGCAGCCTCAAGAATGTGGGCGATATTCTTCAGCGCCTGCGTGGCCTGCTCGCCTGCGGTTTCACCCACCAGTTCGCCGGTCACCGGATCGATGCCCAGTTGTCCGGACACGAACACGAAACCGTTCACCTTCACAGCCTGGCTGTATGCGCCCAATGCGGCCGGCGCACTTGTCGTGCCCACTGCTTCAAGCCGTTCGTTCATTGCTGCTCCTTCATTGGTCTCAATCATCGGGTTCAATCATCGAATCAAATCATCACATCAATTTTTTGAATCAAATCATCAGCCCGAATCATCAATCCTTTCGATGCCCGACATCATACGTCGGCAAAGGCGACTCCCACCAAAATCCGACGACTATATGAGACCGACATGCACATCCAAAATTTCCAATACGCTACTCAATATTCGCGCCGGCTTCGTCTCACTGTTTTCAACGGAATGATGCAGCATCGTCATATCGTCTCCCAGCATGCCTTCCACGCCCTCAAACAAACAATATGACGCGGTGCGCGAATCCCCCACAGATCCCGCAAATACCGGCACTCCCCACCGTCGCGCATCATCGGCGAACGACATCGTCATTTCACGACCACGTAACACCACAAAATCAAAGTCATCCCTCCAATCAACAGATTCCGGTTTGCCGCTCGCACAATAGCCGACCGTCCATTCAGGGCGGAAACGGCGCATTTCATGCATCACCATCGGATTTGCCGACATTGCCATCACAGGACCTTTATATCCGGCAAGATATGTTTCACGTGAAATCGCGCGTGCAATGCGTATGGCGTCATCATTTCCCGCCTTCAAATCAAGCAACAATCCGATGCCCGAAGAATGCGCGGCAGCAAACATCTGACGTAATGTCGGCACGCGATACTGCATACCCTTCGAGTACATGCGCATCCCCTGCAGCGTACGTAACGAAACGTGCGACACGGTCACATCGCGTCCCTCCAAAGACAAACGTCCGGTTCTACGATCATGAAAGGCGACAGGCCAGCCATCTTTTGTCAAACGAACATCGATTTCCGCATAATCAGCACCATTCTTCGCCGCCTGGAACACAGCCTGCAACGAATTTTCAGCACTGCCCGCATCGCCGCGATGCGCAATGACAACAGGCGCAACCCGCCGTTGCGACGCAACGACATCAACCGCATGCCAAAACATGGAAACATCGGCAAGCGATACCGCAATCAGCAGTATGGCGACAAACGCCTGAAGCATACAACGAATGTTCCATCGAGCTGTTGCAACGTATTGCAGCAGCTCATGCGCGATCCTCTTATTGTTCATGCCGCCTCCTCACACACTAAAAGTGCCGCACATCGATATCAAGCGAAATCACCGATAATTACATCTTCGTTGTTGTTTTCGGATACTTGTATTGTCGCAAATTAACACCGCAAAAGCGTCGGGAACAGGCCAAAATCAGGGAACACATAAGAGAAATTCAGGGAACGCTCAGGGTCAGCCTTACATGATTCCGCACACTCATCAATGCATCAAACCGCAAAGGACTTCTTCGTCACTCCAAACACCCATCAGCGACGCCAACCTGCGAAAGACCTTCTCAAAACCCCGAATTTCCGCCAGCGACACAAATCTGTAGTCAAGCATTTTCCGCATGTCACCGACGCGCACTTAGCGACACGCCAAACAGAATTTACCCACAGATTTGTGTCGCTGAGCAGCAAAACAACGAGTAGAGAATATGGCACTCGATTGTCGCATGCTCGCCGATGTTGATTGACCGACAATGACGCTTGCCGGCAGCATTCCCATATGCCCAGAATGTTGCCCAACTGGGCAAAGGCGATGGACGGGTATCAGAAAACCATATGGTTCGCGACCGAATCGGCAAAACCACGACTAAACAGCGGCGATGAAAGGTGTCCCAACACCCCTTGGAATTACACGGTTTTGTGGGCTCGATGGGGATCGAACCCACGACCTTCTGTTCCGGAGACAGACGCTCTATCCACTGAGCTACGAACCCGAGTAACTTGACTATTCTATGCCATGCATGGACTAAACCAGCACACCAAAAATACTCTGATGTGCGATCAGAGCCATCCACAACGGTCACACTTGCTGTCCAGCACGCATCCCGTCAGCAGGTGTGACCGTTTTAAGGCCTAAAAACGGTCACATTTGCAGGGGAAGCGGCCGCCGGTGGACGGCGGCCAGCGTATCAGTACATCAGCGTCGCAAGGCGACGGCGAGCGCGCTTCAGGCGTTCGTCATCAGCCGGCGGAATCAGGAAATATTCCAGCATGCGCTGTCGCACCGGCTCGATATCGGCGCGATGACCCGCCGCAAGGAAGTCCAGCAAACGATCGAACGCATCCTGGATTTGGCCGCCGATCATATCGACATCAGCGACGGCGAGTTGCGCGTCAACATCATCCGGATGCGCCGCAGCGGCCTCACGCACGACGCGCACATCAGCCGCGCCGGACCTGGCCAGCAGCAGCGCTTTCGCACGCTCGCGCGCGGCCAGCGTATCACTCGGATCAGCTTCCAACACCTTGCCATACGCGGCGGCCGCACCGGCATAATCACCCTGCTGCGCCAACATGTACGCATCCATATGTTCCGCAGGAATCTGCGGCTCACTCGAAGCACCAGCATCCACACCACCCGCAGTGGTCTGATCCGAATCTCCCGAGTATGGCGCACTGCCGACAACGCCAGCCTGCTGTGCGACGGCAACCAGCTTCGGAATCACCTCATCCGCAATCTGCTGCAATTCAGTATCCGACGGTAGGCCTTGCAGAATCGGCATCGGACGGCCGCCAATCAAACCGAACAATGCAGGCGCGCCCGTCACTTGGAAAGCCTGTGCAATGGACGGATTCTCAGCAATATCAATACGAGCCAGCTGAATCTGACCGTTCATCGCATTTACAGCGTCGCCCAGCTTCTGAGCCATCGGGAACAGGCGGTCATCCGTCGGCACCCATAGCAGCAGCACGATCGGGAATGTGGCCGAAGTCTGCACCATCGCCTGGAACGTGTTCTCCGAAACATCAATCACATAGCCGCCTGCGGCCGGAGCGCCACCGACTTCGCCGGGCTCCGCCTTGACCTGATGCTTCAACGCTTCCAAATCAACCGCGCCCGCAAGGGACACACCAGGATTGAACTGACCTGCCATTATGCCTCCCGACTCATGCTCTTTCGTCAATCGCTTTCACCGATTAGGAAAGGGCATTATTCAAAAATCATTGCTGCATCCAACTATAGTTGCGCGTCACAGAATTCCGCGCTGTGATTGCGCTTACAGCCAGCAAGCTGTAATCCAAGGTGATGCCCGCAAATTTACAGCGCTTCCACCTTCACCGGCTGCCATTCGGCGCCGACCGCCGTGATCTGCTGGTCGGATCCTTCCGGAGGAATATACAGCGCGACCATGCTCACATATGTGACTTTCATCGTGCTGGTGGCCGTCGCACTGCCAAACAGCGCGGTTTCCGAATCGGAGGCCGGCAGCGATTGACGTCCGGCACCGGCTTCGCGAATCATTTCATTATTGATCTGCGCCACAACCAGCTCGCCGCCATCCGCAGCACGCATACAAGCAAGGGATCCGTCAACGGCACTGAACGTCTGCTGCAATGTGCCTTCGTTTCGTTGCATGCCTTCCTGCACGGTTTGCGTCTGCGATACCATCGCCTGACGGAAATAATCGTCCGCAATTAAGGACGCATACTGACTGTTCGCGCTATTTTGCAACACGTCCACATATTGTGCGACGGCTTCCTTCGGTGCTGCCACCAGACCGGCATCATCGTCATCGCCCATCTGCGAGCCGATGCTGGCAATGGCGAATTTCGGCAGCTGCGCGCCTTGGAACAGTCGCGCAACGCCCCACAGCTTGTAATTCTGACGCGGCGAATCCTGCTTCAGCACCAGCAGTCGCTTGGATTGCTGGTCTTCCGTTGTTGTGGTGATAGCAAAAACGGTACGAGGCCAGCCGCTATCGGTTGGGATGATCGTTTGTGAAATGTCGGTTGGAATAGTGGCCTTCTTATCCAGCTGACCCGTCGCGCGCGCGGTGATCAGTTCGCTGGTGCGCACTTGCAGGGCAGGCCCCGACATAATTGTGGGCAGAATATCGATATTGCGATCCTGATTTGCCTGGTCAAGCGTTTCCAGGATTTGCGTACGGATTTTCTTTTCCTGAGTTTCCGTCAAATCCGGGGACGCCGTAGCTTCGGATGAGGTGGTGCCGGAAACCGTTGGCACTTGGCCTTCACACGCGCCCAAGCCGAAAGGCATACAGATGGCGGCAGCGAGCGCCATGATTGCGGTGATGCGTGATTTCTTTGCCATCATGCCTCCTTGTCGTCTTCGCTATGTGCAGATTCATTATTGTCTGATTGTGATTGCGCGTTGGCGGCCTCCTGTTCAGCGGCCTCCTGCGCGAGACGCGCGAAATATGCTTGCAATTCGTCCGGTGTGATCACAGAAGTCGTTTCGCCGACATCTTCAAAGGAGTCATGATTATCCGCACCGCCGTTTGCAGCATTCGCGCTGCTGCTTTCCGTATCCGCAGAATTTGCGCCGTTCGTTGCACTGTCCGCACTGCCTGAACCAGCCGCGCTGTCCGCCGTATGCTCAATCACCAGATTGCGTGTGCTCGGATCCACGATGCTTGGCGTTGCCGGCTGCCCGCCAGCAGCAGAAACAGCGGTATCGACGCTTTCAGCCGTATGGGCTCCAGCACGATGCGACGCGTGGCGGCGACGAGGACGCTGCGATGACGACGTCGAAGCTGCCGACGGAATGGCGTTCAGCACCGCCGTGGCCCAAGGCGACGGAGCGCCAACGGCTACTTCCTCCACCGTCTCCCCAACAGTTTCAGCGCCTTCCACTGTCGAATGATGACGGCGCTTCTGCGGCGGCATCGCAAAAACCGAAGCCGACAGCACCGCCATAATCGCAAGCAACACTGCACACAAATAGAACGGCATCGCAAAATCTGGCACTGTTGTACGAGTCCAGTGCATGGCGATATCGGCGTTTTTCTTCGCGCCTAAATCAATCAAAGCGACATTCGTTTCAGTAGGCCCCAAATCCTGCTCATCAACATTCAAGGAGACTTCGCGCGTGCCGCATTGTGCGGAAATCCACATGTCGGAATCTTCCATCGCTACGGGGTTCTCGGAAGTATCGGCACTCCCCTGCGCCCGCGCCTTGTCGGTAGACAGCGTCGTCCAATCGGCCAGACCTGTAATACGCGTATATGATTCGCCTGCGATCCACCCGGCGACGTCCTTGGCCGAGCCGACGGCAATGCAAACATCCACGCTCGACCCCGTCGTTGAAACGGTAAGCTTCGTCTGCTTGTCAACCAGCGGCAGAACGCCTGGATCCGTGACGATATATCGGCTACCGGAGACGCTCGCCGAAGCCGTCACCGACGTACTCGGCTTCCATTCGGTTGCGTTCAGAACGCCCAAAACGATGCAGGCCACCGCCAGCAAGCCAAAAATAGGCGTAACGATCCCGCGCATGATCTTCGCACGTTTGGTAGGCTTCGCGAACACACGCTCGGTTTCGGATGCTTGTGCAGTGTCCTGTTCGGATCCGCTGTTTTCCTGCTCAATAGTCATAACACGTTCCATTCTACAATCCAACCTTGATGCATTCTGGAAGCTGCAGACGTTTATAAATCAGGGTTTGCGGCTAGGCTATGGAATCATGCGCAATACTTCGAAATTCCTTAAGACCTTGGCCGCGGCATCCGCATTGGTGCTGTGCTTGGGCGTTTCCGCGTGCGGCGAATCCTCTTCTGATTCTTCCAAATCATCGGATTCCTCCACTTCCTCTGATTCGTCCATTTCGATGAATCAAATCGCAGGTGTCACCGCCACCGGTGAACCTGGCGAAAAGCCTGAAATCGCTTTTAAGGCGCCGATGACTGTTGAGGACAACAGCTATGTTGTGTTGCAGGAAGGCAATGGCGATCAGATTGAAGACGGCGACCGTCTGTGCATGCAGGCCATTGCATTGAATGCGCAGGATGGCACCGAAATTGCGAGCTCGTGGGAAGACAACACCCCGGATTGCTCCGTGCTGGTTTCGTCGGATTCGCTGAACTCCGATTATTACAATATTTTCAAATCGTTGAAGCTGAATGCGACGGTCGCCTTCGGCTCGAATGATACGAGCTCCTCGACTGGCGTGTCCTACATTATGGCATACACGCTGGTATCCAAGTCGAAGGATTACACGCAGGCCACCGGCGATGAAGTCACCGATATTCCGGCCGATCTGCCGAAGGTGACTCGTGCCAAGAACGGTAAGCCGTCGATCGATATGAACGGCTACAAGGGCAGCGATACGCTGATCGCTCAGCCCCTGATCAAGGGCAAAGGCGCCGCCGTTACCGAAAAAGACAGTGTCGTTGTGAAGTATTCGGGCTGGCTGCTGGACGGCACGCAGTTTGATTCTTCGTGGGACCGCGGCAGCACGTTCACCGCAGACGCATACAGCGGCGGCAACAGCACCGTGATTGAAGGATGGCAGCAGGGCATGGTCGGACAGACCGTCGGCTCCCAGGTGCTGATGGTGATTCCTCCGGATCTGGGATATGGCGACACCGAGCAGGGTTCCATTCCTGCAAATTCGACGCTGGTGTTCGTCGTTGATATTCTTGCCGCCTACCAGACCGATTTCAGCTGAACCGGTGGATTCGTTTGAGGCAAGCCGGGCATCTTTAAGCAAGGCGCATTCAAAACTCAAACACCCCAAACAATCCAACCTACCTGGTCAATGAATTCGGGCCGCATCCAACTACTGCGTCGGATGCGGCCCATTTTTTCGTCAAAGCCACGTGATTCTTACGAAATCAGACCCCGGCCAAACCCAAAACCGTAAAAACCACATGGTTTTAACGAAACACCCCCCATGAAACCCGTAATTTCGTAAAAACCACGTGGTTTTTACGAAATCCGGGATTATTGTGAGTTCAAAATATAAAAACCCTATGGTTTTAACGGAATATACGAATCGGCAGACGGGTGGGCGGTTAGAACAGGCGCAGGGAATCGTCTTCCGTGCCTTTCATGTCGTCATAGTCGAGAATCAGGCATTCAAAGCCGCGATCATGTGCAAGGACGCGCGCCTGCGGCGTAATCGTCTGCGCTGCGAAAATGCCACGCACCGGCGCCAGCAACGGATCACGATTGAGCAAATCACAATACCGCGTCAGCTGTTCGACGCCATCAATGCCGCCATTTCTTTTAATTTCGATCGCAACATGCTGGCCGTTGCCATCAATCGCCATAATATCGACCGGGCCAATCGCCGTCGGATATTCACGCCGCACCAACGTCGCGCCTTCACCGATACGCTCGATCTGCTCGGCCAAATAGCGCTGCAGATGATCTTCGACGCCGTCCTTGATCAGGCCGGGATCCTCACCTAAATCATAGGTTTCATCCGAATAAATATGCTGCAACGTCACTTCCAACACGTCCGACGACTTCATGGCGGCGGCGCGCAACACCTTTTGAGGCGCAGGCGTATCCACGTCGGTGTCGGCATTGTCAGGCGTGATGTCTTTAAGCGTGCAAGGCGCGGCCATCCAATTCAGAGGCTTGTACGAGCCCAATTCGGAAAAAATCAGCAGACTGTTATCCGCTTTGATGAGCAGCACGCGCTTGGCCAATGGCAGCGACGCGCTCAGACGGCCGGAATATTCGGCGGAACAATCAGCAACAATCACACGCATAACGTTTCACAATAGCGTATGCAAGCGATTGCGGCGCAACGACCGTAAGATCCAGTCCGCCCTTTTCGTGATCTCTCTTAGGAAATCACGAAAAGGGCCATTAGCGGAGCACAAAACATAAAAGCCCCGGGAAAATCACGGGGGTGAGAATGGAACGGTATAGGAATCCACGGAAACAACGAAGCGGCCTCCCGCGTCGGACAGGAGGCCGCTTGTAGTGACAAGCCCAAATCAGGCTGCGATCACGCAATCGCAAACGCGTGAATCAGGCCGCGGTTTCGGGCGCAGATTCAAGCTTCACCACATCGCGACCGCGCTCAACCGCAACCGTGAGCTTATTCGTGTCGAAGGAGATGAATCCGTCGGCCACTTCAAAGTAGTGACGTTCCTTATCGGCGTCGACCACCGTCAGTGTGCCGCCCTTCACGACCGAAAGAATCGGCTCATGATCGGGCAGGATGCCCATACTGCCTTCGGAGGCGGGAATAATCACGGACGTCGCCGTGCCGTGCCATACCGGATGGTCGGCAGCGACGATGTTCACTTGCATGGTTGAATCGGCCATTACGCACCGAATTCCTTCTGCATGTCATGCCATTTCTTCTCGAGGTCTTCGATGCCGCCGATACCGGAGAACGCCTGCTCCGGAACGTCGTCATACACGCCGTCGCAAATGCGGGTGAAGGCTTCGATGGTCTCGTCAGCCGGCACATAGGAGCCCGGACGACCGGTGAACTTTTCGGCGACGTAGAAGTTCTGACCGAGGAACTGCTCAATCTTACGAGCACGGTTCACGGTGGTCTTGTCTTCTTCGCCAAGTTCGTCGATACCGATAAGGGCGATGATGTCCTGCAGTTCCTTGTTGCGCTGCAAAATCGCCTTGACACGGTTGGCGCAGTCGTAATGGGCCTGGCCGACGTAACGCGGATCAAGGATTCGCGACGTGGAGCTCAGCGGGTCGACGGCCGGGTAGATGCCCTTGGAAGCGATGTCACGAGAAAGCTCAGTGGTTGCATCCAAGTGGGCGAAGGTCGTGGCCGGGGCCGGGTCGGTGTAATCATCGGCCGGCACGTAGATGGCCTGCAGCGAGGTGATGGAATGGCCGCGGGTCGAGGTGATGCGCTCCTGCAGGGCACCCATCTCGTCGGCCAGATTCGGCTGGTAGCCCACTGCGGAAGGCATACGGCCCAGCAGCGTGGACACCTCGGAACCGGCCTGCGTGAAGCGGAAGATGTTGTCGATGAACAACAGCACGTCCTGGTTCTGCACGTCGCGGAAGTACTCGGCCATGGTCAGTGCGGTCAGCGGAACACGCAGACGGGTGCCCGGCTGCTCATCCATCTGGCCGAAAACCAGTGCGGTCTTCTCAAGAACGCCGGCTTCGTCCATTTCGCCGATCAGATCGTTACCTTCACGGGTACGCTCACCGACGCCTGCGAACACGGACACACCGCCATGGTTCTGGGCGACTCGCTGAATCATTTCCTGAATCAGAACGGTCTTACCGACGCCTGCACCACCGAACAGACCAATCTTGCCGCCCTGCACGTACGGGGTCAGCAAATCGATGACCTTGATACCGGTTTCGAACATCTGGGTCTTGGATTCCAGCTGATCGAATGCCGGCGGCTGGCGGTGAATAGGCCAACGCTCGGTGATGGTGATCTGCTCGCCTTCCTTCTTGTTCAGGATGTTGCCGGAAACGTCGAAGACGTGTCCCTTGGTCACGTCGCCGACCGGCACGGAAATCGGACCACCGGTGTCAAGCACCTTGGCTCCGCGGACAAGGCCGTCGGTCGGCTTCAGGGCGACTGCGCGCACGGTGGAATCACCGAGGTGCTGTTCGACCTCAAGCGTGATCGTGTGGGTGGATTCGCCTTCTTCCTTCGTGCCCATATTAGTCAGCTCGACGGTCAGAGCATTGTAGATGTCGGGCAGGTGGCCCACCGGGAATTCGACGTCGATGACCGAACCCTGAATACGCGTGACGCGTCCGTTGGTCGGCTCTGCAGCCATCTCGGGAGCCGCTGTGGTCTGAATGTCAGCCATATGCGTTCCTACTCTTCCTTTGTATTCAGCGCGTCGGCGCTGCCGATGATTTCGGTAAGTTCCTGGGTAATCGAAGCCTGACGTGAAGCGTTGAGCTTACGGGTCAGATCCTCGATCAGGTTTCGAGCGTTCTCTGTGGCCGTATGCATGGCGTTCTGGCGGCTTGCCGTTTCAGATGCGGCGGCCTCCAGCAAGCATTCATGAATACGCGACTGGATGTACTTCGGCAGGATTGCGTCCAACACCTCATCCAAGCTCGGCTCGAACGAATACAGCGGCGAAGCCTGCTCGGCCACGGATTCCGGCACCGGGCCGGCGTCCGACTGTTCGGGACGTACCAGTTCGACCGGCAGCATACGCAACACGCGAACCTTCTGGCTCACCATGTTGATGAATTCCGTGTAGACGATATACAGCTCGCCTACGCCGCCTTCAGACGCCGGCTTCATGTATGCGTTCATCAGAGCATTCGAAATCGCTTCCGCGACTTCCACGCCGGGCTGGTCCGTGTTACCTTCCCAAGTGCCGGCAATATCGCGATTGCGGTACTTGTAGTAGGTGACTCCTCGGCGACCATACACATACAGCTCCGGCTGCTTGCCGACCGCGTCAAGGCGGGCCAGCAGCGATTCCGTTTCACGGATGATCGATGAGGTGTAGGCGCCGGCCATACCACGATCAGAAGTCAGCGCGAGCACGGCAACACGAGTGTTGTTCGGCTCACGCTTGACAATCGGATGATCGATATGGCTGTGCGCCACCAGCGCTTGCACGGCGTCGAAAATCGCATCGGTGTAGGGCTTCGCATTCAAGGCCACGTCACGTGCCCTTGCGATATGCGAAGACGCGATCATCTCCTGGGCGTTGAAAATCTTTTCCAACGATCCCGTGGAGGCGATCCTGCTCTTCAATGCGAGTTGCGATCCCATGTGCTACTTCTTTTCTCCGGCCATCGGATGCTGGTTCGGGTCATGCACCGGCTTTTCGGCGTTGGCCACGATACGTTCCTGCTCCACCGGGGTTGCGCTCTTGATGCTCGGCTTGTGGCTGACCAGCGGAGTGCCCGCCTTGGTCACATAAGTCTCGCGGAAGGCTTCCACAGCCGTGTCGAGGGCGGCTTCCGTCTCGGCGGTGAAGTCACCGGTTTCGCGGATGGTGGTCAGAATGTCGGTGTTGTGATCGAGATAATCGAGCATGGCGTGTTCGAACGGCAGCACATCGGCGATTTCCAGATCGTCGAGCTTGCCGTGGGTTCCTGCCCACACCGAAACGACTTCCTGCTCCATCGAGTACGGAGAGAACTGCGGCTGCTTGAGCAGCTCGGTCAGTCGTGCACCACGGTTCAGCTGGGCCTTGGAAGCCGCATCCAGATCGGAAGCGAACATGGCGAAGGACTCCAGCGAACGGTACTGTGCCAGCGAGATCTTCAGCGTACCGGAAACCTTCTTCAACGCCTTGGTCTGAGCGGCGCCGCCGACTCGAGACACGGAGATGCCGACGTCCACGGCCGGACGCTGGTTGGCGTTGAACAGGTCAGACTGCAAGAAGATCTGGCCGTCCGTAATGGAGATGACGTTGGTCGGAATGTAGGCGGACACGTCGTTCGCCTTCGTTTCGACGATCGGCAGACCAGTCATCGAGCCGCCGCCCAGGTCATCGGAAACCTTGGCGCAACGTTCGAGCAGACGGGAGTGCAGATAGAACACATCACCCGGGTAAGCTTCACGTCCCGGCGGGCGACGGAGCAGCAGGGAGATTGAGCGGTAGGCTTCGGCCTGCTTCGACAGATCGTCGAAGACGATAAGCACGTGCTTGCCGTTGTACATCCAGTGCTGTCCGATGGCGGAACCGGTGTACGGTGCGATGTACTTGAAACCTGCAGAGTCGGAAGCCGGAGAGGCGACGATAGTCGTGTATTCCATTGCGCCGGCGTCTTCAAGGCTCTGCTTGACGGAGGCGATGGTCGAGCCCTTCTGGCCGATGGCCACGTAGATGCAGCGGACCTGCTTCTTCGGGTCACCGCTCTCCCAATTCGCCTTCTGGTTGATGATCGTATCGATGGCGATAGCGGTCTTACCGGTCTGACGGTCGCCGATGATGAGCTGACGCTGGCCACGACCAATCGGGGTCATGGCGTCGATGGCCTTCAGGCCGGTGGACATGGGCTCATCAACCGGGTGACGGTGCATAACGTCCGGGGCCTGAGCTTCAAGGATTCGACGTCCTTCGCTCTTGATTTCACCCAAGCCGTCAATCGGATTGCCCAGCGGGTCAACGGTACGGCCCAAATAGCCGTCACCGACTGGCACGGAAAGCACTTCGCCGGTGCGACGGACCTCCTGGCCTTCCTCGATGCCAGCAAAATCGCCGAGAATAACCACGCCGATTTCACGAGCGTCAAGGTTGAACGCCAGACCGAGCGTGCCGTCTTCGAAGGTCAGCAGCTCATTGGCCATGCAACCAGGCAGTCCCGTCACGTGCGCAATGCCGTCGCCAGCCGTGGCGACATAACCCACCTCTTGGGTGGGGGTGTCGCTCGGCGTGTACGACTCGACGAACTCATCGAGCGCCTTGCGTATCGTGGTGGGATCAATGGTAAGTTCTGCCATGATCACTCCTTATTGTTGTTATCAAATTCAAGTCAAGTCGTCAGGTTTTCCCCGAGGCTTTTCTCACCTTCAGGCGGATTACATGCCCGCCTGTGCCATGCGCTGAAGCTGCTGCAACTGCGCGACCACCGTATTATCGGTGACTTCGTCGCCCACCTGGATGCGCATGCCGCCCAGCACCGCCGCGTCGACGATGGAGTTGACATGCACCGGTCGGCCGAGCTTTTCGCTGTAAATCGCAATCAGTCGGTCGATCTGCTTATCCGTAAGCGGTGTCGCCGTCGTGACAGTAATCATCGATTCACCCATATGGCGGGAGAATTTGCTGATCAGCCACTGGATGGTGGCCAGGTAACGACGATTGCGCAGATTACAGGTGGCATGTTCAGCCAGACGTTTGGTGACCACGTCGAAATCGCTGCCGCCGATCAAACTGTTCAGCAGCTTGGTGCGGGCTTCGGCCGGCACGGTGGCGTCATACAACTTGGCACGCACCACCGGCATCTTCAACAGTGCCGAATGCAACTGTGCAAGCTCAATCGAAACCTGCAAGGTCTTGCCGCGATAATCCGCGTAATACATCATCGCGTCCACGCCGAAATCCTCGACTGCATTCGCGATATCCGAAACGCGGCTCCATTTGCGGCCGACCAAGTCGGTCATGATTTCCATCGTTATGGCATGCGCCTGATCGCCAAGCAGCGTGTTCAGGACGGCCACCTTGTCTTCAACGGGGCGCGACGGGTCGGTGAGAGCGCGTTCAAGCTGCACATTGTGATCCAGCACATTGGTGATCGTGAACAGTTCGTTTCCGATACGCCATGCCTCATCATTCGTGTCGCGCAGCTTGGGTGCCAGCGAGTCACGCGAAACGCGGTCTGCGATGCGCGATGCTTCTCCTCGCATTGGTCACCTCCCTTTCTTGGAAACTTACTGCTTGTCGCGGTCCATATCGTCGAGCATCTGGTCGATCATCGACGACTGCACGGCGCTGTCCTGAAGCTGGTTGCCCAGGATCTTGCCGGCAAGTGCCGTGGCCAGAACACCGACTTCACCCTTGAGGCTCACCATCGCCTGACGCTGCTGCGATTCAATCGCACGCTGCGCGTTCGCAGTAATCTGTGCCGCGTCATATTCAGCACGGGCACGGGCGTCAGCCACAATATGCGAAGCTTCAGCGCGGGCGTCATCGCGGATCTTCGATGCCTCCACCCTTGCGTTGTTCAGCTGAGTCTCATACTTGGCCTTGGCCTCGTTGGCTTCCTTCTGGGCCTGTTCGGCTCGAGCGATACCACCTTCGATCTTCTCAGCACGTGCATCGAACACGGCCTGGAACTTCGGCAGCACAACCTTATAGAAAACAGCCGCGATGATGACGAGGATGACCAACGACCATACGATGTCATACGTTTCGGGCAGGAATAGTTTGATTCCATCGCCTGCTGCTTGCGTCATTGACCGCTCCTCCTTTCTGATTCGTTATACGCCTGTAATAAACGTTCGTTAGGCAATGCCAAACGTCCGAATCACTGAGCCATCATGAAGGCGACGAAGCCCAGCAGGCCCAGAAGCTCGATCAGAGCGGCGCCGATGAACATCAACGTCTGCAACTTGCTGGCCATCTCAGGCTGACGAGCGGTGGATTCCAAAGCCTTGCCGACCACGATGCCCAGACCAATGCCAGGGCCGATGGCCGCGAGGCCGTAGCCGAGAACGCTCAGGTTGCCTGCAACTTCGGCGAGGGTGATGATATCCATTTGTTGTCCTTTCTTACCGAAATCTGACAATATCGGGCGATGTCACATAACCGGGCATCGCAAATCTCATATACGGTTCAGTTATGTTGCCCGCCGAACGGGCCTTAGTAAATACCTGTTGGTCGGCGAAACATCGTCGGCGCCGCAGGTACTACAGATTATTTATTCGAGTTCCGGATAGCTCTGGCTGATATACACGGTCGACAAGATGGCGAACACATACGCCTGCAGAGCGGCGACGAACATCTCGAACAGAGTCAGGACGAAACCGCCTGCAAACCAGGCGGCGCCCACGCCGATCATCATCTTGTTTTCGGCAACGATGATGTAGTACTGGGTGAAGGCCAAGCAGGTAGCCACCAGAAGATGGCCTGCAATCATATTGGCGAATAGTCGAATCGTCAGCGACAGTGGACGAATCACCAACAATTCCAGCAGCTGAATCGGCGTCAGAATAATGTAGATCGGCCACGGAACGCCAGCCGGGAACAGCTCTTCCTTGAGGAATTCGCCGAGACCCTTTTCACGTACGGCTGCAATCCAATACTGGCAGAACGTCCACATAGCGAAAACAAGAGGCATCGTAATCGTGGCGTTGGCGGCGATATTCATGCCCGGGATGACGCCACAGAGATTGAAGACGAAAATCGCCATGAAAATCGTGGTGATCATCGGCACGTAGCGCTTACCACGCAACTCGCCCATAACCTGATACACAATGCTTTCGCGAACGAAATCCAGTACCCACTCGACCGCCGCCTGCCAACGACCAGGCACCAGCTTGGCGCGCATGGCGGTTACGACCATAACAGCCAGAAGAATTACCGTGGCGACGATACGGATGAGGATGATGCGATTAATCGCAAACGGTGTGCCTTCGAAAAGACATACGTCAGGCAGAAAATCGGAGACCGAAGGGAGTTCCAGCCCGTTCTCCGCTGCCAACAGCAAGCCCGTGTTCCATGAACCCATAGCCATGCCTCCTGCTTCCATATGTTTCTGTCAGTCTAACGCAACGAATCGTCACCGAGGTAACGGCTCAGAGCGTCTTCTGCTCGTCACACGAAGCATGCCTCGTTCCGATTCGGAATCTCTCTGAGGCATTCGACTCCGAATGGCTGAGATTGAATTATTTGCCTGCGTCTAGACAACAGACATAAGCCTTACTGCCACAACGATTTCTCGGCGTTTCGCCAATGCAAAAACCAGGCAGCGGCAGTGGACGTTTCACACATGAAGTGTCCACTAAAATGCGCGATGATTCCGGCCGAATATAACCGGAATCATCGCGTGCTATCGTCATTATCCGCTTGCAAAAGTTACCGGCTGATTACGCCGTAACCGTCGTGGTCAAAAATCGTGAAACCGTCTTCGCGCGGCGATCCCGGCTCATGGCGAATGGAGCGATCCGTGCCGAGTCGTTTTTCGGAACGCAGCTGCGGAATCTCCGTCAAATCGTACGGCGTGGTCTGATATACCCAGTTCAGCCAATTGCGCCACAGCAGATTCGCATGCGCACGCCAGGAGAACAGCGGCTCCGCATTCGGATCGTCATGCGGGAAGTAATTCTGCGGAAATGGCACATTGGTCATGCCTTTGGCCATATCGCGATCGTATTCCTCTTTCAGCGTGTTCTTGCCATACTCCCAATGACCGAGCGCGAACACTTCGGCGAAATCACGTGTGGCGATGAGGCCCGGGCCTGCTTCCGGCCCCCATGTCAACACCTGCAAGCCCTCTCGCGCCGCGATATCGTCTTCATTAACGCCGGCGAGGCGGGAATGCGGCTGCAGGCAGATTTCGTCGAAACCGTTGGTCAGGAAGCAGTATTCGTCTTGCAAATACTGCGGGAATACGCCAAAACGCTTGCTGTCAAGATTCATTTTGCGCACGCCGTAACGGTGGTACAGCGCGCCCATCGCGCCCCAACACAAATACATGGTCGAGAACACATGAGTGGACGCCCAATCAAGAATCTCCTTGAATTCGTCCCAATAGTCGACCTGTTCGAAATCCAGATGTTCCACCGGAGCGCCAGTGACCACGAATCCGTCATAATAGTTGTCGCGCAGTGAATCCAGATTTTCGTAGAACTTCACCAAATGATCGGCACTGACATGAGTGCCTTCATGGGTGGAGGTTTTCATAAAGTCAATTTCCACCTGCAGCGGGCTTTTCGAAATAAGACGAAGCAGCTGTGTCTCGGTTTCGATCTTCTTCGGCATCAGATTAAGAATCACCAGCTTGAGCGGACGCACGCGCTGGCGTTCCGCTTCCGGTTTTTCAAGTGCGAAAATACGCTCCGAGTCAAGGATCTCTCTGGCAGGCAGGCCGCTGGGGATTTTAATAGGCATGATTCCCATTATGGCTGTTCCTCGGATATGGCGGAAAAACTTGAAATACATTGATATAACGAAGAATGACAGGAATTGGTCGAACATAGGAAAATTCGCGACACGCCGAGTTGACAGATATCAATCCATCTTTAATATGGATAAAGCTGTCTGAAAGACAAGCCGACGCGGGGTGGAGCAGCTCGGTAGCTCGCTGGGCTCATAACCCAGAGGTCCATGGTTCAAATCCATGCCCCGCTACCAACGCCTCCGGTTTCACATTGAAGAAATCGGAGGCTTTTTCTATATCCGACAGGTTCCACATCGTACGCCCTTTGAATTTCGCAGACATACTGGCCGAAGTAATGCCCAGCACAGCTGCAAGATCTTTTTGTTGAAGCCCGTTTGCAGCGAGAGCAATACGCATATTCCTCGTGACGGTTTTATTCAAATCTACATTTTCCATGTTTCACAGATTAGCATATTACTAATTCAAACAGCAAATAAAACGCCTATTTTGTTTTTATAGACACAATGTGGTATATGTGTTACCCATGTCCATTAAGGAAAAAACTAATCAGGCATGTAGGATTAAAGTTCTACTGACTTTACGTGGTATTTGGCAAAAGGATGCCGCAAAAGCACTCGGAATTACCGGTGCAACTTTTTCATCAAAACTCAAAGGTGATATTCGTTTCAGCGCTGACGAGATTGCCGAGCTTTCCGACTTATTGAACGTAAGCACCGATGTGTTGCTTGGCCGTGAGCCATTGGAGGTCAAATGATGGCTGATCCTGTTGATGAGATGCGGCGTCATGGCCCTTATCCGTTACCACAGTTCATTTTTCAGGATGATGGTACCGGTGATGGCCGAACCAGCAAGCGACCCTATAAACCAGCCTACGAAGCTTGCTTTTCGATTCTCTGTGCAGCATGCTTGACGGGGTTTTTCTTAGCCTCAATTCTTGGTATCTACATTTATGCAAGCGCGTCGGCTGCTCCGTCCAATGGATCCCGACGTAGTCATCAGACCCTATCGTCTCGGAACCGGGGTGCCAGATGACGACAAACTGCTTCATCGGCTCACGTGAGAGTTTGGGAATCACTTGGAATCCAAGCAGTGCCTTTCTGCCGTCCCGTTCCGTCTCCTCGTACAGGAACGCACCGTATCCATGGAAATCAAGGTCGACCATGTATGCTTCTCCGTCACCTGCGTTCATGAGATACCCGACGCATACAGGTTCGCCGAAACTACGGTTCTCCCGCATGTTCACAAGTTCGGGCATCGTTTCCCACCAGGCTTCAAAGGGGACGAACAGTACCTCGGCCGACGGCCTGTGCCGCCATGTACGGGTGAAGGTCAACAACGATATGACAAACCCCAAGGCCGAAAGACCGACTGTTATCCAGGTCTGCACAGTGAGTCCAAGAAACTCAATCTCCGACAAATCCATGAGCTCTTCCTTCCCCCGTCGTGTAAGGCGGTTTGTTTGTTTCCTGTTCGCCAGCCTACGCCGGCGGGGGAAGGACCCTAAACGTTCGACCATGGAGGCCTCACGATGACACCGGTCGCGTTCCGCGTCGACTACGACGCCAACTATGACGCCTACCGCCTGCGCGTGCAGACGGGCGACGGCTATAACGAGTTCCTGTTCCGTCAGGACGCTTTCGAGGTGCTGCGCCGCGCCCTGCTGGACGCCGGCGCCCAGCGTATCCAGTCGAAACCGCACTAGTGTCCCACCACCGTCCGGTGGCACACCGTTTTACGCGTTCGAGGCCCCGTATGTGGTAGGGCCGAGCGGGCTTAACGCCGGGGTTGGCCGACCGGAACCACCGCCGCGTGACCATCGCGGTAGCTGCGAAACGAAATTTTGGTCACCGAATCGATTGGGATGCGGAACAAGCGGGTACCGGGCCGCCATCGCCACATACGTGTGGATTCCAGTCGATGACCGACCCCGGCAGGGCCTCGACCCTGCGTCTTGTGCCGACGGCCATGGCTCCGTTACGAAACGCGCCATCCTTCGGGATTCCAAGACCTTGCATGTCCGCCCCTTGGGCCTCGGCCGAGAGCCATCATTCTCGGCCGAGGCTTTTCAAGGGCCGCGGATAAAGGTCTTGACCTCAAACCATCCACCACCCGAAAGGCGGTTATCAACATGAAAGTCCACAAAAGCACAGGCCGTCTCTCGTTCGACCTCAAGCAACGGCAGGCCGCGACGAAACTCCTGCACCGACTCCTGGGCATCCATCATCGGGCGTCCAACGGCATGGTCTCACGCAGCGGACTGTGCAACCAGATGGGCGTCAGGGACAACGAACTGCAACGACTGGTCATGCTCGGATACCTGCCACGAAAAGCGGTGAAACTGGACGGTTCGAGGTGCTACATGGTCTGCGACGTGATCGCTGGATTGGAGGCGTATCTGGGAAATGCTGAACCGCCGTACAGGAAGACCCGTGAAGACACCGCCGACGCTGGCTGAGATCCTGTGCTATCAGGACCCGACCGACAAACGGATAGGCGTCATGTGGATGGCCGACCTCGTGGACAAAAGGGCACAATTGGTCGGCTGCACCGAAATGGACGCGCATACCGTCATGGGAGACCTCGGATGCACGCAGATAGTGGAATTCGCGGCGCTGAAGGATTACGGCGTGCCGATCTACAAGCGAGGCGGCTGGATGCTCGACTGCCGAACCTTCAGGGCATGGGCCGTGCAAATGGACCGAGAACTGGCAGGAAAAGAAAGAACGAAACCAATGGCAGAAACCGGGATGCTGATATGAAACCGACGAAACTGTACTACTCACGTGCCGAGACGGCTCGTCTGCTCGACATCAGCGTGAGGACGCTGGACAGGATGCGCGCCGCCGGCGAGGGGCCGCGTGCGACGATATTCGGCCCGCGGACGATACGCTACAGCGCGGGCGACATCATCCGATGGCAGAGGGGGCGGCAATGACGACGAGACGCAGGCCGATAGCCAGATCCGTGCAGGCCAAGGTATTGGCGACGTACGGGACGGAATGCTGGCTGCGATTCGACGGGTGCACCGGCACGGCCGAGACGCTGGACCATGTGATGCCGTACAGCAAGGGCGGCAGCGACACCGTCAAGAACCTGCTGCCGGCCTGCCGCCACTGCAACTCGATGCGGGCGGACCGTCTCGTGCAGGGACGAGGCATCGACGTGCATGTGATCATATCCATACCACACGCGAAACCGCGACCGCACAAGGGAAGAACATTGGACTTCAGGGCCATGCTCGACCTGACCACCAGCGGCGTGCAGCTGGACGAGGACGGGTACGAGATAGCCGTGGCCGCATGGCGAGGAGCCTGCAACAGGGCGCTGCGCATCGTCTCGTCACGCAGGCTCACGCTGCTGCCGCCACCGGCATTGGCCGCGGCGTCGTGGCGCGAATGGATACGCCTCGGCTACGACGTGCGCATCGAGGACGGCACCGACAGCCGCCCGTTCGGCAGCGACGCGGAGACGCGCGACTACATCACGCTCCTGCGTGCCGGACTCACGCAGACGCGCATCGACGAGCTGACACGACGACGAGACGACGACTGGCGGGCCTACGGCCTGCTTTTTTAAACGTTCGCCGCCACGAGGAAGAGCCCGCCACTTTTTTGGCCTCTCTCCGACCGGAAATAAAAAAATTCCGGCGAAACCGCCGGAATTCATAGAAATTGCATGACAACCATACCACAATCAGGGGGAAAACGTCATGCCCATGTTCGAGGGAATGGACGAGGACACCGGACGAGACATCGGCCCGATGGAACGCACCGTCAACGAGTTCGCCACAGCCTACGACGGCAACGACGACCAATACCGGCACATGATCATAGCCGGCATGAAAAGCCTCGCGCGCAACATCGACAGCCAGACCAAACGCGGCAGGGAAATCAGCCGCAACATGACCGCGCTGCTCGACTGCCTACGCGAGCTGCGACAAATGGACGTCGAAACTTCAAAACCGGAGGACAACGACGCCACCGCGGAACTGCTGAAAGCGATGGCGATGTGATGGGTGAGGCCATGCCGCGCTACTGCTCCGGCCGTGACGAAAGCCTGCCGACCGACGGCGCCAAGGTCGCGGCCGTCAGTGAGGCGCTCGGCCGAGCATTGAGCCCATGGCAGCGTCTGACCGCCGACATCGCAGGCGAATACACGACCGATGACGAAGGCCGTCACGTTCTCGTGCATCCTCGCGTCGTCGTCACCGTCCCTCGGCAGGCAGGAAAGACCGCGCTCGACGAGGCCGGCCACATCAGATCCATGCTCATGGGACCGAAACGCATCGGATGGTACATCGCACAGCGCGGTACCGATGCCGTCGCCCATTTTAAAAGCGTCGTCAAGGACGTGGAAAACAGTCCGGCGCTCCACTCTCTCGTGCAAGACGTCAAATACACGGCCGGCGACATGGGGCTTTATTTCAAAAACGGCAGCGTGTTCAAACCATCCCCGCCGACAGACAATTCCGGCCACGGATTCCAGGGCGACCGCATCACCCTGGACGAGGCATGGGCATTCGGCGAACAGCAGGGCAAGGCCCTCATACAGGCGTTCATCCCGACTACCATCACACGACTGCAACTGACCGGACAGCAGCCGCAATTGTGGATCATGAGCACCGAGGGCACCGCCGACTCGACGTTCCTCAACCCGCTGCTCGCGGAATGCCGTCGAGGCCTATGCCCGACGTCCTGGGCAGTCATTGATTACGGCCTGCCGTTGGACGAGGACCCCGAGGACCTCGACGCGGTATGGCGCTCACATCCCGGCGCCGGCCACCTGTTCAACCGTCGGCAGCTGGACGGCTACCGCGACGAGTTCCGCGGGGACCCCGCAGGATGGCGTCGAGCGTTCTGCAACATCCGCGACGACGGCGCGCTTGAACGCGTGTACACCGACGACATCTGGCAGGCGACCGCCACCGGCGACGACCTGACGCCCGAATGGGGCAGCGCGGCGCTCGGCGTCGCCGTCGACATCGACCAGGCATCCACCAGCATCGCCGTCGCATGGACCGACGAAGGACTCACCCGCACCAGCCTGCTGTACCGCCAGCCGGGCACCGTCGGAGCCGCTGACGAAATCGCCGACATCGCGAGACGCTACGCGCTGCCGGTATGGCTCGACCGAAAAGGCCCCGCCGGCGTCATCGCCGACCAGCTCACCGGATCGCACGACGACGTCACGCTGGCGGACATGCCCGCGGCCGACCTCGCCGCTACCGGCCCGGCACTGCTCGACATGATGCGCAACGGTGCCATCGTCCACGAGGCCGACGATGCGCTCGACAAGGCAGTCGGCGTCGCCGTGCGCCGATGGTCCGGCGATACTTGGTATCTCGACCGCCGCCAGTCGCCCGGCGACATCAGCCCCATCGAGGCCATGCAGCTCGCGGTCTGGGGCTGCCGGCACACGCCACCGAAAACACCGTTGCAGATTTTCTGACCTGTCCACTCCTGTCGCCTTATGTCTACTTATGTCCAGTTAATTAGGTGACACGCCGCGCGGCGAAGCATCATGGCCGGCATGGGAATCATCACCAGCCTGCTCAACATGCTCGACCTGCGCACGCGCGCCGAGGCCATCGCCAACACGACGGACGCGACCGTGCCGCCGCCGCGCATGCCGGCGCTCGTGAACCCCATGAACATGATCCCGGTGTGCCGTGGCGTGCAGATACTCGAAACGGCCATCCGCGAGCTGCCGTTGGAGCAACGCGACCAGGACGGCAACCGCGTGCGCATGAGCGGCATCATGCGCGACCCGTCACCGGACGTGCCACGCGGCGAACTGATCGCCAACATGGTCGCCGACCTCGCCTTCAACGGCAATCTTTTCCTGCATCGCGTGAGCATCGGCGGCACCACATGGGCGGTCAGGCAGCTGCCATCGAATCTGGTCACGGCGATCGACGCGAACAACGACCCCGACCATCCCGACATGCACTACTGGTACGGCGGCGTCGAACTGGACCCCAAGGACGTGATACACCGCAGATTCATCTGCCTGCCCGGCATGGTCAAGGGCGTCGGCCCCATCACCATGGCACGGCTGCAATTGCAGGGCATGTCGGACACGGAGGCGTACGCGAGCAACTGGCGAAACGACGGCAGCATAGCCTCGGCCGTCCTGTCGAGCGACCAGACGCTGACCGACGCGGACGCCTCACAGGCCAAGGACCGCATGATGAACAGCCGAAAGGGCGGCGAACCGCTCGTATTGGGCAAGGGACTGCATTACGAACGCATCACCATGTCGCCGGAGGACATGCAGTTCCTCCAGACCCGTAGTTTCGACGTGACAAGCGTCGCCCGCATGCTCGGCATCCCCGCGAACCTGCTGTTGGCGTCCGTGGAAGGCAACAGCATCACCTACCAGAACATCGAACAATCGTGGATCGAGTTCAGCTCGTACACGCTTCAGGCCTACGTCATGCCCATCTGCGATGCGTTCAGCCAGCTCGTGCCCTACCGGCAGTACGTCACCGTGGACTGGGACAGCGCCCGACGTTCGGACACGAAGAGCCGCTACGAGGCGTACAAGCTCGCCATCGAAATGGGACTCATGGACATCGACGAGGCACGTAGACGCGAGGGCATGCCGCCCAGGAACGAAAACACCACAAACGCTTCGACGCCGGCAGGCAAGGAGGTAGAGGCATGAGCATCGAATACAGGAACTGCCCGACTTTCGAGATCCGCGAGACCAGTGAGGGCGACGGCATGACCGTCGAGGCCCGCGTGGTCCCGTTCGACACCCCGACCAACGTCGGCTGGTACACGGAGGTCTTCGACCGTGACTGCACGTTCGACGGCATCGACAACGTGAAGATGACCTTTGACCACGACCACGTCATCGGCACATGGACCGGCTTCGACCAGCGCGACGACGGACTGTACGCGACCGGGCACATCAGCAACACCAGCGAGGGACGCGACATCGCGCAGCTTGTACGCGACCGCGCCATCGACGCGTGCAGCGTCGGCTTCATCCCGGTGGAACGCAGCGTGGACCAGTCCGACATCGTCCACCGTCGACGCGTCACCCTGAAGGAGGTCGCATTGACCGGACTGCCGGCCTACCCCGACGCGAAAATCAACAGCCAACGCAACATCACCAACAAGCCAGAAACCAAGGAGAACACAGTGGACGAGGAACTTCGCAAATTCATGGACGACACCCGCAAGAGCATCGTCGAACTATCCGGACGGATCGATAAAGCCCCCGCCGCTACGATCGGAGCGCAGTGGCGCAACGCCGGCGAATATCTGAAAGCCATGGCGAACGGCGACGAGCAGGCAGCCGCGTTCATGCAGCAGTCGCGCGACTTCATCAACAGCAGCGACGTGGCCAACCAGCCCTCATGGGTCGCCGACCAGATCCGATTGGTGGAGTCCCGCCGCACCGTGATGAACCTCGTGACGCGCGCCGCCCTGCCGTCCACCGGCATGAGCGTCGAATACTACGTACTCGGCACCAACAGCATGCAGGTGGCCCAGCAAAGCGCCGAGGGCGCTGACCTCAATTACGGTGAAATCAGCCTCGGCACCAGCACCGCCACCGTAGACACCTACGGCGGCTACACCTCGCTGTCCCGCCAGGTCATCGAACGAGCCACCGCGCCGGCATTGGCCACGGCGCTGCGCGCGTTGGCCATCGCCTACGCGGTCAACACCGAGACTGCGGTCCGTACCTACATCGGCACCGCCATCAGCGGCGCGACCGCGAACAAGGTCACGACCGGAGCCGCGCCGTCGGCCATGACCGCCGACCAGTGGATCGACGCGATCATCGACGCCGCCAAAGCCGTGGATTCGCGTGGCGCAATGCTCGGCACGCTCGCCGTCTCCGATGATGTTTTCAAGGCCATCGCGAAGATCACGCGCCAGGGCAGCTCCCTGATGGACGTGAGCGGTCGCGGGCCGGACGACCTGGGCGTCATCGACCTTACGGATATCCGAGGCACCATGATGCGCATCCCCGTGCAGATGCTGCCCACCGCAAGCGCCGACACTGCGGCCTTCATCGACCCGGACGCCATCACCGTCTGGGAATCTGGCGGCCCGTTCCAATTGCAGGACCAGAACGTCGTCAATCTGACTGGCAACTATTCGGTGTACGGGTACATGGCCATGGGCACGACGTTCCCCGGCGGCATCACCCCGCTGGCGACGGCGTGAACGGCTGACGCATGGACGAACTGACCGACAGGCTCCAGGACATGGTGGACGGCATCGACTCGCAGAAAACGGAGCTGTCCACCACCCTCGAAACCGCGCGAGCCTACCTGAAAGCCGGACTGCCCGAATGGCCATACGAGCTCGCCCAACAGATACAGGACGACATCGTGCTGACGGTCGCCTCCGACCTATGGGCCGCGCGCAGCATACACAGCGGCGTCATGCAGCTGCCGTCATCCGATGGCGTCACCAGCTACCGCGTGTCCTCCGACCCGCTGCGTGCGGCGTGGCCGAAGCTCAGGGCGGCCGGGATCCTCGTGGGGATGGGCATCGCATGAGCACCGTATTCGACGAACTACAGGCCATGTGCGACCGGGTGACGGAGGCGTCGCCGCTGATTACCCGCTGCACGTGGGACGCGACGCAGGTCAAACCGCCGTCCGGCGAGGTCCACGCGTACATGCAGGCACCGGACCTCAAATGGGAGTCATGGGACGAATGGAACGGCACGTACACACTCGTGCTGACCGCCGGCACCTGGCTTACCCAGGGACAGGCGGTGCCCCTGCTGCTCCAGGCCGTCACCGACCTGCAAAACGCGGGCGTCAATTTGCAGAACGGCTCCGCCGCCAGCTGGAAGCTCGCCGACAGCACCGACCTGATAGCCGCGTACGAGATGACAATCACACCCGATTCACAAGTCGAAAGGATGATACAGGATGGCAACCAAGATTAGAACGCTCGGCCCGGGCGCGCTGACCATCGGAGAGACCTCGGATTCGGAGGACTTCGCGGCCGACTGCACCAACGTCACATTGACGCCCGACACCAGCAGCGACGACGCGCTCAACTTCCTCGACGGCTCCACCGAGGCCGGGGCGCAGACAACAAGCTGGACGCTAGAGGGCACCATCAAGGAGAACTTCAGCACCGACAGCCTCCAGGTCTGGTGCCTGACCAACGCGGGCAAGACGCTGCCGTTCACGTTCGTGCCGTCCAACGAGGGCACATTGCAGATCACCGGCAACGTCACCATCGCACCGGTCGGATGGGGCGGCGACGTGAAGGCAAAGAACGACCAGTCCTTCAGCTTCGCCGCGACCGACATCGCCACCGCCGCGAAGTCGTGACATGCCGGACTTCGCGCTGAAGCTCAACGCCAAGGGACTGAAGCAGGTAGCCGGCCAATTCCGCAGGGCAGGCGTGGACATGCAGCAGCTCAAAGGCGCATACAAGGAAATGGCCGGCGTCGTGAAAAAGGACATCAAGACCGTCATACCGCACCGGTCGGGCGCGCTCGAACGATCGTTGAGGGCATCGGCCACGCAGAAAAGCGGCGTCGTCAGGGCCGGAAACAAATCCGTCGTCTATGCGGGCGTCATCAACTACGGATGGCCGCGACACAACATCAAGGCGCAGCAATTCATGCAGCGCGGCCTCGCACTGTCCGAGGACGATGTGGTCAAACTCTACGCGCAGGCCATCGAAGACGCGTTACAGAACATCAAATAGGAGGAACAACAATGGCATCGCTGAAAATCACCTACACCGGCGGCAAGACCGAGACCGTTCGCGTCAGCGCGTTCGACAACATGCGCGGCGAGGAAAAGGCACAGGCCGAGGGCTGGAACTTCAACGGGTACAGGCAGAGCATGTACGCCGTCTACTCGCAGCTCCGCTCGCGCGGCGCGACGCAGCTGCCCTTCGAGAAATGGGCAGAGACCGTCGAACGCATGGACGAGGCGACCGAGGAACCGGGGGAATCTGCGACCGTCCCCGCTGGCGGGACGGCAGCCTAGGACAGCTGAGCGTCATACTGGCGACCCGCTTCGGCGGAACGCCATGGGCATGGCGACGCGAAGGACAGGCGGACGAGCGGGACATATGGACCGCCGTCGGCGTCCTCGAAGCCGAGATCGAAGCGATGGAGGAGGTGAAGAAGAACGATGGCCAGTAAGACCACGGTACAGGTCGACGTGACCGGCGACGCGCGCAGCGCGATCAAGGCGCTCGGCGAGGTCACCACGAAGATGGGCACCATGCAGCAGAAAGCCGTCGCGGTCGGCAGCGCGATAGGCAGCATACTCGGTGCCGGAATCTCCAAGGTCATCGACGTGTTCAAGGACCTCGGCGGCGAGATCCTCGAACAATCCGACAGCCTCCAGAAATTCCAGAACACGATGAGCTTCGCCGGATTCGACACCAAGGCCATCGACGCCGCGACCAAGGCGACCAAGGCGTACGCTGACCAGACAGTCTACGACCTGACCACCGTGCAGAACACCACCGCGCAGCTCGCCGCCAACGGAGTCCAGGACTACATCAACCTGACCAAGGCGGCCGGCAATCTGAACGCGGTGGCCGGCGGCAACGCCGACACGTTCCAAAGCGTCGCCATGGTCCTCACCCAGACCGCCGGAGCCGGAAAACTGACGACGGACAACTGGAACCAGCTGGCCGACGCCATTCCCGGCGCGTCCGGCAGGCTCCAGGAGGCGATGAAGGCCAACGGCGCGTACGTCGGCAACTTCCGTGACGCCATGGAAAAAGGCGAGATATCTGCCGACGAGTTCAACCAGGCGATACTCCAGTTAGGCATGGAGGACGTCGCACAGAAAGCCGCGACATCAACGGCGACGTTCGAGGGCGCGTGGGGCAACCTCATGGCATCCCTGACCGGCGGTGCCGCAGAACTGGTCAACATCTTCAAACCCGCCATAACGGACAGCATCGGATGGGCCGCCGAACAGATCGGGACGTGGTTCACCGACGCGAAGAACACGATCCAGGACTTCGTGACCGGATTGCAATCCACGTTGGACCTCACCACCATTTCGACCATGTTCGACGCGATCGCCACGGCTGTCGGCGCGCTGGGCACGGCGTTCATGGCCGTGGCCGAGACGATCGCACCGGCATTGACGCAGATCGGCGGGGCCGGGAGCATAGGAAGCGCGCTGGGCACGGCGTTCAACCTCGCGGCCGGGGCCGTGACGCTCGTGGCCAACGGATTGACCATGTTCGGCGAATGGGTCAGCGCCAACGCCGAAACGATCGCCGTATACATAGTCGGCATCGGCACCGCGTTCGCCGTATGGAACGTGATAAGCGTGATTACCGGAGTCGTCGGTGCCCTCAAGAGCTTCAGCCTGGCCACCACTGCGGCCACCACGGCCCAGAAGCTGCTGAACCTCGCCATGAATGCCAACCCGATAGCCATCATCATCACGTTGATGGCGTCATTGACCGCGGCGCTCGTATGGTTCTTCACCCAGACCGAGACCGGCCGGCAGATATGGTCGGGCTTCACCTCGTTCATGGGCGACTGCATCAACACGATAATCGGCTTCTTCCAGTCGCTGCCGGGGAAGATACAGGCGTTCTTCCAATCCGCCGCCGACGGAGCCAGGAACGTATGGAACGGCGTCACGTCCTTCTTCCGGGGGGTATGGGACAACATCGTGTCCGGCGCGGAAACAGTGGTGAACGGCATCAAGAACGCCTTCAGCAACGCGGTGAACGGAGCCAAAGGAATCCTCGACGGGCTCGTGTCGAAAGTGCGCAGCATCTGGGACACGATAAGCGGCATCGTCGGCAACATCACCGGCGCGATCAGCAACGCGTGGGACACCGTCACCGGACTGCTGCCGTTCTCGGCGCCGATGACCGTCATGGGCACGATGCCCATGCAGTCCATGCCGGTCATGGCGGTTGGCGGCGCGGACTCGCAGGGAGCGAGCCACGGGGCAAGGTCCGGCGGCGCAACAATCGCCGACCTCGCCGCCGCGCTCAACAGGCCACGTCAGGCCAATGTCAAGAGCACGGTAATCAACATGACCGTGCAATTGTCCGACCTCACACCGGACCCTGACAGGACGGCACGAAAGATCATCGAACTAATCGACCGATACGAAGCGAGACGACGATGAGGACCTGCGCGCTATACATAGACCAGGGCGACGGATGGCGCAACCACACCGGACACGATCAGGACGTTGCCGGACTGATGGGCTTCACCATCGAATGGGGGGAATCGTCGTTCGACAGCAGCCCGTCGGCAAACGTCCTGCATTTCCAGATGCTCGACCGCACCGGCGAATACGCCGGACGCGTCTCCCAACTATTGGGCAGCCGCGTGCTCATGCAGATCACGCGTACCCCGTCATGGGGAGACCTCATGGCAACCGCTCCGGCCGGACAGTCATGGATCATGGTCGACGGAACATGGGCCGAATTGAACGAGGATTACTGGACGGATCCATACGCGTCGCCGGACCCCCAAGGCATCACCCTGTTCGACGGAGTGCTGACCACCGGCGGCACCGTTACCAAGATCGGCGACAAAGGCTGGCAACTCGACCTATACGCATCGTCGCTGACCGTCATGCTGGACCGCGACACCACACAGGGGCCAGTGGACAACGGACGGCAATGGTCCGGTACCCCGACATCCATGATCCAGGCGGTCAGGCGGCGCATCACCGGCGACGGCGTATGGGACATGAGCGACCAGACCGCGCAACGGCTCGCGTCCATCATCCCCGACGCGTTGGGCGGATGGAAAACCGACGAACAGGTATCCACCAGCCAGGCACTGAACCAACTGACCAACTGGCATCCATCCATAATCCGCTGGTACGAACGCCACACGCCGGACGGGGATTATATGGAGCCATGGGCATTGGGGGAACCGGCAAAGCTCGCCATACACGATGACGGGCATCTGAGCGTCGTCACAGCGACACGCGAACAGGACGTGCAGCCTGCATCGGCGATCATGGTGGACGCCGCAACGTTCGACATCCCGCAACCGTACGCGGCCATGGAAATCAGCGGTCTATCCGGCGACGAAAACGCCAGCGTCACCATCGACGCCACGCAACTGCCGGACGGACTGCGCCAAGCGGGAAAGACCATCAAACTGTCATCCACCATCCGACTGGATGAATGGACACCCGACACGTCCATGCAGGACGACGCCCGCCAACTGATCGAGGCGCAGGACACCAGACTGACGCCAAGCGGCATCGCCATTGACCAGACCAGAGTCAACCTGGACGATTACCCGAGCCTGTTCACTCCGGGACCGAGCCTATGGGCGATCCTGCAAAGCGCCTACGCCGACCTGTTCACGACCGACGGCACACCGGCCGTCGCCGGACCATGGATAGCCATCGGCGGAACAGTCACGTTCCGATGGCGGGACAGGCGTCCGGTATTCCGACACGAACTGACGCTGAGCCCATTGCCCCTCGAATGGGATCCGACCGCCACATGGGCGCATATCGGCATACCACTACCATGGCAGCGCCTGAACATGACATGGGCGGAATTATCCATGATGACCTACGAAGCATAAACCAACACAAAAGGAGGAACAATGGCCGAAGAGACATTCGACCCCGCCGACATGCCGACCACCAGCCGGTACCGGATCCCATACCCGGGCCCGGATAATCTGGTCCGGTTCGCGGCCGACCAGTTCGGCGCGATGGCCTCGGCGATCGACACGCAGCTCGGCAACGTGGACGACCGGCAGACAGACGCCGCGCGCAGCACCATCGTGCGCAACACCCTGGCCGAATTGCAGGAGGCGTCGGCCGCGCAGGGCCAGTTCGGCTACGTGACCGCCGACACGACCACGGATAATATCGGCATCTGGATCTACAGCGGCAGCGCTTGGTCGCGAGTGTCCGGCGCGACGCCTATGACCGTCGTCAAGGGCACGCTGGCGGAGCTACAGGCGGTGACGAATCTTAGTGAGGGTGTTTTCGGTCTCGTCAGCGACGACCCGATCGCGAGCAACAACGGCGTGTACGTGTTCAACAACGGATCGTGGGCTCCAATCACCGGCACGACCGGCGGCACACTGCAAGCGGAAACACTCGAACAGTTGCAGGCGACGACCGCACCGACCGGCACGCTCGCGTACGTGAGCGCCGACAGCAAGTCATCGAACAACGGACTGTACATACGCACGGCCGACGCGGAATGGGATACCGTAGGCGGCGGGAACAATGACACGTTCATCTTCACGGACATGGTCACATCGACGGTACAGACAGAGATTGGACAGTACGTTTATGCTGTAGCGGATATATCCGACACGGCTGTGTTCTGCCGTGGCGGCCTAGTGCCGGAAATCGTCACCGTGCCATACAACACGTATACCCTTGGCTCTAATATCATCGACGTTCCAGCTGTCAAACTGCCGCCGGGCTGTTATGACAGCTTCACGGTCACCGGACAGGGCGTAGGCAGCATCGACAGTACGAATTATTACAATTTCGTGGCCGAAAAAGTGTCCGGCAAATGCAGCGGTTCGACTCGAGTGCTGATAGTGGAGGAACCTGCGACATTCGTCATCCGATCTGACGAAGACACCAACATAAGAGGGCACGCGACGCTCTACGACGTGCAGCTGTTCATCCATGGGTTCGAGACGCCGCAGATCGTGTCAGGCACCACCGTCGAAAACACCGGCGACATAGTATTCACAGCGGATGGACAGACGACGACGGCAGCGAACCTGACCATGCAGACGCCAAGCGACGACGCCACGACGGAAACAGCGAACGGCGAACAGCCTGCTTACGACGACGTGGTGGACGCGCCCGGCGACATCGCCTCCGACGCTGCCGATACGCCAAGCGACGACGTCACGACAGAAACAGCGACCGACGACGGCGCCACCGGACAGACGTCCACCGAAACTGTCACGGATCGCACGACGACGCCTGTCGTCGCGCACAAGCTGCCCGAATGGCCGACCACCGGAACGGAGGCGGCATGATGACGCATGAGACCATGATCGCTCTAGCCACCGCCGGCGTGCTGATAATCCTCGACTTCGTCAGCGGACTCACTAGGGCCGCGATGGAAAAGGACATTAACAGCGCGAAGCTACGCGAGGGACTGTATCACAAGGGGGCTTTCGTGCTCGCGCTCGTGCTCGCCGAGATCATCGAGACCGCTCAGCACTGGGTCGACCTCGGTTTCACCGTGCCCCTCGTCGTGCCCGCCGCCGTCTACGTCTGCCTGACCGAGGTGGTGTCAATATTGGAGAATCTGGCCGAGATCAATCCTGAACTGGCAGGCAGCAGCCTGCTGCGACTGTTCAGCGTCGGCACGACGACCGAACCGAAACATGCCGCCACTGACGACGACGGTCAGGCGGTGACGTCATGACCACCAGCATCGATGAGTGGGTGGCCAGGCATGAGGGCGTCACGACCGACGTCGACGGATATTTCGGCGGCCAGTGCTGGGATTTGTGGAGCTCGTACGCACAGGAGGTCTACGGACTGCCGCAGTCGGCGACGAACACGACGAGCGGCTACGCGGACAGCGTCTACACGACCAAGTACGACCAAACAGAGGCATTGCAGGAGACGTTCGACAAAATCGACGCCAGCGAGACCGCACAGCGTGGCGACGTTGCGTTCTGGTCGTACGGCAGCTCGTACTATCCGACGTCGCACGTCGCGATCGTGCTCGCCGACCAGGGCTCGAGCGTCCTGTGCCTGAGTCAGAACCCGGATACTCCGAGACGAATGAATCTCACGAAAAACGGATTATGCGGCTATTTCAGGCCAAAAACACAGGAGGAAGACATGAACCAGGAAGACGTCGACCTGATAAAGGACAAAGTGCTGAAAAACAACGATGCTCTAGGACGTATGGAAGCACGGCCGACGCACGTCGTATTCCAAGTCGGCGACGCGCTCGGCATCGCCAACATCGCGGCCGGCACGTACGAGATCTTCGACAGCGAGAACGCGTGGAACGTCAGGCGGATGATGCTCGAACGCACCGGCTACACTTTGCGCGAGTGGAAAGAGTACACGGCGGACGGCACGTCGAACGTCGTCGCCGACGCCGACCTGCCGGGTTTCGGCGTACGCATCGGCAGCTAGACGCCGACGGCGACCGCTTCGACGCCCGCGCGCAGGCGGTCCGGCGGCATCGCGACGTAGATCTGCGTCGTCTCGACGGACGAATGGCCCAACAGTTTCGACACCAGCAGTATGTCGTGCGTGGCCGCGTAGACAGTGGTCGCGTACCTGTGGCGCAGGCTGTGCGGACCACATCCGTCCGGCAGGAGACGGCGCAGGTGACGCGAGATATACGATTTTTCGACGTGTCCCGTCCATCTTCCGGGGAACAGGTAGCCGTGCGCGTCGGTTATCCGTCCGGCCAGATCCTCGGATATCGGCACTATCCTCTGTTTGTCGCCTTTGCCTCGGATGATGAGGCTTGGCCCGCCGCCGACGTCCATCACGTCAGATGACCTGACGGCCGCTATCTCCGACAGACGCAGGCCGGCCTCGGCGCCGAGCCTGACCATGAGCCGTTCCGGCTCGGTTCCCTCAATCATCGCCCGTCGTATGTATTCGTCTGGGCATGGGCGCGGGTGCGGTTGCGGGCGTCTGACGGTAGGCAGTTCGGTTGCCGGGTTGTCGTCGCGTCGTCCGGTTCGCTGCATCCAGGCGAAAAAGCTTGCAAGCGTGTTCCGATAGCCTTTCCTGGTCTCCGGTTTCCAGTCCTGCGAGGACATGACGTGTATCATCTCGTCGCCGGTTATCGTTGCCGGACTGCCGTCGAACAGTTTCGCCATGTGCGTCATCTTGCATCGCCGGCATCTGATAGTCTCCGCGCTCAGGCCAGCTGCTCTGAGCGATTCAAGCCAACCGTTGATATCTTCACGCCACTGCGCAGGCGGCTGCGTTTGTTTCATACTCACGGCCGGCATCCTTGACGGCCGCCAGACCTCGTCGTTACGCGGTCAGGGTAAATTCGGACAATGGGGCGTCATGGATTTGAACCGTGGACCTCTGGCCAACCATGTTGCCAGAGGTCCACGGTTCAAATCCATGCCCCGCTACCAGATAGGAAGCTAGGAATCGGTGATTCCTAGCTTCTTTGTTTTCCGACGCGCCACAGGGGTGGGCGAGCCAGCCGAACTCTGCCATCAGCGACGCGTACATTCAACATATTCGTTGAATGCATGCATTACGAATCGGATTGACGCCGAATGGCGTACACCGCCAAAGCGGCAATAAGCAATGCCGTCACCCCAATGGCCACCATCAAACTGATATCGCTGCCGGTGTAGGCAAGTATCCGCTCGTTCACCACCTCAGGCTCTTCGGGGATTTCAGGCTCTTCTAGCGGATCGGCCGGATCATCCGGTATTTCCGATGTCGGTTCGGGTTCGTCCGGAGGATCGACAGACGGGTCCTGAGGCTCTTGGGGCTCCTCGACCAAAACCGTTTCGAGCTTCTCACCGATCTCATGCGTAGCCAACATGTTGCCTTCCGCATCCCACACTGAGGCCTGCCAGTACACGTATCCTGCTTGCGATGCAGCGATATTCGAGCTGACTACCCGCTGCGCGGCAAGCGTGGAGTCCAATGCGACGCGCTCATCGTCCAGCAATTTCTCTCCGCTGCCCGGCTCGGCGCCTTCCGGTACCGGCTCATAGGCGCTGAAGGTCACGTATGAGCCTTCCGGGACTTCTCCAATCACCGTGGCCGTGTCATGGAATTCCTCTCCGACCAGCACGCTCTGATCGCTGACCTCGGTAACGATCATCGGCGTTTTCGCAGGCGTCTCGGGATTGTCTTCGACTTCCGTAACGAATACACGCTCCCAACCGTCGTTGTATGCGCTGGATGTGGGAGCGACGCGGGAGTCTCCCGTGAACTTCCACACGAACACATACCAGCCGGGAACATCCGCAATGATATTCACCGGATTGCCATGAGCGTCCGGTTCTTCGCCTCCGATACGATATTCACCGTTTTTGGCGGGATAATCCCAAGTTCCAATGATTTCGTGATGTTCATCTTCCTGAGGCTCTTCAGCGTGCGCGGGATAATACTGCCCATTGTTCTGCGGATTGTCCTTATCTCCAGTCCACCACACAGTGACTTGAGCGCACTGATTATCCGCTTCGAACCCGTACAGCTGGTTTCCTGGATACTCTCCGTGATCGTCAGGAAACCCGGATACCGTAATCGTGTCTCTGAGTTCGGATCCGACCAATGCGGAGAATTCGCTCGCATCCGATTCGACGGAAACGATTTCGCGGTTGGAATTAACCTCATTCACATCAAGGAATGCACTGACATAGTCTTCAGCCAGGTATTCAGCGGCTTCACTGCTCTGTTCGTCGACTTCGAACGCCCACACCCAGGTGCCGAATTGCGCGTCGCCAACCGAATAGTAGGGATTGCCGGATTCACTGACGGCATCTGCCGTGCGACTCTGATTCGGACCATCGAATTGCACCGACCCATATGCAGAAGGCGTATAGCCCAAGCTTGCAAGGCGCGCGATAAAAGCCTGCGCCGTCTCTCCGGCTTGCGCGGCAACAGGACCAGTCAGCCCCTCGGGCGCAATGCGGTCGAAATACCAGCCGGTGGCAGTCAACGCAACACCTTCAGGCCACTCGCCTTCACCTTCGTCAGCGATTCCAGAAGTCACGACATCCTGTATCGTTTCTCCCCTATTCACTGTTTGTTCGGCTACTTGAGTGCTGATTGTCGGCTTGAAGGTTTTCGTGACTTCAAATGTTCCGCCCGCTTCATTCGCTTGGATTTTCCCACCGCTGCGCACAAGGGTCTGCTGGCTTTCGATACTGTCCAGACTTTCAACAATGTATTGGACGCCCACCGACACATCTCCATCGCCGGTGGCGGTCCACGCCAACTCGTCTTTTCCTACGACGCTGGAACCGCTTAACGTTGTCCCGCCATCATCGAACTGCGCGGAACCGCCTAAAGTCACGGTATAGGGGACGCCGGCCAGAGGCTCATTGTTCATGTTGAGAATCTGTACTGTCACCGCACCGCTTCTCTGACCGTCGGCATATGAGTGTTCCACCACCGCCTTGGCCGGTGTATTGCGTTTAGCCTCAGACCAAAGCTCTTCCACTTTTGCCGCCACTTCGGGGAATTCCGACATAACGGTCACACGAACCTGGTCCCAAATATCAGGATCTATGTCATATTCGTCATGCACGATCACGGCGATGGCTGTGTGCACATAAAAATCCGTTGAATCCTTATACTGCTCGATCATCCAACCTACGGCACGGGCAGTGGCATCGTCCGTCATTTTGGTCGCCGTACCGGCCCAATAATCCGTGAACTTGTTGATTTCGCGACAATAGTAATAACGACCCTCACTATCTTTCGCCGTAACGCCGATATCGAGGTCGCTTCCGTTATGGGTATAAGGCCTATGCGTGCCCGCCGGGGCTTTCTCCAGCTGTTCCGCTGCAGCCATTGCCGTTGGCCCTGCGGCAAGCAGCGTCATGGCCAGCACCACACACGTCGCCAGCATACTGATGATGAACCCGACGGCATGACGTCTTTTCGTTTCCATGATCTTCCTTTCCTTGGTATCGCAGCCGCATTGCCACGATGCTTCGAGACTGTCAGAAAACGTCATTTCATCGGGTGGTTTTTGGGTGCTGTGGACGAAGAGAGACCGCCGGCGGCGTGTTGTGGATAACTTTTTGCCAAATTATGCACAACCTGACGCAGATCTTTTCAGTCATCCACATCCGTCCACGAGCACGCACATGTGGCAGCAGTCAATTCGCACAATCAATCGACTGACATCACCGTTTTACAAATCACGTCAACGCCGCAATACAGCGCGCAATCACATAAAAAACAACGTCGAAATCCCGATATTCGGCTTCAAATCAACATTTTCAAGCGCTCAAAAATAGCTCAAAAATTTAAGACACTTTTGCTGTCTCCGTCTCTATAATCGGCACTATGGCAGAAACACAAGCGACAACACGCTCACGTAAAGACGCTTCCTCCACCGCCACGCGCAAGCCGGCGGCCAAACGCACGACGAAGGCGAAGGCCGCAGTCGAAATGACTGTCGGCGAGCCTGCCGCCCCCATCCTTGAACGTTCCACCCCCGACCAGTTCGGTCGCATCAACGTGCTGGATGTCACGCCATCCATCGAAAACGGAATCTATCCGGCCCGCGTCGAAATCGGCGAAGCTTTCGACGTTACCGCACAGGTATTCATCGAAGGCCGTACCAAAGTCGGCGCCACCGTGGTGCTGCGCAATCCACGCAGCCGCGAAATGGCACGCGTGCCCATGCATTGCGTCAATCCGGGCCTCGACCGTTGGGTCGCCACCGTTCAAGCTGGCGAACACAGCGACCTGAAACCATGGGACGACGACTACACCAATGTCAAGAAGCAGCTTGGGGAATGGAGCTTCATCGTCGAAGGGTGGGAAGACACCTACACTTCCTGGCTGCACGACGCACGTATCAAAGTGCAGGTGAACGACGACGTAGAGAACTCACTTGAATCCGGCGCACAACTGCTGCGTCGCTGGGCAGAAACCAAAGATGCGAAGCTTACCGCCCGCGACCGCAAGCATCTGCAACAGGCCGCCGACCGTATGGATGACAAGGAACGCCCAGCCGAAGCGCGGCTGGCTGAAGCCGACAATCCGATTATCGCGGCCCTGCATGAGTCCAACCCGCTGCGCGACGGCATTTCCGCCAGTAACCCGCAGCGCCTGCGCGTGGAACGTCCGAAGTCCAGCTTCGCCGCATGGTATCAGTTCTTCCCTCGCTCCGAAGGCGCCTATGTCGACGACAGCGGTAATATCGTCCAGGGCACGCTGCAGACCTCGGTCACAGGCCTTGAGCGCGCAGCCGAAGAAGGTTTCGACATCGTCTATCTGCCGCCGATTTTCCCGATTGGCGTGACCAACCGCAAGGGCCGTAACAATTCACTGGTCGCAGGCCCGAACGATCCCGGTTCCCCGTTTGGCATCGGCTCCGAATTAGGTGGCCACGACACCGTCGACCCGTTGCTGGGCACCATGGATGATTTCAAGGCGTTCTGCACCCGCGCCCACGAACTGGGCTTGGAAATCGCCCTTGATTTCGCGCTGCAGTGCTCGCCGGACCATCCGTGGGTCAAGCAGCATCCGAACTGGTTCCGCACCAAGCCGGACGGAACAATCGCGTTTGCGGAGAATCCGCCGAAGAAGTATCAGGACATTTACCCGATCGATTTCAACGCCGACATGGCTGGTATCGAAAAGGAAGTCGTACGCATCATGAACCTGTGGATTGATGCTGGCGTCACCATTTTCCGCGTCGACAATCCGCACACCAAGCCGGTTCGCTTCTGGCAGGATGTCATCGCCGCAGTCACGAAGAAGCATCCGGAAGTGCTGTTCCTCGCCGAGGCGTTCACTCGCCCGGGTATGGTGCGCGCACTGAGCTACGCCGGATTCACACAGTCCCATTGCTACTTCCCGTGGCGCAACACCAAGGAAGAACTGGCGGAGTTCCTGCCGGAAACCAACGGTTTGGGCGGCTTCTACCAGCACAACACCTTCTGGCCCACCACGCCGGATATTCTGACCGCCTACACGCGCGACAACGGCATCGCAGGCCATGCGATCCGCGCCGTGCTCGCCGCCATGGGCAGCCCAAGCTGGGGCATCTACAACGGCTACGAACTGATCGAAAACCGCCAGCGCCCCGGCTTCGAAGAGCAAATCGACAACGAAAAGTACGAAATCAAGGTGCGCGATTGGGATGAGGCCAACAAGTACGGCATCAGCGAACTGCTGGGCGCATTGAACGAGATTCGTCGCAAGCATCCGGCATGCAGGAGCTACCACAACCTGCATATCCTGCCCACCTCGGATCCGAACATTCTCGCGTTCATTCGTCAGACGCCGGCCGAATACACCGGCACAGGCCAGACCGATACGGTAATCGTCGTCGTCAATCTTGACGGCTACAACGCACACCAATCCACGGTTCATCTGGAATTGGAGGACTATGGCCTGCCGACCGACCGCGCCGTGCATGTGCGCGACGAACTGACCGGCCGCGAGTTCGAATGGGGTTGGGATAACTTCGTTTCGCTCGCGCCATGGGCGGATGTGGCACACATTCTGACCGTGGAAGGCTGAGACAAGACTGATACCTGATAACAGCCGACATCCAGCAAAACGCCAATCAATGCCGCGCCCGACGTGCCAATGTGCCGTCGGGCGCGGTATTGTGTTCTATGAGTACACCAGTACAACCAACTGTCGAATTCCAAAGGAGAATGCAATGGCAGAAACCTTCAACGTCGTGGTGGAGATCCCCCGCGGCTCCAAGAACAAGTACGAAGTGGATCATGAGACCGGCCGCGTCTTCCTGGACCGTACCCTGTTCACCTCCATGGGCTACCCGGATGATTACGGCTACATCGAGGGCACCCTGGGTGAGGACGGCGATCCGCTCGACGCCCTGATCATGATTCCGAACTCCGTGTTCCCGGGCTGTGTGGTTGAATGCCGCGCTGTCGGCCTATATCACATGGTCGACGAAGCCGGCGGAGACGACAAGGTGCTGTGCGTACCGGCCGATGTTCGCTTCGACGACATCAAGGACATCGACGACGTTTCCGAATACCATAAGGCCGAAATCAAGCACTTCTTCGAGCAGTACAAGGCTCTGGAACCGGGCAAGGAAGTTCTGCCGGGCGATTACTGGACCGGCGCCGAAGCCGCCGAAAAGGAAATCGTCGAAGCTCGCGAGCGCCTCGCCGCTTCCGAAGCTTGATTTCAACGCTGATTTCACAATACGATTTCAATCTGATTGAAATCGGCAATTGATTTCCTGTGCGCGTTATATTGCGATATTGCAATGGGCTGGTCTTCCGCGCGGAAGGCCAGCCCATTATTGTTCGACTGCAATAATCATGTCACAACGAGCAATCGTGCATCGCGATCATTGCAGTATCACAAGTAATCGCAACACATCTCCGCACGTCACAACACTGCGATGATCAGCGCCGCCAACGCCACTGCGGCACCGCTTAGCATCACCGGGGCAAGCGCCACGCCGACCCATGCATGGCGTGCTTCCGACGGCGGATCCATTTCTTTATGCCACCAATACGAAGCCACTGCCAGCAGCGCCGCCACCAACACGATTACGGCAAGCAATACCGGGGCCACCCAATTGAGGCCCGGATCATGCAACTGCTGCGTACCGACAATCACCTGCAGCAATCCCGGCAGAAAACACCATCCGAATACGCTGATCGCGCACACGCCGTCAAGCACGTTGTGCGACAGGGAACGAATCAGATGTGAACGCTCCTCGCGCGCCATCTGACGACCGAAAGCCACAACAATCAACGCAATCAGCAATATGCCGACGCCAGCCAGCCATGTTTCCGTCTGATGGAAATCCGAAGTCTCCACGCCTTCGGCGCCAGTGGCCTTGACGGGATTCACGATGCCGTTCAGCAGCGCCGTCACCGCACATGATCCGGACAGCACGCCAAGAATACCGGAAATCACATGTCCCGCACCGCCGTCGCGCAGGGGCGAAAAGTCACGGGCAAGCCATAATGCCAGCAGCACGACACCGACCACAGCCGCAGGAACGGCCGACATATAGAAAACGCCGCCACCTGCCTGAGCGGCGGCTGCATCCGGCGCGCACACCATGGAAATAATCGAAGCGATGATCAGCGCCGCATACGCCCCGACCTGCACGCCGAACATACCGTCCGAATTCTTCTTCGTGCTCATATGCAGCTCCCTCCGTTCACATTGCAATCCATATTGCAGCTCGTACCACAATTCGCACAGCGCATCACGAGGCTGGCCACGCAGCGAATCGCAGTACGCATGGCAATGCAATTCACACCGTGACCAGCACGACAATCCGCAGGGCAAATCACGCAGCAAATCGCGTCGTCGTTCACATTGCGGTCATCGCGATTTGAATACATCTTATCCATGAATAATGTAACCACACGTGTCCACAACATGCGTCTACAATCGTTACCGGCGTATGATTGCGACTGCATTACAGACGCGGCCTACTGACTGTGGCGACGCCCGCAGCTGTTTGGCCTCGACCAGCGCTGCAGCCAAAACAGTTGTCATGCGCTTCAACAAGCAACTGGAGGGAAATGCCGTGACGGATCTTACGCTTATGACGTTCGCCAGCGACCCCGCCACCGTACTGCCTTCCCTCGCCTTGTTGTCTCATCGTGTACGCGTGTTGCCGATGGATGCTGCAAGCTTGGTGAAAATGCCGGAAAGCACGATTCTGTTCCTTGATGCCCGCGATGATTTAGCCACGGCGAAAACATTGTGCAATCTGATTCATGCGACGGGACTTGCGACACCGATTATTCTGATTTTGACCGAGGGCGGATTCGCTGCGGTGAACGCGCAGTGGGGCATCGCCGATATGGTGGTCTCCTCCGCATCCCCGGCCGAAGTGGAAAGCCGCCTGCGACTGGCCTGTGAACACGGCGATTACACTTCGAGCAACTCCAACAGCGCCGATACGACGGACGGCGATGAGGACGGCCTGATTCGTTCCGGCGATCTTATTGTTGACACGAACGGCTACACCGCCAGTCTACGCGGTCACCCGATTGATTTGGCGTATAAGGAATTCGAACTGCTCAAATAC
The DNA here is from genome assembly GCF_056356435.1 of Bifidobacterium sp. LH_512. Taxonomy (NCBI): domain Bacteria; kingdom Bacillati; phylum Actinomycetota; class Actinomycetes; order Bifidobacteriales; family Bifidobacteriaceae; genus Bifidobacterium; species Bifidobacterium sp. LH_512. The sequence continues at coordinate 149,713 of NZ_JBKEUE010000003.1, forward strand.
CTGGTACAGCATCCGGGTCGCGTGTTCACGCGAGCACAATTGTTGCAGGAAGTGTGGGGTTACGATTACTATGGCGGCACTCGCACGGTTGACGTGCATATCCGTCGTCTGCGCGCCAAGTTGGGCAGCGAATACGAACATGTAATCGGCACGGTACGCAACGTCGGCTACCGCTTCGATCCGCCGGAAGACGGTGAAGGGGACGCCGAATAGCATGCCGCGCGAATCGAAGACAGCGCGCTTGCAGCGCATGCATGACGAATATGCGGTGTTGTGCGAAGTGATTCCGAACCCGCAGTGCGCGTTGAATTTCACGAATCCGTTCCAATTATTGGTAGCGACCGTACTAAGCGCGCAGACCACGGACAAGCGTGTCAACACGGTGACGCCGGCCTTGTTCGAGGCGTATCCCAAACCGCATGATTTGGCTGCGGCGAATCCGGAACATGTTGAAGAGCTGATTCGCACGCTGGGGTTCTTCCATGCGAAAGCACGCAATATCATCGCCCTCTCGCATGAATTGGACACTCGTTTCGACGGCGTCGTACCGCGCACGATGGAAGATCTGATAACACTGCCGGGAGTGGGGCGTAAAACCGCGAATGTGGTGTTGGGCAATGCGTTTGACGTGCCGGGATTCCCTGTTGACACGCATGTGATCCGTGTGACGGGCCGTCTTCGTTGGCGTTCGGACTGGCGCAGCCCCTCCCCTGATCCGGTTGCGATTGAGCGCGAAATCACCGCCTGTTTCCCGCCTGAAGAATGGACGGATCTGTCTCATCGGCTGATTCTGCACGGGCGTGCCACATGCCGTGCAAGGCGTCCTGACTGTGCGCAATGCCCGCTGCGTGATACCTGTCCCAGTGCGGAAGTCGTTGCGTAGCGAACATTCACATCACCGATCCGATACTTCGCACAAGCCAAATCGTCGACATCGTGCAATCACCCAATCACATCGTCACAATCAATCACCGATTCCGGCACGCGGCCATGCAGACGGCGTGCTTTCCGCCGCTGCGCAATATTACCGCTAGACTTCAAAGCATGAAGAAAGACATCGTTGACGCCGTGAAGCGATGGCTGATTTTCATCGTGACCGCCGCAGCGTTGGGGACGATCATATGGGCGGGCTTCGCACTGCTCAATCATCGCAGCATTTTGCCGCATATCGACGTCATCCAATCAGATCACACGGTAACGGTCGGTCTTACCGACGCGCCACAATCCTTGGATATTCGCACCGACGACGGCATCGCCGTCCAACGCGTCCTGTTGGGCAACGTGTACGAAACGCTGATCACGCGCAACCAGTCGAACGAATTACGACCCGGATTGGCGAAATCCTGGAACATTTCCGACGATGGTCTCACCTACACGTTCACCTTGCGCAGCGGCGTGCGTTTTTCCAACGGGCATACCATGTCGTCATCCGACGTGGTCTGGTCAATCCAACAAGCGGTCCAGCATGGTTTCGTCTGCGCCAACGCTTTCACCAATCTTAAAAGCGTCAAGAATCCAAGCGATGACACCGTCGAAATCACACTGTCGCATACCGATCCGCGTTTGCTGCGCGCATTAAGCGGACGCGCCGGCATCATATACGACGAACAATCCAACATCGACTACGCCACATCCAGCGTCGGCACCGGCCCATTCGTCGTCACCGATATGTCGGACGGCACAATCACACTGCAGCGCAACGATGATTACTGGTCGGGCAAAGCCGCGCTATCGCAAATCCTACTGCATTATTACAGCGACGATGCCGCACTGGTAGCCGCCTTCAAACATGGCGATATTCAAATGGCGCTGCCGGATACCTCATCCGCAATCAGTGAAGTCGCGGAAATTCCGAACACGGCGATTTCATCGGGAACCGGCTTCGAAAAAGTGCTGCTGGGCTACAACATGTCGGCTGATTCGCCGTTTTCCGACGAGCAAGTACGCAAAATGGTGCGGTATGCGGTGAATGCGAGCGCGCTCAAATCCATTGCGGACGATTCATATGAGGCGCTGGGCGGCCCAATAAGCCCGCTGGAAGACGGATATGAGGATCTGACAGGCCTGTTTCCTTATGATTTGGCGCAGGCGAAGTCGATGCGCGGTTTTTTTGCGCCCTCCTATTTTGAAGCGTTCACATTTCTTGTGCCGACGGAATATGCCCAGTTAGGACAGGAAATTCTTGAGCAATTGCAGGCGCTTGGATTTGACGTTTCGATGGAAACATTGGATGACGCCACATTGCAGACGCGTCTTCAAGAAGGAACGTATGCGATTGCTTTGATGACGATGAATGAGCAGGGCGACGCCGAAGTTTTTTCAAATGCGCAGTCCGTATTCCATTTTGAAAACGGCGACGCACAGCAGGCATGGGATACGGTGATGGCGTCGACCAATGATGATGATTACAAGAAAAATCTTCGCGCATATGCGCGCATCGTCAGCGACAACGCCGCCGCGGATTGGCTGTATACACGCAAGGATTATGTGATTACGTCGAATGGTTTAGCGGGATACCCGACGAATATGACAGGCGAATGGCTGCCGTTGGCGGATTTGACGGTGCAGTGATGTGGTGTTGAGACAAGGCTTGCTTCCGGTTTGGCTCCAAAACGATTCCGGCCCGGATTCGTTTTGGTTCCGACTCGCCTCTGGCCGGCTTGGCGCACTGCGGTCACGCTGCAGTGTTGTCACAAATGGCTTCTAGACTTGGGAAACATGACTGAAAGCCAACACACCATCACTGCGAACCTCACCCCACTGCCGGACAAGGTGGGCGTGGACGGTCTCGAAGACAAGTGGCGTGGCGTCTGGGACGAAAACGGCGTATATAAGTTCCAGGGCAGCCGCGACCGCAAGGCCGTCTATTCCATCGATACTCCGCCGCCGACCGTTTCCGGCTCCCTGCATGTGGGCCACGTGTTCTCCTACACCCACACCGATGTCATCGCCCGTTTCAAGCGTATGCAGGGCTTCGACGTGTTCTATCCGATGGGTTGGGACGATAACGGCCTGCCGACCGAGCGCCGTGTGCAGAACTATTACGGCGTGCGCGTGGACACTTCCCTGAAGTATGATCCGGATTTTGTGCCGCCGTTCGAAGGCACCGACGGCAAGAAGATCGATGCCAAGGATCAGGTGCCGGTTTCCCGCCAGAACTTCATCGAACTGTGCGAGAAGCTCACCGCACAGGACGAGAAGCTGTTCGAAGCCCTGTGGCGCAAGCTGGGCCTGTCCATCGACTGGTCGCAGACCTATCACACCATCGGCGAGCATCCACGTCGCGTCGCCCAGAAGGCGTTCCTGCGCAATCTCGCCCGCGGCGAAGCCTATCAGAAGGACGCTCCGGGCCTGTGGGACGTCACCTTCCAGACCGCTGTGGCCCAGGCTGAATTGGAATCCCGCGAATATCCGGGCTTCTACCACAAGATCGCATTCCGTTTCGAGGACGGCACCCCGATCTACATCGAAACCACCCGTCCGGAACTGCTGGCCGCCTGCGGCGCTCTGATCGCGCATCCGGATGACGAACGTTACAAGCCATATTTCGGTCAGTATGTCTACTCTCCGCTGTTCAAGGTCAAGGTGCCGATTCTGGCGCACACGGCCGCCGAAATGGACAAGGGCGCCGGCATCGCCATGTGCTGTACGTTCGGCGACGTCACCGATGTCCAGTGGTGGCGTGACCTGAACCTGCCGCTGCGTCCGATCATTCAGCGCAACGGCCGCATCATCATGGAGACCCCGGATTGGATCAAGGACGAATCCGGCCGCGCCATGTTCGAGCAAATCGCCGGCAAGACCACGTTCTCCGCGCGCAAGGCCGTCGTCGACGCGCTGCGTGAATCCGGTGACATGGACGGCGAGCCGACGCCGACGAAGCGTATGACGAACTTCTATGAGAAGGGCGACAAGCCGCTCGAGATCGTCACTTCCCGCCAGTGGTACCTGAAGAACGGCGGCACCGACACCGCGTTGAACGCGCAGCTGATTGAACGCGGCCGCGAGCTCGAATTCCACCCCGACTTCATGCGCGTGCGCTACGAAAATTGGGTCAACGGCCTGAACGGCGACTGGCTGATTTCCCGCCAGCGTTTCTTCGGTGTGCCGTTCCCGCTGTGGTACCCGCTGAACGAGGCCGGTGAGCCGGATTACGAGCATCCGATCGTGCCGAGCGAAGACATTCTGCCGATCGATCCGACGATCGACGTGCCGGCCGGTTATGAGGAATCCCAACGTGACCAGCCGAACGGCTTCACCGCTGAGCAGGACATCATGGACACGTGGGCCACTTCGTCCCTCACCCCGCAGATCGTGACCCGCTGGGAGGAGCCGGACGAGGAGAGCAAGGCGATTTTCAACGCCACTTTCCCGATGGACCTGCGCCCGCAGGGACAAGACATCATCCGCACCTGGCTGTTCTCCACCGTGGACCGTGCCCACTTGGAAAACAAGTGCCTGCCATGGGCTCATGCCACGTTGTCCGGTTGGATTCTCGACCCGGACCACAAGAAGATGTCGAAGTCCAAGGGCAACGTCGTCGTGCCGAACGAGCCGATCGAAAAGTTCGGTGCCGATGCCGTGCGCTACTGGGCCGCCGCCGCTCGTCTGGGCCTGGATGCCACCTATGACGAAGGCCAGATGAAGATCGGTCGCCGTCTGGCGATCAAGCTGCTCAACGCCACGAAGTTCGCTCTGGCCATCGGCCGTGAGGACGACAACCATCATGTGGCCGACTCCGCGGTCGCCACTTGGAATCCGGCCGATGTGACCGAGCCGATCGACCGCGCCGCCATGGCGCGCATGGCGGCCGTCGTGCGCGAGGCCACCGACGCCCTGAACGCCTACGAGCATTCCAAGGCGCTGGAAACCATCGAAGCCTTCTTCTGGCAGTTCTGCGACGACTACATCGAGCTGGTGAAGAACCGCGCTTACGGCACCGCCGACGCCACCGGCAAGCTGCCGAGCGAAACGGCCGTCAAGTCCGCCCGCACCACGCTGGGCCTGGGACTGGATGCTTTCGTGCGCCTGCTGGCCCCGTACCTGCCGTATGCCACGGAAGAGGTGTGGTCTTGGATGCATGAGGGCGAAGGCTCCGTACACCGCGCCGTATGGCCGGTCGCCGATGTGTACGCCGAAGCCGCCGGCGACGCCTCCGCCGATCTGCTGGCCCATGCCGGAGAGGCGCTGGCTGCACTGCGCGGTATCAAATCCAAGGCGAAGGTTTCTATGAAGACCCCGATCCTCTCGGTGACGCTGGGCGCTGCCGATGATGTTCGCGCTTCCATCGAAGCCGCTCTGAACGATATCGCCGAAGCCGGCCGTGTGACCGGTGAGATCGCGTTCGGTACGGCCGCCGAAGGCGAGGACGGCGACGCCGCCTCCGCAGTGACCGTGCTCGCCGGCGAATTGGGCGAGCCGCCGGTCAAGGCCAAGAAAGCCTGATCCGGCGTGCTTCCAACGCATGATCGTTTGGTGATGGCTTGACATTGTGGCCGTCGCCCCCCATGGGGCGACGGCCACAATGCATACATGCCCCATATTGGCCCGATTCTCGGTGAATACTTCGCCGAAGGGTACACAACGGCGGCGTCTTCTCTGTCGTCGATAACGAAAAGGCCGCCGCCCCCTCACAGGGACGCCAGCGGCCTTCGCTATTTCAATTGCAACGCCTGGCTACGCGGCACCCTGCGCAATCTGCTGATGCCGGTTCTTGGCTGCCGTCACTACAAAACGATGGTACTGTTCGGCGACGGCTGCAGGCAACCCGGCCGAAGCCGCCACCTGATGCAGGCGTTCCACCTGTTGCGCTTCACGCTTGGAATCGGACGGACCGAAACCGGCTTGCGCCTTCCACTGCCCCACCTGCTCCGTATATTTGAAGCGTTCCGACAGCAGCAGCACAATCGCGGCATCGACGTTATCAATGGACTGCCGAAGTCGCTCGATATGCGCGACCGCGTCGGCGACCTGCGGATGCAAGGCTGCCTGCGTCTCATCAATCGTGGATTCACGCCATTGCGGCGCCTGTGCCATCTGCGTATCAATTGCCATTGGTGCCATTCGCATTCGCCTGCTGCACGATCGCGGCCATGAAATCACGGTTCGTCGGCGTCTTCTTCAAACGCGGCACCAGCGTCTGGTATGCCTGCTCCGGCTCAAGGCCGCCCAGCAGACGGCGCAGACGATAGATGATCGGCAATTCCTGCGGATCGGTGATGAGCTCTTCGCGGCGCGTGCCGGAAGCATTCACATCAATGGCCGGGAACAGGCGCTTGTCAGCCAACTCACGGCTCAGACGCAGTTCCATATTGCCGGTGCCCTTGAACTCTTCGAAAATCACCTCGTCCATCTTGGAACCGGTTTCCACCAGCGCGGAAGAGATAATCGTCAGCGAGCCACCGTTTTCGATATTGCGGGCCGCGCCGAAGAACTTCTTCGGCGGGTACAGCGCCTGCGCATCCACACCACCGGACAGGATACGTCCGGAAGCCGGAGCGGCGATATTGTAGGCGCGAGCCAAACGGGTCATGGAGTCCAGCAGCACAACGACATCCTGTCCAAGCTCGACCAGTCGTTTCGCGCGTTCGATGGCCAGTTCGGCAACCGTCGTGTGATCGGAGGCTGGGCGGTCGAAGGTGGAGGAAATAACCTCGCCCTGCACGGTACGTTCCATATCGGTCACTTCTTCCGGACGTTCGTCCACAAGCACGACCATCAGATGGACTTCCGGATTGTTCGTCGCAATCGCATTGGCGATGTTCTGCAGCGTGATCGTCTTACCGGCCTTCGGCGGAGATACAATCAAACCACGCTGCCCCTTGCCGATCGGAGCGACGATATCAATCAGACGACCAGTGAGTTTGTTCGGCGTGGTCTCCTGCTTCAGTCGTTCCTGCGGGTACAGCGGCGTCAGCTTGTTGAACTGCGGACGGTTCGCGGCCTCCTCCACCGTCATGCCATTGATGGAATCAATGGACTGCAGCGGTACGAACTTCTGACGCTGATTGCGACGTTCACCATCACGCGGCGCACGAATGGAACCGTGCACGGCATCACCCTTGCGCAGGCCATACTTCTTGACCTGCCCCATCGACACATACACATCGTTCGGGCCAGGCAGATAGCCGGAAGTACGCACGAAAGCGTAGGAATCCAGCACATCCACAATGCCTGCGACCGGTACCAGATCATCCTGCGGCTCCTCGCGACGGGTTTCGCGCTCTCCATGGTCCAGACGCTCGGAACGTTCGGAACGCATATCACGGGCATCGCGGTCACGCTCACGATCATCACGAGAATCATGCGCGTCATGCGTCGCGTCGCGATCGTCATCACGGCCGCGCATGCGACGACCGCGACGCTCCATACGCTCACGACGATCCTCATGATCGGTATGACGATTGCGGCTACGACGTGAGAACTCGCGATCTTCGCCGGATTCCTCGTCTTCCACACGATCATGACGAGCATTATCCGCCGGCTGATTCGGAAGAGTGGCCAGAATATCAGCCAAATCACGCACGGAATCATCTTCGTGGGCAAGGTCACGATCGGTATCGCGTTCAATGGTGATACCGCTCAAATCGGAGCCGCGACGTCGGCGGCGAGTCTGATCAGCATTGAAATCATCATCACGATTGCGACGATTACGACGATCCTCGCGCTTCGGCTGACTGATGTCCAAATCCAACCCATCAAGCAAAGAGGAAGCGTCATCAGCGCCTCGACGCTTGCGGGCACGGCGGTCAACGCGCGGCATATCATCATCCTGCGCATCAGCATTGCGGCGACCGCGACGATCTTCGCGAGACGGCAAAGCAGGCAGCTGAATGTCAACGGCATCAGCATCAACGCTTGCGCCGCGACCAGCATGACGCTTCGTCTGCACCATCTTTTCATCTACGGATTCGTCATCATGCGACGCAACGTAGGCATTGCGTGTATCCGTAGTCTGGACATCATCCTTCGATGCCTTCGCATCGTCTGCAATCTGCGCAATATTCACGGTCTTCACAGCCTGCTTCGGCACTTTTACCGTTACGCCTTCAGGGGCTTCGCCACCGGTGCGGGCGGCCTGAAGCGTCGCCACCAATTCGGGCTTACGCATAGTCGAAGTGCCACGAAGGCCCATTTGCTTGGCCAAATCCCTCAATTCGGGCAGCTTCATATCTTCAAGATTCGGGCTAGTTGCCACTGGTTATGCCTTTCCTTGGCTCTGCAAAACACTGCATGCAGCAGCTTCAAAAAAGATTTGCGGAAAACCGCGTGAACATTCGCCGTCATTCCATATGTACAAGCGAACTCCGATAACCATACAACGGCGACGCGACCAACGCAACACTGCGAAATGTCGGGGTATTCGGAGGAATTTTCAATCGGATTTTTCAGTCGCGCCTGTGATTGCAACGAAAAATTTCCGTGTGCAACCACTTTCAACATGTAATCGTTACGAACAAAGCCGCCCGCTGGCCGAACGGCCAACGGGCGGCTTGCATGCTGCGTTACGCAACAGCAGCGTCGCGATTTCGGGACCTTACGCGCTACTTCTGCTCGTGATACGACTTGTCGGTGTTCACCGACCACACGTTACGCTTCGAAGTCTTGCCGGACTTGATGTTTTCGACGGCTTCCATCGCAGTGGCCATGGAATGGTCCATATTGTTATAGCGGTGCTGGCCATTACGGCCCACGCAATACAGGTTGCCGAAGGAATCAAGGTATTCGACTAGCTCAGGCATGCGATCATACGTATCGAAATATGCCGGGTACGCCTTCTTAACACGTTCGCGGTGGGAGTCGAGCACATCCTGCGGACCATTGATCACGCGCATGCGGGTCAGCTCCTGAATGGCAAACTTCGTAGCGTCCCCATCGCTCATATTCCAGAACGAATCGCCTTCCTCGCAGAAATACTCCAAGCCAATCCACACCGTATTGTCAACATCCTTGACCAGGTACGGGCTCCAGTTGTTGAAAATCTGCAAGCGACCGACCTTATAGCCCGGATCCTGCACGTAAATCCAGCAGTCCGGAACAATCGGCGGATTGCCCAGAGTCGGAATATCAGTGGTGTTCTTCAGACGCAGGTGCTTGACCAGCAGGCCAACCGTAACGAAATCACGGTATGGCAGGCCATTGGCGATCTCGACCATATCGGTCGGAGCATGCTGTTCGGAAGCGTTGATCGCGTTGACCAAATCCTTCACCGGCATCGAAGAAATGAACTGATCGGCGGCCAATTCGGTGCGGTTACCTTCGGAATCCACATACACCACGGAAGAAATACGGCCGTCTTCCTGGCGGATTTCAGTCACATTGGCATCGGTCAACACCTTGACGCCCGCCTGCTCGCAGTTCTTTTCCACGGTTTCCCACAGCTGACCGGGACCGAACTTCGGATACCAGAATTCCTCGATCAGCGAGGTTTCCACTTCGGCATTACTGCGCTTCTTCGGCAGCAGCTTTTCGAACGCATTCTTCAACACGCCCATAATGCTCAGGCCCTTAACGCGCTGCGCACCCCAATCGGCGGAAATCTGGGAAGGATGACGTCCCCACAGCTTCTCGGTATAGCCTTCGAAGAACATCGAATAGAGCTTGCGTCCGAAACGGTTGATATAGAAGTTTTCCAGATTCGTTTCAGGAAGCTTGTGGAAAACCGACTTCAAGTATGAAAAACCGGCGACCAGCGTCAGCTTCGGACCCATCGCCCTTAACGTGTTGGGCGAAAGGGAAATCGGGTAATCAAAGAAATGACGATTCCAGTAAATGCGAGACACGCGGTGACGCTTCAGCATCACCTTGTCTTCGACTTCCGGATCCGGGCCGCCCGGCTCCATATCATGGTCGCGGTTGAGTTTGCGATCGTCATAGCTGGGAGCGCCCTGCAGCGGCAGGACCTCCTTCCACCAGTCCATAACGCGACCATCCTTCGAGAAAAAGCGATGACCGCCAATATCCATGCGGTTGCCATTATGGCGAACGGTTCGCGAAATACCGCCGAATTCGCGCGTTGCTTCCAAAACGGTTACGTCATATTGATCAGCGCCACCGTCTTTGACGAGTTCCCACGCAGCGGTAAGACCGGCAGGACCTCCACCAATAATCACAACGGATTGCTTGTTCGTCACTTTGAAGTCTCCTTAAAACAAAATCACAAGCAGTTTACTCGCAGGTAAGGAAACGCACATGACATCATGTGACATCCTTACGAATCTCACGAAAACGGATACCGACGTTATCACAATGTCATATTCAATGCTGATATGACGAAATCAGGTTGCCGCAGGCCGCCAAAACGTCATAACAGTACTGATATGACGCAAAAAGTGATGCCTCCAAAAATCGGCGGCATCACTTTCGTTTTTCAATCAGAACTTGCATCAACGGATATCGTCCGGAATATCGATATCGGTTTTCTGCACTTCTTCGACGTTCACATCCTTGAATGTGACGATGCGAACGCTTTTAACGAAGCGGCTGGAACGATACACATCCCACACCCACGCATCGGTCAGCTGCACGTCGAAATACACGTCCTGACCGGCGGAGCGAACATTGAAATCCACCTTATTCGCCAAGTAAAAGCGACGTTCAGTCTCCACAACATACGTGAACAACTTGATAACGTCACGATATTCCTTGTACAGGGCAAGTTCCGCGTCGGTTTCGTAATTATCGAGATCTTCGGCGCTCATCGTGCCTTACATACCTTCCGTTTCGCGTTTGCGGCCATGGCCGAGCACACGCCACCACGCTTCCTTGGACGGCTTATGCTCGGACGAATTGTACGGCCAATCATTATGATCATTCTCATCGCCGGACGAAGGACGTCCCTCGGAGCCAACAACCTCATCCGCCGGCACCGCCATACGATTATCACCCTTCGCCGCAGACCCACGCTGCGCGTTATTCGACGGCGTCATCATCTCAGCAGTATCCGACCTGCCACCGTTCCGAGTAGACACCTTGTCAACGTTCTGCACACCGTCTCGGCCATTATGGCCGTCTCGATTGAAATGCTCAGGACGTCCCTCGTTAGAAGAATGCTCAATCTGAATGGCAATCGAATGCTCACGGGCGCTCAACGCTTCCTTCACACCCGGATTGTCTTCATAAACGTGCATGCCAAACGCGTCAAGCGAACGAATCGGATCATATTCGTCGGCCAGCGTATCCATAACGATCAGATCTTGATACTTGTTATGTTCCGCGTCCCACAAGGCGTCGCGCGATGTGCCTGAAGGCACAAAACCAAGCGACTGATACACCGAACGCGAACGCGTGTTCGCTTCCGGAACGGCCACCCAAATACGATGCATGCCAAGACCTGCAGGTGTCGGCGCAAAACCATACGTCATCACACGCGGCATCGCATCACGCGAATAGCCGCGGCCGCGATAATCCTTGCCGAGAATCACCTGAATACGCGCGGAACGCGACCAGCCGTCAATATCAATCAGGAAAATCACACCGATGACGTTGCCTGTGTTTTTCGCGTCAATATTGCCGTCCTCATCATGATCGGCATCGGTTACCATTGCCCAAGCAATGGTACGTCGCAATTCCGGATCCCCAACCCCGGATTCGGCAGGCGCCAAACCTTCGGCCCAAGCTACGGAACGACGCATCCAAGCTCTTACCGCCAGACGTTCCGAACGTTGATCTTTGCCGGTGACGCCGGGCGCATTGTAGAACGCATCCAATTCGTCCAAGCGTGCGAAATCTTCGATAGTAGCCGGACGCAGATGCACCATCTCGCCTCGAATCGGCGGAATGACGATCTTGGCCGGCAATTCACGAGATTGCTGCTGCGCCGCTAGCGGCGGCTCGCCATATTCTGACATTCGTCCTTCGTCCTTGTGCTACTCCGCGGGGAATGCTCCCCGAAATCCACTTCGAAAGTATTCTACTCGACTGAATATTCGCTGAATAGATGGAAAACGACGATTCGCGCAAATTGTTGCCAGCGGCCGTGACATTTGATTGATTCGCTTATGGACACGCGGAAACGAACAGTGGCGATGTACGTGTCGGGGCGTGTCGGAGTAGGGCATGAAACGCTGCGCATCGGCCAATATATAAGGCGACGCGCCAACTGCGAGACAGTCAGCGCGTCTACCAAATATCAGACGATTTCATGCGATTTCGCGTGACTCCAAGCGATGTCAGGCGATATCTGGCAATGATTGCCGCAATCAGGCGAAATCAATTGAAATCAGCCCTTGAGCTTTTCCATAACGATCTTGTTGACCGCCTTGGCATCAGCCTGACCCTTCGTAGCGCGCATAACCGCACCAATGATAGCGCCCATCGGCTTCATATTACCGCTCTTGAGCTTTTCGACAACGTCCGGATTCGCAGCCAGCGCCTCTTCGACGGCGGCGACGAGCGCGCCATCGTCAGACACCACCTGGTAGCCATGCTTGGCGACGACCTCATCCGGAGTGCCTTCACCAGCCAACACGCCAGCGACGGTCTGCTTGGCCAGTTTGTCGTTGAGCTTGCCGTCAGCAATCAGCTTTTCGACCCGGGCGACATCAGCCGGCGTAACCGGCAGCTCTTCCAAGGAGACGCCCTTGTTGTTGGCTTCGCGGGACAGCTCACCCAGCCACCACTTCTTCGCGCCGGCAGCGGTTGCACCGGCTGCGACAGTGGCTTCAATCAGGTCAAGGGCATCGGCGTTGACCACGTCACGCATTTCCAGATCGGAGAAGCCCCACTCACCCTGCAGGCGGTTGCGGCGTTCACGCGGCATTTCCGGCATTTCAGCCTTCAGACGCTCGATACGTTCCGGAGTGATGTGCAGCATCACCAGATCCGGATCCGGGAAGTAACGGTAATCGTCGGCGTCAGACTTCACACGGCCACCGGCCGTGGTCTGCGACGCTTCATCCCAGTGACGGGTCTCCTGCAGGACTTCGCCGCCTTCGTCGAGGATTGCGGCCTGACGGCGAATCTCGTACTGGATGGTCTTTTCAATGCCACGGAACGAATTCACGTTCTTCGTTTCGGAGCGCGTGCCGTACGGATCGTCAGCGGACGGGCGCAGCGAAACGTTCACATCGGCGCGCATATTACCCTGCTCCATGCGAGCATGGGAAATGTTCAGCGCGCGAACGATATCGCGGATGGTGCGCACGTAAGCGCCCGCGATTTCCGGAGCGCGCTCGCCAGCGCCTTCAATCGGCTTGGTGACGATTTCAATCAGCGGAACGCCCGCGCGATTGTAGTCGACCAGCGAATGATCGGCGCCTTCAATACGGCCGTCGGCACCGCCAACATGCGTATTCTTGCCGGCATCGTCTTCAATGTGAGCGCGTTCGATCGGCACACGGAAAATGGTGCCGTCTTCCAGTTCGACATCCAAGTAGCCGTTGCCGTTGGTCGGCTTGTCGTACTGGGAGATCTGATAATTGCGCGGCATATCCGGATAGAAGTAGTTCTTGCGAGCGAACTGGCTCCATTCGGCGATTTCGCAATGCAGGGCAAGACCCAGCTTAATTGCGTAATCGACGGCGGTTTCATTGATAACCGGCAAGCTGCCCGGCAGACCAAGGCTCACCGGGGTCAGCTGCGTGTTCGGATCGCCGCCGAAGGAGACTTCGGCCGGGCAGAACAGCTTCGTGTTCGTGCTCAGTTCGACGTGGGTTTCCAAGCCGATGACCGGATCGTACTTCTTGACGGCATCGGCGTACTTCATAAGTTTTTCAGCCATTGTTATTCCTTGCTTGCTCCGGCTTTTCAGCCTTCCGGCCCATGCTCTTTTCAGATTCCCGGCCTTCCGGCGTTCCGGCTTTCTTGCTTTCCGATGCGTTTACTTGTTCAGGCCATCCAGCCACGGCGTGTTCATGGACTGCCAGATCGGGCCGTTCCAAGCCTCGTTCAGCGCGGCTTCCAACGCGGCTGCCGGCTTGTACACCACTTCATCCCGCTGCTGCGGGGCGATGAACTGGATGCCGGTCGGCAGACCGTCATCGGACAGGCCGGACGGAATGCTCATGGCCGGGGTTCCTGCGAGGTTGGCCGGAATCGTGGCGATGTCGTTCATGTACATGGCCAGCGGGTCGTCCATCTTTTCACCGAACTTGAAGGCGGTGGACGGACTGGTCGGGGAAATCAGCACGTCGGCCTTTTCGAAGGCCTTCCTGAAATCGTCGATGATCAGCGTACGCACCTTCTGCGCGGAACCGTACCAAGCATCGTAGTAGCCGGCGGACAGCGCGTAGGTGCCAAGGATGATACGACGCTTGACTTCGTCGCCGAAACCGGCTTCACGCGTGTAGGCCATCATGTTGGCGGCGGTGTTCGGAACTCCGGCCGGCGGGGTGACGCGCAGGCCATAGCGCATGCCATCATAGCGGGCCAGATTGGAGCTGACTTCGGACGGCATGATGATGTAGTAGGCGCCGAGCGAATATTCGAAATGCGGGCAGGAGACTTCGACGATTTCCGCACCCATCTCTTCGAGCATCTTCACGGCTTCGTTGAAGCGAGCCTGCACGCCCGGCTGGAAGCCTTCTCCACCCAGCTCCTTGACAAGGCCGACCTTCATGCCCTTCAAATCACGCTTCATGCCTTCACGTGCGGCTGCGGCCATCGGACGCGGACCTTCCGGAATGGACGTGGAGTCACGGCGATCATGACCGCCGATGATTTCCTGCAGCAAAGCGGAATCGAGCACGGTACGGGAGACCGGTCCGATCTGGTCAAGAGAGCTTGCCATGGCGATTGCACCGAAACGGGAAACGCCGCCGTAAGTCGGCTTAACGCCGACAGTGCCGGTCAGAGCGCCCGGCTGACGGATGGAACCGCCGGTATCGGTGCCGAGAGCGAGCGGCGCTTCGAACGCGGCGACCGCGGAAGCGGAGCCGCCGCCGGAACCGCCCGGCACGCGCTCGGTATCCCACGGATTATGGGTCGGGCCATAAGCGGAATGTTCGGTGGAAGAGCCCTGAGCGAATTCGTCCAGGTTGGTCTTGCCCAGCAGTGGCATGCCAGCAGCCTTGAGCTTTTCGATAACCGTAGCGTCGTACGGCGGCACCCAGCCTTCGAGGATCTTCGAAGCTGCAGTGGTGACGATGCCCTTGGTGACGATCATGTCCTTGATGGCGATCGGGACGCCGGCCAGCTCCGGCATCTCCTCGGTTTCGCCCTTGGCGTTCTTGGCATCGAAAGCGTCGGCCTGTTCGCGGGCCTGATCGGCGGACAGCGCCAGGAAGGCGTTGATGCTCGGCTCGGCGGCTTCGATAACGCTCAGATGCGCTTCGACCAGCTCACGGCTGGAGACTTCCTTGGCCTTGACCTTGGCCGCCATTTCAGCGGCGGACAGCTTAACGAGTTCGGTAGTCGCGGTCATCTCACTCCTCCCCCAAAATGCGCGGTGCAACGAACATGCCGTTTTCTGAAACCGGAGCGCCGGCGGTGGCTTCCTCCTGAGTCAACGGCGTTTCCGGAACATCCGGACGCAGGTAGGCTTCCAACGGAATCGGGTTGGCAGTGGGCTGCACGTCGTCGCCGGCAACCTCCTGCACTTTGTTGATGGAGTCCGCGATGACGTTCAACTCGCCCTGAAGGCGGGTGATTTCCTCATCGGTGAGCGCAATTCGGGCCAAATCACCCAAATGCATGATTTCTTCTCGTGTGAATGTAGGCATGCCCCTTACTATACGTGCGGTTTGTGACGAGGCTCGTAAATTATTCCATCCTGTCATCCCCGTCTTCTTCCTAGCGTCGTCACCATCTGCAGTGCCCCAGCCTGCACTGCCCCAGCCCCTGCGCCATTCCCATCTCCACTGCCTCGCACTGCACCGGCCCGCGCTTTCCCCGTCTCCGCTTACTCACGCCGCCACGACCTGCGACATACAGGTCTGCGAATTGGATAAGCGCTAGCGGAAGAACAGGACCGACGAGGACGGACGTGATGATGTCAGATTGCGGGGGCCGCGTGCTGGGCGATCCAACAGTGCATGGAAACCGCAGCGGCGGCGCCGGCATTGATGGAACGGACAGAACCGAATTGGGAGATGTACACGACGTCATCGGCCAATTCGAGGGCTTTTTCGGATAGGCCGGGGCCTTCCGCACCGAACAGCATGAGACAGCGTTCCGGGAATCGATAGGTTTCGATCGGTACTGCGCCGGGGATGATGTCCAATGCGATGACGCGGGCCGCGCGAGCTGCGTCGAGACGATGCTGCGCGTCGGCAATTCGAGTTGGGATATCGGCGGGATCGCCGATTGCAGCGGTTTCTTCGGATTGCAATGCGGCAGGTACTGCGATGCCGACGGACTCATTGCTGACGGCCTTGTTGGATGATGCAATACCGGCAGAAACACCGGCTGCTGCAGCAATTGCGTTGGAATCTGCAGTCGCATGAGATATTGCGGCATGGGCGTCGTCATTGGTTGCTGCGATGTTGAGCAGATTCTCCAATTCGGATTGCGCGTCGGCGATTTCCTGGGCAATACGCTGATGCCAGTCGTCGACGAGCTCTTTGATGGAGGGATGATGTTCAACGTGCTGATACAGCTCCGTCATAAGAGCGCCCTTGCGATTCCACTTATGCGGGCCGACGATGTGCACTTTGGCGGCCTGAAAAGCGTTGGCGGTACGCACCATTGATCCGATATTGAAATCGTGCGTCCAATTTTCGACGGCCACTTCAAATGCGTGGCGTCCACGCGCATCGAGATCCGCTTTGATTGCAGGAACCGTCCAATAACGATAGCGATCAAGCACGTTACGGCGATCACCTTCGTCCAGCAGTTGCGAATCGTAGCGTTCATCGTAATTGCTTGACTGCGGATTATCCGGACGTTCTTCGCCCGGATGGGTTTCGGCCCACGGGCCTACGCCGACTTCGCGGAATTCAGGCTCTCCGGATGCTTTTGCCGCCAAAGAAATAGGATTCGGTTCGTGCATGATGTGTTTTTCGCCTTTGTTGTTATCGCGATGGTGATGTGCAGCATTACTGCACATCACCATAAGAAGGTAGTCGAATATTCGCATGCGTCTGCTGCATCACGTTCAGCAGACATGCATACAATCAGATGCCCGGCGGTCCAGTCATTCGGTCACATGCAACAGTTGGGATACACGGCCCTCGACGCGCAACCATTACAAACTGCTCATGTTTTGTTTCGTGACCGTACGCGGGCCATCGGCAAGCAGTCTCACTGAAAAGCACAGACTGTAACGACTTTGGTCACTATTGCGTTCAGTGGAGTTCGGATTCTTTATAGACCTCGATGAAGGGCAGTTCACGCTCTTCACCATTGACTGGATTAATGACTTTGATGGTCGGGGCGGTCATATCCACGCCTCCGACCAGCGAAGCGACAGCCAACACTTCGGCACCTTCGGCTTCAACGACGGAGAAGTCGAGACTCAATTCGTTGCCATTGCGCAGGGTAACCAGAGAAGAGGTCTGCACATAGGATTTTTCGGACAGCCAAGAGTCCAGCAAAATAACACGCTTGCCCTTGATAGACGGGCCCTTGATGGACGGGAACACGAAATCCATGACGAAGCCGTCAAGGTTTTCCCCGCGGGAGGCGGCTGCCTGAACCATAGCGCACACCAGCGGCACGGATGCTGCGGTCAAAGCACCGACAACGTCGAAGTCGTCGACCGAATAGCCTTGTTCTTCCAAAGCGTCGAGCAGAATATGGCCGACGATGGAAGCACCACGATGGTCGAAGGTAACCGCCGACAGTTCGCAGAACGGGCGTCCCGCCATTTCATTCTGCAGCAGGGTTTTGAGCTGATCTCGCGGCTCGAGCATGGCGAATGCCACCGGATCCATAATGGGAGATGCCTGCTGAGATGCTTCTTGAGATGTTTCCTGGGATGCCATATGCGATACCTCCTGAAATGCGGCAGTTGAGTCAGCGCCGGATTCGACCGCACCGGTCTTGCGGAACTTCTTCTCTTCAGTCATAAAACTAGAGTACCGACGCCGCTCGTCAAAGCCAGCGCCACCCGCTTCGACAAGCATTGCCGGCCAAAACTAGCAACACCCGTCAAAGCCAACGCCAGTCAGCCGCGCCAAGCACCGACCAGCCAAACCCAACACCACCCAGCCTCGCCGAGCGCCCCGCCGAATGCTATTCAGCGTCGTTGGATTCGGCCACGACTTCGGGCGCGGAAAGTTCCTTCACGTCCGCCTTGTCAGGGTCAATCATTTCAACAGGTTCGATCACCTTGCTTGCATCAATCTTCTGCAGCTTGCGTGCGGTCACCAGCACACGAGACTCCAACGAAGAGGCAAACTGGTTGTAGGACGCCACAGTTCTGGAAATCGCCGTACCCAACTTGGTCGCACGTTCGCCCAGCACCGCGAACCGCTCATACAATTCACGGGACAAGTCAAACAGCTGCTTCGCGTCATCGGTCAGGCTCTGCTGCTGCCATGCGTACGCCACCGACTTCAACACCGCCCACAAGGTCACCGGCGAAGTCAGTGCCACTTTGCGCGAAAACGCATCATCCATCAACGTCGGATCAGTCTCCAACGCAGCCTGCAGCAATGCTTCATTCGGAATGAACGCCACCACGAAATCCGGCGCGGTATCAAACGCATTCCAATATGCGCGATCGCCCAATGTCTTCACATGCTCACGCAATGCCTTCGCATGCGCACGCAGCAAATCCGCACGACGGTTCAATTCGTCTTCCGACGCGGTATCCGGAATCTCACAAGCCCTCTGATAATCGGAATACGGCACCTTCGCATCAATCGGAATGGTTTTGCCACCCGGCAGATGCACCACCATATCCGGCCTCTGCTGCTTGCCATCCGCACCAACCACAACAACCTGCGTATCAAAATCAACATGTTCCAACAGGCCAGCGGATTCCACAATATTCTTCAGTTGCGCCTCGCCCCACGCACCACGCACCTTGTTATTACGCAACGCCGCCGAAAGCGAGCTCGTCTCCTTATCAAGCCGCGCCTGCTGTTCGCCCAAGCCTTTAAGCTGCTCGCCCAAAGCGCCCATCTCGCGCTTACGCCCCTCTTCAATCTGCGAGACCTTCTCCTGCAAGGCATCCAGATTCTTCTGCACCGGAGCAAGCGCCGACAACACCTTGCCCTGCTCCTGCAACGCCTTCGCCTGCTCCTGACGTTTCGCCTCGGCCTCAGCCGCCATACGCTCACGCTCACGCTGCATGCGAATCTGTTCGGCCTGTTGCGCCTGTGCCAACTGCGACTTCACATACGCAAGCTGCTGCCCCAACCCATCGGATTGCGCACGGAACTCGGCACACTGCGCGGTTAAATCAACGATCTGCGAGCGCAACGTCTCCGATTCGGCCTTCGCCTGATCCAACTCCTCGGACCGCACGCCGCGGGCGCTCTCCTGCCCCTTCGCACGCCCCAGCACGAAGCCAGCGAAAACACCAAGCGCCGCTACCAGCACCAGCAGCAATACCATCACAACATCGTCGAACATATGTTCTATTAAACAGGAGTCCATCGACCTCCGACACGCGCTCATTTCTCTAAGCCAGCCGCGCAACGCACTTGCCAACGAACACCACGACCAACGACAATGTGCATAACGAGAGATAAGGAGACATGCATGCCGAATATCGACCTGCCCGCCGCCATCACAGCGACCGTCGTCGCAGCATTGCTGACTTGGGGGATTTTGCGATTCTTCTTCGCGCCGAGGAAAAGCACTGCCGGGAAAATGGCCGGCGGCATGCAAACCGCCACGATCACCGTCAAAGGCGGATATTCGCCTGCAGTCATCGAGATGCGCGCCGGCATCCCGATCACATTGACATTCGACCGGCAGGAAAGCGGCGAATGCACATCGCACGTTATATTCGGCGACCTCGGACTGGACGCGATGCTGCCGGGCAACACCGCCACCGAAGTGAAATTGCCGGCGTTGGCCGCGGGCGACTATCCCTTCGCATGCGGTATGAATATGGTGCACGGATTGCTGCGCGTCACCGCTGGCGACAATAACGACACAGGCAGCGCGAAGGCTGCAGACAACTCAGGGATTCCGTCATGCTGTACGACGGAAACGGACAACGGACAGCAAACAAAGACCTCACAGTCGCCCCACGCACGCAGCGATTCACCTGCGAACGTGGGAATTCCGTCATGCTGTACGGCGCCGACTATTGATATCCCAGCAGATTTGAAGACTGGTGCGACTGCCGCCGGCAACGCCACCGCCACGGACGACGCACTGGCCGCCGAGCAGCGCGAATCCGCTGAACGCATCAAGGAAATCAAGCATTTGAAGCGTCTGATCATTATCAGCGCAGTGCTCACATTGCCGGTGTTCGCGCCCATGATGCTGGCGATGATCAACCGCAATCTTGTGCCGCATTGGCTGATGAATCCGTGGCTGCAAGCCGTACTGATCACGCCGGTGATGTTTTATTGCGGCGAGCCGGTGCATCGCGTCGGATGGCCGGCCCTCGCACACCGCGTCCCCGATATGAATTCGCTAGTCGCGCTCGGCACTACTGCCGCCTACCTATATAGCTTGGTTGTGTGCGTCGCCTCGCCGCTGCTGCCGGAAGGCACACGCGAACCGTATTTCGAGTCGGTCGGCACGGTGATCACGCTTGTGCTGGTCGGCCGTCTGTTAGAAACCAAGGCGCGCGAAGGCACTGGTCAGGCTATTCAGAGTCTGATCCGTCTGCGCCCACGCATTGCACACCGATACGATGGCACCGGATTCGAACAGGGCACTGTGACGCAAACTTCACAAACCGATATTGTCGACCAGCAAGCAACCCACGCGTCCCAGACCGCCCGCACATGGCTCAACCCCGCCCACTTAGCCGATGTCGACATCAACAAAATCACCCCCGGCGACCTGATAACCGTGCGAGCCGGCGAGCGCATCCCCACGGATGGCGTCCTCGTCGACGGTGAAGCCACCGTGGATGAATCCATGATCACCGGCGAATCCAAGCCAGTCCTCAAATCCATCTACACACACGGAAATCCAACACCCAAAGAGAACACAACAAGCAATAATTCACCAGAAAACACAACAGCCGCCACTGCAACCGCCAACACCACCCCCGCTGCACTCCAGCACCTCACCGGCGCGACGGTAGTGCTTACAGGGAACCTCCTCATGCGTGCCACGCAGGTCGGCGGCAACACGGTTCTTGCGCAAATCGTGGCGATGGTGTCGCGCGCGCAAGCCACCAAAGCGCCGGTACAACGCCTCGCCGACCGTATCGCCCGTATTTTCGTGCCCGCGGTAATCATCGTCGCCATCTGGACCTTCGCGATCTGGCTCATTCTCGGCGCCTCAGCAGGCACACAAAACGACGTCGCCGCGACCCTTCCGCACGCGCTCGTCACCGCGGTCAGCGTCCTGATCATCGCCTGCCCGTGCGCTCTCGGTCTGGCCACGCCGCTTTCGGTGACCGCCGCCAGCGGCCTCGGCGCCACAAACGGCGTGCTCGTAACGTCGGCGAAGGCACTCGAACAGGCGCGCAACATCCGCACGGTCGTCTTCGACAAAACCGGAACGATCACGCGCGGCATCATCGACGCGGACACCACACTCGAGCACCCCAGCTACGAGCATGACACCATCAAAGACGGTTCACGCGAAGCGATCGCAGCCCTGCGCAAGGCCGGCATTCGCACGGTGATGCTTTCCGGCGACAAAGCCGAAGTCGCCACCGATATCGCCCGCCAGGTCGGCATCGACACGGTAATCGCGCAGGTGCGCCCGGACGGCAAGGCCTACTGGATCAAACGCCTGCAGGAGGAGCGCGACAACGCAACCAGCCTCACCCTTACGACCGCGGCAACCATCGGCACCGCAGGAACCACCGTCAAGGCCGGCACGGCACCCAACACCACCAGTGCTACGCCCACAGCTGCAGTCTCCGCCAATGAGCGAGCCAACGCCACCGCAACAAGATCCGCCACCAACGCCGTAACCGCAACGACACCCCACCGCCCCGGCCTTATCGCAATGGTCGGCGACGGCATTAACGACGCTCCGGCTTTGGCGCAGGCCGATTTGGGCATTGCGATCGGCACCGGCACGGATGTCGCGATGCAGTCCGCCGATGTGACGCTGATGAGCGGCGATCTGCGGGGCGTGGTGCGCCTGATGAACCTGTCGCACATGACAGTGCGTAATATTCGTGAGAATCTGGCATGGGCGTTCGGATACAACATCATTGGCATTCCGATTGCCGCAGGCGTGCTGTACCCGTTCACCGGCTGGCTGTTGAGCCCCATGATTGCGGGCCTGGCGATGGCGCTGTCATCGACTTGTCTGGTGTTGAATGCGAACCGTTTGAACAGGGTGAAGCTTGCGGATGATCATGTGATGACGCGCAATTTTGACGTCCGTTCCGTTACGGGCACCGTCGATAAAGCTAACGAGCCAACGGTTATTGTTGATGAGCGCACTTCGATGCCTCATTTGCAAAGCGGCGCGGATGATTGTACGGACGGCCGGGCAACAGACGCCAGCCCTCATAACACCTCGCATAGTAAGGAGAACACAATGCATATGATGAAGCAGGCCGATCCGAATGCCGCCGAAACCGCCATCGATCCGGTGTGCAGCATGACGGTTGCCGTTAACGACGAGGCAATCAGCCGCGAGCTCGACGGCAAAACCTACTACTTCTGCGCCGAACGCTGCGCCGAGAACTTCATGAAGGCCCCGCAAATCTTCCTTTCATGATTCAAAAACCATAAACGCAACAAAACATGCACGGGCTCTTGCAAAATAGCCGAACGGTTCACAAACCGCTCTTTCACTCCGCAAGAGCCCGATTTTTTTTGCTCCAGCATCAACTTTTCTGTTCAGTGGGTGCTTTTTTGCTTCAGTGGGTGCTCATTCTGAGGGATAAAGGGCATTTTGTGGTCAAAATCCTCTTTTGAAGTACCCACTGAAGCGAAAAAGCACCCACTGAATTCCGCCTGCGGGATTCCGAAAGCTTCCCACTGTGCACCTATAGCAGGATTATCCACATTCCAACGGCCTAAAATCGTTGACATTTCAACCTTTTCTGAGTAGTCCACAATTTTCAAGGCAGGCAATCCACATAAGCCGCGTTCTCGCTATCGTCGGAATATGAGCGACATTAACGGATTCTATACCATTACACAGGCCCAGGAACTTGCTCGGCGAACCCAGATGGAGTGTCGAAGAGTCACGTCCCGTTCAAAACGACTTCTGGTGTTTAGTCACACCACCGCCCTTCGTCTGGCAGGTCTCACACTCCAGCTTGACACCACCCTGCCGAACGACAAACTCCATATCACCGTTGGCAGCGACACGGCGAAATCAAAACTCCAAGGCGTTCAAGAGCACGTATGGCGACAGGAAATGACCTACTCAGCCGCCCCCGACGAGCTGGTGATGGCGGTCACTCCTCAACAGGCAATCTGTCAAATGGCCCCTTTCACCACGCAGGACTCATTAACCATTGCCATGGATTTTCTCACCTGCCATAATGATTCGCTACGCCAGCTCACACATCAGGAACTCAGCGATTACATATACGGCCTTTCTCGATTCACCGGATCAATACGCTGCAAAGCGGCTTTGGCTCGTAGTGTTGAGGGCACGGATTCACCGCAAGAGTCATTGCTTCGCCTGAAATTTGTAGACCGGAATCTGCCTTGCCCGAAGGTGAATCATCCTATTGAAGATATTGAAGAACAACGCGTTTGGCTGGTAGATATGGCTTACCCGGACGAACACGTCGCAGTGGAATATGACGGTGAATACCACTATGACAAACAGCGTTGGAACGCCGATTTGCATAAGCGCAACCGCTTGCAACATTTAGGCTGGCACGTACTGGTGGCAACAAAAATCGACTTGGCAACCGCGCAAGCCGCTGACGAATTTGTATCAATGGTCGCTCGCGCGTTGGGGCAGAGTCGCCGTCATATTCTCATTTACGGGCACGCTTGACATTTGGAAAAGCGACGCTGATGAGCAATCAACGTCGCTTTTCCAAGGCGGTTTCAGGTAGAAACTGTTAATCCTCGCTGATGTTGTCGACACGGACGCCGCCGTCAGCCGAAGTCGAACCCGAGCCGTCGCCGTCAACGACCGACAGTTCCAGATGCTCGCCGCCGGTCTGGTCCACGCACACGGTATCTCCGTCATGCACGCGGCCGGCCAACAGCATGCGGGCCAGCTGGTCGCCGACTTCGGTCTGCACGAGTCGACGCAACGGGCGAGCACCATATGCCGGGTCGTAACCGGTGTCGGCCAGCCATTCGCGAGCCGAGGCCGTCACATCCAGCTTGATGCGGCGTTCGCCCAGCCGTCCGGCGACCTGTGCGACCTGAATGTCCACGATGCCGCCAAGTTCCTCGCGCGTCAACGGATGGAACATCACGATCTCGTCAAGTCGGTTGAGGAATTCCGGCTTGAACTGCATGTGCACGGCGTCCATGACGGCCTTGCGCTTGCCTTCCGCGTCCATGTCGGGGTTGACGAGGAACTGCGAGCCGAGGTTCGACGTCATGATGAGGATTGTGTTCTTGAAGTCCACGGTCCTACCTTGCCCGTCGGTCAGACGCCCGTCGTCAAGCACCTGCAGCAGCACGTCGAACACTTCCGGATGCGCCTTCTCGACCTCATCGAACAACACCACCGAATACGGCCTACGCCGCACAGCCTCAGTCAACTGGCCGCCTTCCTCATAGCCGATATAGCCCGGAGCCGCGCCAATCAGTCGCGATACGGAAGCCTTCTCCATGTATTCGCTCATGTCGATACGCACCATGGCGCGCTCGTCGTCGAAAAGGAAGTCGGCGAGCGCTTTCGCCAGCTCGGTTTTGCCGACGCCGGTGGGGCCGAGGAACAGGAACGATCCGGTCGGCCTGTTCGGATCGGAGATGCCGGCACGCGAGCGCCGCACAGCATCCGATACCGCCGCGATCGCCTCTTTCTGCCCGATGACGCGCTTGCCGAGGTACTCCTCCATGTGCAGCAGTTTTTCGTTTTCGCCCTGCATGAGTCGTCCGACCGGGATGCCGGTCCATTCGGAGACGATGCCGGCTACGGAGTCGGCGTCCACGTGGTCGGGGACCATCGGCTCGTTCGCCGCGTCGGCAGTTCCAGTCGTTTCGGAGGCGGCCGCGGCTTCCGCTGCCGCCAATTCCTTTTGAATCGCCGGAATTTCGCCGTACAGTATGCGGCTTGCCTTTTCCAGGTCGCCTTCACGCGTTGCTTTGTCGGCTTCTACATGCTTGGCATCGAGTTGCGCACGCAGGTCGCCGACTTTGTTATGCCCGGCCTGCTCGGCGTCCCAGCGCGCCTTGAGCCCGCTGAGTTGTTCGCGAGTGTTGGCGAGGTCGGCCTGCAGTTTTTCGAGCCGTTCGCGCGAGGCGGCGTCTTCGGCTTTGCGTAGCTGCATTTCCTCCATTTCAAGTCGGGTGACTTTGCGCTGCAGCTCGTCGATTTCCTCGGGGCTGGAGTCCAGTTCCATGCGCAGATGCGCGGCCGCTTCGTCGACCAGGTCGATGGCCTTGTCTGGCAACTGGCGTCCGGAGATGTAGCGGTTCGACAGTGTTGCCGCCGCCACGAGCGCGTCGTCGCCGATGGTGACCTTGTGATGTGCTTCGTAACGCTGCTTCAGGCCGCGCAGGATCGCGATGGTGTCTTCCACGCTTGGCTCGCCGACATACACTTGCTGGAATCGACGTTCCAATGCCGGATCTTTTTCAACGTTTTCGCGATATTCGTCCAGCGTGGTCGCGCCGATCAGTCGCAGTTCGCCGCGTGCCAGCATGGGCTTGAGCATGTTGCCCGCATCCATGGAGCCTTCGGCTGCGCCCGCACCGACGATGGTGTGGATTTCGTCGATGAATGTGATGATCTGCCCGTCGGATTTCTTGATTTCCTCCAATACGGCCTTCAGGCGTTCCTCGAATTCGCCGCGGTATTTGGACCCGGCGACCATGGAGCCCAGGTCGAGGCTGATGAGTCGCTTGTTCTGCAGCGTGCTGGGCACGTCGCCGGCGACGATGCGCTGTGCGAGGCCTTCGACGACTGCGGTCTTTCCGACGCCCGGCTCGCCGATCAGGACAGGGTTGTTCTTGGTGCGGCGGCTCAGAATCTGGATGACGCGGCGGATTTCCTGGTCACGTCCGATGACGGGGTCGAGTTTGCCGTCTTTTGCGGCTGCGGTCAGGTCGGTGGAGTACTTTTCGAGCGCCTTGTACGAACCTTCCGCGTCGGGGCTGGTGACCTTCGCGCCGCCTCGAACGCCGGGCACGGCCTTACGCAGTGCTTCGGCGGCGACACCGTTCCTATTGAAGATGTCCGCGCTCTGGTTCGGCGCGCTTGCGACAATGCCGATGAGCAGATGCTCAGTCGATACATATTCGTCGCCCATGTCGCGCATTTCCTTTTCGGCTTGTGCGATGGCGGTGTTGAGCTGCCTGCTGGCCTGGGGTTGCGCGGTGCTGGAGCCGCTTGCGGACGGCAGCGCGACGAGAGCATTGCGTACGGCGGCGCCAATGGCTTGCGGATTGCCTCCCGCGGCTTGGATAAGCGCAGTGACGACGCCTTGCTGTTGACGCAGCAGCGCGTCGACGACGTGCAGTGTTTCGATTTGAGCATTGCCTGCTGCGGATGCGCTTTGGATGGCGTCGGCGATTGCTTCCTGCGCCATGGTGGTGAATTTCTGTTCCATATCTTCCTCCGTCGGATGACGCCGCGGCCGCTGATGCGATCTGTGACGGCGTGATTCGTTGTCTGATATGGTCAACCGACTTGCACCACGCTCTATTCCCAAAACTTGAGCGAATCTGACTCAAGTTTGAAAAAAGCCGGTGTTTCACATGAAACACCGGCGAACACCACAAGGCAACAAGCACACAAGGAGACACATCCAGGAGGGGACTGGCGCAAGACGATACGCCCGCCAACGCCATGATGTAAACCGAAGTCGCCGGCAGCGCCACCAACCCCAGCGCGACGACGCCAGGACATCATCACCATGCCGCAGCCAGCAGCGCCGGCAATACGGCAAGAGCCTCCAACGACGCAATCGGAAACGTCAGCCGCGCACGACCACGTTGCGCAGCGATCCGATGCCCTCCACGCGCACTACAGCCTCATCACCCGACTGCAATTGGCCGGAAGCATTCGGGGTGCCCGTCAGAATCACATCGCCCGGCAACAGCGTCGCAAACGACGAGATTGCCGCAATCTGCTCCGGAATGCCGTGGATCAAGTTCGCGGTCGTACCGCTTGCGGCCTCCACGTCCGAACCGTTCAGAGTGAAGGAGATCTTCGCGTCGCGCCAATCCAAGTCGTCGCGCGTCACGATCCACGGGCCGAGCGGGCAGGACGTGTCGAAGCCCTTGGCCCGAGTCCAGGCCGGATCGAAGCCCTGCACGTCACGCAGCGTCACGTCGTTGACACAGGTGAATCCAAGCACATAGTCCATGGCCTTCTCCACCGGCACGTTCTTGGCGATGCGCCCCATGACGACGGCCACCTCCGGCTCGAAGTTCATGTCGTTGGAGCAGGGCGGGATCACGATCGGATCATCCGGGCCGATCACCGACGTGGACGGCTTCATGAAGATGACCATGTCCTCCGGCGCGTGCGCGATGTCGGAATGGCCGGTCTCATGCATGAACTGCGCATGCGCCTCATAGTTCTTCGCCAATCCGTACACCTTGGACGGAATCACCGGGGACAGCAGACGAATGCCATCGCCGTCGAGCGGATAGCGCTCACCAGTCGGCGTGACCTGCGAACCGAGCAGCGGATGCCCGTCGAGGGCCACGAGATAGTCGCGCCCGTCGTTTTCGTCGGCCTGCACGAACGCGTATTGCGGAATATCATTGTGGGAAAAACGTGCGATTCTCATGCGTCCAGTGTACCCGTCCCGCGCCCGCCACACAGATTGCGCGCATGCGGACTGTCCGATGCCTCACATGACGCCGAACAATATGCCGGCACGCAACCTACTTGAACGCGCGTTCGCCGAAGATTCCCGTGCCGACACGTACGATGGTCGCGCCTTCCGCGATGGCAAGCGCCATGTCGCCGGTCATGCCCATGGAAAGCTCCGTACATTGCGCGGCGCCGGGCGCTCCGGACGCAAGAATCCGGTCACGCAGTCCACGCAGATGCGAGAAGCCTGCGCGGATGACGCGTTCATCATCGACATGCGCCCCGATGGTCATGAGCCCCTGCAACGCAATGCCGTCGAGCGTCGCGACGGCATGGGCGAGATCGATGGCCTCCGCCGGATCGCAGCCTGATTTGGATTCCTCGCCGGATTCGTTGACTTCCAAAAGCACGCCGACGGTGACGCCCCGCGAGACCGCACGTCGGGCGATGCGTTCGGCGCTTTGCAGCGAGTCGACGGATTCGATGGTGCTGACATATGGCAGAATCTTGCCGATTTTATTGGCCTGCAATTGCCCGATCAGATGGAGGGGGATGCATTCCCCACTTACATCGGACGATGCGCTTTCTCCGACACCCAGCCGATACCCGCGGGCAGCGCATTGGCGCAGCAGCCCTTCTGCTTTTGCCGTCACTTCTTGCGGTCGATTCTCGCCAATCATGCGCACACCAGCATCGATGGCGGCCATGATCTCACCGACATCACGCGTTTTGGTGGCGGCCAGCAACTGCACGCTTCCTTCTGCTCGCCCGGCTGCGGCTTCCGCTTCGCGAATGGCGTCAAGCACGTGATGCACGCCGTCCGCGATGCTCCGTGCCCGCTGTGGCGTGATGGTTTCGTTGGCCAAATCCTTCTGATCCATGTATGCGATCATGCCGTTTTCACCTGTCATTCCGTCCTCGTTTCCTGCCGTATCGCACCAACCACGCACGCCCCATTCTAGCTACGCTCCAACCAATGTACGATTGTATACGCACACCATCAGCAGCGCCGGCAACCCCTCCCGCTTGAGGCAACAGCGCCATTCGCCACACACTGTCGGCACGGTCACCATGCGGCTGCCGCTGCCATATAACATGTCATCCACATCCCCGCCACAAGTGTGTGAAGAACACCGATTAGCAACACTCCCAGACCGACGCCAATGCTCCTCACATCGACGGTCAAGACAATGCCCGTCGTGAAGTCTTCCTCCGAGGAGGAATCGTCCGCAAAAAGTTTCCGACGTGATCCACAGCACGCCCGTCATCATCACAGCAATGAACGCTGCACCATACGTCTATGTGCAGCACTATACGCATGAGACCGACGCACGCCTCGCATACGCTGTCACTCCTGTGTTTTCTTCGTGCCGGAATCCTGATATCGCATGTGTCTTGCACACGCGCAAGATACATCAGCGGAATAAGCCGAAAGAAAAATCTACAGTAACGCACACAAATAAGCCCCCTCACCCCAATGCAATCAGTCACCAACGTTCAAGATTCCACGATTTTCAACATTCTACGATTGTGCGAATTGTGTCGCGACACGGTCACTCCCCTCGGACGAAATCCTCGCCCAGTCCATCAACGGCAGCAGATCCTGCGGCATGCAAGCGACCGGTTCATCAACCAAACGCAGCAGCCACGCGCAATATCCGACAATCTCCTGCGCAGAAACGCCATCCTCCCGTATCCGCCCCATATCCAATGAATTCAAACGCTTCGCCATGCGCCTGCCATCCTGCGCATCGACCAGCGGAAGATGCGCGAATTCGAGCGACGATGCAGCTTGCGACCGCATATTCTCAGACGATGGCATCCCCCAAGACCGCGCTCCCAATGGCAATTCGTCCAACGACAACACGTCCGGCTGCGAATCGTCCGCCGTCGACGTATCCGACGACGGCATATCCGACAGCAACCTACGAATCCACAACTGGATCGCCGTCGAACGCAGCAGGTCACGCCCACGCACGATCTGCGTCACGCCCATCGCCATATCATCCACCGTCACCGCAAGCTGATAGGCGAACAGACCATCCGAACGGCGAATCACCACATCGCCCAAATCATGCGACAAAGAGAACGACTGCGGGCCGAAAACCGCATCATCAAACCGGATCACATCACGCGGATCCGACGCATCCTCCGGCACTCGGACACGCCATGAATGACGAGCGCCCTCCGCAACGCGCGCCTCTCGCTCCGAGACCGCCAAACGACGGCAGGTTCCCGGGTAAATCAGGAATCCGTCGCCTTCATTCGGCGCGGACGCGGCGCGAATATCAGCACGCGAGCAGAAGCACGGATATGCATTCCCCTGCTCAATCAAATGCTGCAACGCCGTCTCATACAAATCCAGACGCTGCGACTGGTACACCGGCTCGCCGTTCCAATCCAAACCCAGCCATTGCAGATCGTCCATGATCCATCGGTCGGCGTCCTTCACCACGCGCGGGCCGTCAATGTCTTCAATGCGCAGCAGGATGCGGCCGTCCTCATGCGAGCGTGCACCCAGCCAAGCCGCGAGCGCCGCATACACATTGCCGATGTGCATACGTCCCGTCGGCGAAGGGGCGAAACGGCCGACGACTGGTTGTTGCTGGCTGCTGTCAGCCAGCCCTCGCCCTGCAGGAGGCCGCTTTGCGGAGGAATCATCAAACTGTGCACACATACAGCGCATTAAAACATACAGGCTTCTCAACCCCACGCAGATTCGCAGCCCCGGGAGATTTCATGCCCCATCCCGACCGGCCATACGAACCACAATCTCCTTGCCGCGGGAAACAGACCCAGCCGACCGCCGGATTCGACCGACCGTACGAACCGCAATCTCCTTGGGAAAATATGAAACGAGGAATTTCGTGGCATGCAAAAACGGCCTGGGCTGGGATGCCACAGGCCGTTGCATGCAAGTTTGCGATAGGATGCCGGACGCGCTCAGGCGACGACGAACAGGATGTTATACAGCCAAGCGCCAACGATCGCGCCGCAGATCGGGGCGACAACCGGAATCCACGCTTCGTTCCAGCGGGAGGAGCCCTTCGACGGAATCGGCAGCAGCTGGTGCAACAGACGCGGCATCAGATCGCGGGCCGGGTTCAGGCCAGGGCCGGTCGGACCGCCCAGCGAGGTGACCAGGCCCCACACGACGAAGCCGACCACGATGGACGCTGCGGCCGGGTTGGTCTCGCCCCACGGCAGGGTCAGGCAGCACAGGGCGCACAGCACCAGCATCAGCGTGCCGAAGAATTCGTTGATGAAATAGTTCAGGCGGGAGCCGTAGGCGTCGGACGTGCTGAACGTGCCGAAAATAGCGTCGGCGTCTTCAGTGGCCTTGTAATGCGGGTAGTAGGTGGCGAAAACAATCAGCTGTCCCGCGGCAGCGCCCAGCAGCTGGGCGATGATGTATGGGGCGACCAGCGACCAGTCGAACATGCCGTTGATGGCCTGAGCCAGCGTCATCGCCGGGTTGATGTGTGCGCCGGAAACGCCGCCGAACATCAGCACCGGGAACATGACGCCGAAACCGTAGCCCATGGCGATGGTCTGCCAACCGGAGTGATGGCCCTTCGTGTTCTTCAATTCGACGTTGGCGACGGCGCCGTTGCCGAAGATCATCAGGACGGCGGTGCCGACGAATTCCGCGGCAAGCTTGGCGAAAAGTGAGTATTCCACTGAATATCCTTCGTGATTTCTTCTCTATGAGTCCCATCGGGATGCGATTTCGATTGTAGCGAATATCCTGCCAAATAGAGTGTTGTCATGACACCCAGTCTTTGTCAACACACGGCAACCGTAGTGACGACGATGCGGGTTGGTGGAAAACGGTGCATGTGGAGGGGGGGGCAACGCGAACTGCGGAGAAACGGTACAGGTTAGAGGAAAACGAAAACCGGCTCGCAATATTTTGCGAACCGGTTTCTGCCTGTGCCCCCTCAGGGACTCGAACCCTGGACACGCTGATTAAGAGTCAGCTGCTCTAACCAACTGAGCTAAAGGGGCGTTGGTCATCTGTTGTCTTCACGGCAACCCGCCAAGCAACAGAATGTAAATATACTCATTTTTGAAGCGAACGCAACCAACGGCGTGTCGCCTTTATTTTCAACGGTTTTCAAAATCGCAATTTTCTAAGATCCAGCATTCCAATCGCCGATAATCATCAAAAAAACACTCTCCATCGGCGTGTCGCAGACCCTCCCATCCACCCCGTCTGCTGTAGCTACAACTAAAAACACATCTACGAACGATGCGCGTAATCCCGGCAAAAGCGACCGAAGCAAGCCGAAAACCGGTCAAACCAGCTGACAAACACCATCCACATCAACAGAAGTGACCGGCGGCGGTAACAAAAAAACGCTTCCCACCTGACCTGGGTCAGGCAGGAAGCGTATGTGCTTAAGCTCAGACGTATTTCAGCCTGAAAACAGGCGTGCGCCGCGCCGCAGCACGAGCACGACGCCGGGTCCGGTCTTACTCAGCCACGACCTTCACGGTGAAGGAAGCGGAGATTTCCGGGTGCAGAGCCACGGTTGCCGGGAATTCGCCGGTGGTCTTGATGGTCTCAACGGAGATGGCCTTCGGATCCACAGCAGCCTTGTCGGCCAGAGCGGAAGCGATGGCTTCGGCGGAGATGCCGCCGAACAGCTTGCCGGACTCGGAGACCTTGGCAGCGATTTCCACGACGGAGCCTTCGATGGCGCCCTTGGCGGCGACGGCATCCTCGCGGGTGGCGACGGCCTTTGCCAGGCGAGCGCGACGCATGGCTTCGATCTGAGCGGCAGCGCCCTTGGTCCACGCGAAGGCCATGCCCTGCGGAATCAGGAAGTTGCGGGCATAGCCGCGCTTGACAGTGACGACGTCACCCGGATGACCCAGGTTGGCGACAGTCTTGGTGAGAATAACCTTGGTATCAGCCATTTCGATATCCTCCTCGATCAGCGGCCGGAAGTGGCGTACGGCAGCAGAGCCATTTCACGGGCGTTCTTGATTGCCTTTGCGATTTCGCGCTGTTCCTGCACGGACACGCCGGTGATACGACGGGAACGGATCTTGCCGCGATCGGAGATGAACTTGCGCAGCAGAGCGACGTCCTTGTAATCGATCTCGGTGACCTTAGCGGTCTTCAGCGGATTCGGCTTCTTCTTAAACGGCTTGACCGGCGGCTGCGGCCTCTTGCGTGACATCTTGATGTTCTCCTTATAAAAACTGATTGTTCGTTGCAGTAACGCTCATTCGACTGGAATTCGATTGGAATTCAACCATGCGATTACCCAACCGAAACGCGATTGACAGGAAGGCTTAGAATTCCGGCTCTTCGGAGCTTCCGCCGAATTCGGAGGAGCCGAAGCTGCCGAAGCTTGATCCCGCGGATTCCGAAGAACTCCACGGATCGACGCCTTGGCCTGCGGGCGCGGCCGGGGCTGCGGAGGCGGCGGATGCGCCGCCCGTATAGCCAGCCCCGCCGGAGTATCCGGCACCGCCGGAATATCCGCCATTGCCACCGAAACCATTGTTTCCGCCAAAGCCAGCGTTGCCGCCGGAGAATCCTCCGCTGCGGGAACCGCCAGCGAAGCCGGAACCGGTGACTTTGGTCACCTGCGCGGTGGCGTTGCTCAGGGCCGGGCCCATATCGTCAATCAACAATTCCATTGCGCCACGTGCGTCCGGCTGATTCGGCATCGGACGTCCTTCGCGTATGCGGCCCTGCACGATTACGCGCATGCCTTTTGCAAGACTTTGGCTGATGTGCTGGGCGAGGTCGCCGAAAGCAACGCCACCGATCGCCATATGATCGCCGTCTTCCCATTCGCCGGTCTGGCGATTGCGCTGACGAGACGAAGCAATGATGAACACGCGAACATACGCGTTGCCATTGGCGGAAGTGCGAAGCTCGGGATCGGTTCCGAGGTTGCCGATGATGGTGACTGTTGGCACTGCCATGACGCTACCTTCTTATCTTCGTGACGCTTACCAGTTTATTCGCTTGAAGCTTTCGTTTTCCGGCCTGTCGGCCTTTGGATCCAGTTTCAAGCATTGAATGAGCGTTTTCAAAAACGATTTACTTGGCGTCCTTACGAAGGATCTTCGTACGGATCACGGATTCGTTGAGGTTCAGCACACGGTCGAGTTCGTCGCTCGTGGCCGGTTCGGCGGAATAGTTGACGACAACATAGTTGCCTTCGGTCTTTCCGGCGATCTCATAGGCGAGCTTACGACGGCCCCAGATGTCGATGTTTTCGACGGCACCGCCTTCCTTGGTGACGATCTCCAGATACTGCTCGGTCAGCTTCTTCAGACCGCGCTCATCCAGCTCAGGATCGGCAATGAACATCAGTTCGTACTTATGCGCAGACATCACCCACCTCCTTCGGACTATCGGCCACGGACCTTCCGTGGCAGGAGTGTGTATGCGTACTGCCTGCAGACATGCTGCAGACAACCTTGCCAGAATAGCCCAGAGGGCGGACGGCGCCGGGTTCTGCCGCGGCGCGTTTTCGAAACGGCCGCAAGGCTGAATGCGGGCACAGTCACAGGCATGATCACAGGTCCGTCTGCGGCGATCGCGCACCGTTCACATGCACCACATGAGGTGTCAGTAATACCGTCGAACCAGCCTGTGAAAAGTTACAATCAAAGGAAGAGAGGAGCGCAGAAAGGAAGTCATCATGTTATGCCCACAATGCGGTTCGCCAGTCAGAGACGGCGCAAAATTCTGTAGCTCGTGCGGCGTGGCGCTCTCATCGGCCGCACCTCCGCTGGTTGAAGCGCAAGCAACAGCACCGCAGGCCATAACGCCTCCGCAAGCTGCAACGCCGCCAGCGGAAACGCAACCGATCACAACTCAACCAATCGAAACACAGTCGGCGACGATGCCGACACAGCGGATTCCCGTGGAGCAGGCAACGACGCCCATCCCAACGGAATCCCCCATCCATGCGATCCCCGTCGAACAGCCTGCCGCCAAGCCGTCTGCGGAGCAGCCCGTAAAGCACTCCACGGAACAGGCATCGAAACCGATTCCCGTCGACAATCCGATACAGCCAGCCCCGGCAGGACAGGCCACCCCACCGGACGTCGCTACACCGCCACAAGCCGCCGAGCAAGCAATCCCGCCACAAGGTGCCCCGCAGGCAGCTGCACAGCCGCAACCGGCAACCACATCCATTCCACCACAGGCAACCGCGCAAGCCTCCCAGCAAATCCTGCAAGCCACTGCACGACAGCTCACCGCTCCGGCCACGCTGCAAACCGCGTGCGTCGCACTGGGCATTGGCCTGGCGGCTGCGCTCGTCATCAGCCTGCTGTCCGCGATTATTCTCACCGCCTCCCTCAGCTCCGCAGGCGGTTCCGCGCTCAGCGACCTCGGTGGCACGGGAGTCTCGCTCGACGACATGCTTGGCTCGCTGTCCGGCTCTGTTTCCGGCCCGAATTTCTTCCAAATGCTGATATTCATGATGGCAGTCGGCGTCGGCGGCACGTTCACGTTGGATGCGTCCGCGGGCGGCCTGTCGCTCGGGTCGGCGCTTGACATGTCCTTCACGTTCCCGGTTACGCTTTCCGGCCTCGCCCTGTGCGCCGGCGCTGCGTTCGGCGCATACATGTTCGCTCGCAAAAACGCGATTCCCTTCAAGTGGCTGGGCGTGGCGAGCGCAATCGCGACCGGCCTTGCAACAGGGCTGGTCTACATCATCATCAGCACGATTTTCCCGCTTTCCATGTCGGCTTCCCTGCTGGGCAGTTCGATGAAAGCGAGCTTGAGCGGCGCGACGTTCCGCACGTTCTTCATGGCGTTCCTACTGGCCATGCTTGGCACTATTGCCGGTTACGCGCTGGCCCAGTACGCGCCGGACTCCTCCAACGTTTTCCTTGCGGCGTGGACTTGGATGCATCGCGCACGTGGATTCGCGCGCACACTTGCCGAGGCGACGCTGATGTATAGCGTCGTCTTCACTGCGCTGGCGGTAATCACACTGCTGGCCAGCGCCATCGCCAACAGCTCCGATGTACTCGTATTGCTGCCGTTCGCGTTCCCGCTGCTGCCGATCATGCTGTTTACGATCAGTTCGTTCGGCTCGATCGCATTCAGTACGTCGGCCCAGCGGGCCAGCTACGTGTGGGCGTTCGGCGATACGTTCGCCGGCAAACAGTGGCTGAGCGTCATTCTGGTACTGATTTTCCTGACTACAACGTTGTACATCGCATTGCGCACCGCCGCCCGCAATATGTATGACCGTCATTACGCAGATTGGAAGCATTCTTGGAAGCTCCCGATTGCAACCTCTGTGATTTGGCTGGTTTCCACGTATCTTGTGGCCGGGTTCTCGCTTTCGGAGTCGTCCAGCGCAACGGTATCGCTGGCTCCGGCGGCCTGGTGTTTCCTGATCGCCGGCGGGTGGGCGTTTGCGATCGAAGCCGTCGCGTTGACATTCGGACCTTCTTTGGTAACGTCGCTGGCCTCGCTGTGGCGCATATTCGCCGGCGGCACTGTGCAGATGACACCGCAGAATGTGATTGACTACGTTACCGCTTGCGAGCAGAAGACGACTACGCAGGATACTGCGATGGTTGGTGACGCTGCGATCGCTGGCGACACTGCGATGACCGGCGCTGCTGCGACGGCGGCCCCGCCTACCGACGGCGTCGCCGCTGTCGCTGCCGCGACGACCACGCCGCCGGCAGCATCGCCGGCAATACCGGTCTCCCCCGCAGCCCAAGCGACGCCGGCAACGCCAATCACACAGACCGCCCCAATCGCGCCACCCAATCCGACCGCACCGATTCCCCCAGTCGCACAACCACGCAAACCGATGACCGCCAAGCAAAAAGGCATCCTCATCGCCATCGGCGTCGTCATCGTGCTGGCGGTCGCCGCCGGCATCGCCTACAAGGCGCTGAACGCCACCGTATTCAATCCGCAGCACATCGCCGAAAGCTATCTGACGGCAATCGATGAAGGCAGATACAGCGAAGCGAATCGCATTGCCGACCCGCAAGTCAGTACAAAACAGCAGGCGCTGCTCGTCGACAAAGTCGGCGCCGCCGAGAATGCGACCATCTCCAATGCGCGCATCGTCTCCATCGACGACGCCGCCGACGGTTCCAAAACCGTCAACGTCACCTACACCATCGGCGGCAACACCGTCAACGACACCTTCAGCATCGCGCGCGCCGGCACGCAATACCTGCTGTTCCCGCAATGGTCCATCATCACGCCGATGCTGAAGGAACTGCCCGTCAGCGGATCGTCCATCATCACTAGCGTGAACATCAACGGCGTGGACGTGACGGCCGACAACGCCACCAACGTCGACTACGAGGCGACCTTCAAGGTGTACCCCGGCACGTACACCATCACCGCGTCGGAATCCAAATATTTCAGCAGCAACACCGTCACCGTCAACACGCTTGACGGCGGCTACGCATACTTGGAAGCCGAAGCGACCAGTACACTGACCGAGGAACTCCAATCCGCGATCGACAGTAAACTGCAGGAATGCGTGGCATCGACCTCCACGGAACCGGACGGCTGCCCGTTCAGCCTGTACGCCTACAACGAGGAGCGCTACCGCAATGTCAAGTGGACGCTCGTGCAAGTCCCGACCGTCGACTACGTCTACCTCGAATCCGGCATGTTCTCCACTGACTACGACGGTGAAGTCGACGTGACCTACGAATACCAGGGATGGGATGGCGAGTGGGATCCGGAGGAAGACAGCGACACGTTCTCCATGAGCGGGTCGCTCACCATTGACGGAGACAGCCTGACCGTCACC
This sequence comes from Bifidobacterium sp. LH_512, assembly GCF_056356435.1. Classification (NCBI taxonomy): domain Bacteria; kingdom Bacillati; phylum Actinomycetota; class Actinomycetes; order Bifidobacteriales; family Bifidobacteriaceae; genus Bifidobacterium; species Bifidobacterium sp. LH_512. The sequence continues at coordinate 187,386 of NZ_JBKEUE010000003.1, forward strand.
GTCGACGAATATTAACGCCGTGCGACAGACCGGTCTCCTCCCAATCAGCGGCGACGCAACCCACGAAGCGCCGCCGCTGACTTTCTGCCTGCGGCCCGCGTGCCTATACACGGACGTTGTTATATTGGAATACGGCTATTTTTCACGTGATATTCAACTTGGGAAGGCATCGTATGTCTGCGATTCTCGAAGGCACCCCAGATAAACGCCTGGCATTGGTCACCGGCCGCGCATACCCGGAACAGGCCGAAGAAACGGCCAAATATCTAGGCACTACCGTGCTGGAGACAACCGCATATGATTTCGCGAACGGCGAGATGTACATCCGTTTCACCGAACCGGTGCGCGGCGCCGACGTGTTCGTCATGCAGGCACACACGCAGCCAATCAACAAATGGCTGATGGAACAGCTCATCATGGTCGACGCATTGAAGCGCGCCTCCGCACGTTCCATCACCGTGGTCGCTCCGTTCATGGGCTATTCGCGTCAGGACAAGAAGCATCAGGGCCGCGAGCCAATCACCGCCCGCCTGATTTTCGACCTGTTCCGCACAGCCGGCGCCAACCGCATTATGACCGTCGACCTGCATGCCGCACAGGAGCAGGGCTTCTTCAACGGCCCGGTCGACCATCTGACCGCAATGCCTGTACTGCTGGACTATGTGCGCGGCCGTCTGCCGTTGGAAAACACTACTGTCGTTTCCCCCGACGCCGGACGTATCAAGGTTTCCGAACAGTGGGCCGCGAAGCTTGGCGGCCTGCCGCTGGCGTTTATTCATAAGAGCCGTGACATCACTCGCCCGAATCATGCCGAAGCCCACGGCATCATCGGCGAAGTCGAAGGCCGAGACTGCGTGGTGGTCGACGATATGATCGACACCGCCGGTACGATTTGTGAAGCCGTTCGCACGTTAACCAATGCCGGCGCAAAGTCGGTGACATTGGTCGCCACGCACGGTCTGCTTTCCGGACCGGCTGTCGAGCGCTTGAAGGATTGCGGCGCCCGTGAAATCGTGTTGATGGACACCGTGCCGGTGCCGGAGGAAAAGCGCCTGCCGAATATGACCGTGCTTTCCGCCGCGCCTCTGCTGGCTGCTGGCATCCGATCCGTGTTCGAATCTGGATCGGTTTCCACGCTGCTTAACGGTCTGCCGGAAGACATGCGTCCCCGCAATATTTATGCGTGATCATCGTGAGACACATGCTGATCATGCCGATTACTCCAATTTAACGTGAATTGCCTCCTGTCTCCTCATTGAAGAGGCGGGAGGCAATTCGTTTCAGGGTGCGTCCTCTTCAATTCGTTTCAAAAACGTTATATTTTCGACGCTATCTCGCGATTGTGTGTACCTAGGCTGAGTAGACCCGGCTTCCGGCTATTGGAATTTCAAGGAAAACACTAGGACGAATATGCCAGCAACAACAGAAGGGTACACACAATCGTGAGATAGTGTTCAAAACATGCAGAACTTATGCGGTACGCATGCAGAGCACACGACATATGCGATACCGCAGCGCATTTGCGGTGCCGGCCGCCGTTACGGCACGTTCGCGGCACGCGTGCAGAGCACGCACATAGAACACATGCCCTAAACCATCTTTCTGCAAGCTGCGGCCAAAGAAAAAAGACATGTTCCGTACAGAGCATTCCAAATACAACACTGCCTGGCGAACCGTCGTGACGGTTCGCCAGGCAGTAATTCGCCAAGGAGCGCCTTGCCAAACAGCAATGGCATTTGCCCCATTATCGAATTTATTAGGCTTATTGGATTTACTTTGCGAACGCCTCGCGAATCTGTGCCGCGGTGCCGTACGACGCCTGGGCCCCGTATCCCGTGGCCGCATACGCGGATACATACGACGCCAACTGCGCGGATTCATACAGCGACAATCCGGAGGCAAGGCCCGCCAGCACGGTTCCCATGAAGGAATCTCCGCAACCCGTCGTGTCAACGGCGTTCACATGCACGGGGTGTACGCGCTGAATTGACTCGTCAACAGTGCTGTCAAGCACCATCGATCCATCGCCGCCCAATGTGACGACCGCCTGCTCGAATCCGAATTCGCGCATCTTTTCCAGCGCGAAATGCCAGTCGAAGGAATCCCAATCGTCATCTTCAGGCTCGGCGATACCCAGCAATTGAACCATTTCATGCTCATTCACCAGCAATACGTCGGATGCTTCCACCAATTCACGAGGCAGCACCGGCGTGAACGGTGAATTATTGAGCAGCACTTTCACACCGGCATCGTGGCAGAGACGAGCGCATGCGGTCACTGTTTCGATCGGGCTTTCCAGGCACAGGCCCAGCACGGAGGAAGCGGTCAGGACGTCGCGCACGGATTCGATGTAATCAACGGTGACCTGCGCGTTGGAACCAGGTGAATAGACGATGGTGTTTTCACCGGACGCATCGACCGTGATCACCGTCGTGCCGCTGGGACCGAGCACGCGGCGAATATGCGACGTGTTCACGCCAGCTTCGCCGAGTTTGGCGAGAAGGAATTCCGCATTGGCGTCGGATCCGACCGCGCCGAACATGTGCACGGTGGCGCCGATACGGGCTGCAGCTGCGGCCTGGTTGCCGGATTTGCCGCCCGGCAGCACCTGCAGCGGACCGCCGGTGATGGTTTCGCCCGGTCCGGGCAGACGTTCGGCGGTGACCGTATAGTCGGCGTTCATTGATCCGACCACGCAGACCGTGCCGTGAATGCGGTTGAGCAGGGCAAGAGTCTCAGCTGCGCTCATAATGACATCCTTTCTTTGTAGTGAGGAATGGAGAATACAGGAATGATGTGGCGGTCGTGAAATAATTCAAGGCTGCTCAATATCAAAGATTCTGTTGTTGTGCAGATTTCTTATTGATGAAATCTCGATATTGCGAATCATAAAATATTACGAACTCCGCATTATTACGAATTCCTTGCCGCGGAGGATTCCTTGATGTTAGGGATACTGAGGACCGTTACTGGGAATCCTCCACGACTGCCGCACTGTTCACGACTGCCACATAAGACTGCGACTACTCCTGTCCGGCGTAGATCTTGCGGTTGAATACCAGGAAGACCACGAGGCCGAGCGCGATGACGCCAGCGCCGATCAGCAGCAGGTTGGCGTAACCGGCGGAGGCTCCGACCGCGCCGGTGAGGCTGGAACCGGCGAGCGCCTGAGAGCTCATCAGACCGCCGAAGATGGCGATGCCGATGGAGGCGGTGACGTTCATGGCAAGATCGTTCATGCCGACGCCACGTCCGGATTCATCCTGCGGCAACGTGTCCAGCACGGTGGAGACGACCGGCGAGTACATCAGACCGCAGCCGGCGTAAAACAGGCATGCACACAGCGTGAGCACGAGGAAGCCCGCGTCGATGGCGAACGCCGCGCCGAGGAAGCCCGCCAGCATCAGGCAGCTCGCGATGATGATGCCCGCCTTACGGCCGATCTTGCCGATAATCGCGCCGGAGCTGGTGCCGACGATGGCGGCCGCGACGAAGGCCCACACCACATAGGTGGAGACCTGGGAGGTGGTCATGCCGTACACGCTGCCGCCGATGGCATTGTAGATCGGGGAGATGCAGTAGTTGGTGAAGTAGAACACGAGGATGAGGCTGATGGCCATGATCCAGCGGGTGTTCTTGAAGAAGGCCGGCGTGATGAACGGGTTTTCGGCCTTGTTGATGTAGACGCCGAAGACGACGAACAGCACCAGGGCGACGATCAGCAGCCACCATGTCATGTAGGAGAAGAACAGGGTGAGGAAGGCGACCGCGACGCCGAAGATGGCGAAGCCGATGCCGTCGACCTTCTGACCGTTGCCGCTACGGCTGGGCAGCAGCTTGAGCAGGGCCGGAAGGAACAGGATGGTGATGGACGGAATCAGGAACAGGTACTGCCATGCGATGGAGCTGAGCATGCCGGCGGCGAATACGCCGATGGACGCGGACAGCTGGTAGCCTGCGGTGAACAGGCCGAAGAAGATGACCTTAAGCTCTTTCTTCAGGTACTTGGTGGCGATGACGAGGTAGACGGAACCTGCGACCTGCTCGCCTGCGGTCTGCAGGACGCGGGCGATGATGACGGTCCACAGGTTGGCGCTGAAGAACATGTTGGCGACGAATCCGAAGATCGAGCCGACGAACAAGGTGACGAGGCCGATGACGACGAGTCGCTTCACCGATACGAAGTCGCCGAGCGAGCCGTAGATGAAGCAGACGATGCCGAGCACGATGCTGGGCAGTGCGGTGATCAGCGATGCCTGCGCCGGGGCGCCGACATCTTCGCCGACCTGGGTGAAGACCAGGTTGAACCCCTGCAGGCACAGAGTGCCCAGAATGAAGGTGATGAGCAGCAGGATCAGGGCTCTTACGGCCATCTTGTTGCTGGTCTCCGGATCATCGAACGGATCCGTGACGGTTGTTGCGGTGGTGTTCATGATGTCTCGTCCTTTCATGCCGCGCTGCGGGCCAGTCCGGTGATTCGGGTCATGAATTCGTCAAGGAAGCGGGGCACGTCCACGCCCAGTGCGACCTTCATGGTCTTGATAGGGTCGTTGAGACGTTCCACGTCTCCGATGGTGCGGCCGCGGGTCGGGCCTTCGACATCGACCTGCATGTTGATAGGCAGTGTGGTGACAAGCGTCGGGTCCACGGCCACACCGACCGCAAGCGGATCGTGCAGTCCACAGCCGCCCAGATGGGGTGCGGTGGTCTCGTAGGCCTTGATGTAGTAGTCGGTCATGTCGGCGAGGAAGGTGCCGGCGGTGGTGCCTAGGTCACGCCACTGCTTGGTTTCCTTGTAGGTGAGCAGCGTCTGCAGGGTCACGTCGAGGCCGACCATCGTGGCATGTGCGCCGGAGCGGAACAGCAGGTCAGCCGCATCGGGATCCTGAGAGATGTTGGCTTCGGTCCATGCGTTGACGTTGCCGTGGACGGTCAACGCACCTCCCATCAGCACGATGTTGCCGATTTCGTTCTTGATTTCAGGTGCTTTGTCAAGAGCTGCGGCGATATTGGTCATCGGGCCGGTCGGCACGTAGACCAGATCTTCGCCATACGTCTTCGCGGCGTCGATGATGAAGTCGACCGCGGATTCGGTTTCCGGATCGCGTGACGAATCCGGAATGTCGACGTCGCCGATGCCGTTGTCGCCGTGGATGAATTTGGAGATCTCCAGCACAGTGAAGGAATCCGCCTTGCGCGCATGCGGAAGACCTTTGTAGACCTTCACCTCCGGATGACCGAGCAAATCGGTGATGGCGAGCGCATTGCGCACGCCCTGTTCAAGCAAGACGTTACCGTAAGTGCCGGTGATGCCGATCAGTTCCGCTTCAGGGCTGCCAAGCGCATACGAAATGGCAAGCGCGTCGTCCACGCCGGTATCCAGATCAAGAATCAGTTTTTTCATAGGGTATGCCTTTCCTCATTGATGGCCACGCCGTGTTATCCGTCACGGTCTCGTTATTCCGCTGGTCGACACGCAATAACTTGTGACGATATAATTATGATAAATATTAAGTTTTTCCATCGATAAAACGTTTTATCAACAATAAAAAATAATGATAAAACGTTAAATTATAACTGTCAAAACATTGCAATCAACGGCGTGTCCATATCAACGTCGTTCATAATAACATAATTCCTGTGCGATACCGTGCTTATATGTGCGATACTGTACCGCGATCAATTAGTTTTGGCTTCAACATGACAGTCGAGGCGTCGGTAAGCCACGGCCGCCCTTCAGCATGCTGCTCGTGAATGCGCGCAAGCAGCATATCCCAACTGTTTTCAGCAAGTTCATCGATATTCTGTTCGACAGTGGTCACAGCGGCGCCCATGCCGAAACGTTCGATGATATTGTCATATCCGATCAACGACATATCCTGCGGAGCCGACAGCCCCCGCTCATGCATGCGCTGCAGGAAACCGGCAGCCATCAAATCGTTGCCGCAGAACACGGCGGTCGCGCCGCGATCGATCAATGTATCCGCAGCGGCATACCCACTGCCAAAACGGTAATCGCCGGCGATCGCAAGATCCTGAGAAAAGGGAACACCCGCGTGCTCAAGTGTTTCGATGAAACCCTGACGCCGGCGATTCGCATTACCGGCGCGCGCGTCTCCGGAGACGCAGCCGATACGCGTATGGCCCGCCTGCAACAAGCATTCGGCGGCAAGCTTACCGCCCAGACGATTGTCAAAGCCCACGCCGTCGCACCAGCCGGTCGACACCAGACGATCGATAAGCGTCACCGGGCATGCGACTTTGGCGACGTCATCCCGCAAAGCCAGCTCTTCACGATACGATTCACGCGCCGCGATAAGGAACATGCCATCGACGCCACGTGATGCCAAACGACGGATCAGCTCATGCTCCGTTGCTCTCGTATCGTCGGAGTTGGCGATGATCAGCGAATAGCCGGCCTCTTTGGCGCAATATTCCAGACTTCTGGCCAAAGAGGCGAAAAACAGATTTTCGATATCGGGAACGATCAGCGCAATCAGCATGGAACGACGTGTAACCAGGCTGCGGGCGCTCTGGTTCGGCACATAATTCAGTTCGGCCGCGACTTTGGCAATGAGCCTGCGCTTCTCTTCGGATACACGAGCAGGACGCCCGTTCAGCACCAAGGACACCGCGGTCACGGACACTCCGGCCGCAGCCGCGACATCCTTCAACGTGGTTCTGTAAGCCATCGGTATCCCCCTATATCTGTGTCTGTATGATACCGGTGTTGGGATACAAGCATCGCGATTGGGTCCGTCCGTGTTTGTTCCGCCCCGGCTCGCGGCGTCAGCCCTCGGGTCGGTGGCGGCGGCCGACTGGCGATAAAAAAGGAGGCCCCGTGGCGTGAGCCACGGGGCCTCCCCCTAACGATGAATGCGGCGGCGTGCTACTCTCCCACACCCTCCCGGGTGCAGTACCATCGCCGTGCCAGGTCTTAGCTTCCGGGTTCGGAATGGGACCGGGCGTCTCCCCTGGGCCAAGGCCACCGCAAAACCTTCACGAACACACCCCCGCAAAAAAAAAGGGGGCATGGCATGGACCGTGACGGTCCGGGAACCGGACAATGGACGCGAAAAAACAATCGTTCCGTGAAACGCAATGCTCCCTGCCGACCATGGAACCAGCCATGCCGACACAGGCACCCACCCCGAAAGGCGGGCCTCAAGGACAAGAAGAATAATGTTGCCGTTCGTCCGTTAGTACCGGTCGGCTCCACCCCTCGCGGGGCTTCCACCTCC
>NZ_JBKEUE010000004.1:0-71490 GCF_056356435.1 Bifidobacterium sp. LH_512
CCGGTCCCATTCCGAACCCGGAAGCTAAGACCTGGCACGGCGATGGTACTGCACCCGGGAGGGTGTGGGAGAGTAGCACGCCGCCGCATTCATCGTTAGGGGGAGGCCCCGTGGCTCACGCCACGGGGCCTTTCCCGTTACCGGGCTCTTTCCCGGTCCCCGGAAACCGTTCCGGCCGGACCGGCACTGATATGACGGTTCCGGAGGCGGGCTTGTGCCCCTAGCATGCGTGACCGTTTCGGCCCCCTTTTCGGCCACCCATGCTGATGGGCTGTGTCGTCGTTAGCACGTGCGACTCCCTGAGCCTGTTTTATTGTTGGTACTTGATGGATAAGATTGCGACATGCATTATTTCACTCCTAAACGCTGCACTGAGTCAAATAAGATTATGTACCATGACAAGGCACAGGCACTGCAGGGCGCCGAACAAAGCCTGCGCGAACGCGGCGTTGAATTATGGGTGTACCGTTGCGAATACTGCGGCAGTTGGCATCTCACTCACCGTGATCCAGATAGTAGCTACCGTCACGTGCCACTGAATCAACAGCTCAAACCACATTCTCGCAAAAAGGGTTATAAGCCTCGCCGTCGATAGCTATCGTAGGAAGGCAATAGTCGTCACCAAGTAATGCGCAGTTTCTGCACCACTATTAGGCTACAGCCGGCACAATAATCATCATCCCAACACGTGCCGCCTATACAGATTAGCAAGCTTACTAATGCGCATAATAAGACACTTGTATAAATCTAATCGACAAACTAGTCGCTGCCGGCAGACGGTATAACGAGACCCCATAACAGGACGCTTAATCAGCCTTTTTTATTTTGGCGGCGACGATGCCGCATATCAACAAAAGCTTGCGATCCGCGATCGGACAACTGCGACACAACTGCGCCGAACGCTGCTGATAGCGCCGCAAATATCAGCCCCATCAACCACGTATCTTCCCCGCCGTTCTTCGCGCGGCGGCCTGCCGTACCGCGTTTCCACGCGATATCGAATAATTTACCAGCGGCAAGACCAATCAGCGCGGGGACTGCAAATTTGAACATCTTATCGCCCAAAGAATCCGGGTCATTGATGCGCTGCTCACGCATGGCGTCCACCTTTCTATCAATGGCATGAAACATGGCGACGGCGCGGTCGGCCGACGACTCAACTTCATATCCGGTATTGCTTTGAGGAATGCTGCTCATACGAAACATAGTAATAGGTCGCGAGGCAGGGCACCGAACGCGAACGCAACAAACTTAACGAATTCGTTGTAATCATCACAAGAAAACAGCCAAAGTCTACTAAAGTGAGCGATATGATTCAAACGAACCCCGGAAGCAACGAAGCCTCCACCGCAGCAGGCCGACAAGGACGCTTGGTGTTGTTGCGTCATGGACAAACCGTCTGGAGCGAATCCGGACAATACACTGGACGAACGGATATCCCGCTGACTGAAGCGGGAGAAAAACAAGCCATTGAAGCGGGTCTACGCTTACGCGAAACCTTCCCGGACGGATTCGCGCCAGGATGCGTATTCGCAAGCCCGTTACGCCGCGCGCGCCAGACCGCGGCATTAGCAGGCTACGGCGCCCACATGATTTTGGACGGCATTGCGGAATGGGATTACGGTCGTGCAGAAGGCCGCACGCGACGTCAGATCAAGGAAATGAGCGGACTGGATTGGAATGTCTGGTTGCATGGCCCGCAGGCGCTGGATTCGGCCATGGAGGGCGACTGGACGGAAACGTTGCCGTCCGGGGAGGAGATCCCCGTACATAACGGTGCCGGCGAAACCGTACAGGATGTGGCAGAGCGTACGCGCGACGTCATCGAACACGTGTTGCCGCTGCTTAATGAAGGACATGATGTGCTGCTGGTGGCACATGCGCATGTGCTGCGCGTTCTTACCACGCAATGGCTGGGCGTTGATCCGCTGCACGGTCGTCTGTTCCGTCTTGACACTGCGCATTACTGCGTTCTGACACAATATAAAGGCGACAATGTCATCGAGCATTGGAATATGTGAAGCGGCATCCTCAACCAATAATCAACAATCATCAGCGCAAATTTTTTACAAATAAATTATGACAATGCCCGGCGGCCTGCACTGCAGGCCGCCGGGCATTATATTTGCCGTGCTGTATGCGCTGGTATAGCGACGATACATCGCGAAACGCAATGTACGGCGTCATATAGATGATATCGCTATCAGCAGGCAATCCAAACGGAAGCATCCTGCGGCAGCATGCCATCATGCAATTCAACGGATGACAGCAGGATTTCGCCTTGCGGCAGCGACAGATCGGCGGCACCGAAATTCGTGTATGACATAAAAACGCGGCCATCAGACATTGCGCGCGAATACGCGATGACATCGTCACCGGCATCCAGCAGGGTGCAGGTGTGCGCTCCGGTTGCTGTCAGATCGTTTTGACGAATGCGCAACGCTTCGCGATACAGCGACAGCATCGACTGCGGGTCGGCGGATTCAGTGTCGGCGGCGAAATCCTTGTACCAGAGGGGCTGCGGCAAATGCGGGGCGACCGATGGCGTGCCATTAGGCCGTGTGGTCGGGGAGAAGCCGAAGGATGCGCCTTCGCCGAAATTCGCATTCCAAGCGGCAGGCCGCGGCTTATCGGCGGAGCTCCACGGCATTGGCACGCGGCAGCCGTCACGGCCTTTGTCGGTGAAATTGCGCAGCGTATTGAATGGCGTCGGATCCTCAAGTCGATCCCACGGAATGTCGGCGACTTCGAACAAGCCCAATTCCTCGCCTTGGTAGATGTAGACTGAGCCGGGCAGGCCCAGCTCCATCAGTGCGGCGGCGCGAGCACGACGCGTACCAAGCTCGCGATTCTCCACATAGCTGGTGCCGTCGCGCAGCAGCCAATCATGGGCGAGCTGATGATACATCGGCGTTTTCACTTGCGGCAGGCCGTAACGAGACGGACTGCGCGGCACATCATGATTATTCATCACCCACGTCGTGGTCGAATCACCGGTTTCCTCAGCGGACTCCAAGCCTTCGATAATGGCCGTGCGGAATTCATCCGCAAACCAGTTCGCCTTCGCGAATTCAAAATTGAACACCTGTCCCAACTCGGAAGTCGAGGCATACAAATGCTGGTGTTCCGGCACGACCCATGCCTCGCCAACGGCAAAGCGCGGCGGATTGTACTCATTGAAAACCTCGCGCCATTCCTTATAAATCTCATGAACTTCCGGGCGGTCCCACAGTGGGCTGGTGCCGTCATGGCACAAGCCGTTTTGGACCGCGAACGGGTCCATCTGATTGAGCGGCGTGCTTTCAAGGTCCTTTGCCAAACCGTGTGCGACGTCAATGCGGAAGCCGTCTGTGCCGTGATCGCTCCAGAATCGCAGCGTGCGCTTGAACTCCTCATGCACGTCCGGATTCTTCCAGTTCAGATCGGGCTGTTCCTTGGCGAAAATATGCAGATACCATTGGCCGTCTTCGACACGCTGCCATGCGGAGCCGCCAAACAGCGACTGCCAATCATTCGGTGGCAACTCACCGTTTTCACCGCGTCCTTCTCTGAAAATATAACGGTCGCGGGCCGTGGAGCCGCGTCCATCGCGCAAGGCTTGCAAGAACATCTCATGACGGTCGGCCGTGTGATTCGGCACAATGTCAACAATGACCTTGATTCCGGCCGTGTGGGCGGCCTGAGCCATACGATCGAAATCATCCATCGTGCCCAAACGCGGGTCCACATTACGGTAATCGATAACGTCGTAGCCGCCGTCGGCCAGATCGGAGGGATAGAACGGAGACAACCAAATCGCGTCCACGCCCAAGTCTTTGAGATAATCCATTTTTTCGGTGATACCGGCGATATCACCCAGACCGTCGCCATTCACATCCTTGAAACTACGCGGATAGATCTGGTAGACCACCGCCTGCTTCCACCAGTCATCATTGAGATTGTTAGCTGTCATTGATCGTCCTTTCATACTGTGGGTCCTTCATATTGCGGGCGGACGCCGCCATAGGTCGCCCGCCCGCAATATGTGTGCTATGCGCAGCCGTCTATGCGAACATGCCGTGTTTGCCGTTTGTGCAACTTCGCTTCTTCGTCGTTTTCGCCAGAGCTGAATACAGCGAATTCAGCTATTCATAACAGCTGCCAGCGATTTGACGCGAGGAAGCCGGAACACTTCGTCGGTGTGCACAACATGACCGTTTTCATCGGTAAGAGGCATACGCCAATTCGGATATTCCCAGCTCGTGCCCGGTTGATTTTGCGCCCTGCGCTCGCCGACGCCGTCGACCAGCGCGGCCTGGGAGAGTGCGGATGGTGCTTTGCGCAGCATCGCATGCATCGCTTCAACGATCTCCTGAACGTGATGTTCGACATCGTTCGCAGCCTCATCCGTGATATAGCCGCCTTCAAGCAGCAAATCAAGCATCGCCTGGCGTTCTGCGGTGGCGGATGCTCGGAATTCCTCCACCGGGCCATCCAGCAGATGCAACTGTTCGCGTAGCTTCACATGCTCGAACTGCAGATATCCGGCGGTCGGCGGCAAATCATGCGTGGTGACGGATGCCAACGCATACTTGCGATATGTGGACGGATCCGCATACGGATCTCCTGCATTCGGGGAGTCGTCCACGCGGGCAAACCATTCTACAACCGTGCCCAGCACGCCATGATCGGCCAGCACTTTCGACACATATTTCGGAACGGTGCCAAGATCTTCGCCGATCACCAAACCGCCGACACGGGTCGCTTCAATGGTCAGCACTGCCAACATCGCCTCATGGTTGTACATCACGTATGCGCCGCCTCGCGCGCCCTTGCCCTGCGGAATCCACCACAGGCGGAACAGGCCAAGAATATGGTCGATACGGATTGCGCCGGCATGGGAGAACATCGTATGCACCATGTCGCGGTATACGGCGTAGCCGGTAGCCTCAAGATATTTCGGATTAAACGGCGGCTGGCCCCAATCTTGTCCCTGCTGGTTGTAGAAATCCGGTGGGCATCCGACGGTGACCGAACCGACGGCGAAGCGTTCCGGATTCCACCAGGCGTCCACGCCAAGCGAATGTACGCCAACGGCCATGTCCTGCATCAAACCAAGCGCCATGCCGGAATCCTTCGCCGCCTGCTGTGCGGCGACGATCTGCTCGTCGGCGATCCATTGCAGCCAGCGGGTGAATTCAGCCAAATCGGCGTGATCGTGCAGAAGCTGCGCGATTTCCGGCGAGTTGCGGTTCGTATTGAAAATCCACGGATTTGCCTCTTCCCAAGGGGCGCCCCAGACCTCAAACGCCACCGACCATGCAGCGAACGCGTCCAAATCAGGGCCTGCCTGCTGTTTGAAGGCTTCAAACTGTGCCTGGCGTTCCGCGCTGCGCGGCGCGTCGAAAATAATGCGCAGCGCCTGACGTTTCGCTGTCCATGCGGCATTGATATCCAGTGGATTCGGGTCATCGTTCATGGCGGCGACGCTGGTATGCAGCTTGTTCACCGCGTTGAGCTGTTCTGCCGAAAGTTCGTCGTATTCGGGAATATCCTGCGGACGAATATAGGTGGCGTTTAGGAAACGGCGGGATTCCGGCAAGTATGGGGATGGTTCCAGCGGCGGAATCGGCGCGCAAGCATGAATCGGATTGATCAGCATGAAATCAGCGCCGGATTCACGGCCGGCATCCGCTGCGAGGCGCCGCAGATCGCCGTAATCGCCAACACCCCAGGAGTCGGCGGAACGTACCGAATACATTTGCGTCATCCAGCCCCAGCGCTGCTGCTCGGCCACGGCCGGCGGAAGTTCAATGCGGGCGGGCGCGCACAGAATAGTCGCATCCGCATCGCGTGTATTGCCCTCGGCGTCGGTGGCGGTGACATGCAGGGTGTGGTAGCCCATTGGCAGATCATCGGGAAGATTCAGCGTCGTGACGTCGTCGCTTTCGTCCGATACGGTGATGCAATTTGTCAGATCGCCGGCATATTCGTTGCCGTCTTCCAAGGTGATTGACATAGTGACAGCGGCGCCGTGTGCGCGGATTGGCGTTTCGCTGGGGGCTCCAATGAATTTGACAATGGTTGGTGGCACCACAGTATCGTCGATGGCCTGCAGCGTGGCGGCATAGGAACATTCGATGGCCTTGTCGCTGGAAGCGTCCACGCCAAGTGCGGCCAGAACAGAGACCAGCACTTCGTCTTCGATTTCAACATAGGCGCCCAGCTGATCGAAATACGATGTGGAGATGCCGTTTGCTTTGGCGAGGCGAATCAGAGGGCGAGCCAGACGCTCGGGGCGCTCTTGGATGGTGGTGGAGTCTGGAACGTCATTCGTTGCCATAGGTGTCTCCTTGTGTTCGTTTCTTGAAATTCCTTGCGGACGAGATATTGGATCTTGGTATTAGGTTTGCAATGGTGTCTCGTGGTATTGCCCTCGTTAGCGTTATTGGAGTGACATACATTGCTTTTTGTAATGATATATCAAAATGACATCGTTTGCAAAAATGTGGAAGTCGGAGTTTTGCTTGTTGGAGTGAGAAACCTTCGGGACAGCGTTTTCGTGGAATGATTTCTGAATAGTGCTGAATCGCAGTGGGGTATATATACAGAGTGTCAAGCTCGAGTGGCTCGGGTTGTTTTTCGCTGTGCAGCATAGAGGGAGTCTGAGTCGCGAAGCAATAACTGTGTTCCTGCGATTTCGTGAGGTTTTTCCAAGGCTCTGCCTTCGATAAGGGCCAGAGTCTTAGTCGCTGCGCATGCGCCCATGGAATAAGGATTTTGTCGAGTGGTCGTCAAATCCATGATGTCGGTGTAAGGGCTGTCGTCAAATCCGATAATGGAATAATCTGCAGGGGGCGTGGAGGCCATAGCGTGCTAGCTTCACCATGAGAGGGATCGCGATTGAGTCTGTTTGACAGCAGATTGCGTCTGGGAGCTTTTCGTCCGAAAGAAGGCTGGGAAAAGCCTCATTTGCGGAATTTTTGCCTCGGGAAGTGGTAAGAACCCGCCAAGTAAGGGCATTTTTCTTTGTCCTTGCGTTTTCGCATGCCCGTAGAAACCCCTGTGTTCGTGTGTCAATGCTGGCGTCCATGGGTGCGGTTGGCGTGGAACAAATATAAACAAAATCGTGATGTTTAAGATTGATTAAATGTTGCGTTGCTCGTTGCATTGTTTCTCCGTCGTTAATGCTGATCGACGCGTCAAAAGCTTTGGCAGAGGGGACGTTGATTCCAACAATCGGAACATGCGCGCGTTTGAGTTGTTTAACTTCTGAAGGCTCGATAGCAAAGGAACAGACGACAACGGCATCGACATTACGTCGCACTGGAAGATTGGCGAAAAAATCTCGCCGGTTTCTGGCGGTGTCGATGTTCTGGAACAGCGAAATATCGTAGCCGGCTGGATGAAAGACAGATTCAAGACCTGCTACTACCTGATTGTTGAACCAGCTGGTTATATTTTCGTTCATCAGGAGTGCGATGCGATACGTTTGCCCTGATTTCAGTGCTGCGGCGGAACGGGAAATATTGAAATCAAGCCTATCTGCTGCATCCATTACTTTTTGTCGAGTTTTCTGCGATACCAATTCTGGGTGGGTAAATGCACGGGAAACCGTGGAAACAGAGACGCCAGCCAATTCGGCGACTTCGTGGATTCCGGTTCTCTCCATTGGAGACTTCTTGTAGATCTATATGTGCTGAGGCCGGCAGGTTGCCGTTTCCTTGCGCGTGATAGCGGATCTGTTTTGCCATCGTTGGCTAGAAGTGAAATTGTCAGCAAATGCATGCGTAGTGAACGATAGTGATATCGATTGCAGCGCATGTTTGTCAATATAATGCTTTTGCAAATGAGGTTAAATCACTTGCGTGCGTTCTCGTCGTTCTGCGTCAAAGTTTAGCGCGACAGATTATTCTTCGAAATTTTGATTTGCTTGGCGTTTGAAAAATCGGTGAGATACCGCTATGGCGCAGCGTATCGAACGGTGTTGGGGCTGTGATAGTTTAATTTTCCGTTTTTGGGGATTGGGGGAGCATTTCTTGTGGTTGATTCGTCGGATATGTCATAGTTGGGATTGATTTATGGGGGTGCTGTTCCGCAATTTAAGACACAAGGGTTTCGCTGGTTGCGTTCGTTTGCATTTGTGTATATTCTAAATACTGTTCTAATCATTTGCATTCGTTTGCAAAAGAGAAGGTGATTTGAACACGGCGCGACGGAGTGCCGCACCGGTAGCACGCAGAAGTGCTTTAGAAAGGAATAATAATATGAGAAGGACTCAAAAAGCTATTGCTATAACGTCGGCGGCAGTCATGTTGCTGGGTGTGGCGGCGTGCGGCGGTGGCGACCAGACCGCGGCGGACGACGAACAAATTGTCATCAAGATCCAGAGCTTCTCGGGAGGCTTCCATTTCGATGACGGTGAAGGTGGTGTCGGCCTTTACTCTGAGTATGAGAAAGCGCACCCGAACGTTAAGATTGAAGAAACTGCAGTAGCTTCTTCTGATGATGCGCGATCTGCTTTCAATACGGCAATCGCATCGGGCACCAATGCTTTTGATATTTACCAGGCTGACGTTGCCTGGATGCCTTCTGTTACCGCTATGCCGGATAAGTTTGTGGATCTGGAACCGTACGCGGGAGATGACGATTGGCTTGACTGGAAGCAGGCGGACGCTACTTCTGCAGATGGTAAGTTGGTAGGTGCAGGATTGGACATTGGCCCGACTGCACTATGCTACCGTTCTGATTTGTTCGAAAAGGCTGGACTGCCGACGGACCGCACTGAGGTCGCGGAAATGCTTGGCGGAGACAACGCTGATTGGGAAACCTATTTTAATGTTGGCCAGCAGTATTACGAGAAGACTGGCTTGCCTTGGTACGATTCCATGGGCGGTATGTGGGGCGTGATGAAGGCCCAGATTGAAGAAGCATATGAAACCCGCGATGGCGAAATCGTTGCAACGTCGGACTCCATGAAGGAAAAGTTCTTCCAGCTTACGGATACCACCGACATGTCTTCTCACATCACTAACTGGACTGATGACTGGCATGCGGACTTCAGTGCTGACGATGGCTTTGCGACCACGTTGTGCCCGGCTTGGCTGCAGGGAACGATTGAAGCTGATGCCGGCGCAGATTTCACCGGATGGGATGTTGCTGATGTGGTGCCTGGTGGCGGCGCCAATCAGGGTGGCTCCTTCTTGGTCGTTCCTGAAAGCTCTCCGGTGAAGGAAGAAGCAGCTAAGTTGGCTGCTTGGCTCGCTGCCCCGGAGCAGCAGCTCAAGGCTTTCACTGTTCGTGGACAGTTCCCGAGCTCTGTCAAGGCAGCGTCTGATTCTTCTTTGACGACTGCTACCAACGACTATCTCAATGATGCCCCGACGGGTGAGATCTTCTCGAACCGCGCAAAGGCCATTACCGTTGCCCCGTATCGCGGTGCCCGCTACTACGATATCGACACCAAGTTCACTGACGCTCTGAACCGAGTCGATGTTACGCAGGAACAGACTCCTGAAGAGGCTTGGGACCAGTACGTCGATGATGTAAAGGCCCTGTCTTAGTGGCTAGAAGCTGAATCTGTGCGGGGTGGAATCGAATTTTTCGTCCCGCACAGGTTCAGATGTCATTCTTGCAATTTTCGTCATCGCAGACGTTTTGCAACAGCGCCTGCTTGGGAAGGACAAAACAATGTCAGCACGCACATCTTCGCCAAGTGCCGGACGTAACGGAGTTTCCGTGCCTGGAACGTGGCGTAATCGTTTGGGGCAATTTGAGTGGAAAGCTTCGCCGTATTTGTATATTGCCCCGTTTTTCATCTTATTTGCTTTAGTGGGCTTGTTCCCGCTGTTTTACACTTTGTGGATTGCCATGCGTCAGTACAATACGCTGACTGGCGATTCCGGTTGGGCTGTTTGCGGTGCTGTATGCAATGACGACACAGCATCATGGTACGCCAATTTTTCTTGGGTACTGCATCAAGATTCATTCTGGTATGCACTACGCAATTCGTTTTCCATTTTCATTCTGAGCTCTGTCCCTCAAATTATGCTCGCGCTGTGGATTGCGTGGATGCTCAATGCAAATTTGAAGGCTAAAACTTTCTGGCGCATGGGCGTATTGCTGCCTTACGTGATTGCTCCGTCTGCTGCAGGTATCATTTTCTCCCAGATTTTCTCTGATAACATGGGCGCGGTAAACGTTCTGTTGCAGTCTATCGGTATGGAACCAATCATGTGGCACAGCAGCCCATTTTGGGCGCACATCGCAATTGCCACCATCGTGAATTTCCGTTGGACTGGTTACAACACCCTGATTATTCTAGCCGCGATGCAAGCGATTCCTCAGGATGTGATTGAAGCAGCTGTTATTGACGGTGCGGGGCAATGGCGAATTTTCCGTTCTGTGGTGTTGCCCATGCTGCGTCCGACGCTGATTTTCGTGATTATTACATCGACCATCGGTGGTCTGCAGATCTTTGACGAGGCCCAGATGTTCCATAACGGTACTTCAGGTTACGGCGGTCCGAACCACCAGTACCTGACCCTATCGATGTATTTGTGGACGTTGGGCTTCAACAATGTAACCGTGGGACAGCCCAATATGGGTCGTGCGGCTGCTGTGGCTTGTTTACTGTTCGTTATTATCGTCGCGTTGGCAGTCGTGAACTTCTTGTTGACGAATCGAATGGCTTCTGGCGGCATGTCCAAGGTCAGTAAGGAAGTACTGGCAGAACGTGCGGCACGAGCTGAAGCAGAACGCCAGCAGGCTATTCGCACTGGTGTCGAGGGACGTCGTCGTTTGAACGCGTCTGCCATAGGTAATGCGGCTGCCGTGGGCGCCGTGGAAGGAGCTAATTAGTCATGACTGCTCAACGGCTTCAAAAAAATGATCAGCTTACCGACGAAAAAAAGAAAGAATACGGCGTTCAAACCCTGGAACAGGCATATGGTAAAGGCGTTGCCCGTGCTGCTGCGCGTAAGCGCAAGAAGTTGGGAATAACGTCAGAAGGGCGTCACGCTGGCGTGGGAACGTACTGTGCCTTGGGTGTGATTTTGCTGATTTTTCTTTTCCCTCTGTACTATGCGGTTTCCATTGCATCGCAGTCCAGTACGTCTAATCAGTATGGCGTTGCCGCTCTGAAATTCGATAGCGGTTTGTGGAGTAACTTACTTGACGCATTCACCGCCATCGACTTTTGGACGTCGCTGCGTGGAAGCTTGTTTGTCTCGTTGGCGACATCTGTTTCTACGGTATTCTTCAGCGTGTTGGCAGGCTATTCTTTCGCGAAGTTACGTTTCCGTGGTAGGAATGTGCTGCTTACCATTGTTGTCGGCACGATGACTATTCCGCAGCAGTTGAGCGTTATCCCACTTTATGTTCTTGCTAATAAAACGGGGCTTTATGGCTCTTTGTGGGCCGTTATCATCCCTTCATTAATTAGTGCGTTTGGCGTATTTTGGATGACGCAGTACTTGCAAGATGCTCTGCCTTACGAATTGATCGAGGCGGCTCGTGTAGACGGTGCTTCTATGTTCCGCACATTCATATCCGTAGGTGTCCCAGCTGCCCGGCCGGCAGCAGCTATGCTGTTTATTTTCACTTTTATCGGACAGTGGACCAACTACTTCTGGCCGATGCTGGTGTTGGGATCTAATAAGAATGCGACGCTGACGTTGTCTGCTGCCACCTTGAAGGGTATGTATTTCACTGATTACACGTTGGTGATGTCCGGTGTGATTCTCACGACGATGCCGTTGTTGATCATCTTCTTCTTTGCTGGCAAGCAGCTGGTTTCCGGTATTATGGCTGGCGCTGTGAAGGGATGATTACAATGTCTCGACATTTTCCTGAGAATTTCTTGTTTGGGGCTGCGACGGCTGCATATCAGATTGAAGGCGCCTGGAACGAAGATGGCAAGTCTCCGTCGATTTGGGATCGTTTCTGCCGCAGAAAAGGTGTGATTTCTGATGGAACTGATGGCACTGTCGTTTGTGACCATTACCATCGTTATGTCGACGATATCGCTCAGATTGATGCGATGGGGTTAGACGCATACCGATTCTCTGCAGCTTGGTCTCGCGTCCTTCCTGATGGAACTGGTCCGGTGAACCAGAAAGGTTTGGACTTTTACGACAGGCTGGTTGACGGGCTTCTGAGCAGAGGTGTAGAACCAGTTATTACGCTATATCACTGGGATTTGCCTTTGGCGTTGGCTGATCGTGGCGGTTGGCTCAATCGTGAATCTGCTGATTGGTTCGCGCAGTATGCACAAGTCATGGCTGAAACGCTTGGCGATCGTGTCCGCTACTGGACAACATTTAATGAGCCATGGTGCTCGGCTTTCTTGGGATATGGTACAGGAGATCATGCGCCAGGTATCAAAGATCCGGCTGCCGCACTGCAAGCTGCGCATCATTTGAGTCTGGCTCATGGTCGAGGAGTACAAGCATTGCGTGCTGCGCTTCCAGCTGAGGCGCAGGTATCTGTGGTGCTCAACTTGGCTACTCCGTATCCGGCTTCTGATTCGCAGATGGACAAGCAGGCGACTCACCGTCGTAAGGTGGTTGCTAACGATATCTTTCTTGCGCCAATGCTGGAAGGAACATACCCTGACGAGTTAAAGCGACTCACTTCTGATTTTACTGATTGGTCTTTTGTCCATGATGGAGATCTTGAAACAATCCATCAGCCGCTGGATAGTCTGGGAGTGAACTATTACTCGTCCCCTGCGGTGGCGTACCGTCAAGGTCCTCGTGATAAATCGGTGGATGAAGGAGCTGTGCCCGGTACTGGGGATACGGTGGATGTTGACAAGCATTTACCGGTCAGTGATATGGGATGGCCGATTACTCCTGATGGTTTGACAACATTGTTGCTTGAGCTGTCTGAGCGCTTCCCGGGGCTTAAGCTCATGGTTACGGAGAACGGTATCGCACTTAAAGACAAGCTTGAGAACACGAATGGTTCTCTAGCTGTGCATGATCAGACAAGGATCGACTATTTAGCCGCGCATATCGAGGCTGTCGGTAAGGCAATGGACGCCGGCGCTCCTGTTGTGGGTTACTTCGTCTGGAGTCTGATGGACAACTTCGAATGGGCTTTTGGCATGAGCAAACGTTTTGGTTTGCTGTATGTGGATTACGAGACGAAGCAGCGTATCTGGAAGGATTCCGCTTACTGGTATCAGAAGGTTGCTTCATCTCATATCGTGTCATAGCCGGTAAGTTGTGACATAGCAATATAACTTGAGCGTCATTCAGAAAAGGGTGATGCTCAAGTTGTATTTGAAGCATGCCGCTGAATGAGATTGGTCGGAGTTGACGAATTTTTGGCGCATGCGTTTGAGTAAACACTAACTGAGAAAGAACATGAAATGCGTGTAGAGAACCCTATACTTGCAGGTTTCCATCCAGACCCTTCCCTTATTCGCGTAGGAAATGAGTATTACATTGCTTCGTCAACTTTTGAATGGTATCCAGGAGTTCGGTTGCATCGGTCAACTGATCTGAAACATTGGATACCTGTACCGGGAGCTCTACGGACACGAGATCTGCTTGATATGCGAGGCATCCCTTCCTCGGCAGGTATCTGGGCTCCGGATTTATCGTACGCTGATGGTCGTTTTTGGCTTGTGTTCACTGTCGTCCGACAGCCGAATAATCCATTCAAGGACGTGACGAATTATTTGACTTGGGCTGATTCAATTGAAGGGCCATGGTCCTCTCCAATTCGTCTGAACGGAGTGGGCTTTGATCCGAGCTTGTTCCACGATGATGACGGTCGTAAGTATTTGGTGCAGCAAACTTGGGATCATCGTGAATGGCATCATGCCTTTAACGGAATTACTTTGACTGAATTAGATAACGTCACGTTCAAGCCTAAGAAGAACACCGCTCGCATTATATGGCGTGGTGATGATACGGGGTATATCGAAGGCCCTCATTTGTACAAGATTAATGGACGATATTACCTGTTTGTGGCACAAGGTGGTACGGGATATTCTCATCAGGAAGCGGTGGCTCGATCAGAGACATTGGACGAGCTTTCGTTTGAAGGAATGCCCGATAACCCTCTCATTACTAATATCGATACGCCACGTTTTGGCTTGCAAAAGCAAGGGCATGGGTCGTTGACAAATACTCCTGATGGGCGTTGGTACTACGCGTCATTATGCGCTAGGCCATGGCATCATCCGGAGGAGTCTCGGGTCGACCCACGTGGTTGGTCTTCTCTAGGCCGTGAAACTTCGTTGCAAGAAATTGTTTGGGATGAAGATGGTTGGCCTAAAGTAGTAGGCGGTCGCGCGGGATGTCTGGTGATTGATGTGCCTGATGTGCATTGTGCTTTTAGTGATGGGGCAGCGGTGCCTGAGGAATGCGGTTGTTCCTTGGACACAAGTTGTTTAAGGCATCAGCATGATGATTTTGAATCAGAAGTATTAGATAATGAGTGGAATACGTTGCGCGTTCCTTTTGATGAGGGGATGGGACAAGTTGGGAGTGGACGTCTGATATTGCGCGGTCAGGGGTCTCTCCGAGATACCTTCGAGCTGTCTTTAGTCGCCCGTCGTTGGCAGGCTTACTATTTTGATGCACAGACGAAAATCAAGTTTGTCCCGGACACGTATCAGGCGATGGCGGGCCTTACAAATTATTACAATGATCAGTGCTGGTCATGGGCATACATTACCTATGACGAAAAGAGAAAGTGTCGCGTAATTGATGTGGCGCAGTGTGATCATGGGGCCTCTCGGACATTTCTTCGTGATCAAGCTGTCGAGATACCAGATGATATGGAGTGGGTATGGCTGCGTACTCGTGTACGTTGCCATTGTTATGAATATGACTATTCCTTTGACGGTGCATCATGGAAGACATTACCAGTGACGTTGGATGCAAAATTGCTAACTGACGAATATGCTCCAGCTGGCAGCTGTGGATTCTTCACTGGGGCATTTGTTGGTATGGCCGCGGTGGACTATTCTGGTTACGAAGAACCGGCTGTCTTTGACCATTTTGATTATCGCGAGCTTGACGCTGATTGATTGCATTGTGTAACAGTGATGTCTGAATAAGAATTGTGGAGGGAAGGGTAATCCCTTCCCTCCCGCTTTGCGGACTTTAGCTTTCTGCTGAGGGGGCGTATGTGCATGGCTTAGTGGTGCTGGCTCGCATAATTAGTTGGGGACGGAACGTTACGAACCTTTGTTCAGGCTCGTTGCCGTTAATCAGATCAAGCGTGATATTAGCGGCCGTTTGAGCCATAGCAACTGGATCTTGTCGAATGGTCGTCAGCTGGGCATCTTCTGCATAAAAACTGTCATCGTAGCCGATGACTGATATATCGTTGGGAATATCGAATCCACTGCGTTGCAGCAAAAACATCAATGGCAGTGCTATGCTATCCTCTTGACACACAACGGCTGTTGGCATTGATGGTGATATCGTAAGTTGCGCAACGGCGTCAGCTACTCGCGATTCGTTTTCTTCAATGCTGATGATGTGAGGCTCAATGCCCTCTTCATGGCAGCAATCCAAAAAAGAGCGGAAACGGACGTCAACGCTGAAGCGTAAGGAACCACCGCTGGTTTTTCGAATATAAGCGATATTGCGGTGTCCAAGTGAGACAAGGTGTCGAACGGCCATTCTTGCGCCTTGAAAATCATCGATGTTGACGGAGGCGGAGAATCCTTGACAAGTTGACGGTAGCACTGAATTGATACCGATAATTGGCACATCTATTGTTGCGAGCTGTTGTGTCTCTGCTTCATCGACATCGAAAGAGACCACGATTACAGCATCGGCATTGCGAAGTACCGGTAGTGTGGTGAAGAATTCACGTCGCTCATCTATGCTGGAAATTTGGAAAATCGAGATGTCATACCCCTGCTGGTGAAAGATTTGATTTAATCCTTCAATGACAGAGGCGCTGAACCATAAACGAATGTGATTGCTTATTAATAAGGCGATGCGCAGAGCCTTTCCGGACTTGAGTGCGACTGCAGATCGAGAGAGGGAAAAATTTAGCTCATTGGCAATTTTCAGCACTTTTTCTCTTGTTTTGTTAGATACGAGTTCCGGCCGAGTGAATGAGCGGGATACTGTCGATGGGGATACGCCGGCTTCTTTGGCGATATCTTGAATATTAGTAATCATCAAGTCCTGTCTCTACATAGGTCAAATAAAGTAGGTTTTCTTGCTGCTGGACTACGAAAAGCACACAAATGCCAGCATCTACGAAAACCGACAGCGGAATCATCCTTTGACTGCGCTTCATTAGGTCAAGCAGATTGACATCTTAACACTTCGCCAGTCTATCATTGAACGGGGGGGGGGACGGTCTCTTTTTAGAAGAAATTTGAGATATTTGGCTTTACGCCTCTCTATGAGGCGATGCTAGTACGTAGGCGAGTGGATGTGGGGAAATTTACGTGTTGGAGTGTCGGAATAACTTGATTTATGTTTCACCTGCAGAACGCGGTAGACATAGTGATTACATGCAATGGTTGTGCCCGAAGTCTTGCGCAAAAGCGGTCTGGCCCGTTGCCGGGCCGGTTTCAGTCGGTTGTCTGCATGGTGTCACCGAGTCGGGACATGTCCAGGTAGCGGCGGCTCGACCAATCGTTGGCGGTGACGTATCGGATCCTGGCGCAGACGAGCATGAGCGCGCTCCTGCCGTCGGGGAAGCTGCCGACGACCCTGGTGCGTCGGCGGATCTCCCTGTTGAGGCGTTCGATCATGTTGTTCGTGCGGATCCGCCGCCGGTGCTCCGGGGGATACTCGTCGAGCAGATAGGTCGTGGTCTCGCCGATACCTTCCCTCAGGCAGGAGGCCGCCGCTTTCAGTCTCCTGGACTCCATCTCGCGGGCGACCTCCTCGGCCTTGGCGAGGGCGGACGCGCGTGATTCCATGGCGAAGATCGCCTTGAGCGCGGCGGACGCCCATTCGCGGTGGGTGGGCGGCACCTTGGAGAGCACGTTGCGCATGAAGTGGACCATGCACCGCTGGTATCTGGCCTGCGGCAGCATCTCGCCGACGGTGGCGACGAGCCCGGCGCACCTGTCGCTGACCACGAGCCTGACGCCCTTCAGGCCGCGCTCGATCATGGACCGTATGAACTGCTCCCAGCTGGCCTTGTCCTCCTTCATGCCCTCGGCCACGCCGATGACCTCCCGGTGGCCCGTGTCGTCCACGCCGATGGCGACCAGCACGCTCACGTTCTCGACCGACCCGCCCCATGAGCGCTTGTGCCACACACCGTCCATGAACACGTACGGGTACTCGCCCCCAAGCGGCCGGTTGCGCCATTCGTCGATCTGGTCGTACACCTTCCTGAGCTTGTCGGAAAGCGTCTGCGAGGGCATCCGCTCGCCCCACAGCAGCTGACTGATGTCGTCCACGCGGCGCGTGCTGACGCCGGCCAGATACATGTCGATCAACGACTCCTCGACGCTCTGCTCCCGCCGCCGGTAGCGTTCGATCACCGCCGACTCGAACAGGGCGCCCTTGAGCTTGGGCACCTTGAGTCCGAGCCTGCCGGCCTTGACGGTGAACCTGCGCGCGTAGTGGCAGGCCCGGTACGCCTTGCGTCCATCGCTTCTCTCGTATCTGGCGGCGTTGGCGATTAGGTCGGCCTCCTCGTCGAGCATCGCGTTGACGATCTGCTCGACCTTGTCGCGCACCATGGCGTCGAGCTTGGTCTCGAACATGGCCTGGTCGAACTGTATGATTTCCTTGGACATGGCCCGTGCCTCTTTCCAATCGCGGTTTTCCTGTGTTAGCGACTGAAAATCGTACCCGGTGCGGGCCATGTCCATATCCGGGAAGCCCGAATCACAAAGTGCGCAAAAACCGGGCCTTATCACTGCAATGAAGGAATATATCATGGCGAGTAATGGCAGCACCTCATCTCCCTTCGCGCAATATGTAAAGAATGCTCGGCCAACGATGCCGGCAGCGGTCACCATTCAAGGCGACCACTGGCGGATCGGCATCCTCACCGAATCGCTGATTCGACTTGAATGGTCCGACAGCGGCGAATTTGAAGACAATCCGACGCAAATCGTTGTCAATCGCACATTCGACGATGCGGAAACGCCACAATTCACCACATCTGAACGCGATGGCTTGCTCGTCGTCGATACGCCGTATCTGCATCTGACCTATGATCGCAAGCCTTTCAGCAAGGAAGGCCTGAGCATCGTCGTCAAAGGCGTCAGCTCGTCCCAGTTCAACACATGGCATTACGGCGACGAAGCAAAGGGTAATCTGAAGGGCACCGCCCGTACGCTCGACGAAGCCGATGGTGCGATTCCGCTGGGTGATGGCGTTATTTCCCGCGACGGATGGGCTGTCATTGACGATTCCGCGTCCAACGTGATTGTCATGAAGGACAGCATCAAGGGTAAGAAGAATCCATTCGGTGCGTGGATCAGCCCGCGCGGCCATGCTGAAACCGACCTGTATTTCTTCGGTTACGGCCACCGTTACATCGAGGCCGTGCAAGACTTCTATAAGCTGGCCGGTCCGACGCCGCTGCTGCCGCGCTATACGCTCGGCAACTGGTGGAGCCGCTACTACCGCTACCGTCAGGACGAATATCTGCAGCTGATGGACCGTTTCAAGAAGGAAGGCATCCCTTTCAGCACATCTGTCATTGACATGGACTGGCATCGTGTCGACGACGTCGATCCGAAGTATGGTTCCGGGTGGACCGGTTATACGTGGAATGGCGAACTGTTCCCCGATCATGTGCAATTCCTGAATGACCTGCATAAGAAGGGTCTTAAAACCACGTTGAACGTGCATCCGCGTGACGGCGTGCGCGCATTCGAGGACGCCTATCCGAAGGCTGCGAAGCGCGTCGGCATCGATCCGGCCGGCGGAGATACGGTCGAGTTCGACCTGACCAATCCGGATTTCGTCGACGCATACTTCGACATGCATCATGACATGGAGGACGAAGGCGTCGATTTCTGGTGGATCGACTGGCAGCAGGGCGGCGTCACCCGTCAGCCGGGTCTTGACCCGTTATGGGCGTTGAATCATATGCATTATCTTGATTCCGGTCGTGATGGTCGGTGGCCCCTGACTTTCTCGCGTTATGCCGGACCGGGGTCGCACCGTTACCCGGTCGGCTTCTCCGGTGATACCGTGATCACTTGGGAGTCGCTGGCATTCCAACCATATTTCACTTCCACCGCGTCGAATATCGGTTACGGCTGGTGGAGCCATGACATCGGCGGACACATGTTCGGCTACCGTGATGAAGAGTTGGAGGCGCGCTGGTATCAGCTGGGCGCGTTCAGCCCAATCAACCGCCTGCACTCCAGCTGCTCGCCGTTCTCCGGCAAGGAACCGTGGAATTTCAATGCGACCACGCGAGAATCAATGGTGCAGTCCCTGCGTCTGCGCCACATGATGCTGCCGTACTTGTACACGATGAATTACCGTGCCGCCGAAGAAGGCCTTCCGCTGGTCGAACCGATGTATTGGCAGGCGCCGGATAACGGCAGCGCCTACGATGTGCCGGACGAATTTCGCTTCGGCACGGAGCTGATTGTTTCGCCGATTGTCTCCGCAAACGACAAGGCCGTGCAGCGCGGCCGCGCCGACGTGTGGCTGCCGCAAGGCGAATGGTTCGATTTCTTCAACGGCCGTCGCTATGTGTCTACGCCTGCTGCCGGTCGTCGCCTTGAAGTATGGCGCTCGCTGGATACGATGCCGGTATTCGCCAAGGCCGGTGCGATCGTGCCGCTGCAGGAGCTGGCCGACGGGGAAGCGGTGAACGATATCGCCAATCCGCGCGCGCTGCGCGTGCTGGCCTTCCCGGGCGCCGACGGATCCTTCGTAATGCGCGAGGATTGCGGCACGTTGGGCGCTGCCACTGCGGATACTGAAATGTCGCTGGTTTGGAGTGACGCTGCTGGCGCTACGACATTCGAAGTCTCCGCCGTGCGCGGCGACGTCGCCGCTGTGCCTGAACGCCGCGATTGGACCATGGTGTTCCGCGGCGTGGCTGCCGTTTCGGATGCTGCCGCTGTGCAGACGACGGTTGACGGACAGGCTGTGCCGTGCGAAGTGTCATACGACGAAGACACGTTGTCACTGTCGGTGACGCTGCATGATGTTGCCGTGGCGTCTGTTGTGCGAATCGCAGTGCCTGCAGGATTGACGATTGCTGAAAATCCTGTTGTGAAAGATGCGACTGACCTGCTGTTGCATGCTGAAATGCTGTATATGACCAAGGAGGCTGCGCTGAACGCGGTGCGCGAATTGGGCGTGGCGGCGATTGGCACATTCCGCACGATGGAACGCCCTGCACGCGACGAGCATGATTTCTTCATCGGATCGATGCCCCAAACCGTTGCCGGCGCGCTGTCTGAAATTCTGCTGCGTAGCTGATTGGAGTTGGTGTAGTCAATGTAGTCGTCGTTGATTAAGGCCGCTATGGTGATACGCCGTAGCGGCCTTTTGTTGTATGTGGTGTTGTGTCGGTGCTGGTGCAATACGCTCACAAAACTTGAGTGAAGATTTATCAAGTTTCAGGGAATAAAAATTTGCTTTTGGAAGTTGAGTGGTGTAGGCTCAAGTTTTGGAAGCGAGAGAACCGCGAGGGAACTCGAGCAAGGACGTATAAGAAGCGAACCTATCTGCAAAGGAGATATGTTATGGGACGCGCAGTTGGCATTGATCTTGGCACCACTAATTCCTGCATCGCAACTCTGGAAGGTGGCCAGCCCACCGTCATCGTGAACGCCGAAGGCGCTCGCACCACCCCGTCCGTCGTGGCTTTCAGCAAGTCCGGCGAAATCCTTGTCGGCGAAGTCGCCAAGCGTCAGGCCGTCACGAATGTCGACCGCACCATCAGCTCGGTCAAGCGCCACATGGGCACCGACTGGACCGTGGAAATCGACGGCAAGAAGTGGACCCCGCAGGAGATCTCCGCGCAGATTCTGATGAAGCTCAAGCGCGACGCCGAAGCCTATCTGGGCGAGCCGGTCACCGACGCGGTCATCACCTGCCCGGCCTACTTCAACGACGCACAGCGTCAGGCCACCAAGGACGCCGGCACCATCGCAGGCCTGAACGTCCTGCGTATCATCAACGAGCCGACCGCGGCAGCACTGGCCTATGGTCTCGAAAAGGGCAAGGAAGACGAACGCATCCTGGTCTTCGATCTGGGCGGCGGCACCTTCGACGTGTCCCTGCTGGAAATCGGCAAGGACGAAGATGGCTTCTCCACCATCCAGGTGCAGGCCACCAACGGCGACAACCGCTTGGGCGGTGACGACTGGGATCAGAAGATCATCGACTGGCTGGTCGGCGAAGTCAAGAACAAGTACGGCGTGGACCTGTCCAAGGACAAGATCGCCCTGCAGCGCCTGAAGGAAGCCGCCGAGCAAGCCAAGAAGGAGCTGAGCTCCTCCACCTCCACCTCCATTTCCATGCAGTACCTGGCCATGACCCCTGACGGCACCCCGGTGCACTTGGACGAAACCCTGACCCGTGCCCGCTTCGAGGAAATGACCTCCGACCTGCTGGGCCGCTGCCGCACCCCGTTCAACAACGTGCTGGCCGACGCTGGCATCTCCGTGTCCAACATCGACCACGTCGTGCTCGTCGGCGGCTCCACCCGTATGCCGGCCGTTAAGGAACTGGCCAAGGAACTGACCGGAGGCAAGGAACCGAACCAGTCCGTGAACCCGGATGAAGTCGTGGCCGTCGGCGCAGCCGTGCAGTCTGGCGTCATCAAGGGCGACCGTAAGGACGTGCTGCTGATTGACGTCACCCCGCTGAGCCTCGGCATCGAAACCAAGGGCGGCATCATGACCAAGCTGATCGACCGCAACACCGCCATCCCGACCAAGCGATCCGAAGTCTTCTCCACCGCGGAAGACAACCAGCCGTCCGTGCTCATCCAGGTCTACCAGGGCGAACGTGAATTCGCCCGCGACAACAAGCCGCTGGGCACCTTCGAACTGACCGGCATCGCCCCGGCGCCGCGCGGCATCCCGCAGATCGAAGTCACCTTCGACATCGACGCCAACGGCATCGTGCACGTTTCCGCCAAGGACAAGGGCACCGGCAAGGAACAGTCCATGACCATCACCGGTGGCTCGGGCCTGGGCAAGGATGAAATCGATCGCATGATCAAGGAAGCCGAAGCCCACGAAGCCGAAGACAAGAAGCGCAAGGAAGACGCGGAAACCCGCAACCAGGCCGAAGCCTTCGCCTATCAGACCGAAAAGCTCGTCAACGACAACAAGGACAAGCTCTCGGACGACGTGGCCAAGGAAGTCACCGACAAGGTCAACGAGCTCAAGGAAGCACTGAAGGGTGAAGACATCGAGAAGATCAAGACCGCTCAGAGCGAGCTGATGACCTCCGCCCAGAAGATCGGTCAGGCCCTCTACGCCCAGCAGGGCGCCGCCGACGCTGCAGGCGCCGCCGGTTCTTCCTCCGCCCAGTCCGACGACGATGTGGTTGACGCTGAAGTCGTGGACGACGACAAGGACAACAAGTAATCATGTCCGAGTTCAATAAGGACGAATATCTCAACGACCTGCCCGATATCGACGACCTCGTCAACGGGCAGGCCGGCTCCGCCGACGCAGCGGCCAACAATAATGCCGCCGCATCGGCCACGGATGCCGCCGATTCCGCTGAATCATCCGCAGAATCCGACTCCGCGAACGCAGCATCCGAAGCGGCCGACACCGCCGACGGCGCTGCCAATGGCGAAACCGCTGAATCCGACGACAACACGCTCACTCCGCTTGGACAAGCCAAAAAGGAGGCCGCCGAATATTTGGAGGCTCTGCAGCGTGAACGCGCCGAATTCATCAACTTCCGCAATCGCGCCGCCAAAGAGCAGGACCGCTTCCGCCAGCACGGCATCATCGACGTGCTGACCGCACTGCTGCCCGCCCTCGACGACATCGATCGCATCCGCGAACATTCCGAAATGGACGACTCGTTCAAAGCCGTCGCCGCAAAAATCGACAAAGCCTTCGAAAAATTCGGCGTTGAAAAATTCGGCGAAAAAGGCGAAGATTTTGACCCGACCAAGCATGACGCGATTTTGCACAAGCCGGATCCGGAAGCTGAAAAGGAAACGGTCGACACCGTGGTGGAAGCCGGCTATCGCATCGGCGACCGCGTGATTCGCGCCGCCCGCGTCGTCGTCGCATCCCCGCAAAACTAAATATTCCAAACACTGAAACTGAGCGGATGCCGGGTCGGCGCGGTCACAATGGCACATGTCGCCAAAGTGATGCAGCGCAACCCGGCATCATCAATAATGACAGCAAAAACTTTCACCAAACCTCGAAAGGAGGCACGGCATGGCTGAAAACGAATGGCTGAGCAAGGATTTCTACAAGGTCCTCGGTGTCTCCAAAGACGCCTCTGAGGCGGACATCACCAAGGCATATCGCAAGCTCGCCCGTAAATATCATCCTGATTTGAACAAAACCAAGGAAGCTGAAGAGAAATTCAAGGACATCTCCGAAGCATACGATGTGCTGAGCAGCAAGGAAACGCGTCAAAAATATGACGCCATCAGGCAGTTCGGCGCAGGTGGTGCGCGCTTCGCAGGCGGTGCCGGCGGATTCGACGCCTCCGGATTCTCCGATATTTTCGGATCCATGTTCGGCGGAGGCCCCGGCGTACGTTACACGACCAGCGGCGGGCCGACCAATCTCAACGACATCTTCTCCATGTTCGGCGGCGGCGCTGCTGGCCCGGCCGGTCATGCTGGCGGTGCATCGTATGGCGCATACGGTGCAGGCCAGCCATATGGCGGCGGCTACGCGTCGATGCCGCAACCGGAGAACGGCGAAGACCGCAATTCCAACATCAAACTGACTTTCCGACAGGCCATCAAAGGCGCAACCGTCTCGTTGAGCGCCGACGGCAAGAAATTCAAAACGCATATTCCGGCCGGTGTGAAGGACGGGCAGAAAATTCGTCTTGCCGGCAAAGGCAAGCCCGGAAGCAACGGCGGCAAAGCCGGCGACCTGTACTTGCATATCAGTGTCGCCGACGACCCGAAATTCACGATGCGCGACCATGATCTCGTCATGACGCTGCCGATCACCGTCGGCGAAGCCGTGAACGGCGCGAAAATCGAGGCACATGATTTCGACGGGCAGTCCGTCACGTTCAAGGTTCCCGCCGGCACATCCAGTGGCGACGAAGTGCGCGTAAGCGGCAAAGGCGTCACCGTTGGAGGACACGCCGGCGATCTGATCGGACGCATCGCCATCCGCGTGCCCGGCAAGCCGGGCCTTGGCCTGAAGCATGCCGCCAAGGAATTCGACAAGGCCAGCGGTGATTTCGCCGAACAAATCGCACAGGAGCGCTGACTGCGATGGCGCGTGTAGCACAGCAGATCAGGCAACTGTATGAAATGTGCGCCATGGCTATCGTGGCCGGTCGAGCCGATTTGGACGGCGCAGACGAAGTCGGATTCGACGTCGTCATGCCAGTCTTCACCGTCGGACGCGCCGCCGAATTGGCGGATATCCACCCGCAGACGCTGCGACAATACGACAGGCTCGGCCTCGTCGTGCCGCAGCGCACCGAAGGCGGTGCCCGTCGATACTCATTACGCGATATCGATCGTCTTTCCCAAGCGCAGCAGCTCAGCCAGGAAGGCATCAACCTTGCCGGCATCACGCGCATCCTGCAATTGGAAGAGGAGAACCGTGAACTGCGCCGCCAAAACGAGCGGCTACGCAAGCCCGAAGGCGCCAGCATCTTCGCTGCGGACGCCGACGGCGGCATCGTCGAAATCGAACAATCCCGCCGCGCCCGTATGTGGCGACGCCAACTGCGGTCGCAGGCGCGTGAACTGCCATCCGGTACAACCGGCACATATGACGGTGACTCGGACGATTCCAAATCCGTCGTATTGTGGCGCTGGTAGTTGGCTGCCGTAATTGGTGGGCGTAGTTGGTAGGCTTTGTAGCGATTGACCGCAAACGTGACGTAACCACGATGCGGCATCACGCGTGGGCTCATTTTTGGTGGCCCTTTGACGATTTTGAAAGGACCAGACATGCTGAAAGCCGTGTTTTGGGACATGGATGGCACCCTCATCGATTCCGAGCCGTATTGGCATGAATCCGAAATGCGCATCGCCAAAGCGCACGGCGGTTACTGGGATCTTGATTTGGCATGGCAGGGTTCGGGTACGCCTGTGCCCGACGTGGCGCGTCGCATGATCGAGCATGGCTGCCAGCTGTCCGTTGAAGAAATCGGCCAAGGCATGATCGACTACGTTGCGCAGGCTGAAGCCGCGCATATGCCGTGGGTCGACGGCGTTACCGATGTGCTGCATTCATTGGTCGAGGCGGGGATTCCCTCCGTGCTGGTGACCACGTCGCCGCGCCATTTGGCGCAAGGACTGATCGATCAGGCTCCTGAAGGCGCTTTTGCCGGTTTTATTTGCGGCGATGACGACGTGGAGAAGAAGCCGTCGCCGGAACCGTATCTGGCCGCGGCACGCATGCTTGGCATCGCGCCGGAAGACATGCGATATTGCATCGCCATTGAAGATTCGATAAGCGGCCTTACCTCCGCGGCGGCGTCCGGCGCCACCACACTTGCGCAGACCGCATATATCCAGACGGACAACTCCCACGGCCCGCAATTCGCGTCTATCCACGGCTATGACGGCATCACCGCCACCTCATTGGAGG
Source organism: Bifidobacterium sp. LH_512 (assembly GCF_056356435.1). Lineage (NCBI taxonomy): Bacteria > Bacillati > Actinomycetota > Actinomycetes > Bifidobacteriales > Bifidobacteriaceae > Bifidobacterium > Bifidobacterium sp. LH_512. The sequence goes on from NZ_JBKEUE010000004.1 coordinate 25,688, forward strand.
AATACGTGCGCCGGCGTGTCGAGAAGTGATTACGTGTGAGGCACCCGAGATGCGGGAGCCCGGCAGAAACTCTGCAGAGCCCGGAGAAGACTAAAAATAAATAAAGAAGGCCTCCCGCGGTGGAATGTGAGCGGGAGGCCTCCAAGTGGAGCTGATGGTAATCGAAACCACGACCTCTTCGATGCGAACGAAGCGCTCTACCAACTGAGCTACAGCCCCTTGGAATGTTGTCTTGCTTCGCAGGACAACATCGGTTACTATAGTGCGACCCGTCCCCAAACGCAAATCGACGAGGTTCGCGTGTGCCGTCATTCTGCGTTTGACACGATGGATTCAGGAATGCCCGCGCCGGTTGGCTGCTTTTTCCCGAATTTTGCTTTGAACAGTCCGACGAAGGTGGGGATCAGGGAAACTACCAGAATGGCGATGATGACCAGTTCAAAATTGTCCTGCACCACCGGAATGCCACCGAAGAAATAGCCCAGCAGCGTGAACAGCGTCGACCAGCACAGGCCTCCCAACACCGAGAACGGTGTGAAACGCGCCCATCGCATGCCGGAAATGCCGGAAATGAATGGCATGAACGTGCGGATGAACGGGAAGAACCGTCCGAGAAATACGGCAAGCGGCCCCCATTTTTCAATCATCGCTTCGGTTTTGGCGATGCGATCGGGAGTCATTGCCTTGACCCTGCCGGATTCGATAATGCGACGTCCGAAGAAATGACCGATGAAATAATTGCATTGGTCGCCGATGATCGGTGCGGCCCATACGACAGGCAGCAGTACCTGTAGCGGCAGCGCAGACGTGCCGGTTGATGCGTCGGGTGCGGCGAAGAAGCCTGCTGCGAACAGCAATGAATCGCCCGGCAGGAACGGGAAGAATACAACACCGGTTTCAATGAACACGATCAGGAAAATAAGGCCAAGCGTCGGCGCCACACCCATGGCGATCCAGCCGGCAATCGCGGAGCGTGGATCTTTCAAAAGACCGATGATGAAATTGATGAAACCCATATTTGCGTACACTTCCCATGTATGGTGTCGTCGCCGTTCGAGGATGGGCGACCTGGTCTGCGTCGGAATCGTCTATAACCATAGCGTCGTACGACGATAACCCTTCATCCGTCTTTTTTCGCAGGGGCCGTTGCATGTGGCTTGATGCGCCGGACGGCTCCGTCTGGAGCGCATGATTTTCGGCGCCCCAGACGGGAAAGCATGCCGATATGGCTATTTCATTCCGCAGATGTCGTTGTCGGCCAACGCCGTCGTAGGCGTGAACCCTAGTAGATTGACGGCGCTCATGGGGGAAGTCCCGGATTCGGGGGGCTCCGCGAAGCTGGATGCGGATGCCGAAGAGTCCGTTCCGATGCCCGCCGCGCGCGAAGGCGTGGTTGAATTTGAATTCGCGACAGAGGCCGCCATGGCGGGTGGAATGGCGGACGGCACCGTCTCTCTGAAGGACGTGGCAGGTGCGTCGGGACCCTCCTCTTCGTCCGTGACCGCATGGGTCGCATAGTACATATTCGTATCAAGCTGCTTCTCGCTGGCCGCAACGATGACGGCGGTATTGGCCGCTCCGGACACATTCAGCGCGGTGCGGCCCATGTCGACAATCTGGGAGATCGGTTGCGTCAGCGCAATGAACGCCACAGGCAGTCCGGCGGCTGCGAACAGGGACGTCGCCGTGACGGTGGCGGTGCCGGGAACGCCTACGGTGCCAATGGAAACCAGCAGCGTCAGTGCGACCAGGAACGCGTACTGCCAGGGCGAATACTGCAATCCCTGTGCGTTCACGGCGAATACGGCCAACAGCATCGGCCATACGCCGGCGCATCCGGGCATACCCAGGTTGGCTCCGAGACTGGCGACGAACGATGCCACGTCACCGGGGACGCCGGCGCTGCGAAGCTGTTTGACGGTGACCGGAATAGTGCCGATGCTGCTCTCCGATGTGAACGCGACCACGCCAGCCGGCCAGTACGCTTTGAAGAACGGAATCGGATTCAGCCGTGCGACGGCCGCGAGGATGAGCGGCTGCGCGATGAACAATTGCAACGACATCGCGGCATAGGCGACGACAAGCACGAGCAGCAACGGCAGGAGAGAGGCGACGTCGCTTGCTGAGATGGCATCGGCGATCAGCGAGATGACGGCGTACGGGGTGAACCCGACGATGATCTGCGTCGCCTTCGACATGACGGTATTGCCGGAGTCGACGAACGCCTTGAACGGTTTGACTGTGTCGCGGCTGTTCTCCTGCGCTGCGACGGAGTTGTATGCGATGGCGATGAGCATCGCAAACAACACGACTGGCACGACTTGGTTCGATGCCCAGTTGCCGATCAGATTCGACGGGAACAAGCCGGTGATGGTGTCGATGATGCCGGGGACTTCGCGGGCTTCATAATCGGTCGGCAGTTCGTATTGGAATCCGTGTCCGACTCGGAAGAACATCGCCAAGGCCAGTGTGAGCAGGGAGGCTGTAAGCGTGTTCAACAGCAGCAGCGCAACCGTTTTGGCGGCGATGCCGCGAAGGCGAATGGACTCGCCGAGGTTGGTGATGCTGGCGATGACGCTGAAGAGCAGCAGCGGCACGACGACGGCGGATATGACTTGTGACCAGACCGTGCCGACGATGGCGATGTAGGTGGTATGGCCTTTTGCGATGATGCCGAGAATGACGCCAAGCGCGGTCGCGATGATGACGCGCGCTCCGAAACCGGCTTTATGCGTGCGCTTGAGCTGCCATAATGCGGCGAATATGATGATGGCGGCGGTGAGGGCCGCCCAGTCGAAGAGCTGTCCGGTGTCGGAAAGGGGAGTCATAAGGATCCTTGCGTTTCGAAGCTGTAATCTCCCTTGGAAGATTACGAAATTGGGGCTGTGCGGGCCGGAAAGCGTAAAGCCCTAGGGAGAAAAATTACATTTTGCGTGCGGCTTGGCTGTCTAAAACGTCGCAACGGTGCGGTTGTGACGTTTTGAATCAGGTTTTGCGGCTTTGTGATTTAGTGCTTGCGGTTTTTCATTGAGATTCTGAATTATTGCGATTGAGACGCAGTTGGAAAGCGCAAGAATGTACGGTGTTGAGCGCATATTCTGTTGAATGCTTGTTGAAAGCGTCGCAATGGCGCATTCAGACGACCGCGTGGAGCGGCGTCTTATCGACAACAACAACAGAACATAAACATCATGTGAGTCAGCGTAGCATACGAGGGTGGATGAGCTGACAGCCTATTTTCGATCATTCGGGCTATCAGCGTGATGATGCGTGACGTTCGCTGATAATGATCTGATGTTGATTCGCCCGTATACCGTTGGGATTCTGCGGTATTGCAGTGCCTGCGCATCATGTCGCACCGCATTCTGCCGATGCCGCGGCATGACGGCATTGTGTGCAATGTCACAATGCCACCGTTGCGCTAGTCCAGTATCAGCGTCGGTGCGAGCATTACGTGATCGTTGTCGGGGCTGCCTGCGTTGTGGGCGGGATTGGATGTTTCGGCATCGCCGTTGTCGTGACGTGTCCGCCGGTGCTGCGCGTCACGTTGGGCGAGTCGTTCCTGGACGATGCGGATGATTTCGTGTGCTGATGCCGCCAACGGTTGTTCGACGGTGAGCAGTCCGATTGACTGGGCCGCGGCGGAATTGTCGAATCCTGTTATGGTGATGCCGGTGTCCGCAGTGAGGGCGAATTGTGCGCCGACCGCGATGGTGTCGCTGACGCATACGATGGCGTCGAGGTCCGGTATGCGGCGCATGAGTTCGATACAAGCTTGTTGGCCGCCGCCGAACGTGTCGTTGGATTGCGCGCATAGAGCCCCGAGCTCGTCCTCCGTGGCCATCTTTGCGTTGAGCATGACCTCGCGCCAGCCTTCGTAACGGTCGTTGCCGGTGCCGGATACGCCGGCCCACCCTATGAACCCGATGCGTTTATTGCCCTGCAGAATGAGGAACCGCGTCATGTCCGCGATGCCTTGTCTGCCGTCCACATCGACCCAGGGGACGTTGGGGGCGTACATATCGGAAAGTCCCCATGGGCGGCCGAACAGCACGAATACTTGGTCGTGTTCGATGAGCCAGGCAAGGCGTGGGTCGTCGTGCGCGGTGTCGGTAAGAATGAAGGCGTCGACGTCGCCGCTTGCGGAGAGCGCGCCAAACTGGCGGATCTCGTCCTTGTAGTTGTTGGTTTTATACAGCATGACACGCATGCCTTGTGCGTCCGCTTCGGTCGCGAGGGCGTGCAGCAGTCTGTCGTATACCATGGAGCCCGTGACGGGGGCGATGCCGATTGCGATGATGTCGCTGCGCTGTTTGCGCAGCCTTCGTGCGGACGCGTTTGGCGTATATCCAAGGCGTTTGATTGATTCGGCGACGAGGGCGCGCGTCGCCGGTTTGACGATGCCGGGATTGTTGATGCAGTTCGAGACGGTCTGCGGTGAGACGCTGGCGTCCTTGGCGACGTCCTTGATGCTGACCATTTGTTCTCCTGTTCGGCGTGTTCTTTGCGTTTGCAAGGATAGACGATATCTCGTTTGACATGAATGTGTGTCTTGCTTTATTATATAACTACTTTTAGAACGTAAAAATTTTTGAGATGCGACACGGAAGTCGGTATTTCTTTGAAAGGAAATCGCTTCTTTATTGAAAAAGGGTAATGTCGATGCTCTTTTTTGTTGCATCAAATTAGAACGTTCAAAAAGAAAAAGGAATGGCATATGACAGGAAGGACTCGACGATGAGGAACAAGTTGTTTGTCGGCGCTGCCGCATCCGTTGCGTTGATGACCGCCTTGGCCGGATGCGGAGGCAGCGGATTCGATGATGACACGAACACCACTGCTGAAGGTGGACTGACCGATGACAGCTCACAGGAGCTGACTGTGCTGATCGGCTCTTCCGGTGACACGGAAACCGAAGCGGTCAAGAAGGCCGTGGCCGCTTGGAGCGAGCAGTCCGGACAGAAGGCCACCGTACAGGTCGCGAGTGATTTGACGCAGCAGCTGTCCCAGGGTTTTGCCGGCGGCGATCCGGCCGACGTGTTCTATCTTGCGCCGGAGCTGCTGGCCGGCTACGCTTCGAACGGTTCTCTGCTCGCGTACGGCGATGAGCTGGAGAACAAGGATGATTTTTACGATAACCTGCTGCAGACCTTTACTTACGATGGCAAGCTGTATGCAGCCCCGAAAGATGTATCCACATTGCAGCTCGTCATCAACACCGACATGTGGACTGAAGCGGGGTTGACCGATGCCGATTACCCGACTACATGGGACGAGCTGGCCGATGTCGCGGCGAAACTGACCACTGATGATCATGTGGGATTGACATTCAGTGGCGAATACGCACGTATCGGTGTGTTCATGAAGCAGGCGGGCGGCGGTCTGGTCAGCGATGACGGCACCACGGCCATTGCTAATGACGACGCGTCCGTCGCCGGTCTGGAAGAGGTCAAGACCCTGCTTGACAGCGGCAACGCCGCCTACGCTGCTGACCTTGGCACCGGCTGGGGAGGCGAAGCGTTCGGTTCGGGCAAGGCCGCCATGGCAATTGAAGGCAACTGGCTCACCGGTAGCATGTCCGCCGATTATCCGGATATCAGTTATAAGGTCGTGGAACTGCCGGCCGGCCCCGCAGGCAAGGGCACGCTGCACTTCACCAACGGCTGGGGCATCGCTGCGGATAGCCCGAACCAAAAGGGCGCCGTCGACCTGGTGGAATATCTGACCAGTGATGATGTGGTGATGGATTTCGCTCGTGCGTTCGGCATCATGCCAGCCACGACGTCGCTTGCGGACACTTGGAAGAACGAGTTCCCGGAGCTGAGCGCGTTCATGGACGGTCTGGATTACTCGGTCACCGTACCGACCGCCAAGGGCGCATCCGACGTCATCTCCGATCTCAATGCGCAGCTTGAAAGCCTGAAGGATTCCGACGCGAAGTCGATTCTGGACAAGACCCAGACGAATCTGGAAGCCATCCTGTAATAGCCAGTTTGTGCTGAGCGGGCGCCCGCGCTGATTCCTCCGTGGATGTGCGGGCACCCCTTATGACGGCATATCGCCGTGTTGAAGTGTTCGGTGGAGGGACATGAGGCAATGAAACAGCCAGTATTCGGTAAAAAGTCAAACAAAGGGAAGCAATCCCGAGCAACACAGCGCATCAATCGTCGTGGAGAAGAGATCTCTGGCTGGCTGTTCTGTCTGCCGATGATTGTCATCCTTGGCGTGTTCCTGTTTGTTCCGATCGTTATGGCCTTGTGGGTCAGCGTTTCCGATTGGACAGGCCGCGGCAATCCATTTGGCGGCGGCGTGAATTTCGTCGGCCTGCAGAATTATGAAGAGGTGCTGACGACCCCGGGCCTTGCCCAGAGCGATTTCGGCACGGCGTTGCGCAACAACGCGTGGTACACGCTGTTGGTCATCCCGCTGCAGACCCTTATCAGCCTGCTGTTGGCGGTGCTGCTTAACCGTAGGATCCTCAAGGCCCGCGGCTTCTTCCGTACTGCATTCTATTTTCCTTCCGTTACCAGTTCCGTGGCCATCACCGTGCTGTGGCTGTTCTTGTTCAATGCTTCCGGCAGCATCAACGCGGTCCTGGGCTGGTTCGGAATCAACGGGCCCAATTGGTTCAACGATCCACGTGGGCTGATCCACATCCTCCTCTCTCGCTTCGGCATCGATAACGGTCCTGCGGCGCTTACCGACCACGGTTTCCTGGGCGTGAGCTGGTGGGACTGGCTCGCAGGCCCGTCCGTCGCCATGTTCGCCATCATCCTGATGGTCATCTTCACCACGTCGGGCACATTCATGCTGATGTTCATCGCCGCTCTGCAAAGCATCGGTGAGGCGACCGAGGAGGCGGCCATCATGGACGGAGCCTCCGCATGGCAGCGTTTATGGAAGATCACTGTGCCGCAGCTCAAGCCCACCATCTTCACCGTGATCACTTTGGGCATCATCGGTACGTGGCAGGTGTTCGACCAAATCTACACGGGCACGCAAGGCTCTCCAGCAAAGACGACGCTCACACCGGCCTACCTGTCGTATAGTTCCGCTTTCAACAGCCAGGAATGGGGGCGCGGCGCGGCCATCTCGTTCATTCTGTTCTTCATCATCATCGTTATGACTTGGGCGCAGCGTCGCATCATGGCGGACAAGAAGATGTCTCGTCGCCGTCGTGCCGAATACGACGCCATGAAAGCGGAGGCCCATGCGATGACCCGCGAAGAAGTCATGTCGCTCGGCAGCCGTCATGCGAATAACGGTTACGCGAATTCGAAGGAGGTAATCTCATGAGCGCAACAACAGGGGAACGTATCCGCCGTAGCGGCGAGCCGTGGTATAAGCGTCTGATCCATAGCGGCGTCATCTTCTACATTCTGCTGATTGCATTGGCGGCGATTTACATCATGCCGTTCATCATCCAGATCGCGACGTCATTCAAAACCGACGCCGACGCCACGGCGAATCCGGTATCGTTGATTCCGGAAAACTGGACGACGGCCGCCTATCGGAAGCTGTTCCTTAATTCCGATTTTCCGGTGTGGTTCAAGAATTCGGTGATCGTTACCGTCGTGGTCACGCTCGGTCGAGTCTTCTTCGATTCCTTGGCGGGCTATGCGTTGTCCCGTCTGAACTTCCGCGGGCGCAATTTCGTGTTCGCCGTGCTGGTCGCCGTGATGAGCGTGCCGGGCGTCGTTCTGCTGATCCCGAAGTTCCTCATTATCAAGACTTTAGGCATCTACGACAGCTACGCGGGTATGATCCTGCCGCTGCTTATCGACGCCTCCGGTGTGTTCATCATGAAGAATTTCTTCGAGTCCATCCCGCGTTCCGTGGAAGAGCAAGCGATGATCGACCGTGCCGGCACCTTCCGTATTTTCTGGTCCATTGTGTTGCCGATGGCGCGTCCCGCGATTGTGACGATTTCGATTCTGTCGTTCCAGGGTTCGTGGAACGAATTGAGCCATTTCATCGTCTCCACGCAGTCGACGGAACTGACCACTCTGACCAAGGGCGTCGCATCGCTGGCGTCCGGCCAGTTGTCGCAAGGCAATCAGTATCCGGTCAAGCTTGCCGCCGCCGTGGTGATGACCATACCGGTCGCCATTTTGTTCTTCATCTTCCAGAAGAGAATCATGAATAGCTCTGAAGGTTCCGTCAAGGAGTAGCGGAGCGATGGATGCGGCCGGCCGTGGTCTTCGCGCGCGGTCCCGGTGCGCATCATCGGGCGTATGCATACGAGATATGCGTGTAACGAATATCAGATAACAACAACACAATGGAGTAGTTATGACCACCAACACAACGTTTTGGCGTAATCGTCAGCCGTGGATGCATGACATGAAGGCGCTGGTTCTGGCTCCTGCACAACTGTGGTGCAATGCGGACGGCACGATGGACGGCACTTCATCGCATGCAGGCGCTCCGTCCATCGGCGGATTCTATGTGGGTGACACTCGCATCCTGTCCGCGCTGACTCTGACGGTCAACGGCGAGACGCCCACCCCGCTTTCCTGGAGCACCCCCGCCAAAGGCGTTAGCGTCACGGCATTGAGCATCCGCAACATCGAAGGGCCTGTGGTCGACCCGCAGGTGAGGCTTGAAGAACATCGTGAAGTGCTCGCGGACGGGCTGATCGAGCGTTTTGCCATCACCAGCGCCCTGACGGAAGCGTGCGACATTGAGCTGTCCGCGACCTTGCGCTTCGACATGTCCACCATGCAGGAAGTGAAGGGCGGCGCCGAATCGGCGGCGATGCAGGAGGGGGCGGTCTGTCTGACCGCCTGTGAGGATGGTTTTGAAGCCATGTATAACGGCATCGTGGTGGATGTCGATGCGTCGGTGGGAGACGCAAAAGCGTCACAGGTATGCATCGACGGCGTTGAAGCCATGCTGACCTGGCGTGTTCAGGTGCCGGCGCGCGGCGGTGTTGAAGCTGGCCTGCGCATGGCGGTGCAGGTTCCCCGCACGGCTGTCCAGGCCGCCTCTTCGCGAAGCGATTGGGATGATGTGCGTGTGCATGCTGCGGATTACCGCGTCGAATCCTGGGCAAACATGTCATTGCGCGATCTTGACGGCCTGCGCATGGCCATACCGGCCCTTCCGGATGATGAGTTTTTCGCCGCAGGCGCACCATGGTTCTTTACCCTGTTCGGGCGCGACTCCATCTGGGCCGCGCGTTTCATGCTGCCGCTCACCACGCGTACGGCCATGGGCACCCTGCGCACTTTGGCGCATTTCCAGGCCGTGGAAAGCGATCCGGAGACCAACGCCGATCCGGGCAAAATAATGCACGAGCTGCGTGCCGAACCGCTTGTGTCCACCGGTGCGTTCGCTGAAGACCATATGGCGCTGCCTCCGCTGTATTACGGCACGATTGATGCGACGCCGCTGTGGATCATACTGCTCGCCGACGCGCTGCGCTGGGGCGCCGACGAGGCGGAAGTCGAAGCGCTGCTGCCCAATCTGGAAGCCGCCCTCGCGTGGCTGCGTGATTACGGTGATTGCGATGGCGATGGATTCCTGGAATATATCGATCGTACCGGTCGCGGCCTGAGCAATCAGGGTTGGAAGGATTCCGGCGATTCCGTGCGCTGGAACGACGGTGCCATTGCGCAAGGGCCGATTGCGCTGTGCGAGGTGCAAGGCTATGCGTATCAGGCCGCCATGGACGGTGCCGATTTGCTGGAACGCTTCGGACGTCCCGGCGCTGACGAATGGCGCGCCTGGGCCGCTTCGTTGAAGGCTCGTTTCAATGAGTCCTTCTGGGTGGATGACGGCAAGGGCCGCTATCCGGCCATCGCGTTGGATGCGGACAAGAAGCCCGTCGACTCCCTGACCAGCAATATCGGTCATCTGCTGGGCACCGGCATTTTGGACGAGGACGGCGTTCGCGATGTCGTGACCCGACTGATGGGCGATGACATGCTTAGCGGCTATGGTGTGCGCACAATGAGCAGCGAAGCGGGCGGCTATTGGCCGCAGAGCTATCACTGCGGTTCCGTGTGGGCGCACGACAGCGCGATCGTGATGCGTGGCCTGTACGCGGAAGGCTATGTGGACGAAGCGCTGCATGTCGCCGAAGGTCTGGTAAGCGCCGCCGCCGCGTTCGGATTCCAGATTCCGGAACTGTATTCCGGAGACAGTGCCGATTCCGCTGCGGGAGTTCCGGTGGCGTATCCGGCCGCATGCCATCCGCAAGCGTGGTCGGCCGCGTCGTCGGTGGCCGTGCTGTCGGTGCTGATGGGACTGCATCCGGATGGCGCTGCGTCGCCAATCGCATCACCGTTGGCACGCGACTTGCGTATCGAACGGCGGCGGTGATCTTCCCGCATGTCGTTCGATGCCGTCTGACCTGACTGTGCCGGATCCGACTGATGGGGAAACGTATTGCCGTCGTCGGCGGTTCGACTGATAGACGTGGCCGGCCCCGTTGCCTGTGAACCTGTTCCCAAGGCAACGGGGCCGGCCATATTCCGAGGGATGATCGTCCTCCTCTGCGCAGGGATATGTAGAGAATGCGGGCATATAATGCAGTCGGCACAACGAAAATCCGATGCCGTTGTCCGATGCCGTACTCACTGTCGCGACGGTGTCGTGCAATGCATTCACTGGAGAATAGCGAGGCAATCATGAGTCATGAAATTCGTACGATCGCCAATATCGGTTCCGGGACCATGGGACACGCCACCGCATTGCTGTTCGCGATGGCCGGCTATCCGGTTCATCTGATTGACCAGAGCGACGAAGCGCTGGCGTCCGGCATGGAGCGTATCCGTGAGGATGTGCAGGAGATGGCCGATTATGGATTGCTGCGTGACGGCGATACGGTCGAAGACGTGATCTCCCGCATTACGACGCATGTCGAGTATGCGGATGGTGTCGCGGATGCCGATTTCATCATTGAATCGATTGTCGAAAAGCTGGACGTGAAACAGTCCGTCTGGCGTAAGGTCGAGCAATTTGCGCCAAAGGATGCGATTTTCGCCACGAATACTTCCGGATTGAGCCCGACGGCCATTCAGTCCGTGTTGGAGCGTCCCGAACGATTCGTGGTCGCGCATTTTTGGAATCCGGCGCATCTGATGCCGCTGGTCGAGGTGGTGCCGGGGCGTGACACCGCTCAGGCTGTGGTGGATGGGACCTTTGATTTAATGACGGCCATCGGCAAGAAGCCGGCGAAGCTGCAGCGTGAATCCTTGGGATTCGTCGGCAACCGCATGCAGCTGGCGTTGCTGCGTGAGGCGTTCCATATCGTCGAGGAGGGCATAGCCGATGCCTCCACGGTGGATGATGTGGTCAAATACAGTCTGGGACGTCGCTGGAATCTGGTCGGTCCGATCGCCAGCGCCGACTTGGGCGGTCTGGACACCTTCTACAACATCAGTACGTATCTGTTTGAGGATACCGATAACGGTATGAAACCGAACAGGCTTCTGGAGGCCAAGGTCAAGAGCGGAGAACTGGGGGCAAAGACGGGACGTGGATTTTTCTCCTGGCAGGGTGAGTCGGGACGCCGTGTGATTGAAAAGCGGGATAAGGCATTGATGGCCGCGCTGGTGGAGGATCATAAGGGCGAGAACTGAGCCGCCGTACGGCGTGAGCAACCCCTTTTATTTGGGGATGCGTCACGCCCCGCATCGTCGTGGTGTCGGTCCGATGCCGTCGGCATGACGATGACCGTTGTCCCGACGACGATGTCGGTGTATGTCCGGATGGTGCATCCGACCATTGGCGAGACACAGTACATGCCTTGCGCCTTGGATTGATGTTTTCCGGATGATGTGATAATGAAGGGGCATCGAGAAGGAACATCGGTCAAAGGAGTGTATTGGGGATGCAGGGCGTGAACGATCAACCCCATCGTAAACGTGTGACATTGCAGCAGGTCGCCGATGCTGCGGGCGTGTCCCGTTCGGCGGCCTCTTTCGCGTTGACGGGGCGGACTGACCAGCGCATCGCCAAGACCACGGTCAGGCGGATTCGTGAGGCGGCCGAGAGGCTGGGGTATCGGCCGAACCAGACGGCCAAGACCTTGCGTACGGGAACTTCGGGAACGGTCGGCCTGATTTCCGATTTCATCGGCACGTCGTCTCATGCCAATTCCCTGGTGCGCGGTGCTTTGGAAGAGCTGCAGAAAAGGAATCTGCTGTTGTTCGCAGTGGATACCCAAGGTGACTCGGACATGGAGAAGAAGGCATTGCGGGCGCTGCTCGATCGGCAGGTGGACGGTATCCTGTACGCTTCCATGTTCACTCGTGAAGTGGAGGCGCCTGAAATGCTGCAAGGCGTTCCGATTGTATTGCTGAATTGTCTTGACCCGTCCCGGCCCTCGGTGCCGTGCATTGTGCCCGACGAATACGAGGCCGGATGCTCTGCGGCCCGGCTGCTTGTGGAGGCCGGGCATCGGGACATCGCCTTCGCCGGGCGGTTCCCCGTCGGCATGACCGGCGGCGCACAGTGGCGGTCATGGCGCCCTTGGGCGTTGCAGCAGCGTCTCGACGGTATTGTTCGGACGCTGGCCGAATCCGGATTGCGTTTGACCCGTCAATATGAGTCTTCCGATTGGGAAGTCGAATCAGGTAGGCGTCTTGCCGAGGAGATGCTACGGGAGGCGTTGCCTTCGGCGCTGATTTGCGTCAACGACGCCATGGCTTTCGGCGTCGTTCAGACATTGCGGAACCATGGGGTCCGTGTGCCGGAGGATATATCCGTCGTCGGATTTGACGGCAGCGAGTGGGCGGGGGCCTGCGAACCTGAATTGGCAACGGTCTGCCTGCCGCAAGAAGAAATGGGGCGGCTCGCGGTGTCTTCTTTGTTGGGTGGTATGTCTTCCGGTGTGACGAAGGTGCCGATGCCGGTGCGTAAGGGTGCAAGCGTGGCCCCTGTGCGCGTGTGAATGCTCTTCCTCGGTAGTCATCGTCTCCGCTATGAACGGCCGTTCCGCGCGTCGGACGTGTCTCCGATGACAATGGCTTAGCGGGTTTCCGAATTCGTCCCGACATGTGGTTTCATGCCGGTTTGCAAAGGTCTTTCATGTTGTGCTATATTGATTTAGCACTAAAGCTATATGGATTTAGCTATGTCGTAAACGATGTGGTTGATGGCGCATGGAGACTGATGATGGAGAACGAACTCGCGTTGATGGACGTCCGGTTCCCGAAGGGGGATGCGCTTGCACGGCTCGATTCGTTCTTTGTCGAACGTCTGCGTCTCAACAAAGGCGGCATGGGCGCGGACGTGCTGCCGGATGATTTCATGGTCCCATCCGGTGAATGGCGCATGCCCATGAACGTAATGGTTGAGGATACGGCTGTCGGACGGGTGCCGATTCGCATCTACCGCAACCGGGATGCCCGTTGCCAGGCTTTGTTGCTCTGGCTGCATGGCGGAGGATTCACGCAAGGCGATCTGGATCTGCCGGAAGCGCATGCTTTCTGCGCGGAAATGACCTCCCGTCATGCGGTGACCTGCGTTTCCGTCGATTATTCGTTGACCGCAAACGGCGAATCCGTATATCCAGCGGCAATGCATGAAGTGATGGAAGTCTGGGATTGGATGTCCGCACAGACGTTCTCCGATGGCGGCCTCATGCCGGTCCTTGCTATCGGTGGTGCAAGCGCTGGCGCGAATCTCGCAGCCGCGGCTTGCCTGTCCATGGAGTCCGATTCCGTCCCTCATGCCGCGCCGGAACTATTCTGCGGCGCGTACGGGGTGTATCACGATATGCAATCCACTCTGGTCGAGGGGTGGAATGAGAACACGGTGATATTGCCGCAGCCGCTGCGGTTCACCTCGGACGTCTGCCGTGCGATGTATGCGGACTACGTGGGCGTCGCTGACGAGTTTCCGGGCTACAGTACGCCGGGCTCGTGCGATCTCGCGAATTTCCCGCCCTCCGCGCTGGTATGTTGCGAATTCGATGATCTGGCTCCTTCCAGCATCGCGTTTGCCGACCAGCTGCGCGAATCCGGTGTACCGGTATCGATTCGGATGGCGCCCGGTGTGTTGCACGGCGTCCTGAATTGGTACCCGTCGTCCACACTGCCGCAGAACGCGGCCATCATAGAGTTTTTCGCAGCAAATATCAGAAGCCGTTTCGATGAGGAAAGGAACGTTCCGATGTCGGACCGTCCCGTCGAACCGGCTGATGTGAAGGCGGAATGAGACGCCGCCGTTTGGTTGGTGTCACAAAACAAACACGCGTGGATGATCACGCATAGAGAATCGAGGAACAATGTCATCAACAACGATGCCTGTTGACACTGTCGCAAAGAAGCGGAAGCCCAACCCATGGTGGGTTGGATTCGTCTGTGGCATGGCCACATTCGTGGACAACGCCGCAACCACCGGTATCGCCACCGCACTGGTGCTGTACCAGACCGGCGGCGCACTGACCGGTGACCAGATTGGCGCACTCACTGCATCCCTGACCATCGGCGTTGCCGTTGGCTCCTTCTTGGGAGGCCGACTGGGCGATCGTTTCGGTCGTCGTCACGTGTTCATCGTGACCATGGCGATCATCATCCTTGGCGCTTTCATCCCGTTTGTCAGCACTCATTTCGCCTTCATGCTGCCGGGCGTCCTGCTGCTTGGCCTTGGCATCGGCGCGGATCTGCCGGTGGCCATGGCCACCATTTCGGAAACCGCCACTGACGCGAACCGTGCGAAGATCCTGGTGTTCTCGAACCTGTTGGGCGGCTTCGGCATCCTGATGTCGGTTGTGCTGGGCATCATCTTCGGCAACGCCGGCACCATCGGCGGCCATGTGATCTTCGGCGCGTTCGGTGTCGTCGCCGTCATCGTGCTGCTGCTGCGACTGACCATTCCGGAAACCGAAAGCTGGCTCCGCGCCCATGAGGAACGCAAGGCCGGAATCCGTACGGAGCGTGCGGAGAACGCCAATGCCCGCGATCTGATGAAGCCGCAGTGGCGCAAGCCGTTCATCACCTTGGTGGTGTATTACAGCCTGGTCGCATTGGCTGTGTCCGTGTCCTCGAACTTCGGTACCTATGTCGCCTACAATGTCGCCAATATCCCGGTATCGACCTATTCGGCAGCGACCCTGGCCTGCATGCCTCTGGCCATCATCGGCGCGGCGTGGTTCATGGCCGTCGCCGACACCAAGTGGCGTATGCCCTACTACGTGGTTGGTGCCGTGCTGGTGACGGTCGCAAGCCTCATCCCCGTCTTCTTCGGATTCAATTTGGTGACGTTGTGCGCGTTCACCTATCTGATCACCTTCGCGGGTGCGTTCTGCTACGAGACCATTATGAAGGTGTGGACTCAGGAATCCTTCCCGACCATGCTGCGCAGTACCGCACAGGGATACATCTACGGCGTCTCCCGCGTCCTGACCGCCGTGCTGAGCACGGTGACCCCGGCCTTGCTGGTCTTCAGCCCGAAGATTCTGTTTGTCGGCGTGACCGTGGTGACCGGCGCTGGCTTCCTTGTCGGTTGGCTTGGATTCCACAAGAAGACGGGCAGCACGTTCGAGACGGAAATGCAGATCGAGGAGGCATAACCCATGAAAATCCAGTCCATCGAGTTTCCTGTTGAAGGCTTGACTCTGCGCGGTTCGTTGTATGAACCGGCCGGAGGGATCGAGCCCGGCAAGAGCTACCCCACGGCGGTGTTGTTCCACGGCTTCGGCGGCAACCGCATCGATTTCTCCGGTTTCATGGTCCAGATGGCGAAATCGCTGAGCCAGCAGGGCCTGATTGTGGTGACGTATGACCGTGCCGGTCAGGGAGAAAGCGACGGAACGTTCTTCGATGTTTCGATCACCCGTGAAGTCAGGCAGGCGAAGGAAGTCGTAAGGCAGATCGCCGAGCTCGACATCGTCGATGCCGACAACATGCACTTCGGCGGCTTGAGCCTTGGCGCGGTGATTGAATCCATCGTCGCGACTGAAGGCGAAATCACTCCGCGCAGCGTCGTGATGTGCTCCAGCGCGGCGGTATGCGTCGACGAGATCAAGTCCGGGAAGATTCAGGGCAAGTCGTTGGAAGGCTTGGAGACCGATGGATATTTTGATTTCATGGGCGTCAAGATGGGACCTGCCATCGTCGAGGACGTCAAGGACCTCGACCTGTATGCTCGTGTCGCCGACTGCCGTAGCGATGTGTTGTTGATGCATGGCACGGCCGACTTCGTGCCGATGCAATATGCGGAACGGTACAAGGAAGTCTTCGGCGATCGTGCCGAGCTGCTGGTGCGCGAAGGCGCCGATCATGGTTGGGGAACCGCCGCCGACCGTGAATTCGTGATGAGCAATGCGGCGCGATTCATTGCCGAACATGCCGGTCTGTCCTATGCCGGCATCGAACTGTGAGAAGGTATGACCATGCGGAATGACATTTCGAACGTGAGCCGGGTTCTTGAATTGCCGGAAGGCGGATCGGTCCGACTCCATGGTGCGTTTGACGTGCAGGACATCGTCATCGGAGATGTCCGTGGCCTGAGACCCATTCGACTTCCTGAGTCCAGCTTTGTGCAGTTCGCCCCGTATGAACGCGAAAGCATGCGCACAGTGATTTCCGGATGCTCGGGCGTGCACCTGCGCGTCGAGACGGAAGCGACGTCCGTTGCGTTGAAGGTTCGTTGCTTCCGTGTCGATTACGGCGAACTGAAGAGCACCGCAAATGGGTTCGTCGCATGCGTTGACGGCAAGACCGTCAGCGAAGTCGAGTCATCGGTGGATTTCATCGAGCATGTGGAAGGCCGTGATGGTCGCACCAGCGTGAGCGAAAAGGTCAAAGAGTCCTCGACCGTGGTGTTCGATGGTCTTCCGGCAGGTCGGAAGACGGTGACGATCTGGTTGCCCCAAACGATGATGGTCGATCTGATTGGCATTCAGGGCGCTGACGGCGAACCGGTCGAAGCCGCTGCGGATTCCATGTCGCCGCGATGGCTGCACTACGGCAGCTCCATCAGCCATTGCCACACGCCTGCCCTCCCGACGCAGGTGTGGCCGGTGATCGTCTCGGAAAAGAACGGACTGGAACTGACCAACCTGGGATTCGCCGGTCAATGCATGCTCGATCCGTACGTCGCACGGGCGGTTGCCGCCAGCGATGCGGATGTCATCACGATGTCCGTAGGCGTCAACATCACCGGTGCAAGGACCATGAACCAGAGGACGTTCGTTCCGGCTCTGCACGGGTTCCTCGACATCGTCCGCGAGAAGCACCCGACCACGCCGATCGTGCTGATGTCGTCGATCTATTGGCCGGAAAGCGATGACGTCCCAGGCCCGGCGGATGTCAGGTTCAACGACGATGGGTCGGTGACCTGCTATTGCTACGGAGACAAGAAGGACATACCGCTGGGGGCCCTTACCTTGGAGGAATCCCGTAATGAGCTGCGTGAACTCGTTCAGACGCGACGCGAGGCCTACGGCGAGCCCCTGTATTACGTCGATGGCCTGACCATGTTCGGCCCGTCCGATGTGAACGACTACACGCTTCCCGACGGTCTGCATCCCGATGCGCGTCTATATGCGGAGATCGCGCGTCGATTCTCCGCAAGCGTGTTCGGTGAGGACGGATTGGTGCCGGCTTCCTCGCTGAAGTGACGGTCATCCGCCGCTCGCATTGAACGGAACGATTCTCCACGTGATGTCAAGGCCTGTTGTCCCGTAGACCGGGATAACAGGCCTTGATGGTAGCTGCGAGCATCCTCCACGATTATTGTCGGCCCTGTCGGCCTATGTCCAGGGCAGCGGTGCCGAGCGCCACGCCGATGGCATTGGTTGTTCAGCGGAAGGTTCTATGCAGCCATTCGACGGCCAGCTGCGGCCAGGCCTGCACGCACTCGACCACGCCGCTGCCGTCGGATCGGCGTGTCTCATCGGTGCCAAGCGCCAGACCATGCTCGCCATCGGGGAACAGGTGTGCCTCGATGGGGACGCCCGCCTCCTTGCAGCTTCGGATGAGCATCATGGTGTTCTCGAACGGCACCGCTGCGTCCGTCACGGTGTGCCAGACGAAGACGGGCGGCGTCTTCGCGTCGATATGTTTTTCGATTGACAGTGCTTCCAGCATCGTCTCGTCATCGCGCAGATCGCCCAGCAGGGCTTCGAAGCTGCCGCGATGGGCGAGCGGACCGGATGTGATGACAGGGTAGCCGAGCATCAGGCCGTTGGGACGAACCGCATCCGGGTCATAACCGTGATCGCGTATGATGTCGTCGCTTGTGCTTGTCGCGAGGTTGGCCGCCAGATGCCCTCCGGCCGAAAAGCCGCATATCACGATGGCATTCGGGTCGACATGCCATTCATCGGCATGCTCGCGGATACGTTTGACGGCTTCTGCGGCTTCCAGCAAAGCCGTGGGGAACACCGAGGGAGTGACGGAATAGCGCAGCACGAACGCTTGATACCCTGCCGCGACGAATTGCATGGCGATGGGCTCCGCTTCGCGGTCCGATGTCATGGCATAGCCGCCGCCGGGAATTACCAACACTGCAGGACGGGTGCGCCGCGCGTCCATCTCCGCACTGTTGTCAAGGCAGTATCCGACGAATTTTGCCGTAGAACCGTCTATGCCGTCCAGAACGTCTTCAAAATATTTCATATCGTCTTTCCTGTGGTCATGATGTGCAAGGTCGGCGCAATATATGCAGACCGATGGGCTCCGCCGCCATTGTACGCTTGCGTCGGCGCCGCAGCATCAGTGCGATACTTAAAGCATGGAAGCACTTATGGAAACGAATGATTTGAGCCAAACCGCCAGCGTCCCAAGCGGCACTGTAATTCTTGCGGCGACGCCGATCGGCAATACCGCCGACGCCTCGGCCAGACTCGTCACGCTGCTGGAACGCGCCGACATCGTCGCAGCGGAGGACACCCGCCGTCTGTACGCGCTTGCAAACCGACTTGGCATACACGTTTCAGGTCGCGTCATCGCATATCACGACCACAATGAACGCGAAAAATCCGACGGCATTCTCGATCAGGTCGAAGCCGGCTCCAGCGTCGTCGTCGTATCTGATGCGGGCATGCCGACCATCAATGATCCCGGATTAGCCATCGTGCGCCGCGCCATCGAACGCGGCATCCCCGTCACCTGCGCGCCCGGCCCTTCCGCCGTATTGGACGCGCTCGCATTGTCAGGCCTGCCCACTGACCGCTTCTGCTATGAGGGGTTCCTGCCGCGCAAACACAGCGAACGCGTGCAGCACCTGCGCGCACTGCTTGTTGAACGGCGCACCATGGTGTTCTATGAGACCCTGCATCGTATCGACGAATCCATGGCCGATCTGCTGGAAGTCTTCGGGCCTGACCGTCGCATGGCGCTCTGCCGCGAACTGACGAAGGACTACGAGCAGATCCGCCGTGGCACCATCGCCGAAATCCGCCGAAGCGTTATCGACGAACCGCCGCGCGGCGAAATGGTGCTGGTGATTGCCGGCGCCTCCGACGAGGAAGTGACGGTGGCATCTCCCGCGGCGCTTTCCGTCGAAGATCTGGCGGCGTTGGCGATGGAACGTTCCGAAGCTGAAGGCCTGCGCATCAAGGACGCCATCACCGAAGTCGTCAAAGAACATCCTCTGCCCGACGGCAGCTATGCCAATCGCAAGCAGGTATATGCCGCTGTCCTCGCCGCCAAAGCGTGATTTCGCCGGCTAGTGCTGCTGTTCGAAATCTTCGATTGACTGCAGCAGCACTTGCAAAGCGTGTTTGACGCCGGGGCCACCGACCTGCGAAATATATTCCAACAATTCCGCATCGGCGGCCGGATTGGCGACCAGCCAACGCCGTAGTTCAGGCACTTCGCGGGCGATATGCCACAAAATTTCCATATCCGTATCCGGATCGCAGGCGACGACCGGTGTCAACGCCAGCGGGGGAGAGGGCGGCAGCTCCTTCGGCGCGGCGTTTTTGGAAGGGCGAATATCGCGCAATCGTTGATTGCAGGCAGTGCGGCGCAATCGCCGTGAATGCTGACGCCGTTTGCCAAAGTGTCCAAAATGGCGTTTCACATGTCGTCGTGTCATCGAAAACACCCCCGCACTTTCTCGAAAAAAGCGCGGGCGCGCGGCGCATTACGCCAATACCGATTCGCCTGCAAAATCGCCAGACAGTCATCCGGGCGAAAATGATAATCCTGCATCAACGTGCACGCGAATTCAATCGCAGTATCCATCGAAAGCCCGTCAATATCAATCAAAATCAAATCACAAGCAGTGCGCGCAGGCGTCGTGATTTTCAAATCGCCAATATTAATCAAATGTTCCGGCGGCGCCTTGCGATTGAACACACGTATTTTTCGGCCGTATACAAGTGCGCGAAAATGCGAAGACGAAATCACGTCAATCGTTGACGGAAAATCGCCACCCAACCACACCCAAACCGCGCTCATCGCGCAAGCGGCTGCTCTTTTCGGCGTAATTCCGGCGATAATCGACGCGCGGCCGTACAGCGTATTGGCATCCTGCGTCAAATATGCGCTTGCCGTATCGATTTTATGCAGCGATCCAAGCGCGGAGAGACGATTAAGACTGAGTGGGCCAGGCAAATCCGAATCCTTCAGCAGCGACGGCAGCGCAAATGATTGGGCGTTTGACGGCGTGTGATTCATGCAGGTTGCAGTGTTTTCGTCGTACGCGTCGTTCTCTTTGTGAGCGGCGTATTTCTTGCATGCATCACGCCCGGCATGTTCGTCGTACGCGGCGGAAGAATCAAAAATATCTGTCATATTCGTCATAGTCTCGACCGTAGTAGTCGCGCGAAGTGTGCAGTCAGATCGTTGCGGGAAACTGTGGAATTGTGGATAACGCATACGCTGAATCAGCGAAATGTGGATAAGGTGGGGAACGCGTCGGCAAAAATCGTTGCCGACAATACATATGCGATTATGTGATTGAATGTGCGGCTGAACGTACAATTGGCCGTGCGATTAAGTATGTGATTGATTGTGCGCGTGATTGCATGACGATTACGTGATAGTTGCGTGACGATATAAAAATGCGATTTCAGCGACACTGCGACTGTCCCCGCTGCACCTGATAATCGGGCTTATGACTCATATTTTGGTGAATGTTGCATGGCCGTATGCAAACGGCCCGCGTCATATCGGCCATGTCGCAGGATTTGGTGTGCCGTCCGACGTGTACGCGCGATACGAACGCATGAAGGGAAACGACGTGCTTATGGTGTCCGGCACCGATGAGCACGGCACGCCGATCCTGGTGGAAGCCGACAAGGAAGGCATTACAGCGCAGGAGCTGGCCAACCGATACAATCGCGTGATTGCCAAGGATCTGTGCGATCTGGGCCTGAGCTACGATCTGTTCACCCGCACCACCACCGGCAATCACGAGCAGGTCGTGCAGGAAATGTTCCGCCAGTGCCTGGAAAACGGCTACATTTACAAGGGCACGCAGCAGGTCGCGATTTCCCCGTCCACCGGCCGTACCCTGCCGGACCGTTATGTTGAAGGCGAATGCCCAATCTGCCACACCGACGGAGCGCGCGGAGACCAGTGCGACGCCTGCGGCAACGAACTCGACCCGGACGAACTGATCAACCCGGTTTCCAAAATCAACGGCGAAACCCCGCGCTTCGAAGAAACCGAACACTTCTTCCTCGATCTGCCGGCGCTCGCCGAAGCGAATCTCGCATGGCTGAAGACCCGCGAAGGCTGGCGTACCAACGTTATCAACTTCTCCGTCGGCCTGTTCAAGGAAGTCAAGGCCCGCGCCATCACGCGCGACATCGACTGGGGCATTCCGGTTCCGGTTGAAGGCTGGATCGACAACCCGAACAAGAAGCTGTATGTATGGTTCGACGCCGTTATCGGCTACCTGTCGGCCTCCATCGAATGGGCCCGCCGCAAGGGGGACCCGGAAGCGTGGCGCGCATGGTGGAATGACCCGAGCGCACCAGGCTACTACTTCATGGGCAAAGACAACATCACCTTCCACTCGCAGATCTGGCCGTCCGAAATGCTCGGCTACAACGGCGCAGGCTCCAAGGGAGGCGAGGTCGGCAAACTCGGTCCGCTGAACATGCCGGAGCAGGTCGTCGCCTCCGAATTCATGACCATGGAAGGCAAGAAGTTCTCGTCTTCCCGCGGCATCGTGATTTACGTGAAGGATATTCTGGAGCGCTATCCGGTGGACGCCGTGCGCTACTACATTTCCATCGCCGGTCCGGAAACCTCCGACGCCGACTTCACGTGGGCGGAATTCGTACGTCACAACAATGAGGAGCTTGCCGCGGCTTGGGGCAATCTCGTCAACCGTGTGGCCAATCTGATTCACAAGAACTTCGGCGAGATTCCGGCCATCGACGAAGCATCCATGACTGACTCCGATCGTGCACTGCTGGCTGAAAGCGCCGGCGCTTTTGACGCTGTCGGCGGCATGATCGAAAAGCATCGTCAGAAGAACGCTCTGACTGAAGCCATGCGCATCGTCGGAGATATCAACAAGTACATCTCCGCCGAAGAGCCGTGGAAGATCAAGGATAATCCGGCTCGCCTCGGCACGGTGCTGCACGTCGCCGCTCAGGCGGTGTCGGATGCCAACCATCTGCTGGCTCCGTTCCTGCCGCACTCCGCTCAGAAGGTGTGGGAGGCTCTCGGTGGCACTGGTGTGTTCTCGCCGCTGCCGCGCTTGGAAGAGGTCGAGGACCTCGACAAGCCGGGCTTCACGTATCCGATCATCACCGGCGATTATGTGCTGGGTGAGACCGTGCATCCGTGGAAGAGCGAGCCGATTGTGGTCGGTATGCCTGTCGCCAAGCCGTCGCCGATCTTCGCGAAGATTCCGAAGGAGGCCGTGGAAGAGGAGCTGGCCCGTTTCGACGCCGCTTTGGCTGCTCGCCGCGAGGCAGAAGCCCAGCGTCTGGCCGCCGAAAAAGCCAAGCTGAACGGCTGACGTAAGGGCGGTTGCCTGCGGTGCGGCTGTCATGTGTGGCGGCTGTTGTGCTGCGTGTTGCCGCTGTTGCGTATTACGGCTACTGCATATTGCGGTTGACGTGCTGTGCGGTTGTTGTGTCTTGTGGCTGATGCGCATTGCGGTTGCTTAACTGGGGTGCTGGCCGTGCGATTGCTGATTGCATACGGTCGGCGCCCCTTTGTTTTTCTTTGCTGACTGCGGCTTCTGGTTTGCCGTTCCTTCCCGTGCGCAATGTGTTTGTGCCACCCGCGCAATGTGTCAGTGCCGCCTGCGTAATGTGTGAGTCACCCTTGCGTTGCGCATCCCACATTGGCGCGTGGAGGGTTCAGCACATCCTCGATACAAATTTTTCAGGATTTTGACAGGAACACGTATCATTCCTCCAAGCATCGAGCGGTTGTATAGAGCATGTCAGCAGTTACAAGCTACTGATGAGGTCCACCCGGACCCCATAACTGAACCCTTCTTCTCTCTTCTCTCTCAGCCGGCGGTTCCTTTTCCGCCGGCTTTCTCTTTTCTTGGGATTGTTCTTTGAGGAAGGGAGTGCGGAGATTGCTTGTTGGAGTTGCCCGTTGGGGTTATCTTGAGGTTTGCGCTTGGGAATGTTTATTGGGGTTGCTTGTTGGAGCCGTTCCGGGGCTTGTTTTCAAGAATGTTTATTGGGATTGTTCTTGGGAGTGCTTGTAAGAATCGTTCTGGGGCTTGTTTGTGAGAAACGCTTTACACGACGATGAAAAATCTGTTAGGATTGTTTACATATTTTGAAACCGACATGCATGCATAGGCGCTACATGTTGAGTTCGTCTCATCAATGATGAAGGGGGACGACATATGACGTTTCGTCGTAGTAGGTCCAAAGCGGATCCTTCCGATGTACGTGCCGCCAATCGGCTACTGATGTTTGATTTGTTATTCCCCAATCACACTATGTCTCGCGTGGAGTTGGGACGCCAGACCGGCCTGTCGCGAGTAGCTGCATCGGAAGCCGTCGGCGATATGCTTGACAAGCGCATTCTGCGCGAGATTGGCATTGATGAGCGCTCCGGTCGTGGCAAACGAGCGGTGATGCTAGCCATCAATCCGGATGTGTGGCGCATTGTTTCCGTCGATCTTTCGCAGCCGTACGTGTTGCGTGGCGCTCTGGTGAATCTGTGTGGCGGCATCGTGCAGCGCGTGGAAGTGCCGTTGGAAGATGAGGGCCGAGTCGACCTTGATGAAGTATTCGACCTGATTCGCAGTCTGATTGCGCAAGCCGGTGAACATGTTCTTGGCATTGGCGTCGCCGTCCCGGGCGTGGTGACCAGGGAAGGACGCGTTGTGCAGTCGACGAATTTGAGCTGGTCCGATTTTGAATTGCGTGACATGATTGAAGGCGAATTCGTGTTGCGCACGATGGTATGCAATGAGGTGAGAGTGGCGCTGCTCGCGGAGCGCTTCCTCGGCAAGGGGTCGTCGGATTGCCTGTTCGTGCGCTTGGCGCGTGGCGTTGGCACCGCTGTGCTGGTCAATGATCAGTTGGTGTATGGCACTTCATATGCGGCTGGTGAAATCGGCCATGCCGTTGTGGACCCGGAGGGGCCGCAATGCGCCTGCGGTAAGCGTGGATGCTTGGAGACTTTGATTTCCGCGGTGAGGTTGCATAAATTGTTGGAGCAAGAGCCTGGAAAGCGTCGCGAAATTCTTGAAGGGGCCGGCGTGGTGCTTGGCGATGCGCTGGCGATGCCTACATGCTTGTTGGATGTGGATGATGTCGCGGTATTCGGCCCGGCCGATGTTGTGGGTGACACGTTCCTTGATGCGGCGACGTGTCGATTGTCGGAGTTGACGGATTCGCGTTTCCATCACGCTCCGAAAGTGCGTCGTTGCGAGCTGGGTGACGATATTGTGCTGTGCGGGCAGGCTGTCGCCGTGATACAAGCACGAGTGGCCCGGCTGTGAAAAAGCTGTGTAGGTGCTTGAAACGTTTGCTGTAAACGTTTTCTGAAAAATGTGATTTTCAGGAGTGTCGCGTTTGGTTCGACGCTATACTAGAGCCACTAAGACGTTGTAACTGGGATTGTTACTCCAACGAGGCAAGACCCGGGCGGCACATGAAGTGCCGCCCGGGTCTTTTGTTGCCTCAGCAACCCCATAGTGCCGTCGCTCCGGCCGCGAGCCGCCCTACGTATTTATCAATCAATGAAGATAGAAGGATTTCGCACATGACCGCAGTACAAGGATCCCGCACTACTCCGGCTGCAATATCAGATATTGCTGTGACCGACGCCATCGCATCTGAAATCGCCTCCTTGCCGGACGACATCAGGGCGAAGACCTCAACTCGATTCCCGCTCAACAGCGCATTCATTTTCACGTTCGGCGCTCTTGGCGGTATGCTGTTCGGCTTTGACACTGGCATCATCTCCGGCGCATCCCCGCTTATCGAATCCGACTTCAGCCTTTCCGTTGCGCAAACCGGCTTCATCACATCGTCCGTGCTGATCGGCTCCTGCGTCGGCGCATTGTCAATTGGCTCGCTGTCCGATCGGTTCGGTCGCAAAAAGCTGCTTATCGTCTCCGCACTGCTGTTCCTGCTTGGATCCGGCCTGTGCGCAACCGCAACCGGCTTCCTTATGATGGTCGTCGCCCGCATTCTGCTCGGCCTCGCAGTCGGCGCAGCCTCCGCGCTGACTCCCGCATACTTGGCTGAACTCGCCCCGAAAGAACGTCGCGGCTCGCTGTCCACGCTGTTCCAGCTGATGATCACCTTCGGCATTCTGCTGGCGTACGCATCGAATCTGGGATTCCTCGGACAGAACATCGCCGGCATCCGCGACTGGCGCTGGATGCTGGGCTCTGCACTGATTCCTGCTGCGCTGCTGCTTATCGGCGGCCTGCTGCTGCCGGAATCCCCGCGTTATTTGGTCAGCAAGGGCGATGATCGCAACGCCTTCAAAGTACTCACGCTGATTCGCAAGGATGTTGATCAGGCACAGGTCGTCGCCGAGCTCGACGAAATCAAGGCCGTCGCCGAACAGGACGCCAAGGGCGGCGTGCGCGAACTGTTCCGCATCGCCCGCCCGGCATTGCTCGCCGCCGTCGGCATCATGCTGTTCCAGCAGCTTGTCGGCATCAACTCCGTGATCTACTTCCTACCGCAGGTGTTCATCAAAGGCTTCGGATTCCCGGAAAATCAGGCGATTTGGGTGTCGGTGGGCATTGGCGTCGTCAACTTCGCCAGCACCATCATCGCCACGCTCATCATGGATCGATTCCCTCGCAAGAAGCTGCTCATATTCGGTTCCATCGTTATGGCCGTGTCTTTGGGCGTGCTGGCTGTGATGAACTTCTTTGGCGACGTCGCCGTGCTCGCCGTGCCGACCATGATTCTGATCGCCGTCTACATTCTCGGCTTCGCCGTCTCGTGGGGTCCGATCGCCTGGGTGCTGATCGGTGAAATCTTCCCGCTGAGCGTGCGCGGCATCGGCAGCTCCTTCGGCTCCGCCGCCAACTGGCTGGGCAACTTCATCGTCTCCCAGTTCTTCCTGATGCTGCTATCTGCATTCGGCAATAACGTCGGCGGGCCATTCGCCATCTTCGGTGTGTTCGCAGCGCTGTCGATTCCGTTCGTCATGAAACTCATCCCCGAAACCAAGGGCAAGTCCCTCGAGCAGATCGAAGAAGAAATGACCCGTCGCTAATCTCCGTCAGACTCTGACCGTCAATGCTGCCTCATATGGCCGCCTCTGTTGAGGGTCTTAGCGGTCACATCTGCTGATTTGAACGAAGCCCATCAGCAAATGTGACCGCAATTCGGCCTTAAAACGGTCACTTTTGCTGATGGGGCTGGTCGATATCAGCAAATGTGACCGTTGCGAGGTTTTGTGTTGCGAGGTTTTGTGTTGCGGGGTGGTCGGATTGGGTGGTCGGCGTTGCGTGAATTAGCAGCGAGCGTAGGAGAAGCCACGAATGCGCTTGAACGCTTCGACGCTTTCATCCAGCCACGGCATGCCAATCACGAACACGTGGCCAAGCGCATCATGCCGCCTGACTTTCGGATCGTACAATTCAAAATCAGCGCCCTTGCGCGACAGCGCAGTTGCCAGCGCCAAATTATCGGCTTCCAAAAAATCATCACTGCACGTCACAATGAACAGCGGCGGCAAATCAACGTTATTCACTAATCCTTCAACACTCATAAAGCGTTGCGCGTCTTCAAGACCGGCGAAAAATTCCTCGCCCAACATATTGACCA
This sequence comes from Bifidobacterium sp. LH_512, assembly GCF_056356435.1. Lineage (NCBI taxonomy): Bacteria > Bacillati > Actinomycetota > Actinomycetes > Bifidobacteriales > Bifidobacteriaceae > Bifidobacterium > Bifidobacterium sp. LH_512. Next base: position 52,830 of record NZ_JBKEUE010000004.1, read on the forward strand.
GCGAATAATGCAATGCTGCATCATACGAAATGCCAGCTTGAATGCCAGTTGAAACGTCGGCCGAAACGTCGGCTGACGAGACGTCAATACCCGACGCAACAGCTTCCGGTGCCGCCAGACTGTAGATACCGCACACTGGTGTCGCGCCGGCGAAATGAATGCCGGACGGTTTGCCGATACCGAAAGCGGCGGCGGCTTCAGCGTTGTTCTCAACCGCCAACGTCAGCATCGTCAGCGCGCCGCCGGCGGAATCGCCGGTCAGGAAGAAAGCGTTCGGATCAGCCGGGTAATCACCGATATGATCGCGAATCCAGCATAATGCCGCCTGAATATCGGCAAGCTGTCCTTTCAAATCGGTTTGCGGCGCCGGACGGTAGCTCAAAGAGAACACCACGAAGCCCTGCTCGGCCAAATGCACATTGAAATGACGATTCAATTCCTTGTATCCGTACGTGAAGCCGCCGCCGTGAATATCAATGTACACCGGCATCGTATGCCCGCCTCGCAGCACCGCGTCATGCGGCAGATACACGTCCAGCATGTGTCCGCGGCATTGGCCGGCAGCCTTGTCGTAGCCGCCATCCGGCAGATACGGAATATCGGCGATCATGTCGATGCCGTCCGGAATATGCCAACGTTCGGCGCGCGGCGTATCCGCTGCGACGGAGCCCAAGCGGGATTGCAGAATCGCGTCGGCGCGCTCTTTCGGCAATCCCGCAAGATCGCCGTCGATTTCGCTCCACGCTTCGGCCTCTTTGATCTGTTCGGGGGATAGTTGATGAGGATACGCCTTCATTGTCGTCCTTTCGCTTGCCATATGCGAATGATGCGTGACCACATCTTATGCAGTGTGCGCGGAATATGGTTTACGCCTTGCATTGTGACGTTTGATTGCAGACAGTGATTGCGGCAGACGGAAGTGATATCGCAGATGATGAGGCGAGAAAACAACACGCCCCAAACAGCATAGTTGCATCGAATACCAGTTCGCATAAAATAAACCGCGTTTGCGAATCCGAACAGGGGTTTCGGCCGGCGAAGAGAGCGCCGGTGACGGGATGCTCGAATACACGACGGACGTGAATCGTGGCGGCAACGAATGGCCGCAACACAGCGAAAATACTCAACCAAGCAAGCAAACAACAAGACAAGGAACGAGAGGGTTCTTCGAACCATGTATGTCGATCCGAATCGTAACAAAAGCAAGGGCAATCTCAGGTGGATTCTGCCCTACTGCAAACCCGATCTGCCACGAGTCTTCGGCTCGCTCGTGCTGTTCTGCGTGAACAACACGATGGCGCTGATCATTCCGTTGCTGTCCGGCATGATCGTCGACCGCGTCATCATGCAAGGCCGTGTCAATGAGCTCGGACGCCTGTGCACGATGATGATCGTATTCACCATTGTGCGCGTCACCTCGCGATACGGCTATCAGATGTGGATGGAGCGCTTCGGCCAAAATTCCGTCTACCGACTGGTCAGCGACGAATACGAAAAGCTTCACGAGCTTGACTTCACCTACTTCAACCACACGCGCACCGGCGACATCATGAGCCGCATGACGTCCGACACCGACGCCATCCGTCACGCCTTAAGCTGGGTGAGCTACCAGGTGCTCGACTGCGTCGTCATGTTCATCGGCGCACTGTGCGTCATGTTCGCCATCGACTGGAGGCTCGCATTGGCGCTCGCCTGCGTGACGCCATTCCTGTTCTTCCTGACACGAGGTCTCTCCTCGCATGCGCATCCGCTGTTCTACGCAATCCGAAACTCGCTGGCATCGCTTAACTCGATGGTTGAGGAAAACATCGAAGGCAATCGCGTCGTCAAAGCATTCGTGCGCGAAGACCACGAAACCGAAAAATTCGACGAACGCAACGAAGACTACATGCAGCGCAATATGGATTTGGCATACAATTCCCGCCGCTACATGCCATGGCTGGACGGCCTCGGATTCTCGCTGCAGCTTATCACGCTCGGCATCGGCGGTTTCCTCGTCATTCGCGGAGACATGACGCTCGGCAACCTCGTCAGCTTCAACTCCTTCCTGTGGATGATCGACGGCCCGGTACGCCAATCCGGCTGGCTTATCAACGATTGGCAGCGTTTCAACGCATCCTGCATCAAAATCCGCAAGCTGCTCACCGCAGAATCCCGCATTCAGGAAAAGCCCGACGCGGAAGAATCCGTCAAACAGGCCGTCTCCATCGCCAGCCAGGTCGGCGGCTCCCATCCGGCAGCGCCTGATCGCATCAGCGGCGAAATCCGTTTCGATCACGTCAGCTTCGCCTTCCCCGACGATCCGGAAACGCCAATCCTGAAGGATCTTGACTTCTTCGTCCCCGCAGGCGGCAAACTCGGCATCCTCGGCGAAACCGGCGCAGGCAAATCCACACTGGTCAACCTGATCTCCCGTTTCTACGATCCAACCGTCGGCCACGTGCTGATCGACGGCATTGACGCACGCGACTGGCCGTTGAGCACCTTGCGCTCGCAGGTGTGCGTCGTGGCGCAAGACACCTTCCTGTTCTCCGATACCATCGGCGGCAACATCGGCTTCGGTGCCAGCGGACAGGCCAGCCGCGACGAAAATTACATTCGCCGTATGGCCGCCATCGCAGGCGCCGACAACTTCATCCGCGCAATGCCGCAAGGCTACGACACGGTTGTCGGTGAACGCGGCGTCGGCCTGTCGGGCGGCCAAAAGCAGCGACTCAGCCTTGCCCGCGCACTTGCCGACGACCCGTCGATCCTCATCATGGACGACACCACCAGCGCAGTCGACATGGAAACCGAAGCGGAAATCCAAAAGCATCTGCGCGAAATGGACGACAACAAAACCATCGTCACCATCGCCCACCGTATTTCTTCGATCAAGGACGCCGATCTGATTCTCGTGCTTGAACGTGGACGCATCGTCGAACGTGGCACGCATGAGGAATTGGTCGCCGCACACGGCCGGTATTGGGAGATCTATCGCAAGCAGCTTGGCCTGCAGTCCGGCTGCGCGCAAGGCTTCGAGGAGTGAGGGAAGGGAGGAACCGTCATGGCGCAACGCAATACATATCGTGAAGACGAAGAGCTTGAAGAGCAGATCAATTTTCATGACATTATTCGCATCGGTGCATATTTGAAGCCGTACATGAAGCAGGTGGCGCGCATTCTTGTTGTGGTCGTCGCTATGAGCTGCATCGCGGTCAGTGTGCCGTATCTGACCAAAATCATGATTGATGAGGCGATCCCGAACAAGGATTTGGGCCAGCTGGGCATGCTTGCCGGAATCCTTGCCGTGCTGATTGTGATTTACGAGTTCGGATTGCGCTACCGTACCGTCGCCATTACTCGCGTCGGCCAGTTGATGCTGAAGGATATGCGTCGCGATATCTTCACACATATTCAGACGCTGCCGTTCAGCTATTTCGATTCGCGCCCGCACGGCAAAATCCTGATTCGCGTGGTCAATTATGTGAACACGCTGTCCGATACGCTGTCGTCCGGCCTGATCAACGTGATCTCCGACGTGTTCACGTTCTTCATCACGCTGATCGTGATGTTCGTCATCGATTGGCAGCTGGCATTGTGGAGCTTGGTCCTGTTTCCGATTCTGATCGCGTGGGTGGCGGTGCTCCAGCATTTCCAGCGTCGCGCCTACCAGAAGCTGTCGAATAAGCAGAGCAACCTGAACGCGTATATTCATGAGTCGATCGCCGGCGTGAAAACAACGCAGACCTTCGCTCAGGAGCAGGTACAGTTCCGCACGTTCCAAGAACAGCAGGGCGAAGTGCGTACCGCTTGGATGAAGGCGGTGCATATTCAGTTCCTGCTGTGGCCGGGCGTGCAGAACATTTCCGTGATGACCATTTCGCTGATCTATTTGGTGGGTGTCATGGGATTCGCCGGCGTGAACGTGACCACTGGTGTACTGATCGCATTCGTTGGCTATGCAAACAATTTCTGGAATCCGGTTATCAATATCGGCAACTTCTACAATCAGCTCATCACTTGCTCCGCCTATCTGGAACGTATTTTCGAAACGCTGGACGTCAAGCCGGAAATCGAAAATCGCAAGGGGGCGGCCGACCTGCCGCAGATTCGTGGCAAGGTCGATTTCAACGATGTGGTGTTCCGCTATGAGGAAGGCGGCCGCAACATTCTGAATCTGGTCGACCTGCATGTTGAGCCTGGTCGCACGGTTGCGCTGGTCGGCCCGACGGGCGCCGGCAAGACGACGATCATCAATCTGCTGTCGCGCTTCTACGATGTGGCCGAAGGGTCGGTGACGATCGACGGCTATGACGTGCGTGACGTGACGCTTGAATCGCTGCGTCGCCAGATGGGCGTGATGCTGCAGGATACATTCATTTTCTCCGGCAATGTCCGCGAAAACATCCGCTACGGCAAGCTGGACGCTACGGATGAGGAAATCGAGGCTGCAGCGAAAGCCGTGCACGCGCACGAATTCATTATGGAATTGCCCGACGGATATGACACTGTGGTGGAAGAGCGCGGCTCGACCCTGTCTGCAGGCCAGCGTCAGCTCATTGCATTCGCCCGTGTGCTGCTCGCCGATCCGCGCATTCTGATTCTGGACGAGGCGACGTCGAATATCGACACCCGCACGGAAGAGGCGCTGCAGGCCGGCCTTGCCGAACTGCTGAAAGGCCGCACGTCGTTTATCATCGCTCACCGTCTGTCCACCATCGAGAACGCGGACGAAATCTGCTATATCGACCACGGCCAAATCGTCGAGCATGGCAATCACGAGGAATTGCTGGCGTTGAAGGGCGCATACTATCGTCTGTATGAATCGCAATATGCGATGATTAAGGCGGGGCAGTAGCGGATGGCGGTCGTGGGGTCGACAAGCCTGTAGGCGGTCGGTCGGCAGGCAGCCGGTCTGCAGGCGGGCAATCCACAAACAGCGAACATTGAAACAGGCGATTTCCGATCATGGTGGCTATGAAGGATCTCGCCTGTTTTTTTGTTTATCTGTTTTTGCCGCTCCCGTAGTGCAGGGCGTTTCGTTTCGCCTTTCCCATAGTGTCCGGCGTTATCCCATGCCGGTTGTATACAATGCGTCCCATCAGCCAAGGAGGATGTGCGATGGTGAATAAAGACGTTTTGACGGAAGAACAGAAGGCTGCGGTCGCCGAATTGTCGCAGACGAACAAGTATGCGCACCAGTCGACGTGGAAGACGTTCAAAGAGCTTCCGATGAAAGACAAATGGCCGTATTTTGTGCAGCATTTTCTGCTGTCCGTCGTCATCGTTGTCGCCGTCGTCGGCTTTGCGGTTGCCATGACCGTCACATATCTGACGAAGCCGCCGCAGATGAAACTTGACATTGTGTCGGTGAATATGGGCGATGCGTCGACGCAGCTGGATCATCTTGAGCAGGGGTTGGCGAAGGACAGCGGCTTGGACGCCAAATTGATGGATGCGCGCACGAATTTGACGATTGATATGGCCAATTCGAATGCGTACAGCGATTCGACGGTGCAGCTGTTCGCGTCAATTGCCTCCGGTGATGTCAATACGGTGATTTCCAATGAGGAAACGATGGAAGTGATGTGCGTCGAGCGTGGACTGGTGTCTTCATTGGACGAAGCGCTCGGGACGAAACGCGCTGATGCGTTGCGAGAGAAAGGCGTCGTCGTTTCGATGGACGTTCCGGATGCAGGCGATACGGGCGTTGCGTTGGATCTGACGAAGTCGTCGGTGTGGAATTCGCTTGACGGCGCCGATGAGCTGGGCGACGACGTGCTGTTGGCGTTCGCGAACGTGACGGAGACGGGCACGGAATATCCGCGGGCATTGGTCGATTATCTGTTTGATCTGTGACATGCGTCCGTGGTGCCGATATGCGTGTGACCATGATGAGACGCTGTTCTGATGCCCGGCCATGGGCGTGGTCCCGGCGGAAGGACCGTTAACGATACGAAAGGACCGCGTATGTCGGTGTGCGACAATCTACCCGTGAACATCAGCACCGACTTGGGTGAATATCAACGGTGACATCTACCGGTGGTACAAGAACACGATCCTTGCCTGTTATCGCGAATATGGATTCATGGTGGATACCGTCAATCCGGACGTTAACGAACGCACCGCTGACCTTGCATGGGTTGCGGAGTTTTCACGCCGCATACGTGCCGACGATGAGGGGTTCATCGGCGTGGATGCTGACGACCCGAACGCCGGATGGTCAAGCGATGAGGAACGTGACCTGTTTCGTCGTATTCGCGTGATCACGTCCGACGAGGAGACGACCGGTACCTTCGGTCCCGCTTTGGTCGGCAGCGAACTCCTACGCGACGACATCGACATTGCCGCATACCATTACTCCGTCGATGACGACGAGGGGGGCTTTACCCGGCTCGCCGACGAGTATGACAAGGAGATCTGGAATTTCGAAGCCCAGGCCGTGTTCTCCAATTCCGCGGATCGTCCCAACAACACGAACGATTGTGGCTTGGGCGACGGACGCTCCGGCATCGGCATCGGCGGCATCGGCGGTCCGCTGGAAATGGCCAATGCCATCATCAAAGGCTTCGTCATGTCCCGTCGCACGTGCGTCATCTATCAGCCGGCCATCGGCGCATGCTATGAGCATATGGAATACGCGTCCAAGGAACTTGTCAGCGCCCGTGACCCGTGGAGCGGCTGGATCTACTATGATGCCGGATGCGCGGTCCTTGCCCATTTCGCCAAATTCTCACGTCTTGGATGGGCGAATGAGTCGGGTGCCGGCGGCGCGTCCGCCGATGACACGTGGCGTGCCATCCCGCAATCCAGCGACTGCCAGGTTTCCGGACGTAATCCCGTATCCGTCGCACGGCACGGTGAACCCAGCTATCTGACGCTTGCCGCGCCCGACGGCAGTGACATCAGCATTGTCATCGTCAACGACAGCGCCCTTACGAAAACATACCGCATCACCATCGACGTTGCACTTGCAGCGGCGCGATCGCCGTTGCATGTCTGGCAGACGGCGGCGGCTCTGCCGGGCGAACGCTATGACGCCGGATGGCTGCGTCGCATCGAAGACGCCGTATCGCAACGACACGATGATGCCGATGCCACATATATGCTGAAAGTCGCGCCGTGGAGCATGGTCACCGCCACGACGCTGAATGATGTGCATCCGAGGCGGTTGGACCTGCCGGCCGCCGATGAGCGGGCGCGTGCCGTCCTGGATGCAGACTCCGAACGGGGCGTGCTGTACGCGGACGATTTTCGGTATGAGGGCATGCCGGAGGTCGGGGTCAGCCACAATGGAAAAGAACACAGGAGACGCTATGTCGACGCACGCGGAGCGGTGCCTCGCTACACCACTGACAGCAACGGCGCATTCGAAATCGTGGACGATGAGACTCGTGGCGGTGTGCTGCGTCAGCAGATCGATTGGAAGCACGCTGGTAACACTTGGATAGAGGGGGATCCCCGCACCGCGATCGGTGATATGCGTTGGATGAATTACCGCGTATCCGTCGATGTGATGTTCGAACCGTACGATGGGCGAGCGCCGTATGCGCTGCTGGGCGCTCGCGAAATGGGCGGCGACAAGTTCACCGACGCGATCTGCGCCTACGACTTCAAGCTACGTGCCGACGGACTGTTCCTGTTACGTCGATACGGCGATGAAAAAGTGCGCGGGCACTGTGAGGATTTGCGTTTGGCCGCGGAAAGGGCCAGTGCCAAACCCTTCGTTGTCGGTGCCGGCGTATGGAATACCGTCGCGTTGGAAGTCGCTGGAAACGTGGCGACCGCGATGGTCAACGGCGCGGTGGTGGCCCGTTGGTCTGATGACGCGCCGCAGTCCGAGGGCAGGGTGAACCTAGGCAGCGGCTTCGACCATGTGCGGTTCTCCAATCTGCGAGTGGAGCGTGTCGACGGGTACTCGCCGTATTACGTGGCGCTGATCGACGACATGCACGTGGTGTCCTGGGCCGATTCGCGTACGCCGGTGTTGGTGTACGACGGCGATTGGACCCATGAGAACGGCCAGAGCATGTTCACCTACATGCGCTCCATATCACGCACGTCGCAGGTCGGTGCGTCGCTGTCGACCGTTGCCACACAGGGGTCCCTGCGCACCATGTTCTGTGTGGAGGGGTTGTCGCGGGCGTCACACGGTGACGTTCCGTTTGGCGAATGAGTGCGTCCTCGCGGTCGATGCGGTCGGTGTAATCCGGTAACGGGGGCGGTATGCGGTATGCGATTCAGCTGCTGGTCGACGACAGGTATGCTCCGGTGAACCTGGAGCCGGGGACCACGCCGATGATTCGATGGCGGTATGTGCTTGAAGACGTGGGATGCGATGATGCGGAACGCGGCCGGGGATGTCTTGGAGCCGGCGACGGACGGGGGGAGCTCGTCTGATGACTATGGCGCTTCCTGTGTCGGCTATCGTGTCGTGGTCGCATCGACGCCTCAACATGCTGCGGCAGGAATCGGCGACATATGGGACAGTGATCGTGTCGACGGTGACGGCATGGGGGCGTGCCTCTGCGCGGGCTGCCGATGCCGCCGTCATGCCGGTATTGGGCGTCGGTCATGTTATGGGATGCCGATGGGCGTCGACATCCGTGGACGGTGCCGGTAACATTCGGCACCGGTCCGGGCGTGAATTGGCATGGGGTGCCGATTTGGGCGGACACGGCATCGTCGACCGAGGGTAATGCCGTCGGCTGGGCTCTATTGCGCTGTGAGGTGGCACTGCCGAATAAACCGGTGCTGTGGGCGACTCTGCACGCAACGGCATCCTCGACGCGTCCCGCTCGCCAATTCGTGTATCGCCTATGGGTCGACGGGCGGCAGCTTGGCGTCGGTCCGGTGTTTCCGATCGGCGGCGAAACCCGCTACGACGGGTACGACGTCTCATCCTTGCTCTGTGACGGAGGTCGCCACGCGATCGGGGTCGTCGCCTATACGATGGAGGACCGACGTTTCGCCGCGCAGCTTGACGTTGCGTTTGTCGACGGGGAAATGCGTCACTACGCGACCGATCGGTCATGGCAGGCTCTGACCGCGGACGGGATCTATTCCCCGTCCGATTCCATCGGTACACAGTATTTCGCGGCACCGGCGGAAGATTGCGACATTGCGTATTTTCCGGAAGGATTTTCGTCTGTGGGCTACGACGACGCCGATTGGGGGCCGGCTCGGCCTCGGCCGGCGTTCACGGACATGTGCGCGTGTCCGGCGGATCCGATGCGTCCGTGTGCTGTCAAGTACGATGCGATAAGGTGCACGTCGGAGAGATACGTAATCGTCGATTTCACGAGAACCGTTATGGGCGGCATCCGTATCGATGCCGATGTCGAAGCACCGATGACGCTGACGATTCGTTGCGGTGAGGTGATGGACGGTGCTGATGTGGTGCGATACCGGCTGAGCGCCGGCAATGTGTATGAGGACCACTGGCGTTTCCCGTCAAGCGCGCACGCAATGCAGCATTGGGGCATTCGCGTGTTCCGATATGCGCAGGTCATCGTCGACGGACTGTCTGCCGCCGACGTCGCGCAATTGCTGGAATCGGGCGCCTTGCGGATCCATGCCGTTGCACTTGAACGGCACATGTTGCGCGACCGTGCGACGATGTCATCGGACAATGCGGTGCTGAATGCCGTGTGGCGCTTGTGTGACAATACGATACGCGCCCTGAACGCCAATATCTACGTGGATTCCTGGACCCGGGAGCGTGCACCATATGAGGCTGATGCCTGGATACAGCAGCGGGCGCATCTTGCGCTGGAGTATGCGCCGTCGTTGGGGGAATATTCCGTGGATTGGCTGTTGGCTAATCGCACCTGGCCGACGGAATGGCCGTTGTATGTGATCGTGGCCGTGCACGATGCGTGGTTGCATACCGGTTCGACGCGACAGGCGGCGGAACGTTATGATGCTCTGCGCTTGCTGCTGCCGGACGCCTATTTGGATGATGCCAGCGGATTGATTGTCAAGGATCCGGGCGAATCCAGTCGCATGGATGGATATCTGGTGGATTGGCCGCAGTCCGAACGGGACGGGTTCGTGTTTGGCTCCGTCAACACGGTGGTCAATGCCCTGGCCTCCCAAGCCTATGCCGATATGGGTGATTTGGCGCAGGCGTTGGGGCGTTTCGATGACGCTTCGCGATGGTGCGCCACGGCGCGTCGTATGCGTGAGGCCATTCATCATAGGCTGTATGATCCGGAGCGTGGCGCGTATGTCGATGGCCTTCGCTGCGGTCCTGATGATGTGCGGATCGACCATTGCTCCCTGCATGCATCAGCATTCGTCACGGCGTTTGCCGATCCGCCGTTCGACCGGATCGATCGGCTCGGTGAGTTTCTGCGGGGCAAAGGCATGAACTGCAGCGTGTATGCGGCGGCGGTGTATCTCGACGGCCTGTACCACGCTGGATTGGGGGCTGATGCCGGGCGTCTGATGGCGGCTCCGTCGGGCGGCCACGCTTGGACGCAGATGATTCGGCAGGGGACTGGAGCCACGATGGAGGCGTGGAGCCTTGCATGCAAGGGCAATACGACGTATTCGCATCCATGGGCGGCCTCTCCTGCCCATCTGTTGCCGGAAGGATTGTTCGGCATCCGTCCGCTTGAGTCGGGGTATCGCACGATCGCAGTGGTGCCGCAGCCCGGGGATTGCGATGACTGCGATGTCGTCATGCCGATCGCCAGAGGCGACGTCTCGGTACGTTGGCATGTGAGGCGCGGCATTCGGAGCGGAGGCGCGGGTGCCGCATTGATCGTGCAATCTCCACCGAACGTGGCCGTGGATGTCGTCCTGCTGCCCGAGGTGCGGGCCCGGTGGAGCATCGACATATCGGGTGAAGGCTATGCGGTGAAGGTGGACGGTGTGGTGCAGTCGGTGGAACCCCTGCCGGAATGGGGCATGATCGCCGGGGTGGCGTGCCCTCCGGGAACGCTGCATATAGCCGGATTGCCATCTGGGCGACATGACATGGAAAAATGCTCCTGGACAACGATTTGTCCACCTGGGGATTGTGCCCCGATTTCTAATGTGGACAGCGTATGCCGCGGCGCGCATATGCGGCGAATATACGAATGAGAATACCGCATATGCGTCGCCGCTTACGCGAGGAGGACATTATCATGGTGGATTTGGAAACCAGCAAGCCCATACCGTTGAACGACGTCGTCGTTGACGATGCATTTTGGAGCGCCGAACAAGAACTCGTGCGCACAACGGTGATCCCATACCAGTGGAAAGCGCTGAACGATGATGTTCCTGGCGCCGCTCCCAGCTATTGCATGCATAATTTCAAGGCGGCCGCCGCGCAGAATGCGCGCAAGGAGACGCAAGGCAAGGCTTTTACCCCGCCGACCTACACATTCCGCGGATTCGAAGCGTTGCCCGATGATCCGAACAATCCGGAACCCGATAAATTCTACGGATTCGTATTTCAGGACACCGACTTCTCCAAGTGGATCGAAGCGGTCGGCTATTCGCTGTCCGAACATCCGGACGCCGAACTGGAAGACACCGCCGACGCGGCCATCGATATCGTCTGCGCAGCGCAGCTCGACAACGGATATCTGGACACGTATTACATCCTCAACGGCATGGACCGGCATTTCACCAATCTGAAGGACCATCACGAACTCTACTGCCTCGGCCACCTCATCGAAGGCGCGGTCGCATATCATCAGGCCACCGGAAAAGATAAATTATTGAAGGCCGCTTGCCGATTCGCCGATTATGTCGGATCAGTTTTCGGTGTCGAAGAAAGCAAACTGCACGGCTATCCGGGCCATGAAATCGCCGAAATGGCATTGGTGCGTCTTGCTGAAACCACCGGCGAACAGCGATACGCCGATCTGGCCGAATATTTTGTCCGGCAGCGCGGCCAACATCCGCTCTATTTCGAGCAGGAGGACCTCCGCAGGGCGGAAGAGGACGGCGAAATCTACCGGCCAAACGACAATGTTCCCGCGCCGTACGCCTACTATCAGGCGCACGAACCGGTCACCGAACAGAACGAAGCGGTCGGCCATGCCGTACGCGCAACCTACTTCTATTCCGGCGTCGCCGACGTGGCCCGACTGACCGAAGACCCGGCGCTGCTCGAATCCTGCGAAACATTGTGGCGCAACATCGTAGACCGCAAACTGTACGTCACAGGCGGCATCGGCGCGACGCATATCGGCGAATCCTTCTCCTACGATTACGACTTGCCCAACGACACCGCATATTCGGAAAGCTGCGCGGCCATCGCGCTCGCATTCTTCGCGCGTCGCATGCTGCAGATCCATCCGAGAGGCGAGTATGCGGACGTCATGGAATCCGCGCTGTACAACACCACGCTGGCCGGCATATCGTTGGATGGCAAAAGCTTCTTCTATGTCAATCCGTTGGAAGTGGTGCCGGAAGCCTGCCGGCGCGACGAGCGCAAATTCCATGTCAAGCCGGTCCGTCAGAAATGGTTCGGCTGCGCCTGCTGCCCGCCGAACATCGCACGCATCGTCGAATCCGTGCAGCAGTACGCATATACGGTAAACGACGAAACATCCACCTTGTATACGCATCTGTATATGGGAGGCCGCGTCGCCGTGCATTTCGCGTACACCTCGCTGACCTTGGAGATGACGGCGAATCTGCCTTGGCATGGCGACGGCGCGGCGACCGTGCATGTGGATGCCCCGGTCAAGGCGACGCTGGCGTTCCGCCTGCCTGCCTGGGCCGGCGAAAAGGCGGCGTCGGCGATTCGTGCCTCCGGCGAGGCCTCCTGTGAAGCCGGCGATGAATCGGCCGGTCGCATCGCCCGTGATATTCGCGACGGATACGTGTATTTTAGAGGCGAATGGCATGACGGAGACGTCGTCCGTTTCGATTTCCCGATGCCTGTGCGCATGGTCGCCGCCAATCCGCTGGTGCGCGAGGATGTGGGAAAGGTCGCATTCGTACGTGGGCCAATCACATACTGTGCGGAAGGTGTGGATAACGGCGACAATCTGCATCTGCTGCATGTCGACGCCGCACAAATCGCCGAGGATCCGAATTGCGTCGCTGTTTCCGATGTGACGTTCCATGCCGGCGCCGCAGGGCAGGACGAGTCCGGATTGGGCGAAGTCGACGCGGTCGACCGCCCGATGGTCACGCTCACCGTTCCTGCATGGCGTGAAAAAGTCGACAATGCCGAACATCGTCCGCTGTATGCGACATGGCGGCCGGCTGAGCGCGAGGCCGCCAACGTCACACTAATCCCGTATTTTGCCTGGGCCAACCGTGGGGAAACCGAAATGACGGTGTTCCTGCGCGCCTAATCGCGGTCTTCGCGCACTTTGCGCCCGGGCCTCTGACGGTTGTGACCGCGACACACCGTGTATGGCGGTCACAACCGTCAGAAGCCCCGTCGGCTGCTGTCCGTCGCGGTTCGTCACCGTGTTGCTTGCAACTGGTAAGGTGATGGACGTGAAGGTCATATGCAGCCGACTGGATAAACCGGTGGATTTCTTCGTGGTCGGACAGTTCGTGTCCGGAGCCGGATGGCAGCATGTGCGACGCATCAGCAACTCATTCGAACTGATATTCGTACGTCGGGGAACGCTGCCCATACGTATCGGCGAGCGTTCGCTGCACGTGGTGGCCGGCGAAGTGGCGTTGCTGCCTCCCGGAATCGAACATGCTGGAACGGAACCGATCTCGGAGGAACTGGATTTCTTCTGGATGCATTTCCAGCTTGCCCAATGGCATGAGCTGGGCATGGATGACGGCCTGCCATCCGACGAAAGCCTGTTGGCATTGCCGGAAAAGATGCGGCTGGTCGACCCCGACCGTCTCACCGTACTGTTCGGCCAATTGGTGGACGTCTTTTCCGATGCGGCCTCCCAGCCTGACCGGTACGGGGCATACTGTGCCACATGCATACTGCTCGAGGTCAATCTGCAGATGAGGCGGATGCATGAAGGTGCGGGGGCGCACAGTCGGCGCAAAGCAACCGGCGTCGTGATGCTCGCAGTGTGTTCCTGGATACGCGCCAACGCGTTTGAACCCATCACTGTGGCGGGCATCGCCGAACGATTCCACTATTCGCCCAGCTATCTCACTGCCAGATATCGTAGCGAATTCGGCGTCGGCATCGTCGAACAGATTGCGCAGTGCCGAATCGACCGCGCCTGCGAGCTGCTGACCTCCACGGCTGCAAGCATCGCCGACATCGCTCATGAAATCGGATATGACGATCCGAAATATTTCATGCGGGTGTTCAAACGCCGCGTCGGCCTGACTCCGGGCCAGTACAGGGCGGCTTTTCCACGGCGATTGTTCAATACGCAGTGAATCTGCGCAATGTGATCAATCGTAGTCATGGAATGACGGTTATCGTAATGGGAACACCTAAGCCGACGCACGTTCCAGCATGTGGTAGTCAAGCGTAACGGAGCGTGGCTGCTCCGATGCGATGTTCTCAATGCGTTCAATCAGCATATCCAAACACGCGCGCGCCGCCTCGCCGGCATCTACGCCCACGCTGGTCAGACGCGGCGAACAATACGCGCCCTCATCCAAACCGTCAAAACCGATGACCGCAACATCTTCCGGTACATGAATGCCTGCATCCGCAAGCGCCCGCATCGCGCCGACCGCAATCGGATCGGTCAGGCAGAAAACGGCATCGAAATCCAATTCCGCTCCGCCTTTGCGGCGCTCGCGAATCAGCCGTGACATCGCTTCATAGCCGCCCTGTCGATTCCAGGCGCAAGGCGCGATACCATCATCGGCGACAGGCGGCAGCCCGCAATCATGAACGGCCGCCAACGTGCCATCCAGGCGTAAGGCGGCGGAATTCGGCCGGTCCGTCGATGTGCCGGCATCGGAAGGCGCGACTCCCAAAATCGCGATGCGCGTGCGCCCGCAATCCGCAAAACGGCGAATCGCGGCGGCGCTGCCCTCTAATGATGGGGAAAACACACAATCGACATGTCCCGCCAAGGTAAAACCATCCAATGCGACGATGGGATGCGCATGGCTGAATTCCACAATAGGCGCCGCCGTGCCGCTCGGCCAGCACACGATTGTGCCGTCGCACATCTGCATCGCCGCGCTTGACAGCACCTGCTGCTCGAAATCAGTGGAATATCGGGTCTGCTGCAGCACTGTCTGATATCCGCGCGACTGGGCTAGATCGGACAACCGTGCGGCGACGTCGGCGGGGAAGGTCAGATCAAAATCGGAAATGGTGATGCCGATGACATGCGTACGTCCTGAGCTGAGCTGACGTGCCGCCAAATTAGGACGATATCCCAATTCGGCGGCCGCCTGCAGCACGCGCCGCGCCGTTTCGGCTTTGACGAGGGGCTTACCGTTCATCGCATTGGACGCGGTCATTGGAGACACTCCTGCCCGTGCTGCGACATCGTCCAATGTGACCATGTGATCCTCCTTTATTGCGTTCAAGTATGCGCGGCGCTGCGGCAAATCGTAATCAGATCATGCCGGCCAGGCCATGGTCGGCGCCATTGCGGGCGAACAGCGGCAACACATCCATCGGAGCGTCGACCGTGACCTGCTGGCCGCCGGCGAAGCGCTCGCCGGTATGCAGATTTGTCCAGGTCGTGTCGGCGTTCCCCGGCAGATACACGTCGCGGCTGCGTGCGCCAAGCTCGACGACCGGCGCGACCAGCAGATCCGGTCCGTACATGTATTCGTCCGGCACGTTTGCGGCGGCCTCATCATCCGGGAATTCGTAGAACAGGCCACGCGCCAGCGGCTGGCCGTCGGTGTGGGCGGCGTCGAACAGCTCGCGCGAATACGGGCGCAGCATTTCACGGATTTGAATGTATTTTCGCATGACGTTTTCGACCTCTTCGCCGTACGTCCAAGGCTCGTTGTCGGCACCGGTGTGGATGTGGTCGATCGGATTGCCGATGCGGTCGAATGTTGGCTTTCCGGGGACGCGGGTTGCCGGCATACGGTCGCCATGGTTGCGCATCACCGGCGAAAAACACGAGAACTGGCACCAACGCACGTACAGTTCGCGGAAATCCTCGCTGTTCGGGTCGCCGCCGGCGAAACCGCCCATATCGGTGGTGAACCAGGGAATGCCGGCCACGCCCATGTGGATCGCGCAGGTGATCTGGGCTTTCAGATCGTCGAATGTGGAATGCACATCGCCCGACCACACCAGCGAGCCGTAGCGCTGTGAACCGGCCCACGCCGCGCGCGTCAGGTTGACGATGTCGTTTTCGCGGCCGATGGTGACCTGCCCATCATAGAAGGTCTTGTTGTACAGCTGCGGGTAGATGTTTCCAACCTTGCCGACCGGGCCGGCATGGAAAAGATAGTGCGCGTAGTCATAGTCGCCGCCCCATTCCGGTTCCGCCTCGTCCAGCCAGAAGGCGTCAACCCCCAGATCGGTGTAGTTGCGCTGGATCTTGTTCCACAGCCAGTCGCGTGCCGCCGGATTGGTGGCGTCGAAGAATTGGTTGTCGCGCGGCCACCACATGCCGACGTCCTTGCCTTGGCGCGTTTTTGCCAGATAGTTGTTGCGGCGCATCTCATCGTAGTTTTCCGACTGCAGGTCGATCTGCGGCCATATCGACACCATCAATTTGATGCCCATGCTGTGCAGTTCGTCGGTCATCGCCTTCGGGTCGGTCCAGAATTCTTCGTCGAAGCGGAAGTCGCCCATCAATGGCCAGTGGAAAAAGTCGATGACGATCAGATCGATCGGAATGTTGCGGCGTTTGAATTCTCGAGCGGTTTCGAGCAGCTGCTCCTGATTCCAGTAGCGCAGCTTGCACTGCCAGAAGCCCAGTCCCCATTCCGGCATGACGGGCGCGTGGCCGGTGACGTCGGCGTATTGCGATTCTATCTGTGCGGGCGTGGTGCCTGCGGTGACCCAGTAGTCGATTTGATCGCAGACGGAGGCGTGCCATTCGGTGCGGTTCGCGCCGAATGTGACCGTGCCGATTGATGGATTATGCCACAGGAAGCCGTAGCCGCGGCTGGATATCATGAACGGCACGCTGACCTGCGAATTGCGGTGCGCGAGTTCAAGGGTGGAGCCTTTGAGATCCAGGACGGGCTGCTGGTATTCGCCCATACCGAAGATGTGTTCACCGTCCCACGCGTCGAATGTGACGGTGGGGGATTCCGAGCCGTTTTCCAACGGATGATGGGCGCGGGCGCGCAGGCGTAGGGCGCCGCCGTCGCCGGCTTCGCGCAGAAGGATTTCGCCGGTTTCGGTATTGAGGAAGGTGAGGCGGCATGCGCTGCCTTCGTTGTTGGTTTCGGCGGTTACCGTGATCATGCCGTTGACAAGCGTTGCCGTTGTGCCGGTGACGGTGGTTGTGACCGGCGTCGTCGCTGGCGTCGTCTCTGGTGCGAGCAGCGCCCAATCGGCGTCGGCAATGTCTTGCATGATGCGGGCTCGCACGCGCACGCTGTTGGCGCCCCACGCTTCGATGCGCAGGAATTCGCCGTCGCCGGTCCATTCGATGGCGCTGCCGCTGACGGTGAATGTGGTTGCGGGAATGATTTCCTTGGGATTCGAGCTCATCGGCCTCTTCGCCTCCGTTGCCTGAGAGTGTGTGGGGTATTGCATTGCGCACGTCGTTTGTGGAAATGCCCGATTGAATCGTAGCGCTAAAAATGCAGCGCTACGATAGTGTGTTGCAGCAGGGTGTATCAATGCACCATGTCGAGGTGCTTCCGGTGCGTTTCCGTTGTGTGTCGGTCGTTCTGGTTCTATAGAACCGGCGGGTTCCGCAGATTCGGTGGGCAAGGGATACGTGATCGCATGGCGTCGCTCTGGCGATGAGTCGGTGGACATCGAAATGCCAGCTGGCGTGCATATGGAACAGGTATTCCCCGCGCCAGCGGAACGTTCGCATGCGCCACATGCCGGCGAGTGGAAGGTCGAACACATCGATGACGCGCATGTGCGGCTGGCCGCCGCTACTGTGGACAGGCCCTTTGCAAGGATTTTCCGCATTTCGTAAACGCCATCGGCTAACTGGTGCTGGCTTATTGGGCGATGGTTGCTGCCGACTGTTAGATGTTGATCGCTAGTTGTTGTTGATTGCTGTTGATTAGTTTCACAACAGTGAAGGCCCGGTGTTTGAGCCGGGCCTTCACTGCAAGGAGAGAGAAGAGAGGATTTTCAGTTATATCGCCTTTGTAGGCCTGACTTCTATATAAATGCAGAATGCATAGGGAATCATGCGGTTTAGCTGGGAAAACCAAAAGAGCCCTCTGCCGAATCGGTATGGCAGTTTCATCCGCATTGTGCGCGTGGCGGATACACAATATGTAGCGCAGATGCAGTGTGGAGCATATTGGATTCGTGGATGTCGACGCATGTGACCGATGAATATGCAAGCGACACACCGAATCCAGATGATTTTCGGATGATTTTTTGGTTGACTTAGTTGATTCGCTGCTGCGGGGCTGTTTTTCCGTTGTTTTCGACACGCCGATGGATGCGTGTGTTCGCAATGGTTCCGGTGGTGTCGGCGTGTGCCGGGTTTGCGGTTTTCGTCCGGTGCGTGTAAGTTCTTCATCTTGCTGCCGCACGGTGCGGCCGGGGGTTCGGTCCCGTGGCCTGTTTCGTTGCGTGTGGTGGTGGTTTGAGAACTCAAGAGCGTGTCTGTACTACTTATGCTTTATGTAAGTCAATGATTGCCAGTCCGATTCC
>NZ_JBKEUE010000005.1:0-42806 GCF_056356435.1 Bifidobacterium sp. LH_512
GCTTGTCGCCCGGGGCCAGCTTCACGACACGGTCGGCAGGCTGGTTGGCGGTGCCGTCCTGGTCGGTGTCGGCGAATTTCGCGTAGGAGTTGTCCGTGAACGTGATGGTCTTCACGTCGGAGGTCTTCGCCCAGTGCGCGTACACGGTGATGTCGCCGTAGTGCGGAGCGGTGAAGTCGACCTTCTCGCCCTTGCCCAGCTCGGGCTCGGTGTACCAGCCGGTGAACGTCCAGTCGTTGCCGACGCCGCTCGGGGTCTGTGCGGGAATGCGATACGACTGGGAGGCAGTAGCGCTGTATGTCAGATTATTGGTAGTGTTCGTGACCGTGCCGCGGCCGTTCGTGTCGTACGTGGCCTTGAACGTCGGTTCGCCGGCCGCGTTCGCGGTGGCGGCGGCCATGCCCATGGTCGCGATCATCGCGACGGAGGCCAGACCGGCGAGCGGGGCGCGCCAAATCTTCGTGTTTCCTGTCATCTTCAGAAAACCTTTCTTTCTAGGCCACGGGAAACACTTGGGCGACAACCCCCGCGGAGCGGAGCGCAGTCCTCCTGCGGGACGCCGCACGGCCGTGCGTCCCGGCGGCCGTCCGCGTGAAGGCGCGCTCCACGCCATGACCGTACACTGACGTACAGTGATGATATAGTGACCATACACTGAAATGGAAGTGAGCGTATAGTGAGCGGCGTCGGTTCGAGGACGCCGTGCGGCGAGGGGCGGTGGGGACGATGTGGACGGATGACGAGGCCGTGCGCGTGCTGGAGCGTCTGCGCGGGCAGGGCAACGACGATGGCCGGTTCGAGGCGAAGTCGTGCGCGACGTCGTTGGGCGCGAGCGTGTGGGAGAGCGTGAGCGCGTTCGCGAACACGAACGGCGGCGTTCTCCTGTTGGGCGTGAGCGAGGACGCCGGGTTCCGTCCGGTCGAGGGGTTCGACGCGAACCGGGTCGTGGCACAGTTCACGCAGGGCATGGGCGACGGCGGCGCGCAGGGCGCGCGGTTGACGAATCCTCCCGAATACGAGGTGTCGCGCTGCACGGCGTACGGCATGCCGTTCCTGATGGTCGACGTGCGGGAGAATCCCGTCGGGCAGAAGCCGTGCTATGTGACGGCGAAGGGCCCGTGCGCGGGCGGCTATCGTCGTGTGGACGACCGTGACGTGCGGCTGACCGCGGTCGAGGTGTACGAGTTCGAGAACGCGTTCACGCCGAGCCCCGCGGACCGGCAGGTCGTCGGCGAGGCCGACGTGTCCGACCTGGACGGGGACGCGGTCAGGCTCCTGCTGGAGTCGTGCAAGGGGTCCCGCGCGCTGGCCGGCGTCGCCGACGCGGCCGAGGGATTGGAGCGGCTGAACGTGACCGACCGCGACGGCGGGATCCGTCTGGCGGGGCTGCTGGCATTGGGCCGGTACCCGCAGCAGTTCTACCCGAAGCTGCTCATCGACGTCATGGCCCACTCCGACGTCGAGGGCCCAGTCCCCGAGGGGCCGCGGTTCACGGACCGCGTGTTGTGCGAGGGAAGCATGCCCGACGCGATCGGGCAGGCGGTCGAGGCCGTGGCGCGCAACCTGCGCACCGTGACGGTCGTGTCCGGGGCCGGCGCGGTGCGCGGCCCGGAGATTCCCCGCGAGGTGCTGCGCGAGGTGATCGCGAACGCGGTCGTGCATCGTGAATACGACGCTCGTTTCCAGGGGCGTTCCGTCACGGTGGACGTGTACCCGGACCGGGTCGAGGTCGTCAGCCCCGGCGGCCTGTGGGGCGGCGTCACGCTTGACACGATCGGCGACGGGGAGTCCCGCTGCCGCAACGCGACGCTCATGCGCCTGATGTACGAGACGCCGTACGCGCACGGGAACGCGGTGACGGTCGAGGGCGGCGGCACCGGCATCCCGATGGTCATCCGCGAGATGCGGCGCATCGGCCTGGACGAGCCCGGGTTCGAGGCGCGTCCCGACCGGTTCAAGGTCACGCTGTGCCGCCCCGCGATCCCGTCCATGCCGACGCCGCGGCAGGATGGCGCGAACCGCACGCCCGCCGCGTTTTCCGGCAACGAGCGGAGGATCCTCGGCTGCCTGTCCGACACGGAGGAGCGGTCCGCGCGCGAGATCGCGCAGATGACGGGACTGGGCTTGCAGAGCGTGCGCAAGGCGTTGCGCAGGCTGGTCGGCAACGGCGCCGTGTTGGCGACCGCGCCCGCGTCCAGCAGGCTGCGCCGCTACCTGCGCGGCGCTCCCGCGTTTCCCGGCGATCGCCGATGACGGCCGCGCCGTCCTCGGCGGGACTGTCGGCCCTCATGCCGGTGTATGGCAACAGGCGGTGAGGGCATACGGGGCTAGGCGGCGGGACGCCGGCGGAAGCCGAAAACGGCTTGACGGAACACATCCCCGGCGAATTCGGTCCGCTTGGTCGAATGTGGAGAATGATTGGTCGAATTGAAAGAACGGCCGGCCGGATGCGATGGATCGGCGGAACATCAAGGAAAACGGATGTTTCATGGAGTCCGTCGGAACAATCGTGCGGTCGAATGTGGAGAATGATTGGTCGAATGGGTAGAATCGGTGGTCGAATGGGCGGAATGCCGTCGGTCTTGTGTCATGGAGGACGCTGATGAACAGGAAAGAGTTCGAGGAGGTGCTTCGCCACGGCGAGACCTCCACCGTGGAGTTCAAGCGTTGCGGAGGCAATCCCGCGCCGGACGTGTTCGAGACAATCTGCTCGTTCGCCAACCATGCGGGCGGCTCCGTGTATCTGGGCGTCCTGGACGACGGTTCGGTCGCGGGCGTGCCGGCGGAGGCCGCGGCGTCCATCGAACGCAATATCGCGAACGTCGCGGGCAATCCCAACTCGTTCTCGCCGACGCTGTTGGTGGAGACCGAACGGTTCGACTACGACGGCAGGACCGTGATCCGCGTGTGGGTGCCGATGAACTCGTCCGTGTTCCGCTACAAGGGACAGGTGTGGGACCGGGCCGCTGACGCGGACAAGCGCATCGACGGGGAGATGCAGATCACGCAGATGTACATCCGCAAGCAGAACATCTTCACCGAACGCAGGATATGCCCCGGCCTGACCCCGGCGGACCTCGATCCGGGCCTGCTGGAACGGATCCGGAGGATGGCCGGCATGAAGAACGTGGACCATCCCTGGCTCGGCATGGACGACGACGCCCTGCTGCACAGCGCCCGTCTGTACACCCGCGACTACGGCGGCGGGACCGAGGGCCTGAACCTGGCGGCGGTGCTGCTGGCCGGGCGCGACGACGTGATCGCCGACATGCTGCCCGCATACGGCGTCGACGCCGTGGTGCGGCGTGACGACACGGACCGCTACGACGACCGCCTGACCGTGCGGACGAACCTCATCGACGCGTACGACCTGCTCGCCGCGTTCCTGCGCAAGGCCCTGCCCGACCGATTCCGCCTGGACGGCGATGTCGCGGTCAGCCCGAGGGACAGGATCATCCGCGAGCTTGTGTCGAACGTCCTTGTCCACAGGGAGTATTCCAGCCCGGTGCCCGCGCAGATCACGGTCACCGGGGACGGCGTGGAGACGCGAAACGCGAGCCGTCCCGCGTTCGAGGGCAGCCTCGACCTGGGCAGCTTCACCCCGGTGCCGAAGAACCCGATCATCGCGGACGTGTTCACGCAGATCGGGCTTGCCGAGGAGCTCGGCAGCGGCGTGCGCAACCTCGTGAAGTACACGCGCATGTATTCCGGCGGGACCCCGTCCTTCCGCGACGGTCTCGTCTTCACCGCGTTCGTGCCCACGCGGCCGGTGGCGGGAAACACGGGCGACGGCGGCCGGGGCTCCGACATCGCCGCCGCCGTGGCCGCCCTGTTCAGGGACCATCGGGAGATCACCACGGCCCAGGTCGCGGAATCGACGGGCGAGAGCGTCCGGGTTGTGCGCCGTTGGCTCGCGGCCCGGGTCCGTGACGGCAGTCTGGTTGCCGTGGGCCAGACCAGGAACCGTCGTTACAGAATGGCCTGACCGCGTGGGGCCGGCGGGCCGGCATGATCCGGCCACCGCCCGTCCGAGACGCTTCGTCGTGGGGAGTCCGGCAGGACGGCCGTGGCCGCCCGGCGTGTGTCCGGCTATGCGGAGCCGTGATCCGGCCGATCGCCTCTTTTCGCCGGATGCCGTCGCCGTTCCGTTCGCGCGGTCTTCCCCGCTGCCGGATGGGGTCCTGTTTCCTGCGCGGGTTCGGCGACCGCGAACGCGGCCTTCGAGCCGACGCAGGGCACAGCGAAATACACGGTCACCATCGACGCCGATAAGGCGAATGGCAAGCTTGGCGACACCCTCACCAACCTTTTGACGACCAACGTCGACTCTACCCCGAATGACGGTGAGGGCGACGCTTCCCATAACGGCATGGAGCTCAGCTGGGATACCAAGACCAAGGAAGATGCCACGACCGCCACCATCGAGAACGTGCCGGCTGGCACGTCTCTGGCCACGTTCCTTGGAAGCGACATGGGCACGTCGACGAAGCCGGAGGGCATCACCGAGAGTTCTGCGCGTACGTTCGTGTACTGGACGGTCGGCGGCAGCCGCTTCAAGTCCGACACGACGGTGACCGGCGACGTGACCGTCAAGGCCCGCTGGAGCGACGGCGACCTGGGCGCGTCCACCGTGACGTTCACGGGCGCGTGCGACAACACCGGCAATGATGCCGCCTCCACCGTGACCTTGGTGAAGGGCGACAAGCTGGCCTCCTGGGACATCCCATCTTGGGTGAAGATCGACACCGCCGTCTACCAGGTGAGGGGCTGGGCCACGAGCAAGTCCGCCACCGAACCGATGGACCTGTCTACTGTGGACACGAGCGATGATGTGACTGTACCCGGTGTACGGCGATTACGCGACTGTCTCGTTCGATCTCAATGGAGATACTACTTCAGCTCAGACTCCAGCAGCTTTGCATGTGTTGAAGAACACCGCTTTCACCACCCCGACCACGACCGCCAAGAAGGGTGAAAGTGCATTCTACGCTTGGGCGACGTGGACTGACGCAGGTGAAAAGAATGGAACAGTTGAGGATTCCGAACTGACTGTGTTCGACTCGTCGAAGGGCGTTGCCGGAGATACGACGCTGTATACGATGTACGGCACCCCGGACAGCGGCACCTGGACGGTCACGTTCGACTACAACACTACTGGCTATACCACGTACGGCACGGACAAGGTCGCCAAGGGCGCCCAGGTGTCCGAGCCGCCGGCACCGACCGACCCGGATGACGAGAAGGGCCGTCCGTTCTTGTACTGGACCACCGCGGACAAGAAGGGCACTGACACAGCTGAATCCCAGGCCGCCGACGAGTACGCCTGGTCCGCTCCGGGGCTCGGCGCCATCACGTTGTACGCCGTGTGGGGTGATCCCACGGTCGGACAGTACACCGTGACGTTCGATGAGAACTATGTCGGCGGTGCCATCACCAAGGTCACGGCGGATGCCGACAATAAGGTCTCCGCACCGGCCGCTCCGGTCCGTGAAGGTTACGAGTTCAAGGGCTGGTACGACAACGGCACCGATGGCAGCGGCAACCTCGTTATTTTCCCGAAGTCCGTCAGTGAAAATACCACCTTCTATGCCAAGTGGCAGAAGATTGCCGTCTCTGATTTTGATGAGGCCGCCACCGACCTCTCCGGCCAGACGGACGTGTTCACCAAGGACTCCCTGAACTCCTACAAGAAGGCCTACAAAGCGGCCGTCGAGAAGTACGACCTGACCGGCGATCCGCTTGACGGCTCCAAGCTGAGCGATGACGAGCTGACCGAGGCGACCGAGGCGTTCCAGGCCGCGCAGGCGCTCCTGGTCGTGAAGACCAGCGAGACCGCCCCGGTGTACCGCGTGTACAACAAGGCCGACAACAAGCACCTGTACACGTCCGGCAAGGCCGAGGCCCTGGGCCTGATCGCGGGCGGCTGGCGTGACGAGGGCGTGGCGTACTACGCCCGCACGCAGGGCGGCGTGGCCGTGTACCGCGCGTACAGCCCGTCGCGCTACGAGCACCTGTTCACCACGAGCGAAGCGGAGTACGAGACGGCGACGACCGCGACCGGCGAGGGCTGGTACCGCGCCGAGAACATCGGCTTCTACACCGAGAAGTGACGCCGTGACGCCGTGACGCCGGCCGTGAGGCCGACTGTCCGCTGACATGACGGAAGGGTGTTCCCCTTTGGATCTGATTCCAAGGGGGAACACCCTTTTCGCGTATTCACATACGACTGAGCCCATCCATCGTCGCCATGTCAGAGCTCTTGAACAGCTGCGGCATGCGAAGAGAGGGGTTTCTCCTTGGGAAAAGACTTCCAAGAAGAAACCCCTCTCTTCGTAATTTTCGCCTTTAGTGCACCGATTCCGTTCCTCGACCGTCTCTGGACACTATTGGCGTTGCCTACGAGGATGCGTTCGCCGTGTCCGTCTCCACGGGCCGCATGTCTTCCGCTTATGGAGGCGTTTCCAAACGCATGCTTCTTGAATGACGCAGATGACAATGCGAGAGGGGAGATTATTCCTCGGGGATTCCCTGTTCCTCCACTGCTTCATGAGGATTCGGCCTAGTGATGTCGAACAGGAGCCCCGAACATACGAGAAGGGTGTTCCCCTTTGGAATCAGATCCAAGGGGGAACACCCTTCCGTCTTCTCGGACGATCACCGGCATGATACCGGCGTCACGTCGTCACTTCTCGGTGTAGAACGCGATGTTCTCGGCGCGGTACCAGCCCTCGCCCTGAGCTGTCGTCGCGGTCTCGTACTCCGTCTCGCTCGTGGTGAACAGGTGCTCGTAGCGGGACGGGCTGTACGCGCGGTACACGGCCACGCCGCCCTGCGTGCGGGCGTAATAGGCGATGCCCTCGTCACGCCAGCCGGACTTCACCAGGCTCTCGTACTCGTCCTGGTCTGCAGTGTAGAAGTGGCGGTTCGCCGGCTTGTCGTACAGGCGGTACACCGGAGTGTACAGGCCGGAAGACACCAGGGTGGTACCATCCAGATCGGCGTCGAGCGTGTAGTAGGCGACGCCCTCGTCACGCCAGCCGCCCGCGATCAGGCTCAGGGCCTCGGCGTGGTTGGACGTGTACAGGTGCTTGTTGTCGGCCTTGTTGTACACGCGGTACACCGGGGCGGTCTCGCTGGTCTTCACGACCAGGAGCGCCTGCGCGGCCTGATAGGCCTTGGTCGCCTCGGCGATCTCGGCCGCGGTGGAGTCCTTATCCACGGCCGTGTACTTCGTCGCGGCTTCGTTGAAGGCCTTGTTGTAGGCGGCCACGGAATCGGCGGTGAAGTAGCTGGTGTCGGTGATCTTGGTCTTGGCGGCCGTGAACGCGTCGACGCCCTCACGGACCCACACGGCGTAGAACTTGGAGCCGCCCGCATAGTCGGTCTTGTCGGCGTCGAAGTCCGGGGTTGTGCCGGAGGCGTTGTCCTTGACCCAGCCGGACAGGACGTAGCCGTCGCGTTCGACGGACGGCGCGGTGAACGTGCCGTCGGCGTTCGAGGTGACCTCGATGACGTTGGAGCCGGAGTAGTTCGGGTCGAATGTGGCCTTCTTCTCGGCGATCACGGTCGGCTCGCCCCACACGGCGTACAGGGTGAGGTCACCGGTCACGACCTCGTCGAAATCATAGTCGGCATCGCCGCTATCGTTCTTCCAGTTCTTGAACTCGCGTCCCTGATTCGTCGGATCGGTCGGGGCCGGGGGCAGGTTCAGCGTGGACTTGCCGTTGTTGTACACGGTGTCGGTGCCGTAGACGGCGCCGCCCTTGGCCAGCTTGTAGGTCACGTCGTACGTGGTGTCGGCCGGGGCCGTGTCGAACTTGGCGAACAGCGTGACGTCGGTCGTGGAGCCCTTGTCGAAGTCGAACGGTTCGGAAGCCAGAGCGTCATCATCAGCGGCGGTGGAGCCGCCGTCCTTGGCCTGGTACCAGCCGACGAAAACGTTGCCGGACAGCGTGGCGGTGGCGGCGGGCGCGAACGCCTTGCCCGCGACCACGATCTGCGTGGCGGGGGTCACGGACGCGCTGCCGTCAGCCGTGGTCTTCGCATACGTGACGGTGATGGAGTCCAGGAGGTGCGGGGTCAGCGTGGCCGTTTTTTCGAACACGGTGGAGGTGGTCACCTGGACGCCGTCAGCGGTCTGCCAGTAGTCGCCTGCGCGGGTGTTGTCCGTCACGGCCGGGATCTGCCAGTCGGTCAGGGTGTCGCCCGGGGCCAGCACTGCGCTGCCCTGGTTGCCGAAGGTTACGGTCACCTTCTCGCGGTCCACGTACCAGTGCGCGTACACGGTGGCGTCGCCCGACAGGGTGAAGCCCTTGGAATTGTCCAGACGGGAGCCGGAGCCCAGGGACTGCGCGGTGTAGAAGCCGGACGTTCCGCGTCCGTCATAGACGACCGCGGCAGAGGTCGGGAAGATCGCCTGGGCAACGGAGCTGCTGACATTGGCCGGCACGTTCGTGATGGTCGCCACGGTGTCGGTGCTGTTGAACGTCACCTTGTCGTCGCTGCCGGTGATGGCGTTTTCGACGGAGCTCTTGTATCCGGCGGCATCGGAGAACTTTCCGCCGTTCGCGTTCACGGTCAGGGTGTAGGTGGCGGCGGTCTCGGCCGGAACGAACGTCGTCGATTCGACGTCCGAGGCGGCGTTCGCGGTCGCGGCGGCCATGCCCATGGTCGCGATCATCGCGACGGAGGCCAGACCGGCGAGCGGGGCGCGCCAAATCTTCGTGTTTCCTGTCATCTCCAGGAACCTTTCTTTCTAGGCTATGGGGTGCCGGAAAGAAAAACGAACATTGGTGAATCGTATGTGACGACGTAACCTAATTGCAGCCACGACTGGACACGATGGCAGTGAAAAACCCGGTCGGGGCGCTGTCCCTTCTTTTGTACGATTCTCCGTCTCATACGATGAATGGGCGTCATCGTGGCGGATTTTGGTAGGCAGGAAAGTCGTGTCGCCAATCGAAAAGACGGCAACGTATGAGTTCCGCGGTCAAAGGTCCTGCATGCCGGGCGCAGACACGATATGCACACGATGCAGGCAAGCCCGTTCAGGCAACCATGCGCGGCTCCTGTCATATCATGGCGGTGCCTTTGCTTGGGGAACCTCTCATGCGTCCGCTCCCTACGGACGTTTACGGCCGGACAGTATGGCCGCGGTGCGTACCGCATCGACGGCCGAAGCCACTTGGTCCAAACGTTCGGGGAACAGGAAGCCGTATACGTCCAACGTCAATGTTGCCGACGAATGGCCCATTTGACGCTGCAGAATCTTCACGTCGGCGCCGGCCTTGATCGCAATCGCGGCATACGAATGGCGCAGACTATGTGGCGTCAGCCCCTCCACATCCTGCAAGCCGGCCTTCTTTACCGCTGCCTTCCAAATCTTGCGTCGCCAATTGTGATCATTGATGTGCGATCCCTTTATGGAACGAAACACGTATGCCGTATCCGGCTGCCCCTTGATCTGCTCGCGTAATGGCTTAATCAAAAACTGAGGAATCGCCACCGTGCGCGCCCTGCCGGACTTCGGCGGGCCAAGCCGTTGCACCGTCGCACTGTTCTTCCACGTGCGGCGGATGCGTGCCGTTCTGTTATACAGATCCAGATCGCCGACCTGCAATGCAAACGTCTCGTTGATGCGCGTGCCCACATAGCTTTGGAAACGAATGATCAGCGCGTCCACGGGACGGCCGACTTCCTGCGCCGCATCGGCCAGCATTTCGATCTCGTGAATATCCAGAAACACCAGATCACGGTATTCGCTTTTCGGAATGGGAATGTCGCGCGCGGGATTCGCTGTAAGAAACCGTGCCTTCACGGCATAGTCGAGCACGCCGGCAAACACGACCTTCACAATGCTTTTCACGGAACGGGGCGAAAGGGGCTTCGGCTTCTGGCCGCGATGCAGATTCGCCGGATAATTGCCGGTCGACAAATCCGCCACCCAACGGGAGATGCCATCCATCGTAATCGCGCCAATAGGAACATCCTGCCAACGTGGATTCACATATACGCGCAATTCACACTCATAACGCGCGCGTACACCCTCGCTCACATTATTCTTCGAACGCAACCACATGTCGGCCACATCCTTGAATCTGCGGCGCGCATCATTCGGATCCGCGTAGCGGCCACTGCGCACGTCATCCTCCATCGCGGCCTGGAAAGCCTCCGCCTCCGCCAGCTTCGCAAACGCCTTCGAATGCTGCCGGCGCAGACCGTCCTCAACGGTGTACCAGCGGCAGCGCCAACGCATGCCATGCCCAAAACGCGACGAACGCCACCGGTCAGGCACCTGCGCCCGCAATGGGTCGCTCGCCGAAGCAAGCGACCGCTTCGCCGTTGAAGAAGGTGGAACCCCATGATCGCTCTTCAGCCAAAGATCGTCAATCCAAACGCGCGCCATTACGCCACGATAAAGCATTATCGCAGCGGGGGAGGGAAACAGTGCGTCTTTGTCGTGCCGGTGGCATGGGCGCAGGTCGCGGATGTGATTCGACATGGTTCTGGATGCCGTTCGGTACAAAAACAAAGGGCTGAAAACGGACGAATCCGTATCAGCCCTTATCTGGGGACAATGCCGATGGATGTTATCGGCTGTGTCGCATGCCGTATATCAGTGCTTGCCGCGCAGCAGACGGCCCACGGCCTTCACGGCCTCACGACGTTTCGAGCCGAGTGGCAGAATCGGGTCGATTACATTGCGCAAAGCGCTTTGCTCGCCGATGGCGCGCTCATGATGACGGTTCACGCCGGGAACGACTTCCACCACCTTCGGAGTGTTCGCCTTCACCACCTTCTTCAGCAGACGTTCGAAGAACGGCGTCTCACGTGCATAATGCCAATACGTGCTGGCGAAATCACAGTCGGGATCCACCCACGGCTTCTGATAGCCGGCATAATGGATGATCCTCGGATGATTACGGGAATCCATATACGCGTCGAACGCGTCGTTCGGCGCCAACGAGAACACGTTGCCCACGCGTCCGCTGCAATCGTGCATCACGTTCCAATCCCAATCCAGGAAGCGCACGCGGCCTTCGCAATGCACGTTCAGCACATCCTGGTCGTTGTAGATATAGTCGGGATTCGACGCGAACCGCAGCCATTCGTCCATCGAATAATGCTCGCGCATCGCACGCGTGTTCAACACCAGCACGCCCGCCTGGAAATACCGGTACGGATCCTTCATATGCAGCACGTTCTTGGCATAGTCGGTGCGCAAGCCATGCTTCACATTCAGGTTGCCGAGGAAGTCGATGTCATGCGCGGCGGCCAGCAGGTCGTCGCCCAGCTCCGTGTCGAACAGTTCGGCGATATCGCCGTTGATCACGATGTCGGAATCCAGGTACAGCACCTTGTCGTAGAACGGCAGCACCTGCTGGATCAGGAAACGGTAGTACGTCTCCACGCTGATGTGCGCGTTGTTCGTCGTCAGCTTCACGCCCGAGACCAGACGGTCCACGTTGATGAACCGCAACGTCATGTACGGGAACTGCTTGAAGAACGCGCGCATGCGCTCCTGCTTGTCGCCGCCGATGTTGCGCTGCAGCACCACCACATCGTAATGGCGCTCCGGCGAAGCGTTCAGCATCGCCGAATAGATCGTCGTGGTCAACTGCGGCACATAGTTGTCGTCCGCGGCGAACACCACCGGCACGATTGGATGCGTCGACGGGATGCCGGTCAACGGCATCAGCGTCTCCTGCGGCTCCGGATGTGTGAAATGCACGCACTGCAGCTCCTTCGTGCGCCAATCGGCGCCCATGCGCTGCTGGTGCATCAAGTAGATGTTCAGCAGACGCTCCGCAAGATGGCCCGGCGTGCGCAGCGCCTCCTTGCTGTAGCGAGACATGTCGGTACGATGCTCGAACTCCTCCAGCAGCGGGAACAGCCACGCGCAATACTCCTGGAAGATCGCCTTGCGCATGATGAACATGTTGCAGAAGCATGAAGTATTGCCGTTCAGGAAGGCGATTGCATCTTGCTTATAATCCGGATGCAGCTCACACAGAATGTCATACATGCGGTGTAAATCCTCATCCACCAGACGAGGAGCAGCCTCCCACACGGCCTTCGGGGTGCCATGGCCATCAATGATCTCTTCCAGATTGCCATAACGCGTGGTGATCACGTCATAGCCTTCCACCGCCTTCGCAATGGTGGCATCATCCAAACCGTATTCGCGTATGGCATCATCATCAATGTAATCATCCATGATCTCGCCGTACGGGTTCTCCTCATGCTCCGTGTCAGAGAAATCGAAATAGCGGCGGTAATGGCAGAAACCGTAATAGTCGGCGTCCACGTTCTTCCACGCCCAGTACTGCGTGGTCAGTTCGCAGTACATTGGGTTCTTCGCGGAGATGTTCTCGCCCTCGTCGTCATGGAGCATGTGCCCCAGACGGTAGCCATTGACGGCCATGCCCACCTGAACGGGCTGTAACATGTCGCAGCCCGGGGTGTCGACATCCTTATGCGTGGTGACGAATAGACGTATCCGCTGCCTGTCGTATGCTTCGCGTCGGTTGAGGGCCTGCTGTAGGCGGCCCAGCTGCTGAAGGGCCTGACTATGCAGTTCCCCGGCATGCTGATTTGCCGCAATGTCCTCCTGCGGCACATCGAGTGTTTCGATGAGATCTCGGCACAAATCAGCCATGCGGGCATGGATGTCATGGTCTGGCAATCCTAATGTCTGTGTGGTGTGGAAAGCCTCGTCGCGCAGGAAGCGGTATAGCTCGCCTGCCACAGGCACGGGGTCCCAGTGCCGGGTGATTGAGGCAAAAGCTTCGCGCTTCTGTCCCTCGGCAATATTGTCCTTCCATTCGTTCAGCGTATGCTCGACGAGCTTGATCTGCAGCTGTCGCAACGCTTCCAATTGAGAAGAGGAACGGCCATGGCCGTTCACATAATCGCGGACCAGGCTCAGGGCCTTCGCATCCTGCGCGCTGATGTCTTCAAAAGTAGGCAGGTCAAGCTCGTTTCCGAGAGTGACCCCACGGCCAAGGTGATACACGTACCACTGCGCATGATCAATCGCTCGGTATGTCGACGCATGATCCGCGATGGCGAAATAAATATACGCATCATCCGGCCGGGTCAGACGAGGAATCGGAAGATCCCGCAATGCTGTGCGCAGCACATCTCCCGAATAGAACTTATGATGCACATTCCAGTCATATCCGGAATCCGAAAACACGGTGGTCAAAATTTCCGAACCATACAAACGACGAGGCTCGGGATTCATATAGCCGGTCATGCCCGCTGCCGCATCCTCCGCCAACGCGTTGGCGGCATCCACGCGGACACCGAAATGCAGAATATCCACCGGCTCGTGCATCAGCATGTGAATGGCCTGCTCGCATGCCGTCGGCATAAGCTCATCATCCTGATCCATGAAAGTCACGTAATCGCCGGTAGTACGCAAAGCGCCGGTCACGCGGGATGCAAGCGTACCCTGGTTCATCGGCTGCTCGATGAGATGCACACGCGGATCCCGTTCGATATGGCGCTGCACGGTGGCCACAGTATCGTCGGAGCTGCAGTCGTCAACTACGATGATTTCAAGATCGCGGAATGTCTGCCGCTCCAAACTGTCCAAACATGACGACAAATAAGGCGCCTTATTATAGGCGGGCACGACGATGGAAATGGTTGGCATAAATCCTCGTTTCGGGAAACATTCGCAGATGGTTCAACATCTCATGAAATGCGGCTATCGTTGTCAGTATAGGCGATTTGGTAGGCATGCGAATGGGATTCGACGGAACGTATTGCATTCCAGAGGAAGAGACCCGCCTGTGACGTACAATTTCCACGTGTCGGCACGACGTCGGCGATATTCGGCACGGGAAACCTTGCGACTTGAAAAGGAGCCACATATGAAGGGCATTATCTTGGCGGGTGGATCCGGCACACGCCTGTATCCATTGACGTCCGTCACTTCGAAGCAGCTTCTTCCGGTATATGACAAGCCGATGATCTATTATCCGCTGTCGACGTTGATGCTGGCGGGCATTCGCGACATCCTCATCATCTCCACTCCGTTCGATCTTCCCAATTTCAAGCGTCTTCTCGGCGATGGCTCCCGCTTCGGCCTGAGGCTGAGCTACAAGGTGCAGCCTTCCCCTGACGGTTTGGCGCAGGCGTTCCTGCTCGGCGAAGAATTCATCGACGGCGATGCCTGCGCACTGGTGTTGGGCGACAACATCTTCTATGGCAACGGACTATCGAAACATTTGGAGAACGCCGTCATGGCAGCCGGCAACGGGCTGTCCACCGTATTCGGCTACTACGTCGACGATCCGGAACGCTTCGGCGTCATTGAATTCGACGATGAGGGGAAAGCCGTGTCCATTGAGGAAAAACCGGTTCGCCCGAAATCAAATTATGCCGTCACAGGCCTGTATTTTTATGACAGCCGAGTGGTCGACTTCGCCAAGCAGGTGCGTCCGTCGGCGCGTGGCGAACTTGAAATCACCGACCTGAATCGTATGTATTTGGAAGACGGATCATTGCAGGTCAGCACTTTGGGACGCGGCTATGCATGGCTGGACACGGGCACGATGGAATCGCTGTATGAAGCGGGGGAATTCGTGCGTTCGGTGGAGCGCTCGCAGAGTCTGCCGATTTCCGTTCCGGAGGAAATTGCATATGAGCATCGTTGGATTTCCAAGGAAACCTTGATGAAGGCCGCTGAAACATATGGCAAATCGAATTATGGCCGGCATCTTCTGCAGGTCGCGCAGGAGCGTTTCATCAAAAGGTAGGACTGTGACGGCCGTCCGATGTGTTCCGTCGGCCATGCGTGGACTCGTACCATTGCATGTCGGGCCGTCATGTTCTGCGAATGATGCCAACGGTAGGTGTATAGGAGACGAATCTATGGGTTTTCGTATTACTGGCCTGTGCCGCGGTGACGGCAAAGGGTACGTGAACGTACTGGTATCGGAGTCGGACGGACGCCGATATGTCGCCTCGGCGGTGGCATCCAATGGCCGGAGAATTCCCTGCGCGGTATATGACATGCTTCTGCCTGGAGATGACGTGACCGTAGCCGCTGCGGCGGGCATGTACACAGGGTCGGAACGACAGCTGGTGATCGCGGTACCGTTGTTGGACGGTACCGCGTTGCAAGTGGACGTGTATGATACCAATGATCTGACGACGCCAGTGTGGGGATTCCCCTTCAAGCCTCTCGAAACGAAGATTCGTTCGCGTTTGACCTACCGAAGGAGGCCGCAGTTCGCCGCGACGATCCGCGGCATCGACCAGCGACGTTTAAGCGGACAGCCATACGCATACGTCACCGGTATTTATCCGCTCGGAGAGCGCGATATGGTATGCCGCTTCCATGCGACCGTGCCGTATACGGAAGGCATGGAATATGAGGCGACGGTATTGGATGCGGCTGCCAATCCGATCGGTGGCGCGCCTCTGCTTTTGGAAGATGACATCGTGCCGGATTCTCGGGATCGAGGGAATACGCTGCGTGAGTTGACCTATTCCGTAACCCTGCATCGTACGGATCTTACCGTATGCATTGCCGTGCGCGGTCGCGGGCAAAGCGCTGCGGAGGGATGCTTCACCTGCCTGTTGCCGGCTCAGACCGAATCGTTCTTGAACGCAGGCATTGAAGGCTTGAAACATGCTTCGCAGGACCCTCGGTATTTGGAATGGTTCATTCGGCATCGCGCAACCCCAGCCGACTTGCTATGCCAGCGTGAACTGATAGCTACGTGGAAGGACTGCCCGACGGTCAGCATCGTCACGCCTGTGTACCGTCCAAAAGCCCAGTATTTTCGTGCAATGATCGAATCGGTCTTGGCTCAGTCCTATGACCGTTTTGAACTGGTTCTGGTCAATGCCAGCGGCGAATGTCCTGAAGTGGACGCTGTGCTGCATGACTATGCCGACGAAGCGCGTATTCGTGTAATCACCGTAGAAAATCAAGGTATCTCCGGTAATACCAATATTGGCATCGAACAGACAAGCGGCGATTATATCGCGTTCGTCGACCATGATGACACGATCGAGCCTGATGCGTTGTATCGATACATGTCCGTTGTGAGGGAACACCCGCAGACAGATTTGCTGTATTGCGACGAGGACCATCTTAAGGGGGACCATTACGAATGGCCGACCTTCAAACCGGCGTTCAATCCCGATTTGTTGTACTCCCACAATTACATCACGCATATGCTGATGATCAGTCGGCATGTATGGCAGCATGTCACGCCGTCCACCAGTGAGGTCGATGGTGCTCAGGACTACGATCTGACCCTGAAATGCAGTGAAGTGGCGCGTGAAATCCATAATGTGCCGCATATGCTGTACCACTGGCGTGAGCATGAGGCTTCCACGAGCAGCGATTTCGGCGCCAAGCCCTACACGGTGGAGGCAGGGCGTAAGGCGTTGCAGGCGCATTTCGACAGGGTCGGGATTCCGGCGCACGTCGAAAACCATGAACTGGCATGCGCCTACCGTGTACGGTACGATTATGCGCCCAAGGTCAGCATTGTCATACCGACCAAAGACCATGCCGACATGTTGGATACATGCATACGGTCGGTGGTCGACCGAACCGAATATGCGGATTATGAAATTATCTGCGTGGAAAACAACAGCACGGAGAAAAGCACTTTTGAATATTATGAGCGGATTCAGAAGGAGTTCCCGCAGGTCCATGTGGTGACCTGGCCGCATCACGAATTCAACTATTCGGCCATCTGCAATTTCGGTGCCCGGTATGCGAAAGGTGAGTTGCTGCTGTTCCTGAACAACGATACCGAAGTGATCGCACCGGAATGGCTAAGCGCGATGGCGGGGATGTTCGCACGACCTGATGTGGGCGTGGCCGGTGCGAAACTGTACAACTACGACGGTCTGCTTCAGCACGGCGGCATCTGGGCCGTTCCCGGTGGCTGCTTCTACATCAACCAGAACTTCACCCAATACGACAACGGCTACATGAACACGCTTCGGTTTCCCTCGGACTGTGCCGCTGTCACAGGCGCCTGCCAGATGATCAGCCGTCGGGTTTTTGATGCGATCGGTGGCTTTGACGAAGACCTGGCCGTGTCGTTCAGCGACATCGACCTATGTCTGAAAGCGGAACAGGCCGGATGGAATACGGTTTTCTGTCCGGAGGCGACGTTGTATCATCGCGAAAGCAGCAGCCGTGGCCGAGACGATCTCGATCCGGTCAAACAGCGTCGTATGGAACGGGAGAAATTCCGCTTCTTCGACAAATGGTCCGCGCTGGAGCGAGGGAAATTCTTCAACATCAATCTCGACCAGTATGATGGCCATTTCAAAATAATGCACTGATAGCAATGCTGATGCTGTGATGCCGGTATGCGGAGGCATCGCACCGCGCAGCGATGGAGGAATATGAATCGCATAATCGACGGCGACTCCCAGCATGACGTCAACTCGTGTGACATCGATGCGCGTGATGCCAAGAGGCCATGGTGTCGTCGCCACCGGCGCGCAATACAATCCGGGGCGGTGCTGTTCGGTCTGATTTTCATCGTTTGCATCACCTATCGTGACATGATTTTCGGCGATTGGAAACTGTCCTATACGAATTTCTCATATGCGCACACGCCGTTCGCCGGCGAGGGCGTTGCCGTGCAGGGGCCGTTGATCTTGTCGGATACCGCCGACAACATTATTCCAATCGCATACTATGCCTTCCACGATTTCGCCTTCCTGGATTGGCTGCCGACATGGGGCATTGGCGGTTCGATGGGCGTGAATCTGTATTTTTCGCCGTTGAACTACCTATACGTGCTGCCGATGGATTGGGCCATGCCGTTGATTTCCGTCATCAAAGTATTGGTGGCTTTCGGCGCGATGTACCTGTTTATCCGTCAGCTTGGATACACTTTCCGCGGCGCGTTCGTGGCGGCGACTTCGTATGCGTTGGCTTCGGCGTTGATCGCTTGGCAGGGTTGGCCGCACAGCGAGGTCGCCATGTATGCGCCGTTGCTCTTCCTGCTGCTTGATAAGGCTCTTGCGCGATTCCGTCTGTTGCTGTTCCTGGGTTTCGGAGTTGTGCTGTTCCTAATGCTGGTCGCCGGTATGCCTACGTTCGCCGCGTATTTCATGTATCTGGCGGGCGTTTACGTGGTGGTGTATGGAACTCGCACGTATTGGAGGCAATGGAAATCGTTGTTGGCGTATTGGTGTGGTTTCGCGTTGGCCGTCGTGCTGGGCGTGCTGCTGTCACTGCCGTATACCGGTGGCTTGCTGACCACGGTGGGAAGCAATGGATACAGCGATTCCCGAGGAGACTACAGTCTGTCGAAACTGCCGTTGTCGCAGCTGAAAACACTGTTGTTCCCATATCTGCCGACCAGTGCGAACATGCATTTCAACGAGTCGACGTTGTACACCGGCGTGCTGGCCGTGCTTCTGGTGACGTTCACAGTAGTCAATCTACGCAAAAAACCGCGTGCGATGTTCTTCGGCATCACCACGATTGTGCTGCTGCTGCTGATCTTCACCGATGTGCTGACGCCCGTATACAGCCACCTGCCGGTGGTCAACAGCTCGCTGAAATACCGCATTATCGTCGTGCTGAATTTCACGTTATCGGTGCTTGCCGGTATCAATGCGGACGATCTGCTGGTACGAGCGTTCAATTCCATGCGCGACCGCATACCGTATTGGATCGCGGCCGGCGTTTCCACGGCGGTATTCGGTATCGTGCTGTGGCGTGTCTGGCCATTGAGGGACCAATCCACTTATGGGCCGCTGCAGATATGGATCGCTTGCGGTGTGGCGGCGGTGTTCGTCTTGATCGTGTTGGCACGTACCGTCAGTGGACGAAAAGTGGTGTCGATGGCATGCACGGCGGCATTGTTCTGCACGGTATCCGTTGACATGGGGTATTTTGCTTCACAGTACCTGCCGATGATCGATAAAAGCGCATCCTCGATACCACAGGCGACGGGCACGCTGCGATATGTGCAGAGCCATACCACCGGGCAGGAGAAAACGGTGGGGGCAACCCCTGCATGGGATTATTTCGCTTCGGAGAACATGTATTACGATATCCGCGATATTCGTGGTCACGGATTCGTATTCACCAATCCCGATGTCGTTGCGTACTATACGGCCATTAACGACGATGCGTACTCCATGTCTCCGACGCTGCCGAATTTCAGCGATATCGATAACGTCAACCTACTGAAATATCTGGGCGTGAAATATGTGTTCACCATGGAAGGCGAACAGCCTGATGCCGTGGTGGAAGCATCCTGTGTGAATGAGTACAGCGGCGGTGACGGTCTGACCGTGCATGAATTGGACGAATACGCGCCGCAGGTCCAGCTGGCGACCAGCGTGAACGTTCTGTCGGACGAAGATGCCGTCATCGATGCGATGGCAGATGAATATGTTGCCGGATCCGTGTATTTCTCGCAGGAATCCGGCGCTCCGGACACCGCGGGCGTCGGACAAGGCGCATTGCAGGCAGGAGAGGGCGTTTCTGACATCGCCACCGAGCGTGACGGAACAATGTCGTTCACTACAACGACGGACGAATCCCGATACGTTGTGGTGAATGAATACAATGACGGCAATTGGGCGGCGTATGTCGACGGTGAACGTGTGCCGGTATATAAGGCGAATGGTCTGGTCCGTGCCATCGAAGTGCCGGCAGGCGAGCACACCGTCGAATTGCGCTACGAATCTTCCTCTCTACGAGTGTTCCTTGGCGTTTGTGCGGGAAGTTTCGTCGTGCTGGTGATACTGGCGGCATGCAGCCGAATGATTGATCGCAAAGTGCAGGCGTGTATTGAAAGGCAAAAAAACGATGCCTGATGTGAAGAACGGGAAAACGCAGTCGCGTGACAGTCGTTTCGAATGGCTGCGAATCCTGGCCATGCTGTTGATCGTCAGTTGCCATCTGACCGCCTACAACGGTTGGGGGTTGGAACAGCGTGCGGACTGGATCGGCACATTGGCCCTGGCCTACGACCAGTATGCCGGGCAGTTCGGCGTATCGCTGTTCTTCCTGCTCTCGGGTTATTTCCTGGTCGACAAACCATTCAGTGCGTGGCGTATCGGCAAAACGATCGTGCAAACGTTCTGTTACAGCTTCGTCTGCCTGATCGTCGGACTGCTTTTGGGCGTGGACGTATCCGTCAAGGATATATATCGTTCGTTGCTGCCGGTGATCAACAACATGTACTGGTTCATAACCGCATATGTGCTGATGCTGATGGTTTCGCCGGTACTGAATATGCTGATCGACCGATATGATCGACGCACGGTCCGTCGCGCGATCATAGGACTGATATCGCTTGGCGTGTTGCCGTATGTGACGTTTATGGGATTCGCCTACAACGGATTGCAGTGGACGACCGCAGTGTACGCCATCACCGGATATCTGATCGGCGGATACATTCGCCGCTATCGGAGCGACTGTCTGCGGTGGGGCGGCGTCGGATGGCTTATCGTGTCGATAATGGCCGGCTTCGCATTGCTGACTGCTTTTCTCTGGTCTGCCCAGCACCAGATTGCTCCTGCGCGATTCTTTGCCTGGCAGCCGCGCTCCATATACGGATCGTTGCCGGTATTCGCGCTAGGCGCCGCATCATTGGCTTTTACGCTGCTCGCACGGAACAGCCTGCTGTTTGGTCCCGTGCATGCCTCATCTGCACACTCACGGTTCGTCGCATTGAAACCTGTCGTGGTGAATGCGGTCGCGTCCACCACATTCGGCATTTATCTGATTCATCAACAGCCGATTGCAGCCGGACTTATCTGGTCTATGGTCTCCAGAGCCGTGCCGAAACCTGGCGGCATGCTTCAAGCCGCTGCATATATGCTGTTGGAGACGCTCGTGCTATTCATCGTATTGGGAGTGATTTCCTTCATAATGGATGCGTTGGTCGTGCGGCCGATATGGCGTTGCTGCCGTACGGCGGTTGCTGCGGCTGGCCGAACTATTCGACGGTAATCGTAAAAGGACTGGCCGGTAGAGAATCGTCGTTATACAGCAGCGTCTTATCCTGAGGAGACGGATCCCACAGATATCGAATCTGACGAACATCGTCGCTGTCCGCTTGAATCGTTATGTAATCATCGGTAATCGTAGCGGTCGCGTCATGGAATTTTCCGTCTTTACCGGCGATTTCAAAGCCGGTCAAAGCATCGGCCTGCTCATCTGGGATTGCGACATTCCACGAAGGCGCCCATGTCTCTCGAATCGGCTGCATGGCCTGCAGGCCGTCGCTGGTACCTTCCTTGAAATAGATACGTACAGTCGAACCGTGAACCGTCGCATAATCGACGAGCGGGCCGGAGGGGATTGAATCGTTTTCCTGTATGGCAAACCATTGCCGTGCCATGCGTTCCGCCAGAATGTCTTTACCAAGCGGGTGAATACTGGATTGCGTGCCTTTATCGGTGTCAATCGACACGGTCATGCCGACGGTATCGCTGTTGTCAACGGTGCGTAATGCATCCAATTGCGCCTGTCTGATCATGGGAGTATCCGAATGATTTGCATATCGTGAAAGCTGAACGTACAGGAACGGCAGATCGGCATCATTGAACGTTGCCCGGTAATCATCGATCAATGTCGTGAAATGCTGTAAATACGTGATGGCCGTTGCATCCGTGGCGGCATCGTTTTCGCCCTGATACCACAGGATGCCAGCGATGTTGATGCCTTCCAACGGTGCGATGTGAGTGTCGTAAATATCGCCGCCCTTCATATGGCGTGCAATATACGTACCGCCCCAAGCCGTTTGGATAATGCCCACGGGGATATCGCTGTCTTTGTCGCGAAGCTCCTGTGCGAACAGCTGCGGCAGATATCCCAAATACGATGAATTTTCAGAAGTGGCTGGGAGCCATATTCCATTCTGATAGTCGCGTAGGGGAAAATCGTCTACAGAGATGTCGCTTTCATGATCGGCGTCATTGCCGGGATTGGGCGTGGTCGTGCCTTGCGAACTGGACGTATCGCGTTTGTCGGAGGAAGTGGTTTCGTGGGCTGTGACGATGAAGCGAACCAGTTTATCGTCGATGGTTTCAGGAAGATTGTCGATGATGTCATCATCAATGTTCTCTTGCGCGGATTCGCCGTCCTTATCGTAATAATCGAAGTAATTCAATTCCATATTCGACTGGCCGGCCGCTACGAACACGTCGCCCACATACACTTGCTTGATTCGATACAGTACCGTGCCGCCGCTGGC
Organism: Bifidobacterium sp. LH_512; assembly: GCF_056356435.1. NCBI lineage: Bacteria > Bacillati > Actinomycetota > Actinomycetes > Bifidobacteriales > Bifidobacteriaceae > Bifidobacterium > Bifidobacterium sp. LH_512. Next base: position 22,218 of record NZ_JBKEUE010000005.1, read on the forward strand.
AATCGTCAGCTGATACGGCCGGGATCGACCGTCCAGCTGCGGTAGCGAGGCACGGAATACGCCGTTGTCGTCGGCGGCGATGGTCGTGGAGGAAACGGCATTGCCGTCATCCTTCAACGAGATTGTCAGCTGCGTGCCGGCATCGGCGGATCCCTTGATGATGATCGGTTTGTTACGTTGCACCACCATGCCGGGCAGGTAATAATTTGGTAGCGAGACCGTGGCGGAAGCATTGACGGTTCCGGGGGTATCGTTGGCTTGGGAGATGATAGACCGGCCTGGAAGGAAAAGCGCTAACGCGGTTACGATCGTCATCACGAGTGCGACGATGACGATCGTGATTGAATGTCGGCGGAATTTATCCAAATACGGTCTCATAATGCTGTAACTGGTGCTGTAGTCAAAAGGTACGTATATCCGTTACGACAGTAGCACTTACTCTTTACCCTGCACCTTGCGTGCGACGACCTTCAATAGTTCACGCTGCTTGGAGCCGCTCGGGGCAATCACATCCGCATACCTGCGCAACGGACTGTCCTCGGCGATCACGCGCTCATGATGCCGTACTGGCTGCGGTTTGGCCACGCCGGCCATGGCGGCGGTCATCTGCATCACGAACGGCGTCGCCTGCACATACCGCCAATACAACGTGGCGAAATCGCACCACGGGTTCTTCCACGGCTTGTCGAAACCGGCATAATGCACGATGTGCGGCGCCTTACGCGATTCCTGATACGCCTTGAATTCCGGGGCAGGCGCGAAAGCGAACACGCCCTGTACGCGGTCGGCGCAGTCATGCATTACATTCCACGAATAATCCAGATGGCGGACGGACCCCTCGCATTCCATGTTCAGAATGTCCTGATCGTTATAGATGAATCCCGGCTGCGAAGCGATCTGCAGCCACTGGCGCACGGTATGGATCTTACGCATGCGTTTGAGATTCATCACCAGCACGCCGGCCTGGAAATAGTCGTACGGATTGCGCATATGCAGCTTCTGGGCGGCGTATGCAGCGCGTTTGCCGTCCTTCATGTTGAGATTGCCAAGAAAATCGACGTCCTTGACCGCGCCGATCGCGGCGTCGCCCAACTCCGTGTCGAACAGTTCGGCGACATTGCCATTGACCACCAGATCACAGTCGAGGTACAGGATCTTGGCGTAGAACGGCAACGCCTCCTGGATGATGAACCGGTAGTACGTTTCGATGCTGATATGCGCATTGCTGGTCGTCAGGTTGAATCCATCGATCTGACGACTCACGTCATGGAAACGCACGGTCGCGTTCGCGTAATCGCCGAAGAAATCGACGAGGGCCTGCTTGTTGGCGGCGCTGATGTTGCGCTCCAAAACAATGACGTCGTAATGACGGTCCGATGATGCGTTGCTCAGCATCGAATGAATCGTCGTGGCCAGCATCGGCACATAATTGTCGTCGGCGGCGAACACCACCGGAACGACAGGCCTGCCGTTGACCGAGATCACCGCATCGGAAAGCGGCAGCAGCCGCTGCGGCGGTTCAGGGTGCTCGAAATGCACACACTGCAGTTGGCGCATACGCCAGCCTGTGCCGATACGACGGTGATGCATCAAAAACACATTGAGAAGACGCTCGGAAAGATGGCCCACCGTGCGCAGCGTCTGCACGTCGGCACGATCCATGTTTGTGTTTGCCGCGAATTCGTCCAACAGCGGGAACAGCCATTCGTTATACGCGCGGAAAATATCCTTACGCATGATGAACATATTGCAGAACGCCGCCGTACGGCCATTCAGCACAGCATCGGCATCCTGCCTGTAATCCGGGTGACGCTGGCACAGGATGTCATACATGTGGCGCAGATCGGCCAATCGCAGATGCCTGTCGGCGTTCCAATGATCCTTCAGATCATGGAAACCGCCGAATCGACGCACATCATTCAACGGCGACGTGATCACATCCCAACCATGCACCGCGCGGGCGATCGACGCATCGTCCAAACCGTATTTGGCGATCGTACGTTCATCAATATACGTATCGATGATTTCGCCGTAATCATTCTGCGCATGCTCAGTATCGGAAAAATCGAAATAGCGGCGGTAATGGCAGAAACCGTAATAATCGGCATCCATGTTCTTCCACGCCCAATACTGTGCGGTCAGTTCGCAGTACATCGGGTTCTTCGTGGAAATATTGTCGCCCTCGTCATCATGCAGCGTGTTTTCGAAACGGGTCGCCGCCTGCGCCGCGCCCACCTGAATCGGAAGAATGCAATCGCCTTCGGGGAATTGCGCCGGCTTATGCGCGCTGACGAAAATCTTGATGCGAGCGTCCTGCTGCCGAGCTGTGAGAGCCATGGGAATTCCGCCTTACTCATATTACAATGCTTCAACGAATGCGACTGGTATCGCAAATACACGTTCCCCACTAGAATATATGAGAATGTCGAGGGCCGGGGAGCATCAGCGTTCCATCGGGGGCCCGCATTGCTAAGGTAGGACGCTTGTGAAGAATATGGTGAAACGTCTGCGGGACCGGTACCGCTACGCGATGGTGGTGTTCCGCGAATTGGTGAAAACCGATTTCCAATTGCGCTATCAGGGGTCGTTCCTAGGCATTCTGTGGTCGGTGCTGAAACCGTTGATGCTGTTCGCCGTCATGTATGTGGTGTTCGTGCGCTTCCTGAAATTCACCGACGGCACGCCGACATTCCCAATCTCCTTGCTGTGCGGCACCTGCCTGTGGAATTTCTTCTCCGAATCCACCAGTGTGGGCATGCGTGCCATTGTGGACCGCGGCGATCTGCTGCGCAAGATCCATTTCCCGAACTACATCATCGTCGCGGCCACCACGATGGGCTCGATGATTTCATTGGGCATTAATCTGCTTGTGGTGATTGCCTTCGGCTTCTTCGCACATGCGCATTACACATGGCGTGTGCTGCTGGTGCCGTTCAGCATCGTGCAGTTGTACGCGATCGCACTGGGCGTGGCATTGCTGCTAGGCACGCTGTATGTGTATTTCCGCGACGTCGCGCATATTTGGGAAGTCGTATTGCAGGCGATGTTCTATGCGACGCCTATCATCTACCCGCTTTCAATGGTCGCCAATAATGAGGATTTCGGTTGGGCGGCCGACCTGCTGCTGCTCAATCCGAGCACACAGGCGATTATGGATATTCGACATAATCTGCTGTCTCCGGAATACGTGGACACTGTGTGGACGATGATCGACAATCCGCTGATCTGTCTGATTCCATATGTGCTGTCGGTTTTGGTGCTGTGGCTGGGCGTGCACGTGTTCCGCAAGCGCAGCCAGAAGTTCGCGGAGGTGCTGTAAAACCATGACGGAGAATACCGTGACCCAGAAAGAAAACGCCGTCGATGCCCGTCCGGTGGTGCTGTCCGTCGAACATGTCGCCAAATCCTTCAAGCTGCCCACCGAACAGGCCAGCGGCTTGAAGCAGGCGTTCCTGAATTGGACCAAAGGCATCAAGGGGTACACCGAACAGCACGTGCTGCGCGACATCAATTTCGAAGTGCGCCAAGGAGACTTCTTCGGCATCGTCGGCCGCAACGGCTCCGGCAAGTCCACGCTGCTGAAGATCATCTCCGGCATCTACGTACCGGAGAAAGGACGTGTGACCGTCAACGGCAAGCTGGTGCCGTTCATCGAACTCGGCGTCGGCTTCAATCCGGAACTCACGGGCCGTGAGAACGTGTATCTGAACGGCGCTCTATTGGGCTTCAGCCGTGAGGAAATCGACGGCATGTACGACGACATCGTCGACTTCGCCGAACTCGGCGACTTCATGGATCAGAAACTGAAGAACTATTCCTCCGGCATGCAGGTCCGTCTCGCCTTCTCCGTCGCCATCAAGGCACAGGGCGACATCCTGGTGCTTGACGAAGTGCTCGCCGTCGGCGACGAGGCGTTCCAGCGCAAATGCGACAACTTCTTCGCCGACGTCAAAAAGGATCCGACCAAGACGGTCATTCTCGTCACGCATTCCATGCCATCGGTGAAAAAGTATTGCAACAATGCGATTCTCATCAAGGACGGCGAAATTATCGCGTCAGGCAGCAAGGACGACGTCGCCGATCGCTATACGTTGGAGAACCTGGCTGTGGAAAAGAAAGCCGACAGACCGCAGGAAGGCAGCGTATATCCGGTTGGCCTTAGCGAGCAGGTCCCGGAATTCCGCGTGTCTGGAATCTCCGATTTGCTATGCAAAGGTCAGGAAATCTTCCGCTTCAAGGTGGAATACGAATGCCACAGCGAGCGTAAGAACTATTACTTGGTAGTCGCCATGCAGGATCTGCAACGTGGTGGCGTGGTGCTGGCCAAGACTTTCGACGGCGACACCTACGGGCGGCACGAATTGGAATTGGAATTGCCGTTGCATATGTTCAACAATGGCGATTACCGTATTTTCGCATCTCTGCATGCCTATGATGAGAGTCCGGCGGAGGCGGAGATGATTGGTTTCACTAATGACCGTCATGCTTGTGATTTTGTCATTCGTGATTCTCGCATCGTTGACAGCTTCGGTCTTATCAATACGGATGTATTGGACTATCACGTGATTTCACGCCGATAAGTCCGCTAAAAACACCAAAGAATCATATACAGCCGCATAATGCGGTGTGTTTGTCGGTCCTTTTGGCCGGAACACACCGCATTTGCTTTATGAGCGCTGCTTCTATCTGATTCGCCCGATAACCTTGCCCATAAGGAACAGCAGCAGGAAGCAACGATACTTGATCAGCGTCGCAAGAAGAGCCTGACGCCTTTCGAAACGGTGCGTGTTCAACGTGTCGCAGGCCTTCGCAAAAGGCGGGTAGTCGCGCAGCGCCCTGAATTCCTGCTTTCGTTCGCGATAATTATGTGGATTATGCTCATGCATCGGTCCAAGGAACACGCAATATTGCAACTCCCACAGCACACGATATTCATATAGTTCTGCGATGTCCGGACGATTCGGGTAGCAACGGGCGATGATATCGCGATAGGCCGCCAGTGTCGTCTTGCAGCTGTCGAAAATATGCGGCCGGTAGCGATGGCTTTCCGAATACACGGACCAACGGTAGTAATACAGCGTGTAATCAACGATTTTTGCGGCGGTCACATGTGACAACACTTCGAAATTGAAAACGATGTCCTCTTCATGCGTGACTTCATTACGGAATCGCAGGTTATTGTCGGTCAGAAAATCCCGACGATAAATCTTCGCCCACGGCGTCGGCAGCACCGAATGTGGAATCAGCGGAGTGTTATCTCGGAAACGATTGATGCAGTCAGATTGCAGATGCGTAATATCAGCGCCGGATACGATATGCGATTCGCCTAAATGATTGCCGCTTTGATCCGGTAGTGCTTCGGAAAAACGTTGGAAATTGTAGTAGACGATATCGCAGTCGGACTGTGCGGTTTGATGGATGACGCTTACCGCATCCTGCGCGACGATATCATCATTGTCAACAAAACAGATCCATGTTCCCGTTGCCGCGGCCAAGCCTGCATTGCGTGCTGCGGTAATGCCTTGATTTTCCTGATGAATCACGGTTATACAGCTGTGTTGTTGTGCGGCCTCGTCAAGAATCTTGCCGCTGGAATCACGAGAACCGTCATCCACGCATACGATTTCGATCCGGCCATCATCCTGTGCGATAATGCTGTGCAAAGTCGCCGGCAAATCGTGCTCGGCGTTATAAACCGGCATAACAAAGCTGATGAACGGTGTCGCATATTCTTCGATATGTTGATTGGCCATACGAGTGACTCTACACGGAATGCGGAAAGATTATGCGAAGACGGCGCCTATCCGGGGTCTCATATAGGCGCCGTCGACTGCCGACCGCACATAATCATCCCTGAATGCCGAGCCAAGCCGTACCTTCGTTACGCCAGCCGTATTGCGTGACCAAAGATCGATACTCGTCTAGGTCGACGGTATACAGATGCTCTCTGGTGCGCGGCAAATACACGCGATACACCGGTACGGTGCTCACGGAATCGGTCTTGCCGTCATCGCAATACCAGCCGATGCCCTCATCCCGCCATCCCTGACGGATCAGGTCATCACGCTCCTTCGCATCCAATGTCCACAAATGATTGCCGTCTTCCGGATTATATAGACGGTACACAGCAGAACCGTCGCTCTTCGAGGCATAGAACGCAATACGTTCGTCGCGCCAGCCATTGGACACCAGTTGTTCGCGCTCGCTGACGTCAGTGGTGTAATGATGCAGTCCGCTGTCGGGATTGTACAGACGATATACCGGCACGCCACCGTCTGGGATCGTGGTGTCGAGCAGACTCTGCACAATGGTCCGGATTCGCGGCAGCTCATCGCTGAGATGAATACCCGGGCATAGCGTGTCGTTCGCTCCATACACATGATGAGAATCATCCCCATGGCCGGTGATGCGCTGCTGTGTTCCCAGATAGGGGAACGTGCCATACGCATCGGTCAAATCCAAGGCGTTGAATTCCCAGGCAATCGCGGAAGCCACGCTTTGCACTGCGGCTTCGGAAGGCTTGTCGTCCAGATGGAAGCTGCCGATTACGGAAACGCCGAATGTCGCATAATTGAAATCACTGGTATGCGCTCCGACGGCCTGACTTGCAGGCTTCACGGCATTGGCCACGCCTTCGTCGCGGCCTTCCCAGATGCCGCCGAAACGGTCGACGAGCAGATTGTATCCGATATCGCCCCAGCCCCGCGTCTGCGTATGGAAAATATAGATGTTCTGTACAATCGCCTTCACTTCGGATTCGGCGTAATCATTGCGATCCACCGTATGATGGACGATTGCTCCACGCCAATCGCCGCTATTGTCGACAGGCCAGAAACGGGACGGCAGCCCGGAACGCCACCAGCTTTCACGCGTGTGAATCTCCGGCGTCAGCGTTGCCTGCGGAACATCCTCTTCGGCCTCGTTCTGTTCGGAATCATCCTCATCTTGCTCGGTCCCATCCGACAATGCATATCCGGAATCGATAACCGTCAGTTTCGGCATCAACGATGACGCATCTCCGGCGTCTTCCGAAAACGAGATAAGAGCCTCCACCGCATCGGCGCCGCCGACGTACATCGGATCGGTCGCCTGCACTGTCGGCGTATCCGCGTCATCATCATCCGCGTCAACGATATTCGCCGGTAACTCGGTCCAATCGCTCCATTCACCGTCATCCTGATAGCGCAGCATCACCGTCGGCGCGCCCTGTTCGGCATCCGCGATGCTCTGCGTCCAAGACACCGCCACGGAAGACAGACCGGCATCGCCCCGCAGCGTCGACGACGCCTGCAGGACCACGTCATCATCATCCGTGTCGATGCCGGCATCCCGCAAAGCCGTCGCGTCCATACCCATGCGGGCATACGCTCCGGCTTCGCCAACAGCCGAAAAATCGATTGTATCGGTCTGCGGATCATGCGTCACCGTCGTCGAAACCGACTCGGTGTCTTTTCCCGTCCCGACGGTTCCCTCGCCGAAAGCCACAGCCGGCACGACAAAAACGGCCGTCACGGAAAACATCGCAGCAATCGCAGCCGCAGACGCCATACCCATCACACGCATAATCAAACACCTCATTCCGCACGGCAAGCGCCGCGTCTCCCGAAGTCTCCCAGACAATCGTAAATCTACAAGCCAAGAAAAGCCCGCACCTTCAGCATTGTCCAGTTGAATGACTAGTAGAAAAAGGAGCAAGCATTACGCGCAGCACCGAAACGAAATAGGTTTTCCAACGTATGACTATCAGTAACGCAGCCGCCAATACTTCGATTCACGACAACCGACACGATGATCAAGCCAATAGAGGCCTCCTTGGATGTGCCAAGCGTCGTATGGCATTCACCTCTGCCGTTGCCGTGCTGATCGCGCTCGCGGCGCTGTTGCTGTATGTATACCGTCAAGTGGTGTTCGGCGATTGGAATTATTCGTTCACGAACTGCCTGTATGGTTGGGCTCCGTTCAAGTCGGAAGGCGTGAGAACCTCCGGGTATTGCTACACCGATATTTCCGACAACGTGTTGCCGATTGCTTACGCGACGATGCATCAGGGCATCTTCACGGACTGGGTGGCCGCTTTCTCTATCGGTGCGCCTCAGGGCGTCAACCTGTATCTGTCGCCACTGAATTACCTGTATCTGCTGCCGCTCGAGGTGGCGATGCCGCTGATCGCCGTCATCAAAGTCGTCATGGCCTTCCTCGGCATGTGCCTGCTGATGCGTCAATTCGGATACAGCGTGCGCGGCGGCATCATCGCCGGCGCCACATATGCGCTGTCCGCGGCGATGGTCACGTGGCAGGGCTGGCCGCATACCGAAGTCGGTATGTATGCGCCCTGGCTGTTCCTGCTGATCGATATGACGATTCGCCGTCTGCGCGTGCGCTACCTGATAGGCATCGCGGTGCTGACGTTCCTCATGCTGACGGCCGGCATGCCGACGTTCGCCGCGTATTTCCTTTACGTCGCTGCCGCGTACGCACTGTTCTACGCATGCCGTGCATATTGGAAGCGCTGGCGTCGGTTGCTGACGACCATCGTCTGCGGCATCGGTGCGGTGGCATTGGGCGGCATCATGTCCCTGCCATACACGGGCAGTCTGCTTACTTCGGTCGGCTCGAACGGATATTCGGAATCCCGGTCCGATTGGAGCTCCATGGGACTGGGGTTGCCGCAGATCAAAACGCTGTTCTTTCCGTTCCTCGACACCTCGACGACGCTGAACAACATCGAAAGCATGCTGTACACCGGTATATTGGCGGTGATTACAGTGGCGTTCACACTGATCAATCTTCGCCGCAAACCGCGCGTCGGATTTTTCGCGATCATGGCGATAATAGTGACGCTGCTGTTGTTTACACCTGTGTTCGACGTGGTCTTCACCCACATGCCGATGATTAACACGTCCTATAAGTTCCGCATCGTTATTCTGCTGAATTTCGCATTGGCGATTGTGCTGGGCATCAATATGGACGATCTGTTGACACGAGCGGTTGATACGGCTCGACGCCGCGCGCAGATTTGGGGCGCCTCATTGCTGGGGCTGGTCGGGTTCCTTGCGATGTATGCGATCGTGCGCGGCACACCGAGATCGGTCAATCTTGGATTCCAGCAAATACATATAGCATTTCTGGCGGTAGCCGCATTCATGCTGGTGGTGGTTCTGCGGACCGTGCCTTTTGCGACCATGCCAAGCTTCGCACGGTATGGTGGCACTGTGCGGAAAATGCTGTCGGCGCTATGCTCCGTAATCATGTGCGGCGCGGTGATCGCCGACACCGGCTATTTCGCCAGCCAGTACCTGCCGTTGGTGGAAAAAGGGGTTTCCGCTGTGCCTGAAGCCACATCCACGATCACCTATCTGCAGGAGCACACGCGCGATGACGAGAAGATCGTGGCGAAGGACGTGAATTTCCCAGTTGGCTCGCCGATGTTCTACGGTCTGCGTGATATTCGCGGACACGGGCTGTATATGACGAATCCGGATATCAAGGCGTATTACAACGCCATTGATGAAAGCGCGTACGAAATCAGCCCTACCAATACTGTTTTCCAAAACGTATCCAATGAGAACATGCTGCGTTACATCGGCGTCAAATATGTCGTCAGCACTGCGGAATGGGAATCCGTCGAGGACCAGTCCAGCGGCGAAGGCATGGTCGCCGTCGGTGATGACGGTCTGCTCGTCAAGGAAATCGAAGACACCGCCCCTAATGTGCAGCTTGTCGACAATGTGATTGTTAAGCAGACCAACGATGAGGTGCTTGCCGCGATGAGTGAGGAGTATCTGCCGAATACCGTCTTCTTCAGTAAGGAATATGGTGCGCCGGAAGGTACGGAAAGCACGTCGGAAAGCGATCTCGCATCCACCGACATTGATACCACCGCCGATATCACCGACGTACGGACTGAGTCTGACGGTGACATGGTCATCACCGTCGACGCGGAATCCGACAAGTATCTGATCGTCAACGAATATGCTGACAAAGGCTGGAAAGCCTACATCGACGGCGAGGAAACGACCTTGTATGAAGGCAATGGGCTGTTCCGAACCGTTGCGGTGCCGGCTGGCGAACATACCATCGAACTGCGTTATGAATCGTCCAGCTTGCATGTGTTCGGCGCTATCGCGGTCGTCGGTCTGGCGGTACTGCTTGTGGTCGGCGTATGCGCCCGACGCGAAAACGCATGGTTCGACCGGATTGGTGAAACATCCGGCACACTCTGACGAACCGACGCGTCAGCGCCGCATCTGCGGCAGTTTGACCACGCGAAGTGCCAGCATGATGCCGACGAATACGAAATACAGAGCCGCATACACGGCGGCCAGTGCGAACAGGTTCGTAATCGTCGGCATCCAAGCGAATAGCAGGGCGGTAACGGCAAATAGCAGGATATTCGCAATAATCGCGGCCGCCATGCGACGTGTCAGGATGTTGCCGGTCCGGCGAATCACTGCGGCAAGCGAAATCAGCATCGTCACCGCGGTGCACGTCATGCTGCATACTGCGATTGCCGTAATGCCGCCGAATTTTGCCGTAATTACAAAAAGCGGGATCACGATCACCAGCGATGTGATCGACAGAACGTCGGAAAAACGGTTGGACGCGAAATTCGTATGCACCATGTTCAATAGCACCGTCATACCCATGAAGAAGCTCGACATCGATAGACAGCTTAAAGCCGGGGCGGCCGCCGAATATTCGGGTTGGTAGAACACCGACAGCAATGTGCTGCTGCTTGCCGCAATCACGACGGGAATCGGCAGGATCATGGCTGTGATAAGCGTCATAAAATTCTTCACATGATTGACGGCGCAGTCAATATCACGCTCGCCAACCGCCTTCGCCACTAGCGGCAAAATCATCGTGAAAAAGGCATTCAGCAAATAATAGGAAAGCTTACCGAAATTCACGGCACCTGTGTAATAGCCGGTCATTGATGCTGGCTCAATCATCGACTTCACGGCCAGCGTGTCGAAGCTCAGCACCAGCGACGCCATAATGAAAAACACGGAGAAACTTAGTGTGTTCTTGGCAATAGTGCGGAAATGGACAGGCTCACCGCCTTCGCGGTGCAGCAGTCGACGATTGCGAATCAACGCCATGCCGCCCAAAACAATGCACAGTAGCAGAGCCAGTAGATAGCCTACTTCCATACCTGCCACTGGATCGTCGGCAAAGGCAAACAGAATCAGCGGAATAACCAGCAGCTTGGAAATGGGGTAGAAGGTGTTCAGCGCCGCACTTATGGAAAACTGTTGGATGCCGTCGGTTATGCCAAGCAGCAGCACAAACAGGCTATTCGCTGGCACCAGGAACGCGGCGATTTGGAAATAACGTGTCAGCGACATGTCGTTCAAGGCGGCGGCAAGCAGGGGAGCGCCGAAGAAATTCAGCGAGAAGAATGCAAGCGCCAAAATAAGCTGGAATGCGATGGTTTTACGAATCACGTCGCCAATCGCATAGCGTTTCATCGAAATTTCCTTGGCCAGCGACTGTCGTGCGCCGTTGGAGAGGAACATGTATTCGAAATCGAGCACGGTCATCACCGTGCCGACGATGCCATAGCTGGCGGCGGACATCGTATGACCAAGGAAGAAGTGAATCACGTATCCGGCAACGAAAAACACGATGTTGCTGACGAGATTCAGCATCAATCCTCGGCGCATGCGGTGAGCATCCTTTCGAATTATGGTGAGATGTTGCGAAGTCCTGGAATTACTGTGTGGATTACTTCGAAACGTTGCGCCGACGCCTGTTATGGCGTCGGCGCAACGAAATTTATCGATAGTGCTCTGCCTGTGTCTAGTCGCGGCGGAACAAATCCCTCGTATACACCTTGTCGCTGACGTCGGCGAGGTCGTCGTTCCAACGGTTCGCGATAATCAGGTCGCAGCGTTCCTTGAACGAGGCCAGGTCATGCGTGACCTCGCTGCCGTAGAAATCCGGATCGTTCAGCGTCGGCTCATACACCAGAACGGTGATGCCCCGGGCCTTCACGCGCTTCATCACGCCCTGAATCGCGGACTGGCGGAAATTGTCAGAACCTGACTTCATGGTCAGCCGGTACACACCGACCACTGGCTTGGCGATGCAGGCGACGCGTTCGGTGATCTCATCGGCGATGAAGTCCTTGCGTGTGCGGTTCGCCTCGACGATCGCCTCGATCAGGTTCTGCGGGACCTTGTCGTAGTTGGCGAGTAGCTGCTTGGTGTCCTTCGGCAGGCAGTAGCCGCCGTAGCCGAAGCTCGGATTGTTATAGTCGTCGCGAATACGCGGGTCCATGCACACGCCGCTGATGATCTCGTGCGTGTTCAAACCGCGGGATTCCGCGTACGTGTCGAGCTCGTTGAAGTAGGCGACGCGCAGGGCCAGGTACGTGTTGGCGAACAGTTTGATCGCCTCCGCCTCCGTGGTGCCCACGACGAGCTGCGGGATGCCGATCGAGCCGTCCGGGTTGATGCGCTGCTCGTCGCCCGCCGCGGCGCCCTGGGCAAGCAGATCGACGAAACGGTGTGCGGCTTTGACAGCCTCCGTGTCGTCCTGCGGGGCGCCCGCGATGATGCGGCTCGGATGCAGGTTGTCGTACAGTGCGTGGCCTTCACGCAGGAATTCGGGGGAGAACAGGATGCGCGCGTCCTGAAGACGGTCGCGCAGCTGCTGCGTGTATCCGACTGGGATGGTGGACTTGATCACGATCCAGGCCTGCGGGGCGTGCTCTCGGACCGCGGCAATGGCGGCCTCCACGCTGGAGGTGTCGAAGTAGTTGCGTTTCGTGTCGTAGTTCGTCGGCGTCGCAATCACCGCGTATTCGACGTTTTCGTACGCTTCGGCAGGATCGATGGTCGCGTGGAAGTCGAGCGGGTGCTTGCCGGAGGTGTTGTCGTCGAGGAACTGGGTGATTTCCTTGTCGACGATCGGGCTGATGCCGTTGTTGAGCTTGGTGACTTTTTCCTCGACGATGTCCAGCGCGTGCACTTCGTTATGCTGCGCGAGCAGGAGCGCCACGGACAGGCCGACATAACCGGTTCCAGCGACCGCAATCTTCATAACAGACCTACCTTCCATTGGTGATAGTGCTCATCATAGGAGCAGGGGCAAAAAAGTGGTGTTCTCACGGAGAAACGTGAAGACACCACTGTGTTAATGTATTGGCTGAGGATCTGGTGGACGGTAGCTTTACGCCAGATAGTTGCGCAATCTGTTTTCCCAATTGGCTGGTGTGTAGCCAGTGGCTTCGATTTTGTCCAGGCTTAGCGTGCTGTACGTCGGGCGAGGGCTTACCGGAACGGAAGCGTTCGCGAAATACTGTTCCGTACTGATCGGAACGACCTTGTCGCCGTTGCCGTTGGCCAGATCGAACACCTTGCGCGCGATATCGGCCCAGCTGACGGTCTCGCCTTCGCCGGTCAGATCGTACGTGCCATAGTCCGCATGCGAATCCAGCAGATGGAAGATCGCCTCGGCCATGTCCTTGGTGAAGGTCAGGCGGCCGTATTGGTCGTCGACCACGGTCACCTGCTCGAGCTTGTCTTCCGGATCGGCGACACGGTTGGATAGGTTCGCCATGGTCTTGACGAAATTGTGGCCATCGCCGATCACCCAGCTCGAACGCAGAATGTAGTGGCGCGGGCAGTTCGCGACCGCAATGTCGCCGGCGGCCTTTGTCTGCCCGTACACGCCCAGCGGCGCGAACGCCTCGGTCTCGTCATGCGTCTCGCGTGTGCCGTCAAACACATAGTCGGAGCTCACATGCACCAGCGTGATGTTGTGCTCTTCCGCGACGCGGGCCAGCAGTGCCGGTCCCTGCGCATTCGCCTTCCATGCGGCCGTGCGGCCCTCCGGGGTTTCGGCCTTGTCGACGGCCGTATAGGCGCCGGCGTTGATGATCGTGCCGTACAGCGACCAGTCAAACCGGTCGTACTGGGCAGGGTCGGAGAAGTCGAACGTGTCGATGTCGTTGAATTCAAAGCCCTCCAGGCTATGCGCATCGACATATGCGCGGATCGCACGTCCGAGCTGACCGTTGCAGCCGGTGACCATCGTGCGCTTCGGGTCCATCGGCCTGGCGTCCTTCAGCATCGGATGCGCCTTGTCCGCGTCGGACAGTTCGCATTCGGACAGCGGAATCGGCCATTCGATAGCGAGCTCGGGGTCGGCCAGATTCACGAAGGTATAGGTCTTCTTCTGCTCGAGGCTCCAATGCGCGTTCACCAGATACGTGTACACCGTGCCGTCCTCGAGCGCCTGGAAGCTATTGCCCACGCCGCGCGGTACGTAGATCGCGCGAGACGGGTCCAGACGGGTCGTGTACACCTGGCCGAAGCTTTTGCCGGGACGCAAATCGACCCATGCGCCGAAGATCTCGCCCGCCGCGATCGAGATGTACTTGTCCCAAGGTTCCGCATGAATGCCGCGAGTCACGCCGCGGGTCGCGTTATACGAGATGTTGTTCTGGACGGGACCGAAATCCGGCAGGCCCAATCCGGTCATCTTCGCGCGCTGCCAGTTCTCCTTGAACCAGCCCCGGTTATCGCCGTGCACCGGAAGGTCGAATACCAGCAGGCCCGGGATGTTGGTTTCGGTGACCTTCAGTTCTTTTTCGAAATCCATAATCGAAGAACGCTCCCTTTTCCTTTACTGGCCCTGCTGCTTGTAACGGGCTTCGGTCGCGGCCTTTGCCGGCTCCCACCAGGCGCGGTTGTCGGTATACCATTCGATCGTGCGCTTAAGACCTTCGGCGAAGTCCGTATGCTGCGGTTTCCAACCCAGTTCAGTCTGCAACTTGGTGGAATCGATGGCGTAACGGCGATCGTGGCCTGGGCGATCCTTCACCCAGTCGAACGCGTCCGGATCCTGACCCATCATCTCCAGAATCATGCGCAGCACGGTGATGTTGTTCTTTTCACCGTTCGCGCCGATCAAATAGGTTTCGCCCATGCGGCCCTTCGTCAGGATCGTCCACACGCCGGAGGAATGATCATCGGTGTGGATCCAGTCGCGCACGTTCTCGCCCCTGCCGTACAGCTTCGGACGTTCGCCCGTAAGGATGTTCGTGATCTGACGCGGAATGAACTTCTCCACATGCTGGTATGGGCCATAATTGTTCGAACAGTTCGAAATCGTGGTCCTGAGGCCATATGTGCGGGTCCAGGCGCGCACTAGCATGTCGGATGCGGCCTTCGTGGACGAGTATGGGCTTGACGGCCGGTACGGCGTAGATTCGGTGAACTTCGCGGGATCATCCAGCGCCAAGTCGCCGTACACTTCGTCCGTGCTCACATGATGGTAGCGGATGCCATACTTGCGCACGGCCTCCAGCAGACGGAACGTGCCTTCGACGTTGGTTTTCAGGAACGGCTCCGGATCTGCGATGGAGTTGTCGTTATGCGATTCGGCCGCGTAATGCACAATCGCGTCATGGCCCGGCACGATGCGATCGAGCAGTTCGGCGTCGCAGATGTTCCCATGCACGAACTCCACACGGTCCTCCGGCAGGCCGGCGATGTTCTCGATGTTGCCCGCATAGGTAAGCGCATCCAACACGGTCACATGCGTCCCGGGATGGTTGTTCACGACATAATGCACGAAATTCGAACCGATGAAGCCACAGCCACCGGTCACGATGATGTTCTTCGGAGAGAATTCTTCAGCCATGTCACCCAGTGTAACGTGACGACTGACCCTTCGAAGGGTCTATGCATTCTGCAATGTCCCGACGGATTGCTGCTGAACAGATTCTTGTGTGTGTGCTTGTGATGGCAATAAAACAACCAATAACGGTAGCAATGGTACTGCATACCGCTCTTGGGACCCGCGTATTAGATTTCCCCAAGTCAAAGTAGACGCGTCATTCCAAGTGAGCAGAATCGCTCCAAGAACCATCATCAGGCTGATAATGGCGATGCTGGTTATAGCAAGAGTCTTTTTGAGTGGAACATTGTCTTGTGTCTTGGTGAGAAAAACAATGAAGATGAGAAGGAAAACCGCGGAAGCCAGGCTGCCGTTTGACAGCATCTGCCACATATAGTTCATTGCGGATGCCAGTAGCATTAAAAAGATGGTAATTGGATGGTGCAGGATGTAATTGAAGTTATCCGCAACATTGTAAGTGGCGAAGGTCAATCCGAATATTCTGGACCATAGCAGATATGACGTCAAACCGATAACGGTGGCGAAGACGAAGATTAGGATCTTCCCGCGTATTGGAATCGTTGAGGTGGGGAGCAAAAACACTAAGACGATGAGCGGGTAGTAACACATCTTGAACGGAATCAGCAGACATAGCAATGTGGTGAAAATAATAAATTGCCAGGCTGGTGGCCGCCGTGTGCTGAAATTGAGGAAAAGCGCCACAATCAATGTAGCAAGCGCCAATACATTGGCATCGCAGCTCAAAGCGGATGCCAAAAACATTGATACGGGGTTGACAAGAATTAGTACGAGTAGGCCTCGGCGGTATTTTTCGATAAGCAACAATGAGATAAAACCGACAAGCGTGTAGCACAGCAGATTGGCCGCACGAGCGCTTTGCAATTGCATCCAGCCGTTGCCGTGCAAGGCTCTCGCGAATGCCATGCCGATACCTTGCGGAACATATAGGATTGGCGGGTATTGATTGGAACGAACGGGAATGGTGATTTGTGTCGGATTTGCAATCAATTGTTGATACTGGGAGTCCCTTGCGTCATCAAACCAGAATTCTTGCAATATATCTGTGACTGTTGCGCCTTTGCCTTGCGTGCCGAGAACAGTGGAATCTCCTGTAATCGTCTGACGGTGCGTGTGATTACCATAATCGTCGACCACATCAACCGGTTCATTAAAATACTGCCCTGTCGCAACCGCATAGGTTGCAGTGGAATGCAGTCCTGGATCAGGTATGGTCAGAGGGCCGAACGCGTATAGAAATGATCCTCCGGTGATGAAGGCGGCAACGAGAAAGACGCAGATGGATGGAGGGAATATCTGCCGTAGCGCTTTAGAAAAGGGAGTCTTTGCCACATGCCTTGCGCTGTGTCTCAGAGGAACGTTCATCTCTCTCATTGCCTTCACGTAGCATTTTCTCTTCGTGGATTTGGTCAATGTGACTTATGCGTTGACTCGAATCTGCTTCTTGATGATAGTGATTTGCCGTGACTGATGCCGGCTCCCACATATTCTCCTTGCGTATAGAGAGATGCAGATGAAGAGGAGTCGATAAGAAGGAGCCGATATTGATTGATGTCAGCGACGGCGCTCATACCATTTGAAGATCATTCGAATTTATAAATTCGTAAATCCCATGTCCTTCAAATAATTCTTTCCGGCGCTCAGATCATATTGAATCAGCTCATAATCGTGCAGTAATTGCAGCGCCTCATTCGATAGATCATCCTCTGCGACAACATTTCCCTCGGCATCCATATACGTCGCCTTCTGCCCGCTGGCCGCGCCGGCCGACGGCACGGAAATAGCGGGAATCGCATCATGCATCTGCGTCAGGAAAGCAAGGTACGGCGAAACCTTCGCGTTCATATGTTCCGCGGCCTGCGTCATGAAGTAATTCGACGATGTATAACCGGCGCTTGATGCGTCAAGCTTCGTGGCATTTGAGGACGACGCGTTATTCGACCAAATGAAATAGTCGGTCTCATGCAGTGCGGCGGCATTCGTGGGGTCACCCATCGCGGTGGAATAAATGCCAGGCAAATGATCGCCATAGAAAATCACTGTGATCGGCTTATCCATTGCATCCAATTGCGCAAGAAAATCAGCGGTCTCCTGGTCGGTGATGCTCACGCCCTTGGCATAGGTGTCGATTGAGACCCGTTCCGAATCGCTGAGATTCTGCGATGTGTCCGCGGCCTTGAACTGATTGTCCTGATACCAGTCGTCGTATGGCATGTGGTTCTGCATCGTCACGACTTGGACGAATTCGCTCCCGTCGTTGTTGCGTACCTGATCGAGCACGTTCTGATATGTGGAATGGTCGGACGCATACCAAGCCGATTCCAGCGCTTCCAGTCCGCTCATCTGATCGTCTCCGTCTTTCGCGTAGAACGTGGAGAATCCGAACTTCTTATAGTTGTCGTTACGGAAATACATGTTGCGGTCGAACGAATGGAACGCCACCGAATTGGATGTGCCATCTTCGTCGTCCCACAACTGGTTGAACGTGGGAGTCCAGCTCTGCTTGGGCACCAGCTGCTGATATGCGACCGACAATGACGAATCGTAATTCGACATATTCAATCCGGTCAATGCTTGATATTCGATGTTTGCGGTACCGCCGCCGTATCCCGGGGACAGCATCAGGCCGGACGTGGTTTCCGTCTTCAACTGACGGATGAACGGCATCGGATCCTCCGAAAAAGTGATGCCCGGAACCCTTGTCGGGTCGGAGAAACTCTCGGAAAGCAGCAGGATGACCGTATTGTCGGAAAGATTGTTATCACGGGTCTTATTCATCATCTCCGCGACGTCCGCATATTTCGCGGCAATCTCCTGCATGGTTTCTTCGCTGTAATCTTCGGGCTTGTCCATGATCTCCGTGTGCGCAAGACGCAGGAAATTCATTGCCGGCCCGTTATTCAAGGCATCGCCCATGCTGTTCCATAATTGCGGCGCATCGCCCATGCTCTGTGCGAATTGCTTCGACCATGAATCATTGATGTTGAGATTCCATGTGAACGAGAGCAGCAGCGATGCGCTTGCGACGAGCGCGACGATACGCCCCGCAAACGCGGCGACGTTTTTTGCCTTCAGGAACGGGCGGCGATAGTGGAATTCGAAGAAACCGTTGCGTCGATCCAGGAATTGCAGGATGATGCATCCGACGACGCCGATGATGAGCAGTTTGATGATCTGATGTACATACGGCATATACGAGTCGGGGATGAACGACATCAATTCGCCGGTGTTGCCGCCGGAAACGAAATTCAGGTCGGCGGGGATGATCGGCTCGTCACGTGCCTGCACTTTGATGAAATTCGCAACGGAGAATACCGCCATGGTCGTGCCGAATACCGCGGTGGCGATCCAGAAGCGATTGAACAGGAAGATGAGCACCAGATACATCAATCCCAAAACGAGGAAATTCAACAGTGCTATGTATTGATGCTGAAGCCATATCTGTGATATGAATTTGGTGACTTGGCCGGCGATGCTTTCCCATGCTCGCGTTGCCTCGTCGACTTCGGCGTCGGCCGCGTAGGTCGGTTCGCTGTAGACGCTCCATTGCAGCGCGACGACGGATGCTGCGGTCAGCAAGGTGAATACGATTGCGTAGAACGCGTAGGAGAACTTCAGGCGCTTATGCCATGCCGCCGCAATCACTCCGCCCACAGTGCACGCCGTCTGTCGTGCCTTCGACGGGCCGGTCTGCTGTTCCGCCGCGGATTCACCTGCGGCCGTGTTCGTGTCGCTTTCTTGGTTGCCGTCGCCCTCCTGATCGTTGTCAGCATTCGAGTCGGCTTGGTTTCGTCGGAAGTTTTTTTCTGCGGCGTTCACGTTTGCGGTGTTCTCGATATGGCTGTCATCATTCGATTCGTTGACGATATTGTCAGACGTGGCTGCTGTTTTTTTGGAGTCTTCCGAGGTGTTTGCAGTATCTAATGCATTATTGCCGTCACTGCTGTCACCTGTTGTTCCGGCTGCTTCGTCGTTGGCGTTGTTTTCGACGTCGCTTCCAGCGGTGTCGCCGGCATCCTCGTCATCATTGTCGGGCTCAACGTTGGCTGTATCCGTCGTTGCAGCGTTTTTGTCGGTCGGATCTATGTCGTTGTCGGCGTTTTCTGTGCTGGCGCCGATCTTATTTGCCTTGTTATCTTGCGTATTTGCCTCTTGCGCGGATTTTTCGTTATCCATAGTTTCACGTGAAACATCATTCATCTCAGTCTGATCAGCATTCTCGTTAGCTGAAGTTCTGCGGATGTTTCGTTTCTGCATTCGGCCCTGCTTTCAACAGCCCGTCTCGTTGCGGGCATGGTTGTGTTCGCAAAATAAGTACGGGCACATATTAATGGCACAGATACGACGGTTCGTACATCAGCCTGTAAGTTTCACGTAATCTGGCGTTCATGTTTGGCATGATGCTGTGCTGATGCGAAAGCGGTCTTCATGTATGTTGCTGATTGCTGGGTATTGTGTGCGGTCGCATTCGATTGTTGAATGTGATGTTTTGCGGTTTCTTTTGTGATTACGATGTACTTGATTACCAGTTTGGATTTTTCCGTTTTTGATGTCGCAAAGAAGATCCCCATAGATGCGTGCCAATACACATATGTGTGTGATGTAGTCGTAGTGTTGACGTTGACGGTAATGTCGTCGATGTTTTGCCGGCTGGTTTGACTGGTTTTGTCGGTGTTGCGACACGCCGTGGGATGCGTGTGTTTGCAACGGGTCCCGTGGTTTCGCGCGCCTTCCGGTTTGCGTGGCGGGCCGGGTGCGTGTAAGTTTATCCCTTGCTGCCGCACGGTGCGGCCGGGGGTTCGGTCCCGTGGCCTGTTTCGTTGCGTGTGGTGGTGGTTTGAGAACTCAAGAGCGTGTCTGTACTACTTATGCTTTATGTAAGTCAATGATTGCCAGTCCGATTCCCGCTCCCGCGTTTCG
>NZ_JBKEUE010000006.1:0-8790 GCF_056356435.1 Bifidobacterium sp. LH_512
GTTCGACCCGAACTACAGCGGTTCGAAGACCACCCAGGTCAAGTACGACGAGGGCACGTCCGTGTCCGAACCGTCCGAGCCGACCCGCGACGGCTACGTGTTCATGGGCTGGTACACCAGCTCCGCCGCCTCCCAGCAGATCCCGGCCGGTACCGGCGTGAACAAGGTCGGCTTCACCGACCTGACCGCCACCGCCGCCGTCACCTATTACGCCGGCTGGCTCAAGGACACCGTCGCCACCGACATCGTCGGCGCGAAGAACCTCACCCCGGACATGGTCGAGACCGACGGCGTGTTCACCGATGCGTCCGTGAAGGCCTACACGAAGGCCTACAAGAAGGCCATGTCCGACGCCGACCTGACCGCCGCCGAGAATGCCGCCCTGGCCGACGGCGCCTCCCTGTCCGCGATTGCGAAGTTCACCGACACCGCCAAGGCCGACGCGCTGCTCAAGGGCCTGCAGTCCGCCCAGGCCCTGCTCAAGGCCAAGGACACCGTCCCGGTGTACCGCGTGTACAACAAGGCCACGAACAAGCACCTGTACACCACGGACGCGGCCGAGGCCGCCGCCCTGACCGCCGCCGGCTGGCGCGACGAGGGCGTCTCCTTCCACGTCGCCGCCTCCGTCAAAGCGGGCAAGAGCGTCGTGACAGCTGGCCTGTACGTCCCGGTGTACCGCCTGTTCAACAAGTACGACGCCTCGGGCAAGCAGATCGACCGCCACTTCTACACGTCCGACAAGGCCGAGTACGAGAAGCTGGCCGCGGACCCGAGCTGGCGCGACGAGGGCATCGCCTACTACGTGCGCACGCAGGGCGGCGAGACCGTGTACCGCGCGTACAGCTCCGACCGTTACGAGCACCTGTTCACCACGAACAAGACCGAGGCCCAGAACGCGGTGAAGCTGTACGGCTACCGTGACGAGGGCGTCGCCTTCAACGCCGAGTGAACCGGTAGCGCGGCATCGTCAGTGATGTAGCGTGCGAACCCTGAGAGGGGTTTCTCCTTGGGAATGACTTCCAAGGAGAAACCCCTCTTTTCGCGTATCCATGTCTTCATGAGATCGTCGATGTGACGAGATTGGATGCATAATTCCTGATACGCGAAAGGGTATTCCCTTTTGGATTTGATTCCAAAGGGGAACACCCTTCCGTCATGTCAGCGGACAGTCGGCCTCACGGCCGGCGTCACGGCGTCACGGCGTCACTTCTCGGTGTAGAACGCGATGTTCTCGGCGCGGTACCAGCCCTCGCCCTGGGCGGTCGTCGCGGCCTCGTACTCCGCTTCGCTCGTGGTGAACAGGTGCTCGTAGCGAGACGGGCTGTACGCGCGGTACACGGCCACGCCGCCCTGCGTGCGGGCGTAGTACGCCACGCCCTCGTCACGCCAGCCGGACTTCACCAGGTTCTCCATCTCGGACTTGTCCTTGGTGTAGAAGTGGCGGTTCGCCGGCTTGTCGTACAGGCGGTACACCGGAATGTACAGGCCGGAGGTCACCAGGGTGGAGGACTCAGGGTCGCCGACCTCGTTCAGCGTGTAGTAGGCGATGCCCTCGTCACGCCAGCCGCCCGCGACCAGCGCCATGGCCTCGGCGTAGTTCGACGTGTACAGGTGCTTGTTGTCGGCCTTGTTGTACACGCGGTACACCGGAGCGGTCTCGCTGGTCTTCACGACCAGCAGGGCCTGGGCGGCCTGGAACGCCTCGGTCGCCTCGGTCAGCTCGTCGCCGGACAGCTTGGAGCCGTTCGGGTCACCACTCAGGTCATACTTCTTGGCGGCAGTGTTGTACGCCTTCGCGTAGGCGGTCAGGGAGTTCTTGGTGAACACATCCGTTTCGTTGGAAAGGTCCTTGGTGGCCTTCTTGTACGTGGAGTCCAACACGTGCCAACGAGCGTAGTACACGTCGGACTCATCATAGCTTGCGGCCGGCTTGAACTCGTTGCCGCCGGTGCTGGCTTCGGTATCGAACCAGCCAACGAACGTGTAACCGTCACGTACTGGGTCGGCCGGCGCCTCGACGTAGCCGTTGGCATCGGCGTCGACGTCAATCACGTCCGCGTTGTCGTAGTTCAGATCGAACGAGATCGTGACGGAAGAGTCGGTCTTGAACCACGGGTACATGGGGAGGTCCGCATTCATGATGCCGGCCTTGATCAAGTTAGACTCATCGCGGCTTGTCTTCGTCGCCTCGTTGCTCCAGCCCATGAAGGTGGAACCGACTTCGGTCGGGGCTTCGAACAGCTTGGACGGGTCCGCGGTCCAGCCCTTCTGCACCATGGCGACCTTGTCTTTAACCGGGCTGTCGGCGTTGTTGTGCGTGGTCAGCATGACGTAAGTGACCTTGTTCTTGGCCGTCGAGACCGTGGCGGTCACGTCGTTGGAGCCCGTCGGCAGGGTCACCGTGCCGTCGCTGTTGGCGGTGCCTGCGCTGAACGCAACGTCGAGATTGGTCCAAGCGCTGGCGCTTCCACCGTAGAAGCTGAGCGGGGTGAAGGTCGAACCCTGCTTGTATTCGCGCGTCACCGCAGCGCTATCGGTCGGATTGCTCGACTCTTCCTTCGCGCCGTCAAGGGTCTTGGCAACGGTGACGCCATTACCGGCGTAATAGGAGACGACGGTGGCGTTCTCGGTCTTCGGCGTGTATTTTTGGCCGCCCTTCATGTCCTTGACGGCGACGTCCTTGCCGTCCTTCTGCCACACGCCCTCGAACAGCTGATGATCATCGACCGCGGCATCCTCGCTCGGGACCTGCCAGTCGGCCAGCGTGTCGCCGGAGGCCAGCAGGACCGTACCAGCAGCGGTCACGACATCGCCCACAGCGGTCGGGGCCTTGACATAAGTGCCGAGGTCGAACGTGACGGTGCTGTCGTTCGCGCTGGCAGTGCTCACCCAGTGCGCGTACAGGGTCGTGCCGTCCGCGATGTCGCCGTTCGGATCAACGGCGGAGCCGCCCTTCTTCGTCGTGTACCAGCCGGAGAACGTGTAGCCGCCACGGGTCGGCTTGTTCACATTGCTGGTGCCGTAGTACAGGTCGTCCTGCCAAGTCGTGGTGTTACCGGCGTTGGGGACAGTCAGCTTGGTGGCGCTCGTGTCAGCGGTGTGATTCGAGAACACGCCGTTGTTTGCGTCCAGGATCACCTCGTCGGCTTCACCCGCGGTCGCGTTCGCGGTGGCCGCGGCCATGCCCATGGTCGCAATCATCGCGAGGGAGGCCAGACCGGCGAGCGGGGCGCGCCAAATCTTCGTGTTTCCTGTCATCTTCAGAAAACCTTTCTTTCTAGGCCACGGGCCACGAAAGAAAAACTCCCTGCAACTCCGACCTCTGACCGGAAGCGATGAAACCGTCCGACGCCAAGTGACGACGATGCCCGGAGATAAGTGGCGGCATTGTCCAGAAACAAGTGGTGACGATACGAGTCGCAAGCGATCGACGCTTTCCGGACCGGATCATCGCGGGTATCATGGTGAATGATGGAAAGGAGACGGCCATGACCATGCTGGCAAAATCGACACGGACGGTCAGAAGGCGCCGTCCCCTGGCCCGACGCAAGTCGGGTGCCTTCCTGCAGGGCGCCGACGGGGCGCGCATCGCGTTGACCCCGGAACTGTATGAGAAGACGCTTGCCTATGTGCTCGGCGAGGGCGCGGACCCGTCGCGTCTGGCCACCGTCGAGGAGGCAGCCCGTATCCTGGAAGCGTCCCCGCGTACGGTGGAACGCATGGTCGACGCGGGGGCGCTGCATGCCGTCCGAACGGCAGGACGGGGAGGCAGGCTTCTGGACGTCGACGAAGTCCTCGCCTACAGGCGCGGGCAGGACCGCATCGCCGGCGAGGCGTTGGAGGACCTGCATGAACTGTCGGCCTCCACGGGCGGCTATGACATGGACTATTCCGGCTATCTGGACGGGTTCGGTGAGTGACGGGTGCGAGGTCGCGCTGCTCGACGCGAACCTGTTCGTTCCCACGTGGATGATCGATGTGCTGCTGTGCTTCGCCGAGGCGCATCTGTACGATCCCGTCTGGTCCGAGCGAATCATGGACGAGGCTCGCGCCGCTATGATGCGGGTGCGCGGCATGTCGGAGTCCGATGCGTGGCGGGCTACGGCGCTGATGGACAGGGCCTTCCCGTTCGCTTCCGTCAGTGGATGGGAGGAGCTGACGGGTGGCGTCGATCTTCCCGACCCGGACGACCGGCATGTCGTGGCCGCGGCTAGGCGCGCCGGCGCGTCGGTGGTGGTCACGCTCAATCTCAGGGATTTCCCCGCGAACGTCATCGGCCGGTACGGGCTGCGAGCCGAGTCGCCGGACGCGTTCCTGAGTCGCGTGTATGACGCCGACCCGGGCAAGGCCCTGACCGTGATGCGCGGGCTGGTGTCGTCGAAGAAACGGCCTCCGCGTACCATGCTCGAGGAGATCGAGGGGCTGGAACGGCTCAGGCTCCATTCGTTCGCCCGTCGCCTCCGCGACGGCATGCGGCATGAAACCGATTAAAGACTCGTTTCGGTGTTCCCAAGGCCTGAGGGGAGCGTGTCCGCAACCGTCGTCGTTTTCTTCTGCGCATCATCACCGTTTACTCCCTATGGTGTCATCATCTGGCGCTGTTCATCGTCATCGCTTTTCTGTGCGTGGCTGGCGGTTTTTTCTTCGTGGCCCGTGGCCTAGAAAGAAAGGTTTTCTGAAGATGACAGGAAAC
The DNA here is from genome assembly GCF_056356435.1 of Bifidobacterium sp. LH_512. Classification (NCBI taxonomy): domain Bacteria; kingdom Bacillati; phylum Actinomycetota; class Actinomycetes; order Bifidobacteriales; family Bifidobacteriaceae; genus Bifidobacterium; species Bifidobacterium sp. LH_512. Next base: position 4,694 of record NZ_JBKEUE010000006.1, read on the forward strand.
ACGAAGATTTGGCGCGCCCCGCTCGCCGGTCTGGCCTCCGTCGCGATGATCGCGACCATGGGCATGGCCGCCGCGACCGCGAACGCGGCCTTCACGCCCGAGGAGGGCGCGAAGTATACGGTGACGGTGAACGCGAACGGCGGCGAATTGGGCAGCGGCATCGTCAGTGCCGTTAACACCCTCATCGGCACTACGCTCACCGGAGGCGATGACAAGGCTGTGTACGAGAACGAGGAACGCCCTGAGGACTCCGCCTACGTCACCCTGGAGAACATCCCGAACGACACCAGCCTGGACTCGATTCTTAACGTAACCCCAGATTCGCCTGATACAACGAACCACACGTTCACCGGCTGGTATGCGCAGGCCGATTACGGCGTGGACGGCGCCGTCAAAAAGACCGGCACCAAGGTCACCGGCAACATGGACCTGTTCGCCCACTGGGCCGTCAACGGATCTGTGACGGTCACGTTCACCGGCGCGGGCCAGAACGGCACGGCGACGATCGCTCCGGGCGACAAGCTGGCCGACTGGCAGGTCGGATACAACGCGAACACGAACCAGAACCAGGTGGCCGCTTGGCTGACCAAGAACAACGACGAGTCCACCGCGGTGGACTTCACGACCGCCACGTTCGATACGAGCACGACCCTGTACCCGCTGTACAAGAGCGTGAAGGTCACCTACAACGCCAACGGCGGATATAACAGCGGCAGTGCGATCTCTGCGCCTACCGTTCACTACGTCGTTCCGGGCAAGGCCTTCGAGTCGGGCATCGATACCTCCAATTGGAGTAGTGCGGCTTCTTCCGGCAATCCGTTCCTTGGCTGGTACACGAAGTCCGCCGACGGCACCCTGTCCGACAAGCCGTTCGACTTCACCGCGGGCACCACGGAGGACGTCACCCTGTACGCGAAGTACGGCACCGCACCGTCGACGGTCGTCGTCACGTTCAAGTACAACGATACCGACACCTACGGCACCGACACCATTGCTGCGGGCACCCAGGTCTCCAAGCCGGCCAATCCGACGGACCCGACCGATCAGGGCCGTCCGTTCCTGTACTGGACTGAGAAGAGCAGCGGCACCACCTCGACCTCCGATCCGGAGTACGCGTGGAGCACCTATGTCACCGTGGCCAAGACGCTGATGGCCGTGTGGGGCGAGGCGACCAAGAGCAGCGTGAAGGTCACGTTCGATGAGAACTACACCGGCGGTAAGCGCACGGTCGTGAACGCGGACGCGAACGGCGAGGTCGCCGCCTTGGCCGACCCGGTCCGTGAGGGCTATGAGTTCCTCGGCTGGTACGACGCCGCCATCGGCGGCAGCGAAGTCGTCTTCCCGCTCACCGCAGATGATACGGTGTACGCTCATTGGGCCGCCATCGGCACGACCGTGTTCGACAAGGCCGTCAAGGACGTCACCGCCCAGTCCGATGTGAAGGACCTGTTCACCGACGCGTCCGTGAAGGCGTACGAGAAGGCGTACAAGGCCGCCGTGGACGAGTACGGCACCGACGCGTCCAAGCTGAGCGATGACGAGCTGACCGAGGCGACCGAGGCGTTCCAGGCCGCGCAGGCGCTCCTGGTCGTGAAGACCTCCAAGACCGCCCCGGTGTACCGCGTGTACAACAAGGCCGACAACAAGCACCTGTACACGTCCGTCAAGGCCGAGGCCCTGGGCCTGATCGCGGGCGGCTGGCGTGACGAGGGCATCGCCTACTACACGCTGGACCTGACCGAGGACCAGATGAACGACACCAGCAGCAACCATTACAAGGACCTGGTGGATTCGGGCCTGTACACGCCGGTGTACCGCCTGTACGACAAGCCGGCGAACCGCCACTTCTACACCACGGACAAGTCCGAGATGGAGAACCTGGTGAAGTCCGGATGGCGTGACGAGGGCGTGGCGTACTACGCCCGCACGCAGGGCGGCGTGGCCGTGTACCGCGCGTACAGCCCGTCGCGCTACGAGCACCTGTTCACCACGAGCGAAGCGGAGTACGAGGCCGCGACGACCGCGACCGGCGAGGGCTGGTACCGCGCCGAGAACATCGGCTTCTACACCGAGAAGTGACGCCGTGACGCCGTGACGCCGGCCGTGAGGCCGACTGTCCGCTGACATGACGGAAGGGTGTTCCCCTTTGGAATCAAATCCAAAAGGGAATACCCTTTCGCGTATCAGGAATTATGCATCCAATCTCGTCACATCGACGATCTCATGAAGACATGGATACGCGAAAAGAGGGGTTTCTCCTTGGAAGTCATTCCCAAGGAGAAACCCCTCTCAGGGTTCGCACGCTACATCACTGACGATGCCGCGCTACCGGTTCACTCGGCGTTGAAGGCGACGCCCTCGTCACGGTAGCCGTACAGCTTCACCGCGTTCTGGGCCTCGGTCTTGTTCGTGGTGAACAGGTGCTCGTAACGGTCGGAGCTGTACGCGCGGTACACGGTCTCGCCGCCCTGCGTGCGCACGTAGTAGGCGATGCCCTCGTCACGCCAGCTCGGGTCCGCGACCAGCTTCTCGTACTCGGCCTTGTCCGAGGTGTAGAAGTGGCGGTCGATCTGCTTGCCCGAGGCGTCGTACTTGTTGAACAGGCGGTACACCGGGACGTACATGCCGGACTCCACGACGTTGTCGTGCTTGTTGACGGCGGCCGCGACGTTGAACGCCACGCCCTCGTCACGCCAGCCGGCGGCCATCAGGGCGGCGGCCTCGGCCGCGTCCGTGGTGTACAGGTGCTTGTTGGTGTCCTTGTTGAACACGCGGTACACCGGGACGGTGCTCTTGGCCTTGAGCAGGGCCTGGGCGGACTGCAGGCCCTTGAGCAGCGCGTCGGCCTTCTTGGTGTCCGTGAACTTCGCGATCGCGGACAGGGAGGCGCCGTCGGCCAGGGCGGCCTTCTCGGCGGCGGTCAGGTCGGCGTCGGACACGGCCTTGTCGTAGGCCTTCGTGTAGGCCTTCACGGAATTCGTGGTGAACGCGTCGTCGGCCTCGACCATGTCCGGGGTGAGGTTCTTCGCGCCGACGATGTCGGTGGCGACGGTGTCCTTGAGCCAGCCGGCGTAGTAGACGATATCGGCGTCAGCGGTCAGGTCCTCGAAGTTGAGCTTGTTCGCGCCGGTGCCGGCCGGGACCTGCTTGGAGGCGTCGGCGTCCTTGTACCAGCCCATGAACACGTAGCCGTCGCGGGTCGGCTCGGACGGTTCGGACACGGACGTGCCCTCGTCGTACTTGACCTGGGTGGTCTTCGAACCGCTGTAGTTCGGGTCGAACGTGACCGTGACCTGCTCGGCCGCCAGCGGGGTCAGCACGGAAGACAGGGTCACGCGGTAGTCGGCAGAGCCCTCGGCGGCGTCGACGGCTTCGACCTTCTCGTCCACGTATTCGTATGGCTTGGAATCAGACCCCGTGTAGGACCAGTTGCCGGCCTTGTACAGGCCGCCGATCTCGGACAGGTCCGGCGTCGGGATGGAGGAGCCCTCCGGCACGTACTTGGAGGCAACCGGATAGAACGCCGGGTCGACCTTGTAGTCCACCTGATAGGCCTGAGACGCGCCGTTCGCGGTGTCCGCCGTCAGGTTCAGGTCAGCGGTGACCTTGTTGCCGAGCTTCCAAGCGCCGGCAGTACCGTTCCAGATGGTGATGAACTTGTCGCCAGTGGCGATGGTGCCAGTGGCGGAGTCCACTGCGACCGGGAAGGAGGACAGCGCGGTGTTCTCCGCGACCTCGACGTCATACGTCTCACTGCCCTGAGTGTAGCCGCCGGATTTGCCGCCCTGAACGAGCAGTTTGTGACCGGCGGAGGCAGAGAACTTGACGACGAAGGACGTGACGGTCTTCGGGCTCAGCGTGACGCTCTTCTCCGGCGCGGCGGTCAGGTCGTAGTCGGCCTGGGAGGCGGAGGTGGAGTCATACCAGCCCTGAAGCAGGTTGTCGTCGTCCACGTTCGCGTCGGTCGGGATCTCCCAGGAGGCGAGCTTGTCGCCCGGGGCCAGCTTCACGACACGGTCGGCAGGCTGGTTGGCGGTGCCGTCCTGGTCGGTGTCGGCGAATTTCGCGTAGGAGTTGTCCGTGAACGTGATGGTCTT
>NZ_JBKEUE010000007.1:0-1221 GCF_056356435.1 Bifidobacterium sp. LH_512
GGAATCGGACTGGCAATCATTGACTTACATAAAGCATAAGTAGTACAGACACGCTCTTGAGTTCTCAAACCACCACCACACGCAACGAAACAGGCCACGGGACCGAACCCCCGGCCGCACCGTGCGGCAGCAAGATGAAGAACTTACACGCACCGGACGAAAACCGCAAACCCGATACACGCCCACACCACCAGAACCATTGCGAACACACGCATCCATCGGCGTGTCGAAAACACCAAAAAAACGGTTCCCAAACCATCAAATAACGATTCACGACCGTCAAATGTCTTAAGAAAATCTTCCCTTTCGGCGTGTCGTCAATCTTCAAATCCGCAATCTCTTCACACTGACTTTGTATAAATCCGTCAATCTCGTGCTGACTGCGCAGTGTCAGACATTTATCCGCATATGCATTCATGGTTCGTAGATAAGCTTCACCTCTCTTCTTCGTACGTTCTACGAACAACAGCCATCGAATGAATCCAATATTCATTCGCTCATTGCAGACCACCGTCATATCAAGTCGGATGCCGCCACGATGTGTAATAGAACGGTGCAATGCTCGCGCGAGACATTACAAGCGAGGAGGTCGAAGATAAGTATTCGAACAGCCATTCACATACAATCAGCAAAACAAAGAGTTGTGTACGTGCTTTCGCCGATCCAATCCGGTTGGTTCATGAATTGCTGCACTTGCAACCTGGCCGACGCATCATCGCGTTCGATCCATCCGGGTAACTAATGCATAGTGTCGGGGCACGATACTGGCACATTCCATATGCAAGATAAACGCCTGCTAACGTTGATTTGCCGCTTCCGTTGTATCCGATAATCGCAATCCGCGTGGCTCCTAGCATACTCACCCAACGCCGAGCCATAGCCTCTCCCTAGCATGGCTAGGTTATATACTCCAACGACATCAAGTCGTATGCCTAGCTCGTTGCTCAGCAGGTTTTTCCTCCGATAAGTGCTCTTATGTCAGATATGCAATGACGATTTTCACGCATGTGCAGTCGTGCAACCATTCCGAGCATGCGACCGTCTACTCAACCAAAAGAGCCCGGTAACGGGAAAGGCCCCGTGGCGTGAGCCACGGGGCCTCCCCCTAACGATGAATGCGGCGGCGTGCTACTCTCCCACACCCTCCCGGGTGCAGTACCATCGCCGTGCCAGGTCTTAGCTTCCGGGTTCGGAATGGGACCGGGCGTCTCCCCTGGGCCA